>CAZFBS010000048.1:0-21542 GCA_964517265.1 uncultured Rhodospirillaceae bacterium | reverse complement strand
ATGCGTCCGGCGAGCTCTGGGCGATCGACGTGAGCGAAAACGGTGACGCCCGCGCGCTCTACCGGCACGGCGCGCTGCTGGTCAGCAACTCGCTGCTCGCTGCCGGCTGTCTCGACTGGATCCGGTAACCGCAGCAGCTGGCGCGAAGCCGTATCAGCCTGCTCGGGCAAGGTTGTCCGTTGTGGTGCCCCCGGGGAGACTCGAACTCCCACTCCGTTGCCGGAAACAGATTTTGAGTCTGCCGCGTCTACCATTCCGCCACAGGGGCCCCTGCTCATCATAAAGATGGGCGGCGGCGGGTCAACAGGTCCCCATCTTGGATTCCGTCTCGGCCCCCGGGCCGGCGCAACTTCGCTCAAATCAGCTCGCGGACCTTGTCCGAGGCGACTGTCAGCGCAATTTTGCCCCCAGCCGGCGTGCCGCTTGCCAGCGCTTTCGCAAACTGGAGCGCCTGCCCAGGCTTGATTTTCGGCGGCATCGGCGGCTCGTGCGTATCGACATAACAATCGACGACCACCGGGCCGGGCGCATTCAGCGCCTCCTCTATCGTCTTGGCGCAGTCCTTGGGATCTTTGAGCGTGAACCCGGTACCGCCGCAAGCGCGTGCCACCATTGCGAAATCGATCGGCGCCAAGTCACAGACGTACTCGGGATTGCCGAGAAAAACCATTTGCTCCCACTTGATCTGACCAAGAGACTGGTTGTTGATGATGAAGATTTTCACCGGGAGCTTGTATTTCACACACGTCACAAAATCGGCCATCAACATGGAGAAACCGCCGTCGCCGACGAAAGCCACCACCTGCCGGTCCGGATAGGCAATTTGGGCGGCGATCGAGTACGGCAGGCCCGGCGCCATCGTCGCAAGATTGCCAGAAAGCGAATGCATCTGACCGCGCTTGACCGGGATCTGCCGCGCCCACCACGTTGTGATGGTGCCGCTGTCGCAGGAAATGATGGCATCGTCCCGCAGCCGTTTGCCCAGTTCCCAGGCAACCACTTGCGGCTTCATCGGGATGTCCTGGCGGGTGCCGCGCTCTTCCATCAGGCTGTCCCACGCGCGCTTACCAGCCTGCATCTTTTCAAGGAAGCCGCGATCTTCGTGTCGGTCGACCATTGGGATCAGGGCCGCCAGCGTGTTCCGGCAGTCACCGACAACCCCGACCTCCACCGGATAACGCAAGCCGATGCGCATCGAATCGAGTTCGATCTGCACCGCGCGCGCTTGGCCCGGCTTCGGATAATATTCGATGTAGGGAAAGCTTGATCCGGCGATCAGCAACGTGTCGCAGTTTTCAAGCGCCTCCTGCGAGGGGCTGGTCCCAAGCAGTCCCACTTGGCCGGACGTGAACGGGCTGTCGTCGGGAACGGCAGCTTTGCCGAGCAACGCTTTGCAGATGACAGCCCCCAACTTGTCGGCCAGCATCTCCAACTCATCGGTCGCGCGCAGCGCTCCGCGCCCGGCGAGGATGACGATCTTGCGGCCCGCATTCAGCACGTCTGCGGCCGCCCGCAAATCCTGCTCGGCGGGCAGCCGCGCATTCATGCTGAGCGCATTGACATTGTGGCCCGACACGTTGCGCTTAGAGCGCTCGTCCTCGCGAGCCGTTTGCTCCTGGAGGTCGACGGGAATCGTGATGTGAGACACGCAGCGGTAGGCCAGCGCGGTGCGGCAGGCAAGCGTCGCGACATTGCGCATGTGGGCTGCTCCCATCACCCGTGCGTTGTAGCGGGCGACGTCCATGAACAGCTTGTCGGTCTCGACGTCCTGTTGCGTCCAGGTCGAGATCAGGTCATGGAATTGCATGCCAGTGATCGCGAGGACCGGTTGCCCATCCAGTTTGGCATCGTAGAGACCGTTCAACAGGTGAATGGCACCAGGCCCGGAGGTGGCGACGCAAACGCCCAGCGTGTTCGTGTATTTGGCATAGCCACAGGCGGCCAAGGCGGCAGCTTCCTCATGCCGCACCTGAACGAACGCGATCTCATCTTGGCGCTTTCGGAAGGCCTCGATGATGCCGTTCACGCCATCGCCGGGGATGCCGAAGACATGTTTGACTTGCCAGTCGATCAGCGTCTGTACCAGGACGTCGGAGGCATTCGCTACCATTCTGCACCTCTTGAGCAAGGGGTAAGCCGGTCCGCCAATAGGCTACAACGAACCCGATTGCGGCGAGTTCCGGGCCGCGCCGATGAAAGGCGCGTCACGTTCGCTCTAGAAGATCAAGGGACTGCGGCAAACGGCGCTAAAGGTGCGGCAGCCGGCACGCTTGCACGCCGCCCGCAACATGACGCGGGCGGCCGGAAGTCGTGCCTTATAGCGATACCTCTGCTCTCGGCGCGCCGCTGCTCTCGGGATTGACCTGAGGACGGCAGCTGGTGACGCGGTCCGACGGCAAGCCGGCTTGGCTGATCAGGTAGCGCCGAACTGCGCGTGTCCGCTCCAGCGCAAGTTCGCGCAAGGGCGCCATCGCCGCGCCGGCATCGAGTTGCGGCGCTTCCTGGCCAGCGCTGCCGGCCGCTCGCCCGGCGGGTTCGCCCTCGGCGGGCTCGCCGCGATGCGCGCCGAGATCGGCCGCCGTGGCGCGGCCGCACACTTCGAGCGTCAGTCTGGGCCGGCGCGCCAGCAGTTCCGCATAGCTCTCGACGATCGTTCGCGCCTGCTGGGTCAGCTCGGCCGAGCCGGGCTCGAACGGAACGTCCTCGACCTCGGCCCCCTTGTCGCCGGACAGCACAGAGACGATGCCGGCCGGCGGAAACAGGATCTTAAAGCTCGTCCCGATGGCGCTGCGGACAGCGCCGCCGATCGCCTGATTGATGGCTTGACTGAAGTCGAACTCCAAATCGTCGAGGCTGCCCGAGATGGGCAGGGTCAGCGCGATCTTTCCGTCCGGCCCTTCCAGCAGGGCGAGCCCCGTCTTGACGGGGATGCCGGAGAGCGGACCGTCAGCCACCTTCTCAACACCAAGCCGGCTTACCGTCAGATCGACCGTGGCGTCCAATTCTCCTTCGTCCGCGGCGGCATCGGCCTCCGCCGTCAACTGGCCCGACTGGACCTGGACGCCGGCATATTCCCGGGCGTAAGGCGAGGCTTCGGGCAGATCAAAGCCCTCGACGGTGGCGTCGAGATCGAATTGCGGCTGATCCGCGAAGGGGGAGACCTGCCCGCTCACGCGCACGTCGGTAAACTCGTTCAGCACCGCGATGAGGCGGACCTGCGCCTGCTGGTCGGGCCGCGCGGTGTCGAGATTCTCCACCTGTAACTGATCGATGTTCAGCCGCGACTGGACGGTCGGATCGATCATCCGGTCGCGAAAGCGGATCTCGGCATCGCCGACGGTATGAAACCGCCCCACCTCGAGGCTCGCCGCTTCGCCGCCGTCCTCGCCCGGCGCTGCCGCAGCGTCCTCCCCGGAGCCGGATCCCTGGATTTCCTGGATAAAGCGGCGCGTGACCACCACGTTGGCATCCGCAACCGCCACCTCCCGCGCGGCGATATCCATCTCCTCGCCGGCCTCAACCTCTTCCACGTCGAGGCGACCGATCTGTGCGCGGGCGAGATCCCCTTCGTCCCCCGCCTTTCCGCTGAGACCGCTGAGCTGCACATCCAACCGGCCTTGCCATTGCGGGCTGTCCGCCCCCCCGACCTCTGCTGTGAATTGCTGGAACGCGACTTCCAGCGATTCGAACTCGGTGCTGAGCGCCGGCTCCTCGCCGGCTCTCGGAAGCCGGAGGTCAGCCGCGCCAACGCTGGCCGATCCGACGGCGTCGATCGACGTGCGTCGCCCGCCGGTGTCGGCGCGCAAGGACGAAAGATCGAGCGTGATCGTGTCGGCGGAGGCCTGAACATCTCCGGAAAGCACGAGGCCCGCCAGCGAGAGATCGGGTTTGCCTGACAACGCAAGTGCGCCGTCCGGCGCGATATCCAACGCGAGGCCGGTAACACCGAGGCGAACCCGATCGCTGTCCAGCTTCATATTCTCCGTGGACGCTGCCAAGCCGGTGACCGCGACGACACCTTCGGCCGTTGCTGACGCTGCTTGCCGGCTTCCATCCCAAGTGACGGGCGCGAGATCGACGGCAAGCGTTTCGGCGGAAACATCGAGAGGTCCCGCCCCTGCCGCCGACAACGCAATGGCTTCAGCGTTCCCCTTCGCTTGCGCCGTCCCCCGGATCGCGCCGCCGGGATCGACCGTCAGCTGCAGGTCCGACAGAGCAAGCTCGGCGCTTTGCACGCGGACAGCCGCGCCCGCGGCGTCGGAAAGCGAGGCATCGGACAATCGTGCGGTGCCCGACAATGCGGTCCGCACCGAGCCGTCGGCGGCAACGGCGAGATCCTGCTCCAGGTTCATCGCCATGCGACCCTTTGCCTGAGCCAGACCCTGCACCTGCAACAGGTCCACAAGCCGATCAATCCCGGCCGGGCCGATGGTGTGTCGCAGATCAGCGGCAAAAACGCTGTCAAGAAGGTGGATCGTGCCGCTTGCGTCGAGGGGGATGCCGCCAGCATTGGCGGCCATCGAGATCGTGCCCGGCTGGTTCGGCGCCCACGTTCTCAGATCGTCGATGTCCGCGCGGTCGATCGCGATCGAGACCGGCTCGCCGGCGGGGCGTGTCATCGTGATTTCCGCGTCCCGCAGCCTGAAGGTGTCGAAACCGATCTCCCAGGGTTCGGCGGTTTTCTCCTCCGGCGCCTCTTCCGACGCGGCAAGGCGGTCAATATCGACGCCATTGACAAGGACGGAGCCTTCGGGAGCGGGCGAGATCCGGATGTCGAGGCCGCCGACACTCATGCTGCGGAACAACAGGCGCCCATAAAGCAGCGCCGTGTAGCTGAGCTCAAAGGACGCGCGTTCCACCTTCCCATGCGGCGCCTCGCCCGACCGGAATCGGAATGGGCCGATGGAAGCTTGGCGCTGGAAGATATCGACGTCGAGCGTGTCCAGCCCCTCGGCCGAGACGCCCGCATCCTCCAGCAACTGTGCGGCGTACCAGCGCGCGGCATAAGTCGGCGCAAAAACGAGCACAACGGCCAGCACCCCCGCCGCGACGAGGACGGCGGCGGCGATGCGAAGCGCGCGCTTGCGGTACCACGGCCGAGGGCTCGGCGACTTCTTCTTCCCATCCGCCATGTCAGGGATATTCCCAAACCTGTTTCATTTCGCCGGCCTCACCCCTTCCGAAGTCAACGCCGGTGCTTGCGGCAAGTTCCACCAAAAGCGGCGTTCTGATCACCAGCGAGCCAAGTGCCGCTAATCGGATGGAACTTGCTGCGTACAACCGCCGTTCTCCGGAAAACGCCGCTCTCTGGTTTGGATGCGCAAATCGATGAACGATCCTCGCGTGATGTCGATGGCGGCGGTCTGTGTGATGACGAGGGCGATGAGGAGGGCGGGGCCGTGAGTGATCGGCATACTCTTTGTTTATTGTCCTCGGCTTGCTTTCCACCATCTTCTCCTTCGCTCCTTACCTCGGCCTCATCGCCGTGGCCGATCCCTCCTTGATGGTGGTTACTGGGACGCCGCATGCCGTCAGCGGCCCTGTACCGCGGGAACCTTGCCGCACGAGTTTCGTTACCCTTGGTGAATTCACTGATTCGGGACCGGTGGGGGAATGGCGAGGCCCGAAACGATGCCTCGCACCCGTCCTGCAGTCCACCGCTGTCCCGCGCACAACAAGGAGAGCCCCATGCTGAAATTCATTGGCGGAACCATCGGCATCATTTTCCTGATCGGTTTGCTCGTGGTCATCGGTCTGCTGGCATTGATTTTCTAGGCAGAGCCGCGAAAAGAGCCGGCGGGTGGTGCTGTGGGCCGAGCCTGGCTACACTACGGGGTCGGGCGCTGGCGAAAAGGGGTTGTTGCAGCTGCGCAACATGCGCGGCTAATATGCGGCACTTCTCATCCAGCCCCTTGCGCTGTTCGGGCGGCGTTTCCTACGCTAGCGTATGATCGTCGGCAATCCGCGCCGAATTGAGGGTCGTGAACCAGGAGAGAGACATGTTTCGTCATCTGCTCGTGCGCGAAATCGGCGTCTGGCTGGCCATCAAGGTGGCCGCATTGACCGCCATCTTTTTGCTGTTCTTCGGTCCGGAGCAGCAGATCGATCTCTCGGCCAATCATGTCGACGACCAGAATGCAGCGGAGGTCTCGGAAACCCCTGCTGCCGTGCGATCGTACATCTCGCCCGCGCGGATTTCGTTCAATCCCTGATTGGCCACCCCTGAGCGGCACCACCTGAGCGGCACCCCCTGAGCGGCCGGCACACGACAGCCGCACCCCGTTGGCCGGTCAGGCGCTCTCGCGCAGCCGAGCGGCGCCGACCAAATCCACCGAAACCAGTTGCGAGACGCCTTTCTCGGCCATCGTGACGCCGAACAGGCGATCCATCCGCGCCATCGTCATCCGGTGGTGGGTGATGATCAGAAACCGGGTCCCGCTCCGCGCCGTCAGATCGGTGAGCAGGGCACAGAGGCGATCGACATTGGCATCGTCGAGTGGCGCGTCGACCTCGTCGAGGACGCAGATCGGTGCGGGGGTGCTTAGAAACACGGCGAAGACAAGGGCGAGCGTCGCCAGCGCCTGCTCGCCACCCGATAGAAGCGAGAGCGACTGCAACCGTTTGCCGGGCGGACTGGCCATGATTTCGAGGCCGGCATCCAGCGGATCGTCCGACTCGGTGAGAGTGAGATGGGCGCGGCCGCCCCCGAACAGCCGCACGAACAATTCGCGGAAATGGCGGTCGACATCGGCGAAGGAGGCCATCAGCCGTTCCCGCCCCTCCCGGTCGAGTGCGCCAAGCCCTTGCCGCAGCTTGGCTATCGCGCTCAAGAGGTCGCGCCGCTCGGCGAGCAGGCTCTTGATCCTGCCATCCAGCTCGCCCGCCTCCTGATCGGCGCAGAGGTTGACCGGCCCCATCATTTCACGATCCCGTCGCAGGCGATCCAGACGCCGCTCGACCGCCTCCATCTCGGGCCCCGCCGCCTGCGGCGCCGCATCATCGCTGCGGGCCGCGGCGTTTAGCTGCGAGACGTCGATGCCGAGGCTCTCCCGGATCTGGGCAGCCAGCGACTGGCACGTGGCCTCGGCCTGTTCGGCGGCCGCCACCGCCCGAATGCGAGCCTCCCGCGCCTCGCTCAGTGCGCCCGCGGCGGCGCGCGCCAGCCGATCGGCCTCGGCCAGCACGCCTTCGGCCACAGCCAGCCGGTCCGCCGCCGTGCGCCGGGCGGCGGCGGCCCCCTCCATCTCGCTCATCAGGGCGGCGCGGCGGGCCGCGATCGCGGCGGGAAGATCGGCCAGCTGGTGGAGTTCGGCCTCCGCCGCACGATGCCGCGCATCGAGAACGGTCCGTTGTTGCGATGCGGTCTCCCGGCGATGGCACCAGGACTGGCGATCCTGGACCACCGCATCCAGTCGCCGGCGCCGCGCCTCCACCTCCCGCAGCAAAGCATCCTGCGCCAAGCGCCGCTCCGCCTGCACGGCCCGCGCATCGCTCAGCGCGCGCCGCAGCACCGCCAACTCGTCGCGCGCGGCGGAGGGATCGGGAAGATGAGTGCGCTCCGCGAGAGCGGCCGCCAGCGCGGCCTCGGTTTCCGTCTGTTCGCCTTCTACCGCCGTCAACGTCGCCTCGAGACCCGCAAGCTGAGCGGCAGACTTCGCCAGCCGCTCGCGCGCGCGCTCATGCGTCTCCCGTGCCCGGCTTACGGCCGACTCCGCCGCGCGCACCGAAGCACGCGCCTGCCGAGCCGTATCCGCCTTCGCCGCCGCAAGCGCCCGCGCCTCCGCCAGCCGTTCCGTCGCCCCTTGCAGGGCGGAGGCGGCAGCGGCGATACAGGTGCGCACCGCGTTCAGACGGTTGCGCTGGCGAAGCCGGGCCGCCGCCGACGAAGCGGCGGGCGTTGCCGTCAAGCCGTCCCATCGCCACTGCGCACCGTCGCGCGTGACCAGGCGCTGGCCCGGCAGAAGCGCAGGTTGCAGGCGGTCGCCCTGATCCGGATCGGCAACAAGGCCGATCTGGCTCAACCGGCGATCCAGTGCCGGCGGCGCGGTGACAAGAGCCGCCAGGGGTTCGCTTCCGGACGGCAACGGCGGCACCGGATCGACCGGCGCGAGGGTGCGCCAGCACAGCGGCGCCGCAGAGTCCGCAGATTGCGGTGATTCAAGGGGCGCCAACAGATCATCGCCGAGCGCCGCCGCGACCGCAGCCTCCAGCCCCGGCTGGGCGACCAAGGCATCGACAACCGGCGCGTCCCGGGCGGAGGAGCCGTCCAGGGCCAGCACCTCGATTAAAGCCGTCTCTTCGGCTAGCAGGCGGCCGTGTTCCGCCGCAGCCTGCTGGTGGGCGGCGAGCACATCCGCCGCCGCGCCGGCAGCGGCCGTGTGCGCGTCATCTGCGGCGGTCACATGGTGGCGGGCGTCCTCCAGCGCGGTGCACGCAGCCGCAAGCGCGGCCGCCGTCGTCTCGGTGCCATCCAGTTCCTCGCGCTTGCGCTCCAGAGCGGACCGCTCGGCAGTGAGATCGGCCGCCCGCGCCGCCAGCCGCCGGGCGCGCGCTTCGAGATCCGTGATTTTGCGGTGAATGGCGCCCCGGGTAGCATCTTCCGCGGCCACCGCGGCGGTCAGGGCGGCGACGGCGGCGTCGAGCCGCTCGACCTCGTCGCCGATCTCCGCCAGCGCGGCCGATGCCGCTGCCTGGGCCGCCTGCTCCCCTTCCCGCGCGGCCTCAAGGCGCACTCTCTCCGCGTCGAGGTGGGTGAGCGCGGCGCTCGCATCGGCAACCAGGGTTCGCTCGCGCTCAAGATCGGCAAGCGCCTGCTCAAGCCGAAGCTGACAGCCGTGCCGATCCTCCGCCACGCGGCGCTCCTCGGCATCGAGCCCATCCTGCGCCAAGGTCAGACGCTGAAGCTCGGCGGCCGCTTCCGCGTCCTGAGAGCGCAACGCCGGCAGCGCCGCCGCGGCGGCGGCCTGCCGCCTGCCGGCGGCATCGGCGCTCAGGGATGCGGCTTCGACCGCCGCACCTGCCTCGGCGGCACGCCGCTCCGCCTCGGCCAATACCGCCGAGGCCGCTCTCCAGCGCAGCGCCGACAACTGAACCTCGGTCGCGCGAATCTGCTCGGACAGGGTCCGGTAGCGCCCGGCCTGCCGAACCTGCTTGCGCAGCGCCAAAAGCTGGGTTTCCAGAGCGGTGACCACATCCTCCAGCCGCTCCAGGTTCGCTTCTGCCGAGCGCAGCCGCATATCGGCCTCGTGACGCCGCGAATGCAGGCCGGTGATCCCGGCCGCCTCCTCAAGGATGATCCGGCGATCCTGCGGCTTGGCCGCGATCAGACTGCCGACCTGCCCCTGGCTGACGATGGCGCTCGAGCGCGCTCCGGTCGCCGAATCCGCCAGCAGCAGCTGGACATCGCGAGCCCGGACCTCCTTGCCGTTGACCCGATAGGTGGAGCCGCGCGCACGCTCGATACGGCGGCTGATCTCCAGCGACTCGAAGCCGTCGAACGGCGGCGGCGCCGCCCGTGACGCATTGCCGAGCTGAACGACCACCTCGGCGACGTCACGCGAGGGGCGCGCCGCCGTGCCGTTGAAAATGAGGTCATCCATCTCGCTGCCCCGCATCTGCCGGGCGGACGACTCCCCCATCACCCAGCGCAGCGCCTCGATGAGGTTGGATTTGCCACATCCGTTCGGCCCAACGATGCCGGTCAGACCGGGCTCGATCAGCAGTTCGACGGGATCGACAAACGACTTGAAGCCAGCGATGCGCAGCTTATCGAACTGCAAAAGAGGGCGCTGCAGGGCCTCCGGAAGGGGCGGCGGATTGTCCTTGGGCATCCTCGGCAACGGTCCTGTGTGAGCGGGGGACCGCTATCCGTTCCACCAGCTCCGGAGGCGATCCCATTGCCGTGCCAGCCAGCCGGACGGATCGGAACCGCCGTCGCTCGCCAACGCGGAGTCGGTTGCCGGCGCGGTGTTGCCGGTGGATCCCAGCTTCTGCTCGATGACCTTCTGGAATTCCTCGAAATCCGTAGCGCCGACAATCCGCTGCCCGTTGATGATGAAGGTGGGGGTCGAGGTGATCGAATACTCACGGCGACCCGCCTCCGCCCGTTGCTGGATCGCCTGAAGAAGATCGCTGTTGTTCAGGCAGGCTTGAAAATCGGCCGAAGACAGGCCGGCAAATCGCGCCAGCCGCTCCAGCTCCGCGGCCGGGTGCTCGCTGCGCGCCCAACTGGACTGGCTGCGGAACAGCGTCTCCAGCAGGCCGAAGTAGCGCTCCGGGGCGACGCAGTGAGGCAGCATTGCCGCCGCCGTCGCCAACGGATCCAGCGGATAGTCGCGATAGACCAGCCGCAGCTTGCCTGTATCGATATACTGCTCCTTGATCTTCGGCAGCGTCTCTGCATGGAAGTCCGCACAGTGCGGGCACGTCAGCGACGAGAACTCGATCATCGTCACCGGTGCATCGTCGGCACCGAGCGCATGCTCCTGAAGGACGGCATCGCTGGCCGTTGCGGCAGCGGACCAGATCAGGGCGACAACAACCAGTCCCAGAACCTGTCTTAGATGGCGCACGTTCCCCTCGCTTCCACCATGCTGTTTCTCGACTATAGGAGAGCAAAATCGCCGGCCGCAAGCATCAGCGGCATCGGCGACGATTCCAGAAAACGACGTCAGTCCCGGCCGCCGCCCGCGGCAACCGCATCACCGCTCACGCCTCTCGCTCGCGCCCGAGGACGCAACGGCCAAGACTTTCAAGCGCTTCGGCCAGTTCCGGATCGGCGATGCCGGCCAACGCATCGGTGATCTGCTGCTGCTCGTCGGACGTCAGTTCTCGCAGCCGAACGTTGCCTCGACACCGGCGCGGCGGGACCGGACCGTGCAAAAGCTGGATGCGGCTGACCGCCGGGAAGCCAAAATAGCCGTTGATTCGCTCGATCAGCTGGGGTTGGACGTGTTGCAGTTCCAGGGCGAGGCCGCTGCTGCCGACGCGCAGCTTCAAGGTTCCGTCGCTATGCTTGCGCGGCGGAAAGACAATCCGCTCCGGAACCGTGTGCTCGGCAAGACGATCGCCGACGATCGCGACCCATTCCGCCGCCACGACACCATCGACGAAGCCCCGCCGCCGAAACAGCGGAGCCGTCAACTTTCCCAGAGGTGCCGCCACAGCGCGCATTGCCTGTATCCGCTGCCGATCGGGGCGTTCTGCTTTGATCGGCACACATCCCGATACTGCTTATGGTAGGAACAAGACACATGGAATACAAGATGAATGCAATGCGCGACATCAAAACACGTCAGCGGATGCGCCGCCGTCTGCTCGCCTGGTATGACCGCAACCGCCGCGTGCTGCCGTGGCGCGCGGAGCCGGGATCCTCGCCCGACCCCTACCATGTCTGGCTCAGCGAGATCATGCTTCAGCAGACGACGGTGGCAGCGGTGGTGCCCTACTTTCACCGGTTCGTGCAACGCTGGCCGCGCGTCGAGGATCTCGCCGCGGCCGAGTTGCACGATGTGCTGCTGGCATGGGCCGGCCTCGGCTACTACGCGCGGGCGCGCAATCTCCATGCCTGCGCCCAGGCGGTCGCCGCGCGCCATGATGGCCGGTTTCCCGACACCGAGGAGGCGTTGCAGCAGTTGCCCGGCATCGGCAGCTATACCGCCGCCGCGATCGCCGCCATCGCGTTCGCGCGGCCGACCTCTCCGGTCGACGGCAACATCACCCGGGTGATCGCCCGATTGGTCGCCCTCCAAGCAGACCTGCCGCGGGCGCGACCGCAGATCGAGGCGCTGGCACGCGCGTTGACACCGACAGCACGGCCGGGTGATTTCGCGCAAGGAATGATGGACCTCGGCGCCACCATCTGCAGGCCGCGGCAACCGCTGTGCGAAACGTGCCCGCTCCGCAGCGACTGCCGTGCCGCCGAACAGGGGGCGCCGGAGCGCTACCCGATCAAGGCGAGGAAGAAACCGCGGCCGCAGCTTCACGGCACCGCGTTCTGGGCCGCGAACGGGCACGGCGCCGTCCTTTTGCGACGACGGCCGGAAACAGGCCTGCTCGGCGGGATGATGGAAATTCCCTCGACGGAGTGGCGGGCGGAGCCATGGTCCCTGGAAGAAGCCCGCAATGCCGCGCCGATCGCAGCCGAGTGGCGGCCGCTAGCGGGTAGCGTCAGCCACGGCTTCACCCACTTCGTGCTGACCCTTACCGTGGTGACGGCGACAACGGCCGGCGGGACCGTCGCGGGTGGCATCTGGTGCAAGGTCGATCAGCTGGATCGGCAGGCGCTGCCGACGCTGATGCGCAAGGTCGCGGCCCATGCGCTGGCCCAGAGCGGCGATGGGCAACGAGGGTCATGAGATGCGCGCGACTTAACGACGCGACCTATTGATCGTAGGTCACCAGCGAGCAGAACGGGACCTCGAGCCGGGAGCGGCCGTTGAGAAACGCCAGCTCGATGATGCACGCCGCGCCGACCACATCGGCGCCGACTCCCCGCAACAGGTCCACCGCCGCCATCATCGTCCCGCCGGTGGCGAGGAGATCGTCGAGGATGAAGATCCGCTGTCCCGGCTGGATGGCATCGTCCTGAATTTCGAGGACGTCGGTGCCGTACTCAAGGGCATATTCGTGCGGAATGGTGCCGCCCGGCAGCTTGCCACGCTTGCGGATCATCAGAAAGCCGAGGCCGAGCTTGAGGGCCAGCGGGGCCGCGACAAGGAAACCGCGCGACTCGATGCCCGCCAGCATGTCCGGCTGATGGCGGCTGACGGCCTTGGCCAGCCGTCCCATCGCCACCGACCACGCATCGGCATGCGCCAGCAGAGTGGAAATGTCATAGAACAGGATGCCGGGCTTGGGGAAATCCGGAACCGTGCGGATATGGTCTTCGATATTCATGATGATTTCCAATTGCTGGTGGGGCGGCGGCGCGCGGCCTCATCGTATCGTGAGCCGGCGCGATCGGCAATTGCCGCCGGCAGAGGCAGAATAGGGAGCGGATCGGCTGCTCCGGCCGCCGGCAAGAGGATACCCTACAAAGGGGCGCTCGCGCCGATCCGGCGCTCGTTGTAGCGGATTGCTGCATCCGGTCGCTGTCGGCCCGGCGCTTGTTCAACTTTATGTGTTGCCAGCAGGCGCGTCTGGTGTCTACCATCGGCTATGACAAATGCAACTGGGAAGCGGTAACTGTGGAGTTCCCGGCTCTCGTGCAACGGGTGGCTGACATTTTCTCCGGGTTGAGCCCGGAACTCCGACGGGCTGCGCGGTTCGTGCTCGACCGCCCCGATGACGTGGCGCTCACGTCGATGCGGGGGCTTGCCCGCGACGCCGGGGTGCAACCGGCAACGATGGTGCGGCTCGCCCGGGCAGCCGGCTTCTCCGGGTACGAAGCGTTTCGCGAGCCGTTCCGGCACCGCCTGCGCAATCGTCAGATCGACTATGTCTCGCGGGCGCGCACCATCCAATCTCGCGGCGAAGACAGCGGCGTTCCTCGCCTGCTTGCGGAAGTACAGGCGGCCACCGACGCCAACCTCCGCGCCACCTTCGCCACCAGCAACGCCGCCGCGTTCAACAGCAGCGCGGCCGCGTTGGCCGGGAGCCACCGCGTTTTCGTGGCCGGCCTGCGCAGCTGCTTTCCGATCGCATTCTCGTTTCATTATGCCTATCGCATGTTTCGCGACGATATCCGGCTTCTCGACGGTCACGGCGGCACGTTCAGCGACGGGCTTCGGGAGATCGGGCCCGGCGATGCGATGTTCGCCATCAGCATCGATCCGTATACCGCAGAAACCGTGCAGGCGGTCGTCCATGCCAAGGAGCAAGGGGCGAGCGTCGTCGCACTGACGGACACCCTGCTCTCTCCGCTCGCGATGAATGCGGATCATGTCCTGCTGCTCCGCTGCGATGGCCCTCCCTTCTTCGGTTCTCTGGCTGCGGCGCACGCGGTTGTGGAAGCGCTCATCGTCGTGCTGGTGGCGAACGCGGGCGAAGAGGCGCTGCAGGCGATTGCCAGGAGCGAACACCAACTCGAGACGTTCCGGGCCTACGCAAGCGATGAGCCGCGCGGCCGCTCGAAAGCGGGGGGAGCGAAAGCGGGACCGGACAGCGGAGAGCCCTCATGACCGCCCTTGCCAGCCACGTCTTTCACCGGCAGTTGCGCACGCGGTTGCCGCAAGCGGCGAAGGGCGACGGTGTCTACATCATCGATACCGACGGCAATCGCTATCTCGATGCGTCCGGCGGGGCCGCCGTGTCCTGCCTCGGTCACAGCGACCCGGACGTGCGCGCTGCGATCGCCCGTCAGATCGAGCAGATCGCGTTTGCCCATACCGCCTTTTTCACCAGCGAAGCGGCCGAATCTTTGGCCAACCTGTTGATCGAGGACGCCCCGCCGGGGATCGGCTGGGTCTATTTCGTGTCCGGCGGGTCCGAAGCGATGGAGACGGCGCTGAAGATGGCGCGCCAGTACTTCGTCGAGATTGGCCAGCCGACGCGACACCGGTTCATCGCCCGGCGCCAGAGCTATCACGGCAATACCCTGGGGGCACTGTCCGTGAGCGGCAATCTCGGACGGCGCGCCCTCTACGAGCCGCTGCTGAAGGACGTGACCCACATCGCGCCCTGCTATGCCTACCGCGGGATGACGGCCGGCGAGACGGAAGAGGCGTATGGGCGCCGCGTCGCCAACGAGCTCGATGCCGCCATTGTGCAACTCGGGCCGGAAACGGTGGCCGCCTTCGTCGCCGAGACGGTGGTTGGCGCCACCGCCGGCGTGGTGCCGTCGGTTCCCGGCTACTTCACCCGCATCCGCGAGATCTGCGATCGCCACGGCGTGCTGCTGATCCTCGACGAGGTGATGAGCGGGTCGGGGCGCACCGGCACCCTTCACGCCTGCGAGCAGGACAATGTTGCCCCGGATCTTCTGTGTCTGGCCAAGGGGCTCGGCGCCGGCTATCAGCCGATCGGCGCCGTTCTCGTCGCCGAGGATGTCTTCCAGGCCTTCCGCACGGGCAACGGCGCGTTCGAACACGGGCACACTTACATGGGTCATCCCACCGCCTGCGCCGCCGCTCTCGCCGTACAACGGGCGATCCGTGAGCGCAATTTGTTGGCCAACGTCCGCCGCCAGGGAGAGACGCTGAACCGCCTGCTGCAGCGGACGCTGGGACAGCACCGCTGCGTTGGCGACATCCGCGGCCGCGGCCTGTTCCGGGGAATCGAACTGGTCGCCGACCGGGAAACGAAGGAGCCGTTCGATCCCGCCCTCAAACTTCATGCCCGGATCAAATCGGAAGCGATGCGTCGCGGGCTGATCTGCTACCCGGCCGGAGGAACGGCAGACGGCCGCCGCGGCGATCACGTGCTGCTGGCGCCTCCGTTCATTGTGACGGAAACACATGTGGAGGACATCGTGGGTCGATTGCATGAATCCATCGATGCCGCCATCGCGAGTGTCGCGCCGTGAGTGCAGGGAGCCACGGCGGGCAGGAAGCCGCAGAGACGGGTGCGCCGAAAGGGGGCGGTGATTCCGTCGCTGCGAGCATTCCGATTCAACCAATATCCAAGCAATGGAGGAGGGACTTCATGACGACAAGACGTTTCGGCCTGCTGAGCGTGGCGCTCGCCGCGGGAGTGAGCATGACCGCTTTCGGCGGCGAGCGCGCGGGGGCTGCGGAACCGAGCTTCATTACCATTGGAACAGGCGGCGTGACGGGCGTCTATTATCCCGCCGGCGGCGCGATCTGCCGCCTCGTCAACCGGGACCGCGAGGAGCACGGGATCCGCTGCACGGTCGAGAGCACCGGTGGCTCCGTCTACAACGTCAACATGATCAACACCGGCGATCTCGACATGGGGGTCGTCCAGTCCGACGTGCAGTACAACGCCTACAACGGTACCGGCGAATTCCAGCAGGGCGGCGCGATCACCGACTTAAGGTCGGTCTTTTCTCTTCATCCGGAGCCCTACACCGTCGTCGCCCGTGCCGATGCGGGGGTGAAGACCTTCGACGATCTGAAGGGCAAGCGGGTGAACGTGGGCAATCCCGGGTCCGGACAGCGCGCCACGACGGAAGTGCTGTTGGAGGCGAAAGGCTGGTCGATGAGCGACTTCGCGCTCGCCTCCGAACTCCGGCCCGCCGAACAATCGCAGGCATTGTGCGACAACCGGGTCGACGCCATCATCTATGCGGTCGGACATCCCAACGGCTCGATTCAGGAAGCGACCACCTCGTGTGACGCCGTGCTGGTCGAAGTCAGCGGGGAGGATGTCGACGCCCTGATCGAGGCCAACCCCTATTACCGGATCGCCACCATTCCGGGCGGCATGTACCGGGGCAATCCGGAAGACGTGACGACGTTCGGCGTCTCGGCCACCTTCGTTGCCTCGGCCAAGGTTCCCGAGGAAACCATCTACCAGGTAACAAAGGCGGTATTCGAGAACCTCGACGACTTCAAAGGTTTGCATCCGGCGTTCGAGGTGCTGACCAAGGAAGATATGGCGAGCGGGCATTCGGCCCCGGTTCACGACGGTGCGATGAAGTACTTCGAGGAAGCCGGGCTCTCGACCGATCAGGCCTCCTCTGCACAATGAGCCGTTTGGCATAGAGGAGCGCGCGCGGCTCATGGACCGAGGCTCTCTCGGTCCGGTCGCACGCGTCGTCTTCCGCTCGCGGTACCCTTTTGAGGCCGGGCAGGAATGCCCGACGCACACCATGCTGAGGGCGGTGCCGTGAAGGCACCGCCGAAGGCCTGCACGGGAGTTCGACTCTCGCGATCCGATCCGGACTGGTGAGGCAGACATGGCCGACGACGCCGCAACCAAAACGCCCGCAGGAACGCCGAACCAGCTGCAAGATCTGGTGGCCGCAGCCGATACCGGCGGCAGGTCCGTCCAGGGCTGGCCGGCAGGGGTCCTGTTCGTCATCCCGCTCGCATGGTCGCTGTTTCAACTTTGGTACGCGTCCCCGTTGCCGTTCATGTTCGGTATCGGCGTCTTCAACGACATGGAGGCGCGGGCGATTCACCTGGCCTTCGCGATGTTTCTCGCCTTCACCGCCTTTCCGGCGCTGAAGCGCTCACCGCGTGACCGGATTCCGATTCAAGACTGGATCTTTGCGGCGATCGGGGCGGCATGTGCCGCCTATCTGTTCGTCTTCTATCAAGAGTTGACTACCCGCCCGGGGGCACCCACGACCGTCGACCTGATCGTGTCGGCGCTCGGGATCGTCCTGTTGCTGGAGGCGACGCGGCGGGCGCTCGGGCCTCCTTTGATGGTCGTCGCGCTGGTGTTCCTGACCTACACCTTTGCCGGCCCGTACATGCCGGACGTCATTGCTCACAAGGGTGCTTCGATCGCCAAGACGATGTCGCACCAGTGGCTGACGGCGGAAGGCGTGTTCGGAGTCGCTGTCGGGGTTTCCACCAGCTTCGTGTTTCTGTTCGTGCTGTTCGGGGCGCTGCTGGAGACGGCCGGCGCCGGCAACTACTTCATTCAGGTTGCCTTTTCGTTGCTCGGCCACCTTCGCGGCGGTCCGGCGAAAGCGGCGGTGGTGGCGTCCGGGATGACGGGCCTGATCTCGGGATCGTCGATCGCCAATGTCGTGACCACCGGCACCTTCACGATTCCGTTGATGAAGCGGGTCGGGTTCAGCGCCGAAAAGGCGGGGGCCGTCGAGGTCGCCTCCTCCGTCAACGGCCAGATCACCCCGCCGGTGATGGGCGCCGCCGCGTTCCTGATGGTGGAGTACGTCGGCATTCCCTACACCGATGTGATCAAGCATGCGTTCCTGCCGGCGCTGATTTCCTACATCGCGCTCGTCTACATCGTCCATCTCGAGGCGATGAAAGCGGGCATGCAGGGGCTGCCGCGCAGGGGAGAGCCGAGCCCCTGGCTCATTCGCATCATGAACATGCTGCTTGGCTTCATCGTCGTCGCGGCGATTGCGGCCGCCGTCTACTACGGGCTCGGCTGGATCAAGGTTGCCTTGCCCGACTTCGCAAGCCTCATCATTTCGGTGCTGATCGCGGTCGTTTACATCGGCCTGTTGTGGTATGCGGCGCAGTATCCGGAATTGAAGGTGCCCGCCCCCGACGATCCCGTTCTCACCCTGCCGGAGACGGGGCCGACGGTGAAGTCCGGGTTGTACTTTCTGCTGCCGGTGATCGTTCTCGTCTGGGCGCTGATGGTCGAGCGACTGTCGCCCGGCCTGTCGGCGTTCTGGGCGACGGTGCTGATGATCGTCATCCTGCTCACGCAGCGGCCAATCACGGCCTACTTCCGGAACAGACCGCTCGGCGGAACCGTCACCCAGGGCTTCTATGACTTGATCTTGGGCCTCGTCCAGGGCGCGCGCAACATGATCGGCATCGCGATCGCCACCGCCGCGGCCGGCATCATCGTCGGCACGGTGACGCTGACGGGCGTGGGCGCGGTGATGACCGATCTCGTCGAGGTCGTCTCGGGCGGCAACATCATGCTGATGCTGATGTTCACGGCGCTGATCAGCCTCATCCTCGGGATGGGTCTGCCGACGACGGCGAACTATATCGTCGTCTCCTCCCTGATGGCGCCGGTGATCTTCCAGCTTGGAGCCCAGAGCGGGCTGATCGTGCCGCTGATCGCGATCCACCTGTTCGTGTTCTACTTCGGGATCATGGCCGACGTCACGCCGCCGGTCGGGCTCGCTGCGTTCGCGGCGTCCGCCGTCTCCGGAGGCGATCCGATTCGCACCGGAATCGTTGCGTTCTACTACAGCATGCGAACGGTGCTGCTGCCGTTTTTGTTCATCTTCAACACCGATCTGCTTTTGATCGACGTCGATCCTTGGCACGGGCTGCTGATTTTCTGCATTGCCAGCATCGCGATGATGGTGTTCGCCGCCGGAACGATGGGCTATTTTCTCGTGCGCAACCGGATTTATGAAAGCGCCATCTTGATCCTTGTCGCGTTCACGCTGCTGCGCCCCGGCTTCTGGATGGACAGACTGGTGCCGCCTTACGAGGATTTTCCGCCCGCGACGATCGCCGCGGCACTCGAGGAGGCGCAGGTCGGCAGCGAGATGCGGTTGCGGGTCAGCGGAGAGGATTGGCTGGGGATGCCGGTTGAACAGGTGACGATCCTCTCGGTGCCGGAAGGGGCCACCGGTTCGGAACGGCTGGAGAATACGGGTCTGACGTTGACGGAGGAGGACGGCGAGGTCATCATCGACCGGGTCGCCTTCGGCAGTCCGGCGCAACAGGCAGGCATCGAATTCGATCAGAAGATCGTCGCGGTGCGGTTGGCTGCGGAGCAACCACCCAAGGAGTTGATGTTCATTCCCGCGCTGATTCTACTGGCCGGTGTCTGGCTGCTGCAATGGTCCCGCCGACAGCGCGCCGCCGCCGCCGCCCCGCAGCCAGCGCCATAGGAGCTTCGCCGTGTTCAAGGATATTCTGTTGCCGGTGGATCTTGGCCACCCAGGGTCGTGGGGCGCGTCTCTCCCGATCGCAATCACGTTCTGCCGCACGATGGGCGCGAGTCTGCACACGCTTGCCGTGATCCCCGAGATCGGCCCCGGCATCGTCGATCAGTTCTTCCCGCCGGATTTCGAGAAGACAGCAACCACGCACACGCTGGAGGACCTGCACGCGTTCACCCGTGCCCACGTGCCGGAGGATATCAAGGTTCAGCACATCGTCGCTCACGGCCGGGTCTACGATGAGATCCTCCGCGTCGCGAGGTCCATTTCCAGCGATCTGATCATCATGGCCGCGCATCGACCGGATCTGAAAGATTACCTGATCGGCTCCAACGCCTCCCGGGTCGTCCGTCACGCCGCCTGCTCGGTGCTGGTCGCCCGCGAATAGTCGAGATTCTCTTCCCTACACGAAGGGATCGATCGTGGTCCGCACAGGTTCTGTCCAACCGGCGCAGACGCCGGCGTCCAACCTCCATGACAGGCCGAAAAGCGACGTTGCGATCGCGGAAGACGCGAAGATGCAGCCGATCCTCCGTCTCGCGGACGAGAAGCTGGGCATCCCCCCTCAGTCGCTGGAACCCTATGGCCACTACAAGGCGAAAATCCGGCTGAACCACATCGATACGCTTTCCGATCGGCCGCAAGGGGCCCTCGTTCTTGTCACGGCGGTGACCCCGACGCCTTCGGGAGAAGGCAAGACGACGACCACCGTCGGCCTCGGCGATGCCCTCAACCGGATCGGCAAGCAGGCGATCGTGTGCCTGCGCGAGCCCTCGCTCGGTCCCTGTTTCGGAATGAAGGGCGGCGCGGCGGGAGGCGGTTATGCGCAGGTCGTCCCGATGACGGATATCAACCTGCACTTTACCGGCGATCTGCATGCCATCGGCGTCGCCAACAATCTGCTCTCGGCTATGATCGACAACCACATCTATTGGGGAAACGAGTTGCAGATCGACGAGCGCCGGATCAGTTGGCGCCGGGTCATGGACATCAACGACCGGGCGCTGCGCGACATCGTCTGCAGCCTGGGCGGCGTTGCCAACGGGTTTCCCCGGCAGGACGGCTTCGATATTACGGTCGCATCGGAGGTGATGGCAATCTTCTGCCTGGCCTCGAGCCTTGACGATCTGAACCGCCGGCTGGGCAACATCATCGTCGCCCGGACGTTCGCGCGCGAGCCGGTGCTTGCCAGCCACCTGCAGGCGCACGGAGCGATGACCGCGCTGCTCCGCGACGCGTTCATGCCGAACCTAGTCCAGACCCTCGAGAACAATCCGGCGCTGATCCATGGCGGACCGTTCGCCAACATCGCGCACGGATGCAACTCGGTGCTGGCGACGCAAACAGCCCTCAAGCTGGCGGATTATGTCGTCACCGAAGCGGGCTTCGGCGCCGATCTCGGCGCGGAGAAGTTCTTCAACATCAAGTGCCGGAAGGCCGGGATCAAGCCCGCCGCGGTGGTGCTGGTCGCCACCGTCCGCTCCTTGAAGATGCACGGCGGTCTCGCCAAGGACCGGCTCGCACAAGAGGATATCGCCGCGCTCATCGCCGGCGCCGCCAACCTCCGCCGCCACATCGAAAACGTGCGCAGTTACGGCCTACCCGTTGTCGTCGCGATCAACCGGTTCACCACCGACACCGCCATCGAACTCGATCAGTTGCGGCAGATCTGCGCCGAGCAGGAGGTCGAGGCGGTGGTCTGCGATCATTGGGCATACGGCAGCGCCGGTGCGGAAGAGCTCGCGCACACCGTCGTCCGCATGGTCGAGACCGAGCCCGCGCAGTTCCGCCATCTCTACAGCGACGAGATGCCGCTGTGGGAGAAGGTGCGAACCATTGCGCAGCGGACCTATGGCGCGCAGGGGATCATCGCCGACAAGAAGATCCGCGATCAGTTCCGGGAATTGCAGGCAACGGGTTATGGTCATTATCCCGTCTGCATTGCCAAGACCCAGTTCAGCTTTTCCACCGACCCGCTCCTGCTCGGAGCTCCCAGCAATCACGTGGTCCCGCTGCGCGAATTGCGGCTTGCCGGCGGTGCCGAATTCCTGGTCGTCATCTGCGGCGATATCATGACGATGCCGGG
>CAZFBS010000047.1:0-21646 GCA_964517265.1 uncultured Rhodospirillaceae bacterium | reverse complement strand
ATCGAAGGACGTGGCGGAAACGACACCCTATACGGCAACGGCGGCAACGACAAGCTGTACGGCGGCGTTGGCAATGACATCCTGAGCGGGGGCTTGGGGCAAGATCACTTCGATGGCGGCAGCGGTAACGATACGGTCGATTTCAGCTACAGTGGTTCAAGCCGATTGCGGGTCGATCTATCGGCGGGAACGGCTTGGTTCGTCGATGATCCGAGCCGCTCTGCCGGGTCCGGAAACCGGGCAAGCACCACCGAAAAACTGGTTTCCATTGAGAATGTGACGGGGAGCCGCGGGCGCAACACCTTGATCGGCGATGGCGACGACAATATCCTCAACGGCCTCGCCGGCAACGACACCCTCACGGGGCGCGGCGGCAACGACACCTTCATCTACGGCAAAGACGCCGACCGCGACAGGATCACCGACTTCGACGTTTCCGGAGCGGACCGTATCGACGCTCGCAGCGCGGGCCTTGACACCAACGAGAAATTCAAGGCGCTGGCCGGTTCAAGCGGCAATCGCAGCGTCATCGATCCCGGAGACAAACATGGCGGGGTCGTGGTGAAGGCAGCCGGTGATGCTTTGGTTCTCGATTTCGGTGGTAGCGATACCCTTACCGTTGATGAAATCGACACTCTGGGTGCCAATGACTTCCTGCTGAACTGATTGGCCGACGTCACAGCGGCCTCGGTTATCCGGCGAGGCTTCGGCCTCGCCGGCTCCCGAGTCCCTACTACCGGGTCGTTGCACTCATCTTGTCCTGCGGCTGATAGGCTGCGAGGATCATCCGGTAAAGCCGGGAGACATCCCGGTTCTTCACCCGCTTGCGGTTCTTCGTGTCGACCAGATGGACGATGACAAGGTCATGCTTCGGAACAACATAAAGCCTCTGACCTCCGCGACCCGCAGCATAAAACCCATCTTTCGTCACCTTCCACATGTAGCCATACCCGCTGTATGGCTTGTCCTTGTCCCACACGTGAACAGGGGAGGTGCTTCGGTCGATCCAGTCCTCCGAGACAATCTGCCGCCCGTTGAACTCCCCTTCTCTCAGGTAGAGCAAACCGACACGCGCCAGATCGGCCGCGCTCATCCGGAAGAGATACGCCGGATGGATCGATTTATCCCGTTCATAACGATAACGGGTGTCGTCCAGACGGAAGTGCTCCATTCCCAGCGGAGCCGCAAGGTCATTCTCGAACGCCTCGAAAAAATCCGCGCCTGTCTGCTCGTTAAAAATCGTGACGAGGGTATTGAAGTCCCAATTGTTATAGAACCAATGTTCGCCCGCTTGATGGGCTCCCCGATCCGGCCGTCGCTCCCGCATCCCTCTCGTTTCATACGCAGCGGGGTGATAAACGCCGGATTTTGAGGTCAGAAGATCGCTAACCGTTGCCTGCTTCTCCTCTTCGGTCAGACCTTCACGATCGTCAATGCCCAACTCCTTCAGCGTTGCCCCGGTATCGAGCCTCCCTTTGTCATTATAGATGCCGACCATTACGCTCATCAGGCTTTTCCGCACCGAATGAAGGCTGTACCGGGCGCCGGGGTTGCCGTGGTCCAAAACGACCACGCCCTTGTGCACCACCAGCAAGGCGTCCGAATGGACGTCCTTTGCGAAGGCTTTGGCTTCCTCGAGCCGTTCCGGTGACCACCCGGCCTGTTCTGGAGAAGCAAGCCGCTGCCATCGTGGCGCCGGAACATAGGCTCGCTTTTGGTCATACCCAGTGATCTCCTCGAACCGGTAGGTTGAGTCACCTTGCAATGGTTCGTCTTGCTTGGAAGAATCCCGCCCACTAACAAATGAAAGTAGGACTCCGGCCGCCACCACAACGGCGCAGGCGAGCAGGATTAATTTTATTGATAACTTCATGTGCAGCTGTCCCGCTAGTTTCTAATTAATCTTAATGGAGTCAATCGCCGAACGCCGTTTTTTTGCACAACGTCAGAGCCAATCGTAACCGTATGCAGATTCTTGCCCTACCCGTGTTTTATATCGACAGCAAGAGACAAATAGTAACCCCATTCATCTTTGCCACATTTTACTAGGGACTGGATACCAACCTCCGGGTTCTTCGTCGGCATGTAGAATTTTATAATATTGTCGAACTCTTGTTCCGACACAAAATCTGGCTGATGCTCTGTCTTGTTATTGTCGCTCTGCACCGGATAGAGGTTCAGCCTTCCGCTGATTTTGCCCTGTTCATGCCGCAGAAGGAGTTGGCAAATCAGCCCGAAAGGCAAGACGTCATGTTTTGCATAACGACCTGGAGAATTATAGACGAAGTTGCCGATACCATAGACAATCCACTTTCCGTTGTAGCGGGTGATTTCTTGCAGCATGTGGGAGCCGTGACCGATCACGAGGTCGGCGCCAGCATCGCACAGAACTGCTGCCAAGGTTTTCTGTCTTTCGTTTACATACTGGTAGTTGCTGCCCCAGTGGGGAAAGGCGATGATATAGGCGTCTGGATACTGACCACGAAGCTTCGAGAGTTGTCTGCGGGCACTGGACGTGGACCACGAATTCACTCCGGCATTGTTTGCGTCCGCATAGTAGCCCCATGTCTTGTGGTTCTCACGGTATTCGAAGCCGGCGGCAAAGATGATGTGAACACCTTGATTGCCAATCGTGACCCGGTGGTGAACAACGGACTCGGCTTCCGTTTCTGTTCGCCCCGCACCAAGATATTCGACCCCAGCTTCTTTCATTGCGTCCATGGTGTCGACCAGACCTGCCTCGCCGTAATCCTTGGTGTGATTGTTCGCCAGTGAAACGGCCTTAATACCAAGAGACGTAAGCAGTCTGCTGGTGTCTTCCACGGCGGTCCGATCGAGGTAGGGTTTGACGCCGGCGAGATCGGAATCCCGACGCTCCGTTACGCTGACCTCAAGGTTTGCAAGAACATAATCCGCGCCAGCTAGTAGGCTTCGGAATTTTTCAAAGCTGTGGGCGTACCCTTTCTCTTTGAGAATGTTTATTTGTCCTTTGGCTTCGAGCCGTTCCTGATACGTGTCTCCGGGATTGGTGTCGCCCAGCAAAAGAACAAGATGATCGGGGCGATCCTCCGCTTCGCCGCCTTCGGATCGTCTTGATCGCTTGTGGATCACCTCATGAGCGTAGCGGGGAAGGTTGAGCAACCCCAAACGATTGAGTCCGGTAAATCCGGGAGTACGATTGATCTCGATCACATGAGTCTCACCCGTCTCGGTCAGGGCAACATCAAGGCCGTAGATCCCGGTCTGAAATTTATCCTGCAGCCACGTGGAGACGCGATCAAACAAGTCCTTTTTCAATCCGCTTTCGATCTCGACGACGGCGCCACCCTGATGAAGATTGCTGACCACCGTGCCCTCCTTTTTTATTTTTTCGTACGCTTCGACAGGAGCGCCGTCGACGACGTACACTCGATATTCATGCCGGTACTCCATGAACTTCTCGAGAAGCAGCGGATCGTTGGTTTGCTTGAAATGGGCCTTGCACACTTTCACCGCTTCTTCGCGATTTTCCAGCTTCTTGATACCCCGCCCCTTATTCCCGGCCACGGGTTTTCGCAGAAGCGGAAAACACTGTTCATCCAACTCGTCGATGTACTTTATCGCCGCATCTGCCGAAGCCAGAACATGGGCGCTTGTTCCGATTCCCGACATGAGGAAGCCGAGGAGATCGTTCAACTTGCCGAGGCTTTCGCGGCTGATCAGGTGATACGGATCAGACGTCGGGCATCCACACAACTGAAGGCATTTGACAAGAAGAAGGATTTCATTCCGGTAGCCGAAGGTGTACATCATCGACAAATAATTCAGTAATGTTCCTTCATAGTGTATATTAATTGACTGGCTTTGCCTGTCGAGGGCGTAGCTGACCTTAAGAGGATCGACATAGATAACTTCATCATAAAAATTCAAAGCTTCAATATAATATCGGCTTTCATTATATGACCATTCACTTCTGACAATCCCCGCTATTACTTTACCCATTCCATCCTCTTTTCATGCTTTTGCATAGAATATTTCAATAAATTCAAATAATTTTGGTGAAAATTTTTTTAAAAGCTATGTAAAATACAGAATTTTTCACTCAACAGTGATGGGTACTTGAAGCGCTTTAAGACATTCCGGCGCCTCCAGCATCCCTTTCAGGAAATGACCGATGCCGGCCGCTTCGACCAGGCGCCAGTTGAACATCCAGTTCTTCTGGTGGGCCAATGTGGCGGCCATCCGAAAAATCCGTCGCCCGCGGTCCAGCCGATTCTCTCCCTGCCACATGGCCTCCTCGCTGTTTGCGAGCTGACGGCTGCCGGTATCTCGCGTTCCGAGGTAAATCGTCAGTGGCGCAGCCAGATATTCTCGAAGGCGCTGTTCCAGCTCGTGCTTCGTGAACATATCGCGGAATCCGAATGGGGCCGGCCAGTCCGCTGTCGGTGCCATGTAAACGGATGGGCTGCAGACAACAACCCGGTCCACCCCGACGAGGGCAGAGGAGGCACAAACTCGCGATAGCAGTTGACCGCCGGCGGAAAAGCCTAACAAGTACGTAGGTAACGACCGCCCTTCCGTGAGGTGGCGCACCCAGTCAACAAGGCTCTGAAGCAGCGGAGCAGTCCACCTCTCGGGTGGCTGAAGTTCCCGTCGCCGAACGAGACCGGCACGGTTATAGCGCCAGTTCGGATACTCAATCTCGTTCATCAACGGCGCAAAGACCATCAGGCCGACCGAACTCGCCAACCCGATGGCGTCATCGCGCGATTGGCGAGCATTACGGCCCAGGCCACTGAACAACAGAAAACACCCATGAGGCTCGGAACAGGGGAAATAGGTGAACACAGTCAGAGCACATCCTGACAGCTCCGCCGTGAATTGGCCAGACCCAGCCGGCGGCAGTACGGGATTTCCGCTCGCGATGGACCCGTCGCTCACGGCGCCTATTCCTTGTCCGGGACCCGAACCCCCAGGGCAGCGGCGAATGCGGGCGCGTTCAACATGGCGCGGGAAGAGTGGCCGACCCCTGGAGCCTCGACAAGGTCCCAATGGAAAGGCTCTCCGCGTTGCGCCGCCATTTTTTTTGCGATCCGGAACACGGCGTGACCTCGTTGCCGGCGATTTTCTCCTTGCCGCGAGGCAGCGTCGGTCTGGACCAGATCCTTCTGCCCCGTGTCCTCCGATCCGAGGTAGATCGTGATCGGCAAAGAAAGGTACTCCCGTATTTGCCGATCGGCTTCCTCGTCCGCAAACAGTCCCTCGAAGCCGGTCGGCACCGGTTCCGTTATCAACGGCAAAACATAAACGGAAGGATTGGCGATGACGATCCTCTCGATGCCGGCAATCGGCGCGTAGGCAAACACTCGGCCGAGCAACTGGCCGCCGGCGGAATGACCGAAGAGGTAGATTTTCACATGCGCTCGGTTCGTCTGCCTTCTCACCCAGTCGACCACAGCTTCCACGGTTGGGGCGACCGATTTGTCGCGTGGCTGCACACGCCCTTTCCGGATCACGCCGGCGCGCTGGTATCGCCAGTTGGGAAACCGCTCCTTGTCGAAGTAAGGGGCGACTACAATCAGGCAGAGCGCCTCCGCCACATTCTCCGCGTTTCTCTGGACGGTTTCCGCTTTTCGATTCATGCCATGAAAGACAACCAGAAACGAGGGATCAGCACAACGGCGCGGCCGATAGGTGAACACAGTGAGGGCGATCCCGGAAGCGTTCAACGTTGCAACACCGCGTCCTTCGTCGAGGGCCGATAAAGGCGCGGCGTATCCAGCCACCGTCAGCAATGAAAGCAGAAGGTAGATCACGCGCAGAATGAGCTTCAGCAGGGGCGGGAAAATTTGTCTCAGCCGTCGGAAGAACCGGCAAGAGCTGCCAAAATCTCAGCGGCGGGAATGCCGCTTCCGAAAGCGGCGGCGATGGCATAGCGGGTCACCTGCCTCGTCCTTCGTTGCTGTCCTTTCGTTAGTTGCGCGGATGCCTCCCCTAGGGGGAAGTGGGCGATGGAGCGCTTGCCCGTCATCAAAATGATGCAGTCCTCGCCATTCACCCGCCCGTCGGCAATGACGGTGCCACCGCGCCCGAGATGGTCCTGTTCCATAGGATCGCCGATCCGCTCGCCGACCAGGATCAGCTTGCGCCGGCCCAGGTTGTCCAGATGCTGCAACGCCGGCCGGTTGCCGATGCCGACGATAAACACCTCCGCCGTCGCCCGCTCCAGAACGGCGACACCCGCCGCGAACTGCTCGGCATTGCCTTCCTTGTTGGGATCGAGAATGACCGCCACCGAGCACCAGTCCAGGTCCATCCCCCGCTGCACGATCCGTCGCAGAGACATCGCACTGACCAGAACTTCCACCCCAGGATCAGACAGCAGCGCCGTCGGGTCCACCCGTTTCCTATCTGCGGGCAGGTCAACCGCCTCGCCATTAACGAAAGCAGATTCACGCAAGGTCAGACCGGTTGATTTCCCACATTCCCGCAGAAGCTGATCGAGGAAGCGGGCGACGATACCTGTACCCCGCTCACCCGCAATGGCCAGGACCGGAATCCGGCCATTCCTACCGGAAGGAAAGAGCTGCTCCAGAATTGGTGACGCGAGGTCACGCGGCGTTCCAGCGGCCGGCCACATATGGATCAGCAGGCCCGGCTTGGTGTTGATCTCGATGATCTGGCCCCCGACCTCCCGGTAAGACCGGGAAATGTCCGGTGTGATCATATCGACCCCTGCGACATCGAGAAAAAAACACCGTGCCGCCCGCTCCGCAAGCTTGCGATTGTCTTCGTGAACGCGATCGGTGCAATCTTCAGAAACCGCTCCCATCGCCACGTTGGAGACCAAACGAAGCGGGCAGATCATCCCTCTCGCCATCACGGACTGAAGGGTGAGCCCGTTTTCCGTCAGCAAAGTCTCCACTTCATCATCATAGATGACTTTTGCCATGATGATGCCGTCCCGCAGGGGATCGGCATTGAGCTCATCGATCAGTTCCTCCACGGTTTTCTGGCCATCACCGGTAATCGTCGGCGGCCGACGGCAGACGCCGCCGGCGAACTTGCCGCCAATCACCAACAGCCGATGGTCGTAGCCGGGAACGAACTCTTCAACGAGAACATCCTGTTCCGCGCGTTTGGCGCGTACGTAGGCGGCGTCGATACCCTCATGGGTCGCTATCCGGCTCGTGATCCCGCGACCACCGCTCGCCCGGACCGGTTTCAAAACGACAGGAAAACCCAGCCTCTCTGCAGCCTCGTGCGCGGCCTTGAGCGAAGAGGCCTTCACGTTCCTGGGAACAGGAAGGAAAAGATCGGCCATTCTCCGATTGGCAAGGCGCTTGTCCCAGCAGCATCTGTGAGCGACAGCCGACGTCGTGTCCGACATCGACGATTCGAGAAGCCGCTGCACACACCCATGTCCGATTTGCAGTTGTTCGCGGGACAGGATCTTGACAGGCAGACCGCGCTTGTGAGCAGCGTAGTGGAGCAAGGAGGTCGTGTTGGTGGAGCGTTTTTGATAGACGGTCTCGAGAAACGCCTCGAGCGAGAGATCGAATGCAGACGGAGAATTGGCACGCGCGACGCCTTGATGCCAAAGGAGTTCGGCAACACCCTGACAGGCAATTTCCGCAGCCCGGCGCGAGAGTTTGGGAGAGGCGGTTTCCCAAATGAGGTCCACTCCGTCAGTTCGGTTTTCGACGATCGCGAACATGACCGGGACAAAGTTCCGTATGGTGAGCGCGATTGCTGCCTCCACCGCAAGAACGGCTTGCATCAGAACGTCCTGCAGAAGCAGATCCTTCTGCCAATAAAGACGCTGACAGTGATCCTCTAGACCTTGGGTCTGCGGAAAACGTGGCATCCGTTGCAGCCGGTTCAGGAACGCTGCTCGGAACTCTGGACTGGTCACCCGCCGGTCCTCCCTGGCCTCGGCGTTCAGATTTACACGCTGGCGGATGACGGACTGCGTGTGATAGACGTTACATCCTGCAAGGAAGGTGCTCTCGTCGAGGGAAACCGCCGCGTCAGGCCAAACGTCCCCGGCTTCTTCCTCCTCATCCTCCTTCATTCGACCAGACATGTTGTGGGTGCTCATGGTCAAATCCCCCCGAATTGTCCCGCGGCCCATTTGCATCAACCCCATCCGGCATTGTGCTTGTCATTCTTCCATTCACCACAGCCGGATGGCCCAACCTTGCGAACCCGTTCAAGCGACCTGCGAGCCCGCAGCCGCCGCCTGGATATCCGCAACGGAGATACCCGTTGCAAAAGCCGCGGCGATGGCATAGCGGGTCACTTGCCGCATCCTTCGTTGCTGTCCTTTCGTTAGTTGCGCGGATGCCTCCCCTAGGGGGAAGTGGGCGATGGAGCGCTTGCCCGTCATCAAAATGATGCAGTCCTCGCCATTCACCCGCCCGTCGGCAATGACGGTGCCACCGCGCCCGAGATGGTCCTGTTCCATAGGATCGCCGATCCGCTCGCCGACCAGGATCAGCTTGCGCCGGCCCAGGTTGTCCAGATGCTGCAACGCCGGCCGGTTGCCGATGCCGACGATAAACACCTCCGCCGTCGCCCGCTCCAGAACGGCGACACCCGCCGCGAACTGCTCGGCATTGCCTTCCTTGTTGGGATCGAGAATGACCGCCACCGAGCACCAGTCCAGGTCCATCCCCCGCTGCACGATCCGTCGCAGAGACATCGCACTGACCAGAACTTCCACCCCAGGATCAGACAGCAGCGCCGTCGGCGCGATATGTTTTCCTTCCGGCTGCACCTGACAGATCTTTCCGTCGATGTACGCGGCCTTACGCGACCACAACCCGGTGGATGTTCGGCAATCGCGCAAAAGGCGATCAAGGGTCCGCGCAACGGTTCCCGTGCCCCGGTCGCCGGCAGTGACCACAACGGGAATGCGCCCATTTTCGCCGGGAGGGTACACACTTTCGAGAATTTTTGCCGCAAAATTGCGCGATTTTCCTTTCGCTGGCCACATGTGTGTCAGCAGGCCCGGTCGCGTGTTGACCTCAATGATCCGACCCCCGACTTCCTGGAAGGAGAGCGAAATATCCGGCGTTATGAAGTCGATGCCTCCAACATCGAGAAAGAGGCACTTCGCTGCTCGTTCGGCAAGTTCACGATTGTCTTCATGAACATGGTCTGTGCAATCTTCCGAGACGGATCCCATCCCGATATTTGCAACCAGCCGAAGAGAACATCTCGCCCCTCTGGTCAACACAGAATCCAGAGTATGCCCTTGCCGTTTGAGCATCCTCTCGACTTCATCATCATACTCAACCGGGCCCATAATCATGCCATTGCGGCGAGGGTCGGCATTAAGGCCGGCAATCAGTTCGCGAACGGTTCTTTCGCCGTCGCCGGTAATCGTAGGAGGGCTGCAACGTACGGCACCGACAAATCGCCCGCCGATCACCAGGAGGCGGTGAAGGAAACCAGGAACGTATTCTTCAATGAGGACATCCTGTTTAGGGCGTTTTGCCCGCACAAACGCCGCCTCCAGGCCTTCGTATGTGGTAATGTCACTCGTGACTCCCTGGCCACCGCTCCCCTTGACGGGTTTTAGAACGACCGGAAATCCCAGCCGATCGGCGGCTTCGCGCGCCGCTGCAACGGTCCTTGCCTTCAGTTGCATCGGGACAGGCAGGCCAAGCTCGGCCATTCTCCGGCTGGCCAAGCGCTTGTCCCAGCAACATCTGTGCGCAACAGCGGACGTGGCATCCGTCATCGAAGCTTCGATATGACGTTGCGCCCGTCCCTGACCGATCCGCACCTGTTCCCGAGACAGAAGCTTGGCTGGAAGACCTCTCTGCCGGGCAACGTATTTCATCAAAGACGCCGTATGGGTCGCGCTATGTTTACGCGCCGCTTCAAGAAGCGCTTCGAGCCCGGCTTCAAACTCGGTCCGCAAACCATGAAGAGCCGGCGTCCGATGCTGCAGGAGTTCGAGGACACCGATGAAGGCGAGCTCCGCAACGTGACGCGAGAGCTTTGGAGAAGCGGTTTCCCAGACAAGATTGAAATGATCGCTCTCATGGTCGATCATAAAGAATGTTATCGGATCAAAATTGACGGCTTTGAAAGCGGCCGCCGTTTCGATGGCCAAGATGGCCTCCAGCAAAAAATTCTCAAGACCCGCAGTTGCGCTCCGCAGCAAGCGCTCCTCGATGTCCCTTGGCTCCCCGTGGGTCGGAGCAAATCGCGGAAGCCTGAGGAAGCGCTGCACGAACGCCTTCTTGAACTCCGGAGTCACCAAGCCAAGCTTTGCCCGCCTCGGAGCGCCGGCAGAAACGCTCTGACGAATGACCGACCGCACGTGGTAAATGTTGCACCCCTTCAGAAAGGTGCTTTCCCCAAGGGAAATCGGAACGTCATGCCAAGGCTGCCCCGGCCCGCGCCGCGCGACCACTTGGGAGGCGATGCAACCATCCATGACCTACGTTCTCCGGTAGGCCGCCTGGATGCCCCGACCATGGGACGCCATTGAATGCTCCGGTCCAACTTCTGCTGCGAGTGCAGCATAAAAAAACCCGTTAACCTTGCCCTAATCAATGACTTGTGATCATCGTTACGGCGGTTTGAGGTCTATTCTCTGCACTGCCATCATGAATTCTGACGGCTGGCTATTGTGGCCGTCAAAGAGAAAACTACGGGAGGTATGCTACTGGCAGGCGACTGGAGTCGTCAACCTGGCTTCTAAGGGTATACTTATAGCCCGTCTGGGTTAATCTCTCCGCGCAGCAAGCGCATTGTGCCGCTGAAATACCAAGGTCAGTGGCTGCTTGAACCCGCCGCCCTCAAGTAGCGGCTGAGCTTGTGATCGCCTTTTCGATATCGGTGACAGCAATGCCCATCCCGTAAGCGGCGGCAACGGCATATTTGGTGACACGCCGCATCTTCCTTTGCTGCCCCTTCGTCAATCGCGCCCATGCTTCGTTTGTCGGGAAGTAGGCGATCGGCGTTTCGCCCGTCATGAGAACGATGCGATCTCCTTCGTCTGCCCACCCGTCGGCGACAATGGTCCCGCCACGTGCGAGATGGTGTTGGGCGAGGCGGTCGGTAATGCGGTCTCCGACCAGCATCAGCTTGCGCTGGCCCAGATTTTCAAGGTGCTGCAGCGCGAGCTGGTTGCCGATCCCGACAACAAAAACGTCGGCGGTCCCGCGCTCCATAACGGACACTCCGGTATGGAACTGCTCAGCGTTGCCTTCTTTGTCGCGGTCGAGAATGATCGCCACCGCGCAGGAGTCGAGTTCCATTCCGCGCAGCACAATCCGTCGGAGGGAGATCGCGCTGACCAGGACTTCGATTTCTGGATCGGAAAGCAGCATCGTCGGCGAAACGCGCTTCTTTCCCGCCGGCACGTCCGCGGCCTCACCATTGACGTAGGCAGCCTCCCGCAACGTCAGACCCGTCGATTTTCCGCAACCGCGCAGAAGGCGATCGAGGACACGCGCCGTGGTCCCCGTGCCGCGATCGCCGGCAACGACAACGATCGGGATCCGGCCGGCGTTGCTTGAAGGAAAAACCTTATCAAGCACGCGTGTCCCGAAGTTGCGCGACCTTCCATAAGCCGGCCACATGTGCATCAACAGCCCGGGCCGGGTATTCAGCTCAATGATTCGGCCTCCAACGTCCCGGTATGAGCGGGTAATATCAGGTGTGATCAAATCGATCCCCGCGACATCCAGATCGAACCCCTTCGCTGCCCGCTCCGCAAGCTCCCGGTTGCTTGCATGCACTTCCTCAGTACAATCTTCGGATGAAGCTCCGAAACCGACGTTAGCGACCAGCCGAAGCGGACACGTCACGCCTTCCGCAACGACGGACTCCAGTGTGAGCCCCGACTGCGTCAGTAGCTTCTCCATTTCATCATCATAGCTCACTTTGGTCATAATAATGCCGTCGCGCAGGGGATCGGCATTGAGGCCGTCGATCAGCTCACGCACGGTTTTCTTGCCGTCGCCAACAATCTTGGGCGGAAGGCAACGCAAGGCGCCGGCAAACCGACCGTCGATCACCAACAGACGGTAGAGGTCCCCCGACACGTACTGCTCCACCAACACGTCTGCTGCGCTGCTTCTCGCATGTCGGAAAGCCGCTTCGATCTCATCGGGTGTGGTTATTCTCGTTGTAACGCCATGGCCTCCGCTACCCATCATCGGTTTCACAACCACTGGATATTCCAATCTTTGGGCGGCTTCGCGTGCGGCTTCAACGGACGGCACCCTCACATGCTTTGGCACGGGCAGACGAAGCTCTACCATCCGTCGATTGGCGACGCGCTTATCCCAACAGAACTTGTGGGCAGCGGCGGACGTGGTCGGAGGCATCGAAGACACAAGAAGGCGCTGTGCGCGTCCATGTCCGATCCGCAATTGGTCTTTATCAAAAATCCTGGTGGGAAGCCCTCTCTCCTGCGCGACGTACTTCATCAACGAGGTCGTGTGGGTAGGCCGGTTCTGACGCGCCGTTCTCAACAGTACCCCAAGTTCAGTGTCAAACTCCATCTGGCCGCCGTTGGTTTTCCTTTCGCGGTTCAGCAACAGATCCACGAAGCCAACAAAAGCGACCTCCATCGCCCGGCGGGAAATTCTTGCGAAAGGAGTTTCCCAGATCAGATCGGTGTGGTCCAAATGTTCGTCGATCTTGGAAAACTTGACCGGATCAAAGCGGCGCATGGCCGTTGCAACCGCCGCCTCGACCGCAAGAACGGCCTCCAACAGAAGGTCGGCGATGCGAACATCGTTGTCCCGCGACAGACGCTTTTCGATCTCCGTTGCGTCGCCGTGGGTCGGGACAAAGCGCGGCAGCTTCAGGAATCGCTCTGCAAAGGCTACCTTCAGCTCCGGCCCGGCGCGGCCGTCGTCTGTTCTTGCCTCGCCCCTGAAGTACACCGGCTGCCGGATGACAGAGCGCGTGTGGTAGATGTTGCATCCTGCAAAATAGGTGCTGAGGCCAAGTGAGATGGGATCGGCGCGCCAGATGCGCGGCTCCACTTCGCCATCTGCAGTGCCGGACACGAGATGATTGTCCACCCTTATTTCTCCCGGAAGGCCATCCGCACGTTCCTGAGGAACGGTTCCATCAGGTATTCGAGCGCCGATCGCTCGCCAGTTCGAATGAACACATCGGCTCCCATCCCCGCCATCAGCGCCGGCATTTCGGGGTTGTCGGCATCGACAGCGACTTCGATACGTGCTTCGTAATAAGCATTCCCGGTCTTTTCATCGATCAGTCGATCGGGTGATACCAGCGTCACGACCCCCTCCACTGGGATGCGACTGCGCCGTGTCACCGACGTCAAGCGGACATCGGCAGGCATGCCCGCTCGCACTTCATCGATGTCGTTGGGATCGATGTAGGCCTGGACAATCAACTCATCATCCAGTGGTACGATCTCCATGATCGGCTGCCCGGGGCTGATCACTCCGCTGGTCGTGTAGACCTGGAGGTTGACGACTTCACCGGCCACCGGCGAGACAATCGTGGTGCGCCCGAGAACATCGCGCGCGGCGGTGAGACGTTGTGAAATATCGAACAGCTTGGCCCGCTCTTCCCGCAACTGCTGGGTCACGCGGAACGCCTCGGCGGCGCGCATCTCGTTGATCTGCAGACGGGTCTCCAGCACGTTCTTATTGATTCGCGCGATGTCGGCCTGAAACTCCCCGATATCGCCTTCGACCTCGGCAAGCTTTTGATTGGTTTCGAGAATCCGGGTTCTCGACATCAGGTTCTTGTCGAACAACCCTTCAAGGAGCGTGAGCTCCTCTTTCAACAACTTCTGCTGCAGCTGTCTTGCTTCGATCTGCAGGCGACGCCCGTTTATTTCCTCTTCGCCCTGAGCCATGTTCTGCTCGAGAACCGAAAGCCGTTCCTTCTGCAGTTGAAGGAAGCTGTCCAGGATCTGTTGCTGACCGCCGACGACCGCTTGCACGGCTGGATCGTCAGAGCGATCCGCGAGCTCGGTCGGCAACGTGATCTCGGGCACTCCGGCCTGTTCTGCCTCCAGCCGGGCGATGATCGCCAGCGTTTCGAGGTACTGCGCTTCGAACTGGGCCATCTCGGCCGCTGGAAAAACAGACTTGAGCTTGACGAGGGGCTGGCCTTCGGTGACGACATCACCATTGCCGACCAGAATGTCCTCGACGATCCCGCCTTCAAAATGCTGGATCGTTTTCCGGTGACTGGCGACCTGAACGATCCCTGGGGAGATAACGGCGCTGCTGATCGGCGCGAGGGCGAACCACAACGCGAGAATGATGATGAAGACAGCCAACACCAGCAGGCCGAGCGGAACCTGACGAACCGGAAACGGGTCCTTCGTCAACATGAAGGGGGTGATGACCGGCCGCTGGGTCTCGGAAGGGACGAGCGCGGTGGTCGTCAACGGTTCAAGAGTGTTCTGAGGCTTCATGGCTCAATCCGAGGCTCGGGAATTGCTGCTTTTCTGGCGGCGCAGAGTAGCGATCTTGTCCGTCCCCTCCAGCACGGTGGTCTTGCCGTTCTCAAACAGCAGAACTTTTTGCGCAATGGTAAGAGTCGGCGGCTTCAATTGGGTCGTCACGACCACGATCGCACCTTGCGCCTTCAGGCTTTGGATCGCCGCGTTCACCTTCATGCGCTGCTGCCGATCCAAATGCGGCTCCGGTTCGTCAAGTACGATCAGCGAGGGCCAGCCGTAAAACGCGCGAGCAAGAGCCAAGCATTTCCTTCTACCGGCGGAAAGCAAGGGCTCGTCCTCAGAGATGACCGTATCGTAACCTTGAGGCAGCTGGATGATCGCGTCGTGAATACCCACCAGTTTGGCGGCTTCGACAACAAGATCCATGTCGCCGGACGACATGCGCGCGATGTTCTCGCGGATCGTTCCGTTGAACAGCTGAATATGCTGGGGCAGATAGCCGACACAGTTGGATTGGCCGCTCTGCACGAGACGATGAACGCCGACATCGCCCAGCCTGATGTGCCCGGCGCTGGTTTGACCGCTCGTCGGTTTCATGACCCCCGCCGTCAGCCGCGCAAACGTTGTCTTGCCAACGGCGGAAGGTCCGATCACGTAGAGAGCTTCGCCCGGAGAGACCGTCACGTTGATGTTGCGGAACAGCGCGTTTCCCTGTTTAGGGTAGCGATAGCTCACGTTGTCGTACACGAGCGGTACCGGCAACTGGCTCCTGCCCATCGACACGTGAACCGTCTCGTGCTGCTTCAGCGCAGTCCGGATTTGTGCATAGCTGCGACGGGCGTTGATCATATCCCGCCACCTCTCCATTGCCGACTGGACCAACGAGAACCCCGTCCGGCCAACGTAGTAGCTGGCAATGACGGCGCCGATAGTAATCGAGCCCTCGATCACCAGCCAGACCCCGAAGGCAAGAACGGCAATGCGCAGGCATCGCCGAACAAAGACCATGGCTCCCCTGAAATAGATGTTCGTCTTGCGGGTACGATCGCTCTCGTCGAGGCGTTCGGTCGCGCTCCGATACCACATCTCGGCAAAATTGCTGCCCATGCTGAGGGAGCCGACGGTTTCGCGATTGCGCTCCACCGCCTTGACCACTCCCCCGTCGTCGACGCCCGCGGCGTAGGCGGCAGAGCGGCTTTTCCGCGTTGCAAGCTCGTTCCAGATACCAAGGATCAGGATCAGGCCCGCAGCCGTCAGCACGATCACGCCCATTTGCGGGGAGATAATGAAGACGACGGCAAAAAAGAGGGGCGCGAAACAGACGTCGATCCACGACACCAAGCCCGGCCCGGCAACAAACGAACGCAGCGTGCCGACATCCCTGAGTAGGCTAGACGGCGAGCGCGTCTCCGATGCCTGGGCAATGCCGATCTCGAACATGTGCGGCCCGAGCTGGCGTTCGATCCAGCCGCCCCAATTCAGAAACATCACGCGGCGAATAATCCCGAGCAGGGTTGCCGCCAGCACCGCGACAAGAACAATCACTGTCAGCATGACCAGCGTCTCGATGCTGCGGCTCGAGACGACGCGATCGAGAACTTGCAGTGCGTAAATTGCCGTCGACAATCTCAGAATATTGAAGACAACAGAAAACGCACCCATGGCGGCAAGTCCAGGATAAGACTGCCTCCACATAGTACGCAAGAGAGTTTCCCGGCTCTGGCTGAATTGAGAACCAAGACCTTCACGGCGAAACATATTCATGATTAACTCAATTTCAGGACTTGAACAAGGGCATCCAATTCTTCGGCATCTTCTGTATAATCGAAATCAATTCTGTTATCATGAAGTCCGAAGTAACGCGCGTTCGCTTGCTCAGGGCTGGTATACGGGATCATCAGCCCGGGAGGGTAAATCGGGAAGCCTGCGCCATTGGCGACGTGGTCCTTCTGGATACTCTGCTTTTGAGGGGAATGGATGCTGAAACCGTTGAGGGGCTTCTCTCCGGTAATCGCCGTCATTAGCGCCCCGGCCTGGATCTGAAACGGGTTTATAATCGGCCGATCGACGACGCCTGCGGTCTCCCGGATCGCCAGTGGCGAACGCGTCAGCTGGCCGCTAATCGCCAGGACCGGATACCCCCACTCCTGCAGAATATCGTAGCCGGCTTTCGCGCCCATCGAGTCGTAGGCTGCGAATACGACGCCGGACACCCTTTGCTGCAAACTTTCTGAACGGAGCAAAGCTTCCGTTTCCTTGTGCCGAAGACCGTCGGCCACCTCCATGACGACGACATCGCAGCCGAGCCACGCCGCGTGATCGATCAACGTCAAAGTGGTCCGTTCAATATCCGGATCCGGTTGCAGGTAGGTGCTGGAAAAACCGCCATCGGTAAAATCCAATACGACGTCTGCGCCCATATCCTTGAACAAGAAGACGTCGCCGCCAGATCCGGTTCCCGTCGCCTTGATCCCGGCGACCCGATAAGGAGTAGGTTTCAAACTGTAGATGATCGACGCGGCGGTGAATGTTTTACCGGAGTTCATCGCGGTGCCGACAACCAGAATGAGTTTGACCGGTTTATCGGAGGGCTCGGCGCTGATCCGGTAGTCGCCGACATTCAACCTCTTGCCATGCTCGTCACCGATCAGACCGATCGGCATGATCTTGGTAGGAGGAAGCATTCGGTCGTGCCGGTTCACTTCCCGCGACGCAATGCCGCCGGCGGCGACGAGATCGCAAAGCCCAAGATCCTCGCTGATGATGGCTTCGTACTGGTCGGGCGCATAGCGGCTTCCATAGCAGACGATGATCTCGTCACCGGGCAGAAGTTGCGCCCGCCGTCCGCTCGGTTGCTCGATTTTTCGATGCTTGCCGATCTCATGGATGGTCGCCAGCACCAGATCGCCACTCGTCGGTTTAGCATTTCCACCGATCAGCGTCTTCATATCGCGAGTCGGCACCCGCCGCGTCGTGAACGCCCGTTTGGCGCGCACGAGCGTCCTCTCGCTTAGTCTCGTCACTGACATTCTGTCACGCCTTGCTGTTACACACGGCGTCCCTCAACCCAAAACAGTTCTTGTTCGGATTTTTTGATTACTATCCTTAGATTATGGTCATTGTCTCGGAAATCATTCCTTTGACCGCAAGCGTTCTACGCCGTCCGTTACCTTGGCAACTTTGGTACGCGATGTCGACAAGAAATTTGAAGCCTCTGGGTGCGCGGCGGCCATTACATTTGATAGGATTCCTGCATTTTTTAGCCATAATCACGCGTTATTCTACTTAAGGCGTAGTGAGCACTCGGCGCCTTCGGGCGATGCCTGAGCAAAGACGAATTCAGGCTGTGTCCTTTCTACAAGAGAAAAACGGTTTACTTGATGGTGGCGTGCGCGCCGTCACGAACCGCCAAGTCGAACAGGAAAATCACGGGCAAAGGCTCGCTAATCGTCGGCACCGGCAATCGGCGAAGACGGTTGGCGTCGCGACGAGAGAGGAGGGCGGGGCCGAAGCCCCGCCCCGGTTAGATATAGCCTGTCCGTTCACGGCAGCGTTTGTCTAGGCCAGAATAAAATCCGTCTCCCCGAGACCGGTGCTGTTGAGGACAGTCAGGATATCGCCGTTACCAAAATCGAGGACCAGATCGCTGCCGGTCGCGCTCACCCCAATGCCGGCGTAAGAGTCCCCGCCGTCGACCCGGTCGTTGGCTCCGGCGAGCGCATTGAAGTCCGCCAACGTATCGAAGCCTGTTCCGCGCGCGTCGATCCGGTCCGCCCCCTCGCCAAAGTCCGTGATAATGTCCTCGCCGTACCCCTCGCCGAAGACGAAGATATCGTTACTGCTGCCCCCAGTCAGCGTATCGTTGCCAGTGCCGCCGTCGACGAGATCGTCTCCCCGGCTTCCATACAGCGTATCGTTGCCGGCATCGCCATAAACGGTATCGTCGCCGCTGCTGGCGGACAGGTAGTCGTTGCCGATACCCCCGTTCAGGGTGTCGTTGCCGCTGCCGCCGTACAATCTGTCATGGCCGATGCCGCCGTTGAGGGCGTCATTGCCGCCGTAGCCATAGAGTCTGTCGTCGCCACCGCCGGCAACAAGGGTATCGCTTCCGCCATCATTGCCCGTCAGCGTCACATTTGCCGGTTTGACGAAGAACATCGTGTGGATGCCCCAGGCGACATTGACCGTTGTGACGGCACCCTCTTCCGTTTCGGAACTGATGACGTTTTCCTTGAACTCATGCCAGACGGGAGTTTCGTACTCTCCCTCCACAGTGCTTACGGTTGAGCTGTGATTGTAATGATTGTACCAGCGATTTCCGCCGGGCAATTCCGCAACCCCGAAAATCGGCACATAATGGTTGGGGTCGCTGGAGGTGGCCAGGTAAGCCAAGGCCGGCCGGCCCGCCTCGATCTCACTGACCAGCCGTTCCCAGATCGCATCCTGATCGGCCCCCGCCATCTTCACGCGAGAGACGTTGAAGTCATAGCCGCGATACGCCGCGTAATCATCAAGCCCGTCCCGGGTTCCGCCGGTGCTGGTGCTGGTATGATGGCGCTCGTCCCCGAAGCCGCTGCGGGCAAAGGTGGCAATGCTGTTCGGCGCGAAGTCAGGTGCATCGGGGTTGTCGAGGTATGAGTAGTAGGCATACTTGGCGATGTGCTCGGGGCTCATCACCTGGTCCTTCACGTTCTGCATCACGCTGACCTGATCCCAGCCTTGGATGCCCTTATACATGTCGGGATAGCCATTAAGGTCCCAGTAGGCGATGATCGAGGCCATCGAGGTCGGTGAGCAGCCGTAGTACCACTCGTAGGAGGGCAGCGGGTTGGCGAGAACCTCGACGTTCATTCCCTTGGCCCGAATCAAGCCACTATCGAGATCGGAAAGATCGAAGTGCTCGCTTTTGGTGTTCTCGACCACCATCGAGAAGCCGGTCACGCCGGCGCCACTGATCGTAATCGTCGTATCGCGGCTGCCGTAGCTGATGTTGATGTCGCGCGGGTCCGACCCGCTTCTCCAATCGCTCAGGTCGATGACGTCCTCGCCAATGCCCCAATCCTTGATCCGGGTCTCGCCCCAACTGTTTGAGCTGATCCTATCGACTTTGAACGTATCGTTGCCACCATCACCATAGAGCTCATTGTCGCCGCGGCGACCCCAGATCTCGTCGTCGCCTTCGCCCCCGCGCAATACATTGTCCCAGACTCTCGAGTTCAATCCGCCCTTGATGATGTCATCGAAATTGCTGCCACGGACCCGCTCGATGCTGAGCAGCGTGTCGGTATCACCGTCATCGCTGCCATCCGCCTTTCTCGAGAAGCCGGGGCTGGATGTGCTGTCGCGACCAAGATCGATCAGCCGACCGCTCGTCGCATAGAAGTAATCGACGGTGTCGAGCCCTAGGTTGCCATGCAAGTAATCCCGTCCAGCCCCGCCGATCAGGCGATCGTTGCCCAGCCCGCCGTAGATCTCGTCATCACCGCCCTTGCCATAGATCTGGTCGTTGCCGCCCATCCCCCAGAACTTGTCGACGCCGTTTGTCCCGACCATGTCATCACGGCCGATATCACCACCAATAATGTTCTCGACATTGGTCAGTTCCGTGAATGTGCGCTGCGCAGAATTGACCCGCCAGTATCCATCCAAAAGAAAGTTTCTTTCCAGATGGACAACGTTATTGTTGTTCAGGCTTCGAGAGTAATCGAGAGTGTCGTCACCTGGGCCCCCCTCGATAATTTTTGCACGGTCGTCACCGCTGTAGAAGTAGTCGTTGCCGGAATCCCCATACAATCGGTCGTTTCTACTGGGACCCTGATCCAGCACATCATCCCCATCCCCACCGTAGAGCCTGTCGGTGCCGGCGCCGCCGAGCAGCGTATCGTTCCCCTCCTCACCATACAATCGATCGCTGCCCTCGCCACCGTCGACGCTATCGCCACCGGCTCCGCCATAGACGGTATCACCGCCGGCGTACCCAAAGATGGTATCGGCCTCGGCCGTGGGCGTACCCCCGGTTACACCACTCGATACGGACCCGGGCTGGATTGTATCGGGGTTCGGGGTACCTTGAATTTCAGCCATTTTTATTCTCCGTCACAGCAGTTGTCCCGCATTTCTGGCACCATCGCGGCTACTTCGAGCCGCGCTGTTCGGCGTGTCTCACAGGCCCGTCTTTTATCGTCCCCGCCTCGCCTTCAACGAAGGCGCCTCGATTAAGAGGCTGCGGAGAATGGAACCGGGTGGTGAGGGTTGCGCGGACAGCGTGCTCAATGATGGTGATCTGAAACGAAGGTGCTGCGCGCGCATCCACTGCGAACAGCACCAGGGACTGCTGGCGAAGCGCCGGTTTGGCTCAACGAAGCGTCCGCCACGATCAGCCGGTCCGTGATCTCCTCGAAAACCATGATGGGGGTGTCGGCTGGTGGGTTGTTTTCCGTTGCGGCGTTGGCCATTCTCACGAACGGCTACCAACATAAAACACTGCTCTGGCGGCATTGCCCAGCCACCTGGCAGCATCTTCAGGCCATGAAGGGACACCCTGAGCATCGTCGATGCCCGTTGTGCCCAAACAATTCTTCTATCCCTCGGTCTCATTGTAGACATTCTGTCCCGCCGCGCTCCTATGCACAGCAAACCCCAACCCGAAAACGCCTGTTATTGTTATTGTTTCATTGATTTTTATTTGCAGATTCTTCTGCAAACGGAAACATTCGTTCCCAGCGCCACTGTCACAAATTTTCGCCCCCGAGTCGACCGAAATTTTACCTTACATCAGCTGCAGAGGACAATGCTGATACTTCGCTGCCTTCGGCTAAAAACCCCCGAATGGGTAATAGTACTCGTTTTGGGCCGCTGAACGCAGATTCGATCGTACCATTCCACCGGGACGGCGCGCGACCAACGCTCTCCGGTTGCGCCGAAGTAGGCGGCTGTGCCGCCGCTGTGATACCAGGGCGCTGTTCCGTATCACACGAGCCCGGACAAGCCCGCACCCAATTCTTGCCAAACCGCATCGCTTGGGCCGAGGCCGGTCGCATGCTACTGATCGAACAGCCGGACATTTATCCACGAAGATCCTTCGTGGACATCTTTGCAGCAGAGCAGGCGCGCCCAACCGCCGAAGGCGGGACAGGACGACAGGGTATTCAGCCAAGCGAGCTTAGGATGGTGCCGGTTCGCGGGCGGCGATATTGGGGGCGGGAAGTCGGGCGACACGTGGCGGCCAGGCGAGACTGAAGT
>CAZFBS010000046.1:15711-23359 GCA_964517265.1 uncultured Rhodospirillaceae bacterium | reverse complement strand
AGGGACTACAAGACCATCATCGGCATCGCCCAGAAGATCCCCGAAGAGGCGCTTCAGGAAGATGAAAAGCTGCTCCTCTGGTACGACCAGGCGCTCACCCGCACGGAGGCCGATGCGTGACCTATGGGGGTGGTGGACATGGCATCGGCGATTGGTGCTGGCACGGACGACATGCCACACCATGCCGTGTCGTTGACCGGCAGGAGGTTTGGGGCGAAATCGCCTATCGGGTCTGGCTGCCGGCCAAGGACGCCATAGTCCGTGCCCATGCGGGCGATCTAGCGGCGCTCGATACCGTCCAGCCCACGGTCGAGCATATCCTCCATACCGCGGCAGCGGCGAAGCTGCTCGACGCGCTGGAGGAAAACCTCCTGCTTGCGCCGATCCAGTCGAGCGTCGTGCCGCTGCCGCATCAGCTCTATGCGCTGAACCGTGCGATGAGCCGTGACCGGATCCGCTACCTGCTGGCTGACGAGGTCGGGCTCGGCAAGACGATCGAAGCCGGGCTCATACTGCGCGAGCTCAAGCTGCGCGGCATGGCCCGTCGGATACTCGTGGTCGCGCCGAAGGGGCTGGTACGCCAGTGGCAGGCGGAGATGCGGCTGCACTTCGGCGAGAACTTCCAGTTCATCGAGCCGGCCGAGCTTTCCGCCTTCCGCCAGTGGCGCAACGACGAGGAGAATCTCTGGCGGCTGCATGATCAGGTGATCTGCTCACTGGATTCCGTGAAGCCGCTGGAAGGACGGCGGGGCTGGAGCCTCGAGCAGCTGAGCACCTACAACCGGGAACGCTTCGAGGATCTCGTCTCCGCCTCCTGGGACCTCGTCATCATCGACGAGGCGCACCGCATGGGCGGCAGCACGGAGCAGGTAGCTCGCTACAAGCTCGGAGCGGCGTTGGCGGAAGCAGCGCCCTATCTTTTGCTCCTGTCGGCGACGCCCCACCAGGGCAAGACCGACCAGTTCATGCGGCTCATGCAGCTCGTGGATCGCGACTCTTTTCCGGACGAAAGCAGCGTGAACCGCGACCGCGTCCGCCCCTTCGTGATCCGGACCGAGAAGCGCGTCGCGATCAACGCGGAAGGGCAGCCGCTCTTCAAGCCGCGCATGACGCGGCTGCACGCTGTCGCCTGGCAGGATCGTCACGCGGAGCAGCAGCGCCTCTATGAAGCGGTCACCGACTATGTGCGCCATGGCTACAATCAGGCCATGGCCGCCAAGCAGCGCCATATCGGTTTCCTGATGATCCTGATGCAGCGGCTCGTGACATCGAGCACGGCGGCGATCCGCACCACGCTCGAGAAACGCCAGGCTCTGCTCGAACAGCCACAGCTTCAGCCGTCGCTGTTCGAGGCTCCCGATGTCGAGGAATGGGCGGAGCTCGACGGTCAGGCTCAGGTCGATATCGCCGTGCAGACGAAGGGCTGGGAGTTGGAGAAGGCTGAAGTCGACACGTTGCTCACGCTTGCGCGTATGACCGAGGCCCAAGGCACGGACGCGAAGGCCGAAGCCCTGGTGGAGCTGATCTACAAGCTGCAACAGGAAGAGAACGACCCGGCGCTGAAGGTGCTGGTATTCACCGAGTTCGTGCCGACGCAGCAAATGCTGGCGGAATTCCTGGAGAGCCGCGGCTTCTCCGTCGCCACACTGAACGGTGGGATGGACCTCGACGCCCGCACCAAGGCGCAGCAGGCCTTCGCGCAAGACGTGCGCATCATGGTCTCGACGGACGCCGGCGGCGAGGGCCTGAACCTTCAATTCTGCCACGTCATCGTCAACTTCGACATGCCGTGGAATCCGATGCGCGTCGAACAGCGGATCGGTCGTGTGGACCGCATCGGGCAGCCTCATGTCGTCCGCGCGTTCAACTTCGTGCTCGAGGACACGGTCGAGCATCGCGTTCGGGAGGTCCTGGAAACCAAGCTCATGGTGATTGCCGAGGAATTCGGCGTCGACAAGGCGGCGGACGTGATGGACTCGGTCGAGACCGAACCGCTGTTTGACGAGCTGTTTGTCCAGGGGCTTCAGAACCCCGACGCGATCGAGCAGGAATGCGACGCCGTCGTATCGCAGCTTCGATCGACACTTACGGAAAACCAGAAGAGCAGCGACCTGATCGCCGATACGCACGATCTGGATGCTGGCGACGCTCGAAAATGGCGCGATCACCCCGCTCAGTTCTGGCTGGAACGTGCAATCACCATGGGACTGCCGGCGCGTGGTGGCACCGCAGTCAAGGATGGCGCCGCCTGGCGCGTGCGCTGGATGGACGGCAGCGAGTCCTCGCGGGTCTGCTTCGATGCGCGCACCGCCGAAGAACATCCCGAGCTCGAATTGGTAACGCTGGAGGATCCACGCGCGCGGGCAGTTATCAGCGAACTGCCGCGATGCGTGACAGGACAGCCGCTTCCGCTGGTGCGAATTGGCGGATTGCCGCAGACGGTCAATGGCGTCTGGTCCCTCTGGGAAATCAGCCTGTCGGCCGAAGATTTCAGCCGCAGACGGTTCTTGAGCGTGTTCGTCACCGATGATGGTCGGACATTCATGCCGACTGCCAAGCGGATTTGGGACCTGCTGTTGACCGAACAGGTCGACCTTGCCGCAGCGCCATTGGTTGATGATGCGCCGCACTGGTTTGAAGTGTCACGCGACGCAGCACGCACGCAGGGGGAGCGGCAGTTTTCCGAGCTGGTGGAGGAACACCACACCCGCCTGCGGGAGGAGCGGGAAAGGGCGCTATACGCCTATGAGGCTCGCCATCAGGCCATCGGACGCATTGGCCTTCCGGCGGTGCGCGACTATCGCCGCAAGCGCCTCCTGGCCGAACACGAGACCCGGATGGCGATGCTTGACATCGCCGAGTCCTATACGCCCGACCTGAATTCCGTGCTGATGCTCCGGATCGGCCACGAAAAGGCGGCCGCATGATGAGCCGCTGGGTCGAGTGCATACTGAAAGAGTTTCCGTCGGAGCTATCGCGGCTGTGGATCGCGGCCGATCCAGACGACGTCCTTCTCGATGAGCAGGTTTTGGCGAGCCTCCGCGGCGGCGGTTTCGAAGTGCTGCCGTTCGAGGATTCCGTGGCGTTCCGGACAGACTATGAGGAGCGGTTTCGCGGGGCTTGGGATCGAGGTGAACCCGGTGCGGCCCCGGCGCTGGTGCTCCATCTCCGGAGCGGCGTCACCGACGACCTGCCATGGGATTACCTCCGCCACGGTCGGCGTGTCAGCCTGAGCCTGGCCGACCTGTTTCCGAAGCTCAGCTACGGTGTCGTGCGCCAGATTGGTCCGGAACACTTTGAGGCACTGTTCGACGCTCACTCAGAGTACGCGATTCAGTCGCTCGGCGAAGTTTTGACGAAGGATTTCGTCCTCACCCATATCTTTGGCCTGAGCCCGCATCTGATCTCGCGACCCGAGGCTTTGTGGCGCGAACTGATGCGCCTGCATTTCAGCGATAAGGTGCTTTCGCCGGTTCTTGCCAGCCACGTTGCGAACATCCTTGGACGGCAAGCCGGGTTCAAAGATCTGCCGCTCGAAAAGCTCTTCACGTCGAAGGGGTATTTCCTAAGGCTGGTACAGGACGCTTGGGAACAATTTCTGGCCCGGGATGGAGTGGCAGGCTTGCGGGCGGCCCATGCGACGCGGGGTGATCAGGAAGCCGTGCCGGAGATTCCGTTCGAGCATCCCGACGTGAGAGTTCTCGTCGATTCGATGTTCCTCGACGGTATGCTTCACCCCGTATCGATCGACGGCGCGCCGGCGGGTATTCCGCATTGGGCCAAAGTGGGTGTCGTCGAGGACCCCGACGCCTTGGCGAAGCTGGTGGCGGAGGGTGCTTCACGGTTGGCCGCCTCATTGCCCGGGATTGATGCCTCCCATCGAGACTGGGCGCACGCGTCGCGCCGTTTGGGCGAGGTGATTTCCCGATTTCATAGTCTGGCTCCAGGGCAGAGCGATCCAATTGGCAACCAGGTGCTGGATGTGCAGAGGGCGGCCGATGAACGCCTGCGCGAATGGGTGAGCACACACTACGCTGATTTGCCGTCGCTTCCCGTCGCGAAGGGACCGGTGATGCTGCATCACGTGCCGCGGTTCCTGTCGCTTTGCCGGGACGCGGGCGAGGCCCGTGTGGCTCTCCTCGTGTTCGACGGTCTGGCCATGGACCAATGGGTTCAGATTCGAGATCGGCTGATGCTGCGGGCGCCAGAGCTCGCCTTTGAGGAGAGCGCCTGCTTCGCGTGGCTGCCAACACTCACGTCCGTCTCGCGCCAAGCACTGTTCTCGGGAATGAAGCCTCGGGAGTTCGCCAACTCGATCGAAACGACCGCGCAGGAGCCGGCCCTCTGGTCCCGGTTCTGGCAGGACCATGGTCTACGTGCCAACGAAGTCCTTTACCGGAAGGGGATCAAGCGGACGGAACAGCTCTCGGAGATCGAAACGGCGATCGCCGATCCGGCAATCAAGGCGGCTGGGATCGTTGTCGATACTGTCGACGAGATCGTGCACGGAGCGATTTTTGGAAAGCGTGGGGTCGCTGGTCAGATCTCATCCTGGTGCGAGTCGGGATTTATCGAACGGCTGTTTGGCGCTCTCCTCGGCAACGGATTTCACATCTACCTGACGGCGGACCACGGTAACGTCGATGCTGTTGGAATCGGGCGGTTGAATCAAGGCGTTGCGACCGAGCTTCGTGGCGAGCGCGTTCGCGTGTATCGGAGCGAGGCCATAGCTGCGTCGACCCCCGACGACATCGACGCATTCCGGCTCGATATCGGTGGGTTGCCCTCAGACTTCCTGCCTCTCTTCGCAGGCGGCCGGGGTGCATTTGTCCAGACGGGGGAGCCAATCGTTTCACATGGCGGTCTCTCCGTGGAGGAGCTCATCGTTCCCTTCATCAAAGTCACTAACGCAAGTACGAAAAAATGAGTTCAGCGCCCCCACAAATCGGTTTCGATCGCTTTATCCAACTCGACTGGGCGAGAGCGGCGCTTCGCGTTCGGGCCGGTCTTGCCGAGGTGGAAGCGCTGACCGAGTTGATAGACGCCAGCCATGCCGGTGCCGCCGCAAAGAAGAAGACCCGTACTGTGCTCAATCGCCTTTGGCTCGAGCCAAGGCCGGATCTCGTTGAGTTCGCGGAGCGCGGCGTCCGCATCTATCGAGAATCCCCTGAGACCTCGATTTCGGTGATGACCTGGGGGATGGCTATCGCCACCTATCCGTTTTTCGGGAAGGTCGCGGAGATCGTCGGACGCCTGACGGCGTTGCAAGGGGACTGTGCGTCGGCGGAAATCCACAGGCGTATGGCCGAGACATACGGCGAGCGCGAGGGAACCCGGCGAATGACGAACATGGTCCTTCAATCGCAGGCGAACTGGGGAGCTATAGAACGCTCAATGAACGGCAAGCGGCTCGCCCGTATGCCCCAACAGAGGCTGACCGCCCCCGAACTGATCGCCTGGCTTGTTGAGGCGGCGCTTCGTTCTTCTCGCTCATCGCTGTCACTATCGTCTCTCGAAAGTACGCCGATCCTTTTTCCGTTCCACATAAACGGGGCGGCGCGGGCAGCAATCAATAGATCGAAATTCGTAGATGTTTTTCTTAGCGGAAACGAAGAGCATATCACTCTGATGACGGCGTAGTGGGGCACAACGAAACTGACGGATGCCTGCCGATGACTGAAATTGCAAAATTCTTCAGATGAGCCCCGTAGCTTAGGCGGGGAACGGGGTGCCATGTCTACGTATTTTACAGATCGTGAGTTTGGGGTACGTCCTTCAACGATCGATGTCATCGATGAGCGCTTGTGGGCTGGCCTCTACAGCTTGATCCAGACGAGAATTGGGGATGGCTCGTTTGGTCAGCGCTTTCCAGAGCAGTGTCCGGACGGAAATGGTCCGTGCGGTTGCGACGAGCAGGCCTTTGGCGGGTGCTCGGCGCCGAGGTGCCTTGGATCGAATGGCCCATCTCGCCGCGTGAAGTGCCCGACACGCCGGTAATCCTCGATCTGCTCGAGTTTTGCGCCGGCGCGGTGGGTGAGCCGATTCAGGGCGCATTTCATTCCTTCTTCCGCCACCATCACTTGAGTTGGGATCGAGACGCCGGCCTTGCGAGGTTTGTGGCGGATGTGAACCTCCTGCTTCGCCGCAATGCGGTCGCCTTCGAGCTCACACCGACCGGACAGGCTCGTCGCATTCTTCCCCAGCCGCTCGCCGATGCACTTGGCTGGGCGTTGTTTCGCACTGGTGATGCGGAGACAGATCGACTGCTTGAGGCCGCACGACAGCGGATCCTTTCGCCAAAGCCGGAAGATCGGCAAGACGCGTTGGAAAAGCTGTGGGACGCTTTTGAGCGGCTGAAGACGCTGGAGCCGGGCGCCAACAAACGGCAGCAGGCCGACGCGCTGCTCGACCGTGTCGCTTCGCCGGGCTCTGGATTTCGGCAGGCGCTTGAGCGTGAAGCGAAGGAACTGACGGACATCGGGAACAGCTTTCGCATTCGTCACTCCGAGACGACACAGGAAGCGCTAACATCGCCAGATCAGGTCGATTATCTGTTCACACGGATGTTCGCATTCGTGCGCGCGATCCTGAAGGGAACCGGTCGTGGCGGGTAGGCACGCACGTCGGCTCGTCGCGTGCGCGCGGCGCTCGTGACAGAGCACCGCTTCGGTGGTACGGTTATTGCGCAGAATCGGCGGGATGCACGGGCGCGCCTAAATCGTCTCCTGCATTCATCGCTTGACGATAGTCCCCGAAGGTACGTTTTTCGGGACCATCCGGAAAACTCCAATGATTTCAAAGCCCCGCCATTTTGACGGCTAGGCTGACGGTATTTTGTTTGCGGAAATTTTTTTATCGACGCTATTTCAACGTTTTATGAGGCTCGTTGATAATCGAATGGGAGTGAAACCGGGAAGTCAGATGAAATTCAAGGAGACGAAGCGACGGCAACGGGAGGGAAGGCGCAAGGGATGGCAAGCGCTGCCCGCCGACAGTGCGGTGATGTAATGCTCGCCGCTATCGCTCAGCCGGCACCAGCGGACAGGTCCGGCGCTTACAGAAATCCACAGTCGGAAGATGGCACCAGATATACCGCACGCAACGGGAGATCACCGCTCCAGATGCCAGGAGGTCCGATCTTTTGTGCCAGTCGTGCAGACCGTGCAGACCGTGCAGACCATTGAAGAAATTGGTGCCGGATGAGGGACTCGAACCCCCGACCTACTGATTACAAATCAGCCAAAAACCGAATAAAAGCAACACGGTTTCCCACAGTTCCGCATCTGTTCACGGTTAATAGAATCAAGGGGTTACAGGACCAGTGGGAAACCGCGCAAGGGCTACTCCGCTCCGGGGCCAAGCTGGTCGGTCGGGCTCGTCCCGGCCTTTTTCGCCGTAATGTCGGCTCGCTTGCGATAGCGCCTTATCTTTAAGTAGTCAGCAGATGGCTCTAGCGGCGTGGTCCAGTGCGCCGGCCGCTCTAAGCCTTCGGGCAGTGTGGTGTTCTCGTTCCCGTCAGCGCCGTTTATTTGCTCCTGGGTCAGACCCGTGACGTTTTGGAGGTGAGCGTGTTCGAGGTGCGCTCCCCAGAGCCCGGCGTGTTCGAGGTGCGCTCCCCCGAGGTCAGCGCGTTCGAGGTGCGCTCCCC
>CAZFBS010000046.1:5712-15611 GCA_964517265.1 uncultured Rhodospirillaceae bacterium | reverse complement strand
CGGCGTGTTCGAGGTGCGCTCCCCCGAGGTCAGCGCGTTCGAGGTGCGCTCCCCAGAGGAAAGCGCGTTCGAGGGACGTTCCCCTGAGGTCAGCGCGTTCGAGATGCGCGTTCCTGAGGTCAGCGTGTTCGAGGTGCGCTTGATTGAGGTTGGCGCCTCGCAAGTCGGTTGCTGAAAGGTCGAGGCACCCGTTTTCTTCTTCCCGGTTGCGCATCTCTTCCTTACGACGCCTTAGGACCGTCAGGATGGCTTGAACGGTCATCGCTGGTCGCAATTCAATTAAATAATCCCATAGATCGAGGTCTATTGCTTGATCTTGTTGTTGCTGTTTATGTTCAGACCAACGCGCGTGCTCGCGAACGTAGGCCGTCAGCGTTTCCATGATCGGCCAGTATTTCCGTTCACTCTGCTGGGAAATATCTTCGAGCGCGTAGATACCGCCCAGGCACACCTCAGGCTTATCACTGCCGAGTTGCTCGACAGCCTTGGCGAAGCTTTCCGTGATCCGGCGTTCAAGGTCCGCCTTGGTCTGTTCCTCGTGGCGCTCGGCGGCTGTTTTTGCTTGTGCAGCAGCCACTTTGGCCTGCTCCAATGCCGCCCGAGCGGACTGATCGGCCGCGCGCGTCCGGATGAAGAGTAAGTAAATGCCAATCCCACCGCCGATCAGTGTTCCCAGTGAAACGATGTTCTCGCGATTAGCAACGAAGCATGTCCAGAGCCACGATATCCAGTCTACCAAAGCCGTCATCGGGAGATCGATCAGTCAGGTGGAGGACAAGCCATTCCCGCTTGCTACTACTTGCTATAAGCGTTGCAAAGCCGTTCCGACTGGCGCTACCCCGGTTTGGCGCCGCAGCCGCTACCACCAGGGCTGATGCTTTGCATAACTCGTGCCCAAGGAGCCCATAATGCCCGCGCGCCGCACAGCCCAATCTCCCAAGCCCCCTTCCTGGTCCGAATGGAAGGCGCAGCACCAACAAAAGCCCTGGTATCAACGCTACCCGTTAGCGGTTGAGTGGCGTTTCGAGCAACTGAACGACCTCCTCCATCGCTTGGCTTTTGTCGAGTTCCTGGAGCACGCTGGAAAGTTCGCCGTGCTCATCGCGGTAATCTTCTGGATGTTTGAAGCGGACGACCGAACCAAGGAACGCCATTACCGGGCTTGGGAGCTCATTAATTCCGCACGGGGCTCGACAGCAGATGGAGGGCGCATCGATGCCCTCCAAGACCTTAACGAAGATGGGGTTAATCTAGCTGGGGCTCCCTTGGAAGAGGCGTGGTTGGTAGGAATAGATCTCCGGGGGGGGGCAGCCTTGAAGGCGCTAACCTGGCGCGCGCCAATCTTGAGGGCGCCAACCTCGATGGTGCTAACCTTGAGGATGCTAATCTTGGCATCCTCTTAGACTTCAGTCTACAGCCAGCCGCCTTCAACAGAGAGTTTGAATTTGCAATCGATGAGGGCGGCGCTAACCTTCAGAGGGCTAGCTTTCGGGGCGCTAATCTCAGGAAGGCTCGTCTTTTTTACGCCAGCCTCCAGGGAGCCGTGCTTGAGGGCGCTAACCTGACGCGCGCCAATCTTGAGGGCGCCAGCTTTCACGGGGCCAACCTCAAGGGGACCAACGGCCTTACGCAAAAGCAGCTGGATTCGGCTCTTGGCAACGACACAACGCAATTGCCCGAGCACCTCACGCGACCGGCCCATTGGACGTCATCGAAGTCGGAGAAGCCGACTGAGTGATCCCAATCATTTCTTGAACGGCCACCAGCGCCACTGCCGCGCGGGGCTGAAAGGGGGCGGTGGCCACGGTCTGACGGGGTTGTTTCCACCCAGGGCGTGCAGGGGACACTCGCCGTCTTGTCCCGTTGATCTCAAGTGATCCTCGTCAATTCAGAACCGCCGGAACCGTGCTGCTTTTCGCGCCGCTCAAATCAGTGGCGATCCGGGAGAAGCTAAGCAGCTTCCACGCCAGCTTGCTTGCGGATTCGGGGTCAAGGATAACCTCAACCCCTTCGCCGTCAGCGCCGATCACCGCAAGCACGATTTCGCCCGGCTCGGAACCGGGGCCACAGTAGACCCCGGCCATCGGCCGTGGCGCGAGATGCCGAGCTAGCCCGGTTCCGCGCCTGCTGGCCCCCTACCAGCCTGCAGCGGGTCGCGTTTGAACTCCTACTGTGCACCGCACAAAGGGCGGGGGATCTGGTCACCCTCACCCGCGCCAACCTCGACAGCGGCTGGCTGAAGCTCCGTCAGAACAAGACCGGCTCGACAATCGAGGTTCCCTTGCCGGCAGGGGTGCGAGCGATCCTCGATAGCCACTTGAGCGGCCATGATGCGGTAACCCTGCTGGCCCATGCCGGCAAGCCGCTCAGCAGGGTTCATTTCGGCCGGATCATGCGCTCGGCCTTCAGGGAAGCGGGGCTAGCTGACGAGGTAAGCCTGCACGGCCTCAGGCACACCGCCGCTACCATCATGGCGGAACAGGGGCTCGACTGGCGTGCGATTGCCTCGATAACCGGCCACAGAACCGCCGGCATGGTGGCGCACTACAGCCGCCAGCGACGGGAAGCCACAGCCGCGATTGCCTCGATTGAGAAACTGGTTTCGGGAAGTGAGAAACCCTTCCATGGTGGGAAGGGCTAAGCCTTTGAAATCATGGTGCCGGATGAGGGACTCGAACCCCCGACCTACTGATTACAAATCAGCCGCTCTACCAACTGAGCTAATCCGGCCCGCTTGCCTGCCGCTAGGCGATGAACGCTTTCGGGTGATGTTCTAGCGCAATTGGCGGCGAGCGGAAACAGGCAGTGCAGGCTTCTCGCGGCTGGGAAATTCCGGACTGTTTGTTTCCGGCAACTTCGACTTATAATCATGAGCGGTCGCAAGGGTTGGTATTCGCGGGAGAAAAGGACTCCTTTTCCGGATGGCGGACAACAAACGCATCATCGTCGTTGACGACGAGGCGGATGTGCGCGAGATGATCCAGGAATACTTGGCCCAGCACGGCTATGACGTCGTCGCGGCCGCAAGCGGAAACGAGTTCCGTGCATTGCTCCGGGAGCAGACACCGGATCTCGTTATCCTCGATGTGCGGATGCCGGGAGAGGACGGTATTTCTCTCGCCCGCCACGTGCGTGAGAACCACCTTGCCGGGATCATCATGGTGACCGCAGCGGCGGCGGTGGTTGACCGTATCGTCGGCTTGGAGGTGGGCGCCGATGATTATGTGGCCAAGCCGTTCGATCCGCGTGAACTGCTGGCCCGTGTGAAAAGTGTGCTCCGCCGGGTCGCGGCCGCCCGTGCGGGCGACCAAGAAGCTTACAAGCCGCAGAGAGCACCCCGTCTCATTTCGATCGGCCGCTGTGTGCTCGATCTTGAATCGCATATCTTGAAGACATGCGACGGTGAAAATGTGCCTTTGACCAGCATGGAGTTCGATCTGCTCAAGGCGTTCGCAGAACATCCCAATCGTGTTCTGACCCGGGACCAGTTGCTTGATCTTGCGCACAACCGTGGCTGGGATCCCTTCGATCGCAGCATCGACATCCGGATCGCGCGAATCCGTCGCAAGATCGAGCCGGACCCGGCGAAACCACAGTCGATCAAGACCGTTCGCGGCGCTGGCTATATTTTCGTTCCTGGGAGTGGCTGACCCGAGGCGGAGCAACGGTCGCGCGGCATCGTGTCGTATGGCCTTACCCTCGGGATATCTGCCGTGGAGGGGATCGAACTCGGCGCACCGGCAAGATGGATGGGAGAGCGGCCATAGTGTTTCAGCTCGAGTCCCGGAGGGGGCGTACGGCCAATGGCTGACGATCATGTCGTGCTTGTCGTTGATGACGAAGCGGAGGTGCGGGCGATGCTCGTCGAGTACCTCGAGACTCGCAGCTATCAGGTCCGAACCGCCGTCGATCTACGGTCCATGTTTGCTGAACTGGAGTCCCATCGGATTGACATCATGTTGTTGGATCGAACAATGCCCGACGGCGACGGGGTACATGTCATTCCTATTATCCGTGCTCGCTTTGACATTCCGATCATCTTGCTGACGGCGCTGGTTGCCGACGGCGAGCGGATCGCCGGGCTCGAAACCGGAGCCGATGATTACGTCTGTAAGCCGTTCAATCCCCGCGAACTTGTGGCCCGGATTCAGACCGTAATTCGTCGCACGCGCAGCGGCGCGCCGGTGCGGCAGCCGGACAGGGAGCGGCCGACGGTAGCGATGCGCAGGACGGCAGCGGTGCTGTTCGCGGATGTCGAGGGGTTCGTTCGGCTGATGCATGAAAACGAGGCTGACACTGTGACGGCGCTGTGGTCCCACCGTCGCGACGTAATTGAGCCGGCACTGGCGGCTCATCATGGTCGGCTCGTCAAGAATACAGGCGATGGCTTCCTTGCAGAGTTTGCCTCCGCCGCGGACGCTGTGGCTTGCGCCTTGCGGATTCAGGAGGGAATTGCACGGTGCAATGAAGAGATCCCCGTAGAAAAGCGGATGCGATTTCGCATGGGGGTGAATTGGTGCAGTGTCGTCGCCGACCATGAGGACATACACGGTGACGGGGTCAACATCGCCGCACGGCTGCAGACGCTGGCGGAGCCTGGAGGCATCTGCGTCTCCCAGTCGGTGCGGGAGGCATTGCCGCCAGGGGAGAATATTCTGCTTGAAGATACCGGCGAGCGGTATGTGAAGAACATCCGAGAGCCGATCCGCACCTATCGGCTTCGTCGCGGGAGGTAGCCGGGGATTGCAGGACTTGATGGTGACAGGCCCGGACACAAGGGCTTGCACCGTGGAGGGGGACGGGATGATCGGGAGACTTGGGAACGCGGCGCTGGCGGCGGCGCTTCTGTTTGCCTTGGCTCTGGCTGGGCCGGCGCCAGCAATGGCAGTGCGACACGACACGAAATCCGGCTGCTCTCTCCGGGTGGCGTGGGAGCCGTATGATCCTTTCACCTTTGTCGATCGTGACGGCGTTCTCACGGGTGCCGACATCGAAGTGATCAAGGTGGTGGCGGAGGAGATCGGGTGTGCCCTCTCGTTCCGCGGCATGCCCTGGCGGCGCATTCTGCTCGAAATCGAAAAGGGCGCAATGGATGTCGCCTCGAGCGCCAGTTGGACCGAAGAGCGCGACAGATGGGCATGGTTCTCGGCGCCCTACCGCAGGCCCGAGGTTGCGCTTTACGTACGCAAGGGAGAGGTCCGCAATCGTCATTTGACATCCCTGGCGGACATTCCCCGGCTCGGCTTTCGCCTCGGTTTGATCGAAGGCTATTTCCTCGGCCAAGATGTGGAAGGCTTGATCGCCGATCCGGCATTCGCCTCTTTTGTCGAAGGGGCGGCGGATTACGCGATCAATCTCACCAAGCTGGTGCATGGACGGATCGATGGCTTCCTCGTCGATGATGTCCATGTGCTGCGTGCCGAAGCACAAGCGCTCGGCATCCTGGACGCCATCGAACGGCATCCACTTCAAGTCGAAGGGGTCAACCTTCACTACATGTTCAGTCGCCAGTCGGTGCCCCGGGATATCGTCGATGCCTTCGATCAGGCACTGGCGCGGATGAAGGCGGATGGGCGGCTAGAGCGCATCTTCAACCGGTTCCTAGAAAACAGCAGCAGGTGAGCGGAAGGCGATGGCGCTGCAAACGTGGTGTCCGATCCGCGAAGGGAAGAGCGGATGAGAAGAATCGTTAAGCGATTGCTGTACATGCTGGAAGACCTTCCGTTGCGGCCGACAATCGCAGCTGCCCTCATTCTGGGGTTGTGCCTGCCGGTTGTGGTGTCGGTGTGGCGGGATCTATCCGACCGCTACGAGGCCTCTCTCAATCAGCTCGCGGCAGATCATGCCTTGCTTGCGGAGGTTCTCGCCATCAGCATGCAAACACCGATCTGGGAAGTGCGGCCCGACTCCGGTCAGCCTGTGATCGAGGCGATCATGCAGGACGAGCGCGTGACTTCGGTCCTCGTCGTCTCGCCGCTAATCCCGCAATTTCTGGCCGCTTCCGCCCCGCAACGCGAAAAAGGCACGGTGTTGCGACGTGAACATCCCGTGATCCGCAACGGCGAGACGATTGGAACGGTCCAACTCAACGTCACGACGGCGCCGCTCGAGGCCGAAATCAACGGTCAGTGGGCGCGGGTTTTGATGACCGGCGCCTTGCAGATGGGACTGGGTCTTTTATTGATCTTTCCACTGCTGCGGCTGAAGGTTCTGAGCCCGCTTGGAAGGCTGATCGAGCAGTCTCGCGCGTTGGCTGCCGGCGAACTGGAGACACCGTTCGTTTGGCGGCGGGCGGACGAATTGGGTGGTCTTGGCCGCCGGTTCGAAGCCACACGGCAGTCCCTGGCAAGCCTCTTCGCCAATCTTGAGGAACGAAATGTCGAATTGCAGAAGCATCAGGCGCATCTGGCGGAGCAGGCTGCGATCTTGCGTGCGATCCTCGACAACATGACCGACGGCATCACTCTGGTTGATCATGAGCGTCGCATCGTTTCCTGGAACAATCGCTTCATCGAGATGTTCAATCTACCTCCTGCGCTGGTATGGCCGGGCGTGCCGATGAGCGAGATCCATCGCTTCGATCTGGCCCGCGGGCGGTGGAAGACCAGCAACGTGGACCGCTATCTCGAGACCCTGTCATCCAGCTACAAGGACGACCGGGAAACGGCGATGGAATTGGAAATGTCCGGCGGGCAGGTGATCCATATGTGCCGGCGGCCGGTTCCTGAAGTCGGTTACGTGTCCACCTATACGGACATCACTGCGCAGGTCGAGGCCGGGCACCGAGCGGGTCAAGCCCTGAAACTGCTCGAGGCGGTGATGGATGCGGTTCCTGCGGTCCTCCACGTCAAGGACCGCGACCTCCGCTTCCGGATGGTGAACCGGCGCTTTATGGAGGTCTCCGGCCTTAAGCGAACCGAGGTTATCGGCAAAACCATCCAGGAGGCATTTGCGGCGGAGCGCCTTGACGGCCACCGTGATCCGGACGCGGAGCTGCTGCGGACCGGGATGCCGATGCCTTTCTACGAGTGCACGATCACGTTGTATGGAAGAGGGGAGTGGGACGCCCTGTGCACCAAGGTCCCGCTTCATGATGAAGACGGCGAGGTGTCTCATATCGTCACGGTGGAACTGGACATCAGCGAACGCAAGAAAGCGGAAGCGGCGCTTCGCGAGAGCGAAGAATTATACCGGCTGCTGGTCGACATTTCCCCATACGGGATCATGCTTCACGACAAAACCGGCATTGTCTTTCTCAATCGTGCCGGTTGCCGGATGCTGGAAATTGCCGATCCCGCGGCCATCAGCGGCCAGCACTATCTTGACTTCGTTGCCCCATCGGAACGCGATGATGCGGCCGGCCGGGTGGCGCAGTCTCTCGAAGAAGGACGCGAGCTCCCACCGGCCGAGCGGCGGCTGATGACTCGCAAAGGACATGAGATCGATGTCGCCATCGTCGCGGTGCCGTTTGTACGCGCGGGCTCCCGCCTTGCTCTCGTCATGTTTCGAGATATCAGCGAGAGCAAAAGGATGGAGCGGGCGCTGCGAGAGAGTGAGCGGCATTTTCGCAGCCTCGTGGAGAGTCATCCCCTGCCGGTGTGGGTGGTTGACTACGCAAGCGGCAATATTCTTTACGAGAGTCCCGCCTCTGCAGAGATGTTCGGGCGCGCAACGGCATCAAAAGCAACCCGCAATGTCGTTGTGCATTGGCCTGATCCGAAGGCCAGGAAGGAGTTCCTCAGGCTGATCAAGGAAAGGGGAGAGCTGGGCGACTACGAATGGCATGCCCGCAAGGAGGATGGGACGCTGTTCTGGGTCATGGTTCGCGCCCGCCTGATCCGCCAGGACAACCGAGATTTGATTGTCTCCAGCATGTTCGATTTGACCGAGCGAAAGCTGCGGGAAGCGGAGATGCGCGAAGCGCATGAGACACTGGAGGACGCGATCGAAAGTCTGTCCGAGGGCTTTGCGCTGTTTGATCCCTTCGACCGGCTGGTCATCTGTAATACTCGTTACCGCGAATTCCACAGCAAATGTCGAGACTTGCTCGTTCCAGGGGTTGGTTGGGCCGATTTCGTTCAGGCCGCCGCGGAGAGAGGAGAATTCGAGCTTGGGGACAAGTCGGCGGAGGCCTGGGTTCAGTCCATGATCGCCCGGCGGCGAGCCGGAATCCGCAATCTCGAAATCCAGCACACAGATGGCTGCTGGTACCAGATTTCTCATCAGCGCACACGTCGTGGCGGCACTGCCGTCATCCGTACGGAGATCACCCATCTCAAAACCATGGAGCGGGCCCTGCGAGAGAGTGAAGAACGCTTTCGTGGCATTGCCGAAGCCCATCCGGTGCCGGTGATCATTTGCACCGTCGACGACGGGGAGGTTCTTTATGCCAGCCCCTCCGCCACGAAGTTGTGGGGCGGGTCTGGGAATGGCCTGGTCGGCCGCTATGTTACCCAATTTTATGCAGATCCGCAGGATCGAAAGCAGTTTCTCGCAGCGTTCGCCCGGCATGGGCAACTCGATTCTTACCAACTGCGGCTGAAGCGCGCGGACGGTACCGAGTTTCCTGCCGCAGTTGCCGCGCGGCCCATTGCCTATGATCATCGGCCGGCGATCGTCTCTGGTATTTTCGATCTGACCGAACAAAAAGCGGCGGAGGCGGAAATCGCCAAGCAACGAGAAGCGCTCCATCAAAGTGAGAAAATGAACGCACTCGGGTCGCTGCTCGCGGGCGTCGCTCACGAGCTGAATAACCCTCTTTCTGTCGTCGTCGGTCGGTCGATCATGCTGGAGAGCGCTGATGTGGACCCGCGCATCGCCAGCAGCGTAACCAAAATCAGATTGGCCGCTGAACGTTGCGCGCGAATCGTCAAGACGTTCCTCGCCATGGCACGGCAGCAGGCGCCGGCCCGGGTGCCGGTTCGCCTTGCTCAGGTCATCGATACCTCGCTTGATCTCGTCGGCTATCAGTTGCGCAGCGACGGCATCGAGATCATCCGCGACATCGCGCCTAATCTGCCTGAGACGATGGCGGACCCGGACCAGTTAAACCAAGTCTTCAGCAACCTTTTCATCAACGCTCAGCAGGCGATGTCTCAAAACGACAAGTCGCGAGCAAAGATCATGCGCATCCAGGGGCGGCTCGATGCCGAGGCCAACTCGATCGAGATCGAGGTCAGCGATACCGGACCAGGCATCGACAGCGACGTTCTGCCGCGTGTTTTTGAGCCGTTCTTTACGACAAAGCCGGCCGGCGTTGGGACCGGCATCGGCCTTGCCGTTACTCATGGCATCATCCAGTCCCATGGCGGCAGCATCACGGTGCGCTCGCCTGCGAAGGATACAGGAGCTGTTTTCTGCGTCCGGTTGCCGGTGCAGATGGCAGAGCGAGGAGACGATGCCGGCGAGGCGGGCAAAACCGGCCCCTCACCCGGCCACCGCATTCTGATCGTCGATGACGAGACCGACATTGCGCGAATGCTCGCTGAAATTCTGAGCGCTGATGGCCATAGCGTCGCCGTCGCCGCAGGGGGGCGACAGGCGTTGGAGGCCTTGGCGGCCGAGTCTTTCGATCTGATCATCAGCGATCTGATCATGCCCGACATGGATGGTCCCGGCCTCTATCAGGTTCTGCAAGCCTCCCGGCCCGATCTTGCCGATCGGATCATCTTCATGACCGGGGATACCTTGAGCCGGCGGGCAAGAGACTTTGTCGCCGGGACTCTTCGCCCAATGATCGAGAAGCCGTTCACGCCGGAGGAAGCGCGCCGCACCGTTCAAGGTGTCCTCAACCAGCTTGCCGGTTGAGGCTTTCCTCTCCTCTCATCCACGCGGGCTGATCTGGGCGGGCTGATCTGGGCGGGCTGATCTGGGCGGGCTGATCTGGGCGGGCTGATCTG
>CAZFBS010000046.1:0-5612 GCA_964517265.1 uncultured Rhodospirillaceae bacterium | reverse complement strand
CGGGCTGATCTGGGCGGGCTGATCTGGGCGGGCTGATCTGGGCGGGCTGATCTGGCCAGAGTGTGCGGCCGCCGCCGGCTGTGGCGGCAACACCACAAGCGCGTGCAAAAAAGATACGCGAATGTGGGGAGCTCTTGCCGCACGCGCCGTGTTAATACACGCTATGCGATGACATCTCGCGAGAAATACCCTCTAAGGGACATATCTCGCCAGAAGATCGAGCTTCAATCATATTATTGGCACTGGAATGGGCATTTTGCACCGAACGAGCCAAGTTCCTGCGCGGATGACACGATCGTCCAGCCTCACCAGACGGTGTATCTACGCCACGGCCGCTGCTGCCATCGTCAGCCTCAGCGTCATCGAATTGCGCGCGTCGCCTCTGCAAGCGCTTGTCTTTTCTCGACTGGCTGACGATTTCACCTTTTGGATGGAGAAAGGACCAAGCCTTGATGTCCGGTATCCGGAGCAGGGTCCTTACAACGAGAGGCTGGGCTATACGCACGTGCCGGCAATGATTTCGTCTTTAATGAATGATGAATACCATGTGGTGCAACAGGCGCGCCAATCGACAAGTTTGAAGAAGTTCATGGATATGGGCGGGTTCGCCACTTATCGCGAGAAAGATCAGGCAGGCTTGGCTCTTTTCGATCAGCATAAGCAGCCGGTCTGGATTGCAAAACATCCGGCCCGGGTTTTTCCAGATTTTGAAGCGATCCCGAGGCTGGTCGTGGAAAGCCTTCTTTTTATCGAAAACCGGGAACTGCTGGAGCAGAAATATCCGGCCCGCAACCCTGCCATCGAATGGAACCGGCTTGGGGCGGCGGTCATCAGCAGCCTTTACCAGGTCATTGATCCAGATGCCAAACGGCATGGTGGAAGCACTCTTGCGACCCAGATTGAGAAGTATCGGCACTCGGCGGACGGCCGCACTGGGAGCGTGCAGGAGAAGGTTCGCCAGATGCTCTCGGCGAGCTTGCGTTCCTACATGGATGGACAGGACACAACAGCGAGCCGCCGAAGGATCGTTGTCGACTATCTGAATTCCACTCCGCTTTCCGGTCGTCCCGGCTTTGGCGAAGTTATTGGGCTTGGGGACGGCCTGTGGGGTTGGTACGGTAGCGATCTTCCGGTGATGACACGGATCCTGGCAGAGTCGTCGCGCACACCGGAAGAGACAGCGCGGCGCGGGGCCATGTTCAAGCAGGTTCTGAGCCTGTTACTGGCGCAAAGGCGGCCCTCCTACTATCTACTCGGAGGGCGGGCAGACCTTCATGCTCTGACGGACCGCTACACCCGGCTTCTTCATGAAGCCGGGTTGATCGATGCCGACCTGCGCGACGCAACCCTTGCCGCCGATCTGCCGTTCACTACCAAGCCGCCGGGGCCTGTCCGGGTGTCGTTTGTCGATCGCAAAGGCGTGAACGCCATTCGCGTGCACCTTCTTGAGTTGCTTGGCATCGGCAGTTTCTACGAACTCGACCGGCTCGACCTTACGGTCGACACTACGATCGACGCGGGGGTACAAAATGCGGTGACGGATCTCCTATTGCGTCTGCGCAATCCCGTGGAGGCCGCGAGCTTCGGGCTCAAGAACGCCAATCTTCTTGCCCGCGGAGATCCGGCCAACGTCGTGTACAGCGTTACACTTTATGAACGCGTCGAAGGTGGGAACGCGTTGCGCGTACAAACGGACAATCTGGAGAGGCCGCTGGATATCAGTGGCGGCAGTATGCTCGATCTCGGCTCCACCGCGAAGCTGCGAACGCTGGTGACGTATCTTTCCGTCATTGCCCAGTTGCATGAGCGTTATGAGCGGCTGGGCTCGGCCGATCTGCGGGATGTGGCGTCCGATGCCGATGACCCGTTGACACGGTGGGCTGCCGGCTACCTCAGCCGGGCCAGCGACCGCGGCTTGCAGACAATGCTCGACGCCGCGATGGAGAGGCGCTATTCCGCGAGCCCGGCGCAGCAATTTTTTACCGGACGTGGACTCCACAGTTTCGCCAACTTCAACCGCTCCGACAACGGACGGGTGATCTCCCTGTGGGAGGCATTCGCCGACTCGGTCAACCTGGTGTTCATCCGGGTGATGCGGGATATCGTGTCGTTTTGCGAGGCTGAGGGCCCTGATCCGACCTCGGATGTTCTTGCCGATCGCAGTCATCCCGGACGCAAAGCCTACCTGTCGCGGTTTGCCGACCGCGAAGGCCGCGAATACCTCTTTCGCTTCCTTACCCGGTACCGGAACCTTTCGCCGGATCAGTCCCTGGCGCTGCTGGCGAGCCGGACACGGCCGGTGCCGCATCGCCTTGCCGTCGTGTTTCGATCGGTGCGGCCTGATGCCGATATCGGTGCATTCCGTGCGTTCTTGAGCCGTGCTCTGCCTCGGGTGGCCATCGATGATGTCACTGCGGCAAAGCTGTTCCGCAAGTATGGCCCGGACGCGTTTTCGCTCAGCGATCGCGGGTACTTGGCACGGATCCATCCGCTGGAGCTGTGGCTGGTGGAATATCTCCAGCGGCGTCCCGGTGCTTCCCGTAAGGAGGTTGTGGAGGCCAGCACCGCACAGCGGCAGGACGTTTACGGGTGGCTGTTCCGCTCGTCGCGCAAGGGGGCGGTCGACCGCCGCATCCGGATGGTCATGGAAGAAGATACCTTCAAGCGGATCCACCAGCAGTGGCAGAAGGTTGGCTACCCGTTTCCCAGTCTTGTGCCGTCGCTGGCCACCGCGATCGGCAGTTCAGGAGACAATCCGCTGGCGCTGTCGGAACTGATGGGGATTATCGTCAACGACGGCCTGCGGTTGCCGATGAGCCGAGTCGATCGGCTTCATTTTGCCGCAGGTACGCCTTATGAGGCCGTCGTCGAGCGGCAGCGTCAGGCGGGAGAGCGGGTCCTGCCCGTCGAGGTGGCGCGCACTGCTCGCATGGCACTGCTTGCGGTGGTGAAGAACGGAACGGCGCGGCGGGTTGAGGGCGCTTTCGTCGGCGCGGACGGCAGGCCCTTGGTGGTGGGCGGCAAGACCGGAACCGGAGATGAACTGATTGACAGTGCTGGCTTGAAAGCCGTACGGACAAGCGAGGTCAGCCGAAGCGGAGCGTTCGTATTCTTCATCGGTGACCGCTTCTTTGGTACGGTTACGGCACACGTGGCGGGCATGCACGCGCGCGAATACGCGTTCACCAGTGCCCTTCCGGTCCAGGTTCTGAAGGTGCTTGCTCCCGCGCTGGAGCCTTTGCTGAAACAAGCGCCGTCCGCTGAGGTGAGCTTCACTGCGGATGCAGATGTGGGCGGGACGCTCGTCGGGTTAGCGAGCGGGAAGATGGCGCGATGAAAGGCGATCAGATGATGTGGGATACGCTGTCACGAGCAGTCGCAAGGCAACTTTGGGGGCGAGTCCGCGGGTGGGTGCCGCTTGCTCTTGTTCTGGCGGTTGCATGGCTGGCGAGTGCCGATACCCTGGCTGCCGATACTCTGGCTGACGATCCGGCAACCGGTGCCGAGACCGCGGCAAGAGACGACATCATCGGCGACGCCCGGATGATGACCACTGCCTACGAAGATACCATGCTGGACATTGCGCGCAATAACGGCCTCGGCTTCACGGAACTGATGGCGGTCAATCTCGGTGTCGATCCGTGGATCCCCGGGGAAGGCACCCGCATCCTATTGCCGACAGCGCACATCCTTCCCGATGCTCCACGCCGCGGCCTCGTTGTCAATATTGCCGAGTTGCGACTCTACTACTATCCGCGCGACGGCGGCCCGGTCGTCTCAATGCCGCTTGGTGTCGGTCGCGACGGATTCAAGACCCCGCATGGAACAACCAATGTCACCAGGAAAGCGGAACGCCCGACTTGGTACCCAACCGCGAATACGAGAGCTGATCGACCGGAACTTCCCGCGGTGGTACCGCCGGGACCTGACAATCCACTCGGCGAATATGCGTTGTATCTTGGCTGGCCTACCTACGCGATACACGGGACCAATCAGCCCTGGGGAGTCGGCAGGCGGGTGAGCCGGGGGTGCATCCGGCTCTACCCGGAAGACATTGAGCGCCTGTATCCGATGGTGCCGGTGGGCACCCCTGTCACGGTGGTCTCGCAGCCGGTCAAGCTCGGCTGGCGGGACGGCAACCTGTTCATTGAGGTGAGCCCGTCTCTCACGCAGGTCGACCAGATCGAAGAATCCCGCAAGCCGGAGCCGGATCCGGTAGCGGAGCTGGCCGATCCGGACAGGATCCTCGCCGCCGCCGGTGACGAGATCTGGCGCCTTGACTGGACCGCGATCAACCAGGCCTTGGATCGAAGGCAGGGGATCCCGATCCAGATCACTCGCGACGGCCGCTTCAGCCGGCAGGCTACTCCTGCAGATGAGGCGGCGGGGATTTTGGAGCGCTATGACGCGGACGGCGCCCGCACCGTGGTTCGACCCAGCATCGGCCAATATTGAGCCCCACTGTGTGTGCACACCCACCATTACGGACTTCACAACGCTGGAGCGTTATCCTGTGCCACCAGATTTCCCGCCCGTTGCCAAGTCGACCGCTTATCCCTGCGACGAATGCTTTGCGATATCGGTCTGAAGAGCATGACAGGCACCCGTGGCAGTCGAGCGGATCGTGCGATTCAGAGGCAGCACCAACAGCGCGGTGGACTGCCTCGGCACCGTACTTCCGGCAGGGACGGGGCGGGAAGGTCCTTCGTAAGGAGAAGAGTCGGCGGTGTCGTCGATGCCCGCGTTAGGGATATTTTGCCTTCTGCCGGAACTTGCGTGCCTTTCGCGAATTTACAGTGCACGTTTCACCATTGGGCAACAACATGACGGGACAAAGATAATGGCGAACCTGCAACGAATGCTGGGTGCCTTGCTGGCCTCACGAATGGGTGGTCGTGGCGGAATGAAGGGCGCACTTGGCTCCGCCGCGGCGTTGGGCGCTCTCGGCGGAGGTCGCCGTGGCGGTGGCATTGGGAGCGGCTTGGCAGGCAAGGCCGGTCTGGCGGCATTGGGTTATTTGGCTTATAGGGCTTATCAAGACAGCCAGCAGAATCGACAGCAGGCTGGCACGCGGCCCGAGAACCAAGGCCAAAGCGGCTCCGGGCCATTGGGCGGGCTGCTGGACAGCCTCATGGGCGGTGGGCAGTCGGGCCAAGCAGCGGGATCTGGTCCTTCGCTCGTTGAGCGGATCGGCAGTGTCCTCAATCCGAGCTCGAACGAACCGGTGCCCGATGAGACGGCAGTCAGCGATAACAAGGCGCTTCTTCTCATTCGCGCGATGATCGCGGCCGCAAATTCCGACGGCAACATATCCCCGGACGAGCGTGCACGCATCATTACAAAGTTGAACGAGGCAGGCGCGGATGACGATGATCGCCGACTTATCGAAAGCGAACTGAAGAACCCCAAGCCGCTTGACGGATTGCTGCGTGAGGTTCGTGATCCGGAAACCGCCCAGCAGTTCTATCTGGCCTCCCGCGCTGCGGTCGACGGCAGCAGCGAGGTTCAGAAGTCCTACCTCTCTTACCTTCGTCAACGTCTTAATCTTGCTGAAGACGACGTGGCGGAGGCGGAGCGGTTCACCTCCTGAAGTCTTGCGCGGCCGGCGACGG
>CAZFBS010000045.1:0-23426 GCA_964517265.1 uncultured Rhodospirillaceae bacterium | reverse complement strand
GACGAACCGTCGGCGCCGGCGTCGTCGCCAAAGTACTCGAATAATCCCAAACGGGTACCGGCGAAGGCGCAACGGGAGCGGGCTGCCGAAGGCACCACGCGACGTGAGCGTGACAAAAACAAGGACTGGGGTAAAGGATTGCTCCGGCAGTGGATTACCCTGGCAGATGGTTGCCCAGGCAGAAGGTTGATAGTGAGGCGGGCATAAGTAGATGGAAAACCAGAATATCAGGATCGGGCTCAAGGCCTTCGATCATCGCGTGCTTGATCAATCGGCACGTGAGATCGTGAACACGGCCCGGCGCACGGGTGCCCGCGTCCGGGGTCCGATTCCACTTCCCACCCGGATCGAACGCTATACCGTGCTGCGTTCCCCGCACATCGACAAGAAATCGCGTGAACAGTTCGAAATTCGCACGCACAAGCGGGTTCTGGACATTGTCGACCCGACACCTCAGACCGTGGACGCGCTGATGAAGCTGGATCTTGCCGCGGGTGTCGATGTCGAGATCAAGCTTTAGGATTGGGGTCTGATGCGCACGGGACTCATTGCTCAGAAGCTCGGAATGTCACGGCTTTTTGCCGAGGACGGTAGCCACGTGCCGGTGACGGTGCTGAAAGTCGATCAGTGTCAGGTGGTGGCGCAGAGAACGGTCGAGCGGGACGGTTACGCCGCGTTGCAGCTGGGCTGCGGCAAGGCCAAGGTGAAGAACGTGACAAAGCCCGAGCGGGGTCACTTCGCCAAGGCCAAGGTGGAGCCGAAGCAGCGGCTGTTCGAGTTCCGCGTTTCCGAGGACGCGCTGGTCGATGTCGGCGCAGAACTGATCGCCGATCATTTTCTCGCCGGCCAGTATGTCGATGTAACCGGGCAGTCGCTCGGTAAGGGCTTTGCGGGGGGCATGAAGCGGCATGGATTTCATGGTCTGAGGGCATCTCATGGCGTTTCCGTCACCCATCGCAGCCTCGGCTCGACCGGCAACCGTCAGGATCCCGGCAAGGTCTTCAAAGGCAAGAAAATGCCGGGGCATCTGGGCGATCGGCGGGTCACGGTGCACAATTTGGTGGTGGTACAGACGGATGCCGAGCGTGGGCTGATCATGTTGCGCGGCGCCGTTCCCGGCTCGAAGGGCGGCTATGTGTTGATCCGGGATGCGGTGAAGCGGCCGGGCACCGAAGGCGTGCCGTTTCCCGCCGCCGTACGCGGGGCCCCAGGCGCCGATAATGCGGTGGATGCACCGCCGGCGGAAGCTGCTCCGGTCGATGCGCCCGTGACTGAGAACTCGTCGGCTGATGTCCCGGCGCCAGACATGCCTCAGGCAGACACGCCTCAGGCAGACGCGGGTGCCGGCGCGCCGGCCGGGAAGGAATAGGCGCCATGCAGTGCAACGTTATCAATGTGGACAATGAGACCGTCGCCACTGTTGAGCTCGACGAAGCGGTGTTCGGCCTTGATGTCCGCCCCGATCTGCTCGCCCGGGCGGTGAACTGGCAGTTGGCCAAGCGCCGGGCGGGCACACACAAGGTCAAATCGCGCAACGAAGTGCGCGGAACCTCAAAGAAGCCGTTCCGGCAGAAAGGGACGGGGCGAGCGCGCCAGGGTTCGCTGAAGGGGCCCCATCAGCGCGGCGGCGGCGTCGCCTTTGGACCGGTCCCTCGCGATCACGCTCATGCACTGCCGAAAAAAGTGCGGCGCTTGGCATTGAAGACCGCGCTTTCAGCAAAGCAGGCGGCGGGTGAACTGGTGGTTCTGGACAAGGCCGAACTGCCCGAAGGCAAGACCAAGGTCCTGGCCGGACATGCGGCGCGGCTGGGTTGGAAATCCGTCCTCATCATCGACGGCAACGAGATGGAGCCAGGGTTTGTCCGGGCTGCCCGGAACGTCGTCGGCGTCGATCTGCTGCCGACCCGGGGCGCCAATGTTTACGATATCCTCCGTCGCGAGACCCTTGTTCTGACGTCCGCAGCGGTCGAGCAACTGGTGGAGCGGTTGAAATGAGCAAGCGCTATATCCGTCCTGCGGTTGCCCTCAGCGAGGAGCGGAAATATCAGATCATTCGCCGGCCGGTGATCACGGAAAAAGCGACGCTGCTCTCGGAGCACAATCAGGTCAGCTTTCTCGTTGCCCTGGATGCCAGCAAGCCGGAGATCAAGGCCGCAGTGGAGGCCTTGTTCAAGGTCAAGGTGACGGCTGTCAACACGCTTCGGCAGAAGGGCAAGGTCAAGCGCTTCCGAGGACGTCCCGGTCGCCGTGTGGATGTCAAGAAAGCGATGGTGACCCTCGCCGAGGGACATTCGATCGACGTGACTACGGGGTTGTAGGGAAAAGCGAATGGCGCTCAAGCAATACAAACCGACCACGCCCGGTCGCCGCGGTGTCGTTATTGTCGATCGGTCGGCGTTGTGGAAGGGCAAGCCGGAAAAGGCGTTGACGGAAGGCCTTCGGGGAACCGGTGGACGCAACAATGTTGGCCGGATCACCGCGCGTCGGCGCGGCGGCGGGCACAAGCGCCGCTACCGGATCGTCGACTTCAAGCGCAACAAGTACGATGTTCCCGCGACCGTGGAGCGGCTGGAATATGATCCGAACCGCACCGCCTTCATTGCGCTGATCCAGTACGAGGACGGGGAGCGCGCCTATATCCTGGCGCCGCAGCGTCTCGGCGTCGGCGACGTGGTCGTCTCCGGACGCACCGCCGACATCAAGCCGGGCAACGCGATGCCGATGCAGAGCATTCCGGTCGGGACCATCATCCACAACGTGGAGATGAAGCCCGGCAAGGGGGGGCAGATCGCGCGCTCGGCCGGCACCTACGCTCAGCTGATCGGCAAGGACCAGGGATATGCCCAGCTGCGCTTGAGCTCGGGTGAGTTGCGCGCGGTGCGGGCGGAATGCCTTGCCACCGTCGGGGCGGTCTCCAATCCGGATCAGCAGAACATCAAGCTGGGGAAGGCGGGGCGCAATCGATGGCTGGGCAAACGTCCCTCAGTTCGTGGTGTCGCCATGAATCCGGTGGACCATCCCCATGGCGGCGGTGAAGGGCGGACGTCGGGCGGACGTCATCCGGTGACGCCGTGGGGCAAGCCTACGAAGGGAATGCGAACACGGCAGAACAAGAAGACCGATTCGCTGATCATTCGTCGCCGTCACAAGAGAAAGTAGGGCGAAGGAGGACTGGGTTGCCGCGTTCTGTTTGGAAGGGGCCGTTCGTGGACGGCTATCTGCTGAAGAAGTCGGAAAAGACGCGCGCGTCGGGGCGGAAGGAAATCATCCGGACGTGGTCGCGGCGTTCGACAATCTTGCCTCAGTTCGTGGGTTTGACGTTCGGGGTGTACAACGGCCGCAAGTTCATACCCGTTCTTGTCACCGAGAACATGGTTGGACACAAGTTCGGCGAATTTTCGCCGACCCGGACATTCCAGGGTCATACCGGGGACAAGAAGGCGAGGAGGGGTTGATCCATGGGAAAGCCGGCCGGTGAGCGGCGACTTGCCGATAACGAGGCAATGGCTTACGGGAAGCAGGTGCGAACCAGTCCGCGCAAGCTCAACGGTGTTGTTGAGACGATCCGCGGCAAGAGTTGCGAAAAGGCGCTGGCCGAACTTCAGTTCACTCAGCGCCGGATCGCGGGCGAGGTCCGCAAACTGCTGCAGTCGGCGATCGCCAATGCCGAGAACAACCACCAGCTGGACGTGGACCGGCTCTATGTCGCCGAGGCGACGGTGGGGCGCTCCCTGGTGATGAAGCGGTGGCGGCCGCGAGCGCGCGGGCGAGTCGGCGGTATTCGTAAGCCGTTCAGCAATATTCGTTTGGTCCTGCGCGAGCGGGATGAGGAGGATCTGGATTAATGGGTCACAAGGTCAATCCGGTCGGCCTTCGTCTCGGGATCAACCGAACCTGGGACTCGCGTTGGTATGCCGACGATCATTACGCCAACCTGCTGCATGAGGATCTTAAGATCCGTCGTCTGTTGAAGGCGCGTCTGGGTCAGGCCGGAGTCTCGCGGATCGTGATCGAGCGGCCTGCCAAGCGGGCTCGGATCACCATCCACACGGCGCGCCCTGGCGTTGTCATCGGCAAGAAGGGTGCGGACATCGAAAAGCTGCGCCGGGATCTGACGAAGATTGCGGGCGCCGATGTCCATCTCAACATTGTCGAGATCCGCAAGCCGGAAATCGAGGCGCAGCTCGTGGCGGAAAACATTGCGCAGCAGCTCGAACGCAGGGTGTCGACCCGGCGGGCGATGAAGCGGGCGGTTCAGTCCGCCATGCGGCTGGGGGCGCAGGGGATCCGGATCAACTGCGGTGGCCGGCTCGGCGGCGCGGAAATTGCGCGGACGGTGTGGTATCGAGAAGGGCGGGTCCCGCTGCACACTTTGCGTGCGCATGTCGATTACGGATTTGCCGAAGCCAAGACAACCTACGGTGTCTGTGGCGTCAAGGTGTGGGTCTACAAGGGCGAGATCCTGGCCCACGATCCGATGGCGATCGACAAAAAGACAATGGAACAGCAGCCGGCGCGGTAGGCCTGTCGGCAATGGCAGAAAAGCACGGATAGATGCTCAGTCCCAAACGAACGAAGTTTCGCAAACAGCACAAGGGCCGGATCCATGGCGAGGCCAAGGCCGCGACCGAACTGGATTTCGGGGCCTATGGCCTCAAGGTAACGACGCCGACGCGGATGACGGCCCGGCAGATCGAGGCTGCTCGGCGCGCGATCACCCGGCACATGCGCCGCACCGGCCGCGTCTGGATCCGGGTGTTCCCCGACGTGCCGGTGAGCAGCAAGCCGGCCGAGGTTCGGATGGGTGGCGGCAAAGGCTCGCCCGAGTTCTGGGTTGCGCGGATTCGTCCCGGACGGATCATCTTCGAGGTGGATGGCGTTCCCCGGGATGTTGCCCAGGAAGCGCTGCGGCTGGCTTCGGCAAAGCTTCCATGCCGCACCCGGTTTGTCGCCCGTCTGGGTGAGGGGGGATGATCGCATGAACGCGAGCGACTTGCGAACGAAGTCCGATGACGAGTTGAAGGAAGAGCTGACGCGATTGCACAAGGAGGCATTCAATCTGCGCTTCCAGACGGCGAGCGGCCAGTTGGAGAACACGGCGCGCAAGCGTCAGGTGCGCCGGCAGATCGCGCGCAGCAAGACAATTCTTAATGAACGTCGGCGCGGGGCGACGACATCCTAGGCGAGAGGCGAGGCATGCCGAGACGAGTCATGCAAGGTGTTGTGGTAAGCGACCGAATGGAAAAGACGGTTGTGGTCGAGGTGGAGCGACGAGTGACGCACCCCTTGTACAAAAAGATCGTCCGGCGCTCCAAAAAGTACGTCGCCCACGACGAGAGCAACGCACTGAAGGTCGGCGATCAGGTCCGGATCCGGGAGTGTCGTCCGATCTCCAAGCGGAAATGCTGGGAAGTCACGGCGGAAGCTGAATAAGAACGAGCCGGCAAGCGTGAGAGGAAGATAACAAATGATCCAAGTAGAAACCGACTTGGACGTGGCGGACAATTCGGGGGCGCGGCGGGTGCGGTGCATTCGCGTGCTCGGCGGATCGGGCCGACGCTTCGCCGGCGTGGGCGACATCATCGTCGTCGCCGTGAAGGAGGCGATTCCGCGTGGCCGGGTCAAGAAGGGTGATGTTCTGCGCGCGGTGATCGTGCGTACCGCGAAGGATGTCCGGCGGACCGATGGTTCGGCGATCCGCTTTGATGGCAATGCCGCGGTTCTGATCAACAAGCAAGGTGAGCCGATCGGAACCCGCATCTTCGGTCCGGTGACGCGGGAACTGCGCGGCAAAGGATATATGAAGATCATTTCACTGGCGCCGGAGGTTCTTTAGATGCCCGTGAAGATGAAGATCAAAAAGGGCGATCGTGTGGTGGTGCTGACCGGCCGAAGCAAGGGGGTCACCGGGGACGTCCTGAAGGTGATGCCGAAAGAGAACCGCGCCATTGTCCAAGGCGTGAACGTGGTCAAGCGACACACCAAGCCGACGGCAGGCTCCTCGGGCGGCATCGTTGAGAAGGAAGCGTCGATCCACGTATCGAACCTTGCGCACGTGGATCCGGAAAGCGGTAGGGCGACTCGGGTCGGCTACAAAATCCTCAGTGACGGCCGCAAGGTCCGGTTCGCCAAGCGTTCCGGCGAAGTCCTCGATAAGTAATAGAGAAACGTCATGGCACGTCTGAAGGACTACTACTACACAACGGTGCGCAAGGCGCTCCAGGAAGATTTCAAGTACGAGAACCCAATGCAGGTTCCCCGGTTGACAAAGATCGTGCTCAACATGGGCGTTGGCGAAGGGGTTCAGGACCGCAAGAAAGTCGATGCTGCGGTGGGGGATCTTGCCCTGATCGCGGGGCAGAAACCGGTGATCACGCGGGCGAAGAAGTCCGTTGCCACCTTCAAGCTGCGCGAAGGCATGCCAATCGGCTGCAAGGTCACGCTCCGACGTGATCAGATGTTCGAATTTCTGGACCGGCTCATCAACATCGCGTTGCCCCGGGTCCGGGATTTCCGCGGCCTGTCGCGCAAGAGCTTTGACGGTCGCGGGAACTTCGCAATGGGCCTGAAGGAGCAGATCACGTTTCCGGAAGTCGACTACGACAAGGTCGACCAGATCCGGGGACTCGATATCGTGTTTTGCACCACTGCAAAGACCGATGCTGAGGCCAAAGCGCTGCTTCGGGCATTCAACATGCCCTTTGCGAACTGATGGCCGAGAGAAGGGAACGGGAATGGCAAAAAAAAGCCTGATCGAGCGAAACAAAAAGCGTGAGCGGTTGTCGCGGCTTTATGCGGCCAAGCGGGCGCAGTTGAAAGAAATGGCGTGTGATCCCGCCAACTCGATAGAGGAACAGTTCAACGCGCGTCTCGATCTCGCCAAGTTGCCCCGCAATTCGGCTCCGGTCAGAATCCGCTTGCGATGCGAGATGACCGGACGGCCGCGCGGCAACTACAGGAAATTCAGGCTGTCGCGCATCGGGCTCCGGGAGCTTGCCTTGAATGGCCAGATCCCGGGTATGGTCAAGTCGAGTTGGTGACAGGCGGAAGAGAGCAACAGCCATGGCAATGAGTGATCCCATCGGCGACATGCTGACCCGCATCCGCAACGGTCAGCGGGCGCGTAAGAGTGCCATCACGGCGCCCGCGTCGAAGATGCGCGCCCGGGTTCTCGACGTGTTGGAGCGCGAGGGTTTTATTCGTGGGTACGATCAATATGAGGTCCGCCCTGGCATCAGCCAGGTGCGGGTCGAACTCAAGTATCACGAGGGCGAGCCCGTCATCCGCGAAATCAATCGGGTGTCGCGGCCGGGACGGCGTGTGTATTCGAAGATTGCCGACTTGCCGAAGGTATACAACGGGCTCGGCATTTCCATAATCTCGACGCCCCGTGGCGTGCTTTCGGATGCCGAAGCCCGCGAGGCGAACGTCGGCGGGGAAGTTCTCTGCAGGGTTTTCTAGATCATTTTGAGGTGATTGAGGCGATGTCTCGCGTAGGTAAACATCCGGTCGAGATCCCGGGCGGCGTCAGTGTCGACATCGCTGGCCGTCAGGTGACAGTGAAGGGAAAGCTTGGGGAACTCCAGGCGCGGATGATGGACGAAGTGACCATCACCCAGGAAGGCTCCCAACTCCTTATTCGTCCCAAAACTGACACCAAGCGGGCGCGGATGATGTGGGGTACGGCGCGAACCGTCGTCCACAACCTCGTCAGCGGGGTGAATGAGGGGTTCACCAAGAGGCTGGAGATCCAGGGAGTCGGTTATCGTGCGCAGGTGCAGGGCCGGGATCTGGTGTTGCAACTGGGGTACAGCCACGAAGTGCGGTATCCGGTTCCTGAAGGAATCACCGTCGAGTGCCCCGACCCGACCCACATCATTGTCCGCGGCGCCGACCGGCAACTGGTCGGACAGGTCGCCGCCGAGGTTCGCAGCTTCCGCAAAGTGGAGCCGTACAAAGGCAAAGGGATCCGCTACGCGGACGAGATCGTGCGACGCAAGGAAGGCAAGAAGAAGTAGGGCATCATGCTGAAAAAAACTGAGCTTTATGAGCGTCGCCGGAACCGCTCGCGGTTTCAACTCCGACAGCACGGGCAGGGGCGTCCGCGGCTCTCGGTGTTCCGCTCCAACAAGCATATCTATGCCCAGATCATCGATGACCGGAACGGGCGCACGCTGGCGGCCGCCTCGACTCTCGACAGGGAACTGAAGGGAAAGCTTGAGGGCGGGGCCGACCGCGAGGCCGCCAAGACGGTCGGGGAATTGGTTGCCCGGCGCGCCCGTTCGGCGGGAATAACAGACGTCATCTTCGACCGCGGTGGCTATCGCTATCATGGCCGGGTTCAGGCTCTTGCAGATGCCGCCCGGGAAGGCGGCCTTAAGTTTTAGGGAGATCGGGAAATGGCACGAAAGCCGGCCGGCAGACGGAGCGAGACGGCGCCGCAGGCCGAAGAATCGGAGCTGACGGACAAGCTTGTCCATATCAACCGGGTCGCCAAGGTGGTCAAGGGAGGTCGTCGCTTCTCGTTTGCAGCCCTCGTCGTGGTCGGCGATGGTCGCGGCCGGGTTGGCTTCGGGACGGGGAAGGCACGTGAGGTGCCGGAAGCGATCCGCAAGGCGACGGACCGGGCGAAGTACAGCATGATCCGGGTTCCCCTGCGGGACGGGCGAACGCTTCATCACGATGTCATCGGCGGATTCGGCGCGGGGCAAGTGGTTCTGCGGGCTGCGCCGGCCGGCACCGGTGTGATTGCCGGCGGACCGATGCGCGCCGTTTTCGAGACCATGGGGGTCCAGGATGTTGTCGCAAAGTCGATCGGCACCGCCAATCCTCATAACATGATCCGGGCGACGTTCTCTGCTCTGTCAATGTGCGCCTCGCCGCGTGCGGTTGCGGCAAAGCGGGGGAAGAAAATCAGTGATATCGTGTCGAGGCGTGCCGACGCCGGTTCGGGCGGAGCGCGAGGGTGATGATGGCAACGACAAAATCGGCCCGGGTCCGGGTCACTCAGATCCGAAGCCCGATCGGCCGCCGATCCGATCAACGTGAAACGTTGATCGGTCTTGGCTTGAACAAGATGCACCGCAGCCGGGAGCTTGAGGACACCGCCGCTGTTCGCGGCATGATCAACAAGGTCAGGCATTTGATACGCGTCGAGGAGATCGCCGGCTAGGCCTTTTGCTCGATGCGGAACGCATCCGAAGAGGCGAAGAGGGATTGCAGCCATCCCTCTTCGCGATGGCCCAAGGTTTGAATGGCGCAGGTTTGAAACGGATTGACGATGAGACTGAACGAGCTGAGAGACAATCCGGGCGCCCGTGCCCCGCGCAAGCGCGTGGGACGCGGCATAGGGTCCGGCCTTGGTAAGACATCCGGCAAGGGTCACAAGGGCCAGAAGGCACGCTCCGGAAGCGCAATGATTGTCGGCTTTGAAGGCGGGCAGATGCCGTTATACCGGCGGCTGCCGAAGCGTGGCTTCAAGAACTTCACGCGTCGTGATTATGTCGTCGTCAATCTCGGCGGTATTCAGCGTGCGCTGGACGAGGGCAAGCTGGACGCATCGGCGAACCTTGATGAATGGGCCCTGCAGGCGGCGGGGCTGTTCAAGCGTCGTCGCGATGGGGTCCGTCTGCTCGCGGGAGGCGAGCTCAAGCAGAAGCTGTCGCTGGCGGTGACGGGCGCTTCGCAGGCAGCGATCAAGGCCGTCGAGGCGCAAGGCGGCACGGTAACGTTGATCGGCAAGCCGGCGGCATCGTCGGCGGCCGAGGATACGGTTGAGGGTGGCGCACCCTCCGAAGCCCCTTAAGATCGTCGGAACGCAATGGCATCCGCTGCTGAGCAACTTGCCGCTCATATGAACCTTGGCGCCTTCGCCAAGGCGACCGAGCTGAAGAAGCGCATCTGGTTCACGCTGGCCGCGCTGATTGTCTATCGCGTCGGGACCTACATTCCTTTGCCGGGGATCGATCCGGTCGCGGTGACGGATATTTTCGCCAGCCAGGCGGGCGGCATTCTCGGCATGTTCAACATGTTCGCCGGCGGTGCGCTGGGCCGCATGACGATTTTTGCGCTCAACATCATGCCGTACATCTCGGCGTCGATCATCATGCAGTTGATGACGGCCGTGGTGCCATCGCTTGAGACACTGAAAAAAGAGGGCGAAACCGGCCGCAAGAAAATTAACCAGTACACCCGCTACCTGACCGTCATCATCACGGCGGTGCAGGCCTATGCGCTGGCGGTCGGTCTGGAAGGAATGCAGTCGTCTGCCGGCCCGGCTGTTGTCGAGCCGGGAGTATTCTTCCGCTTCACGGCGGTGGTGACTCTGGTCGGCGGCACCATGTTCTTGATGTGGCTGGGCGAGCAGATCACCGCCCGTGGGGTCGGCAATGGCATTTCCCTGATCATTTTTGCCGGCATTGTCGCCGAACTGCCGGCGGCCCTCGCCGGCACCCTTGAGCTCGGGCGCACGGGCGCCGTCTCGACCGCGTTGATCGTCGGTTTGCTGCTGATGGCGATTGCAGTGATCTTCTTCATCGTGTTTGTCGAGCGCGCGCAGCGGAGGATCCTGGTCCAGTATCCGAAACGGCAGCAGGGCACGCGGATGACCGGCGGCGAGAGCACGCATCTTCCGCTCAAACTCAACACCGCCGGCGTCATCCCCCCGATTTTCGCGAGCTCTGTGCTGTTGATGCCGATCACCATTATCGGGTTTACCGCCGGGCAGGGTCCGGACTGGCTGTCAACGGTGGCGGCTTATCTTGGTCGCGGGCAGCCTCTCTACTTGCTGATCTATGCCAGCCTGATCGTGTTTTTTGCGTTCTTCTACACGGCGGTTGTGTTCAATCCTTCCGACACGGCCGACAATCTCAAGAAGTACGGCGGCTTCATTCCGGGCATCCGTCCCGGTCGCAACACGGCGGAATACCTCGATCGTGTTCTCACGCGGTTGACGGTGGTTGGCGCCGCTTATCTTGCGTTCGTTTGCCTTCTGCCGGAGATTTTGATCTCCCGGTTTGCGGTGCCATTCTACTTTGGCGGCACCAGTTTGCTTATCGTTGTCACGGTGACCATGGACACCGTGGCGCAGATCCACTCGCACCTGTTGGCACATCAATACGAAGGTCTCATCAAGAAGGCCAAGCTGAGGGGGAGACGGCGATGAATCTGGTTCTGTTTGGTCCGCCGGGCGCGGGCAAGGGAACACAAGCCAAGCGGCTTGAAGACAAGTACGGGATCGCGCAGCTGTCGACCGGCGAGATGTTGCGGGCCGAGGTTGCCGAGCAGACGGAGATCGGACGTACCGCGGATACGTTGATGAAGGAGGGCAAGCTGGTGCCTGACGCCTTGATCACCAGCATGATCGACGCGCGCCTCGATCGCGAAGATTGCCGGGGCGGGTTCATTTTGGATGGGTTCCCGCGGACGGTGGCGCAGGCGGAGGCGCTCGATGATGTGCTGGCCGCCAAAGGGCTGAAACTCGACCGTGTGCTGTCGATCGAAGTCGATGATGAGGCAATGGTCGAGCGGATCGTCGGCCGGTTTACCTGTGCGAAGTGTGGCGAAGGTTATCATGAGACCTTCAAGCGCCCGAAGGTGGATGGGGTTTGTGATGTTTGCGGCAGTACCGAGTTTGCCCGCCGCAGCGACGATAATGCCGAAACCGTCCGCCAACGCCTGAAAGCCTATCATCAGGAGACAGCGCCCGTGCTGCACTACTACGAAAATCAAGGGTTGGTTGAAACTGTAGACGGTATGGGCTCGATCGATGACGTCACTGCTTCGCTCGAGGCAAAAATCGAACAACGACATTAGGTTTGACGCAGGAAGACCAAGCCGTATAATGACCGGCTTCATGCCCCCAGAAAATTTACCGCGTTTTCCAGGCGAGGAGAGCCCATAGTGGCGCGCATTGCTGGCGTTAATATTCCGACCCAAAAGAGGGTTGAGGTCGCGCTTACCTACATCCACGGCATCGGCCGCACCACCGCGCGACAGGTGTGTACACAGCTGGGAATTCCAGCGGCACGGCGAGTGAATGAGCTGAGTGATCAGGATGTCATGCGACTGCGGGAGCTGATCGACCGGGACCACAAGGTGGAAGGCGATTTGCGCCGTGAAGTGGCCATCAACATTAAGCGATTGATGGATCTGGGATCGTACCGCGGTCTGCGGCACCGACGCGGGCTGCCGGTTCGCGGGCAGCGGACCCATACGAATGCTCGAACGCGAAAAGGCAAAGCCAGACCCATTGCGGGCAAGAAAAAAGCGAGCAAATAGAGCAATAGGAAAGCGACATGGCGAAAGCACCTCAGCGTCCAAGGCGGCGCGAGCGCAAGAACATCACCTCGGGCGTGGCGCACATCAACGCGACGTTCAACAATACGTTGATCACCATCTCCGACGCTCAGGGGAATGCGATCTCGTGGTCGTCGTCCGGCTCGCAAGGGTTCAAGGGCTCGCGCAAATCCACTCCCTATGCGGCGCAGGTTGCCGCCGAGGATGCGGCGCGCAAAGCCATGGAGCATGGGATGAAGACACTTGAGGTTGAGGTGAAAGGACCGGGTTCGGGGCGCGAGTCGGCACTGCGTTCGTTGCAGTCGGTAGGGTTCACGATCACCGCAATCCGGGACGTGACCCCAATTCCCCACAATGGGTGCCGTCCTCGCAAGCGTCGGCGGGTCTAGCCCTGAAGCAGCAAGTCATTGTGACGGCGTGGCGGTTGCGTCTCTGCGAGCCGCGATGGGCCTTGCGGCCTGGCGCGCCGTCTTACCTGGACGTGAGGTTGCCGCAGTGATTCAAAAGAATTGGCAGGCGCTTATCAAGCCTTCAAAGCTGGACGTTGTCCCCGGCGTGGATCCCAGAACGAGGGCAAGTATTGTAGCGGAGCCGTTGGAGCGCGGGTTCGGGCTGACGCTGGGCAACGCCCTGCGGCGGGTGTTGCTCTCGTCCTTGCAGGGCGCCGCCGTGACCGCAATCCAGATCGACGGGGTTTTGCACGAGTTTTCGACCATTCCCGGCGTTCGCGAGGACGTGACCGACATTGTCCTCAACATCAAGTCGCTGGCGCTGCGGATGACGGGTGAGGGACCGAAACGGATCTACCTGCACGTCGACGGCCCTGGTGAAGTGACTGCCGGAATGATTCAGACGGGGCACGATGTCGAGGTCATGAATCCGGATCTGCTGATCTGCTCGTTGGACAGTGGTGCACGCCTTTCGATGGAACTGACGGTTGAGACCGGCAAGGGCTATGCCGCAGCGTCGACCAGCCGCTCAGAGGAAGCGCCAATCGGATTGATTCCGATCGATGCGATCTATTCGCCCGTGCGCAAGGTCGCATACAAGGTGGAAAACACCCGGGTCGGGCAGGTCACCGACCACGATAAGCTGTCACTGGAAGTGACCACCAACGGTGCCGTCACGCCGGAAGATGCCGTCGCTCTCGCCGCGCGCATTCTGCAAGATCAGTTGCAGCTCTTCATCAACTTTGAGGAGCCGCAGGCGGCGGTCGAGGAAGAGCGCCGAGATGAGTTGCCGTTCAACAGGAATCTTTTGCGCAAGGTCGATGAACTGGAGCTGTCGGTCCGCTCGGCGAATTGCTTGAAGAACGACAATATCATTTACATTGGCGATCTGATTCAGAAGACCGAGGCTGACATGCTGCGGACCCCGAACTTCGGCCGCAAGTCTTTGAACGAGATCAAGGAGGTTCTCTCGCAGATGGGCCTCCATCTGGGAATGGACATTCCGAACTGGCCTCCCGAGAACATCGAAGAGCTGGCCAAGAAACTCGAAGAGCCTTACTAGACCACGAAACGCCGGTTGCAAGCGGGAGGGTTAACACAGATGCGCCATCGAATGGCAGGGCGGAAGCTGAATCGCACCAGCAGTCACCGCAAGGCGATGTTCGCGAACATGACGGTATCGCTGCTCAGGCACGAGCAGATCATGACGACATTGCCGAAGGCCAAGGAATTGCGCCGCTTTGCCGATCGGATGATCACCCTCGGCAAAAGAAGGAGCCTGCATGCCCGGCGTCAGGCGGCGTCCTTTCTGCGCGATGATGCCGTGGTGGCAAAGCTGTTCGGGCCGCTTGCAGATCGGTACAAGGAACGCGGAGGCGGCTATACGCGCGTTCTCAGGGCAGGGTTCCGCCATGGCGACAATGCCCCGGTTGCGGTGATCGAGCTGGTCGAGCGGGACCCGAACGCCAAGGGCGCCGAGGACCGCGCGCGCCACGCTGCCGAGGAAGCGGCGACCACGGAAGCCGCCTGACTGTCCCGTCTTGGCGGATTTGGCGGGCCGGTGAGCGCCGGCCCGGCGAGAACGTGAGGGCGCAAAGCCGGGGCGAGAGAACGCCCGCGCCAGCATGCGGGCTGACATCTTCGTGCCGAGCATAGAAGAGATCGCGGTCGCCCTCGGATTTCTGTTGCGTTCTCGTCTTGTCCTGTACAGCATCAAAAGTGGTGGCAGATGCTTGTCCCGCACGCTGCCAGCCTGAACGGACGGCCCAGCCTGAACGGACAACACCATCGATGAGAGGCCTTTTCGAGGAGCAGGCGCCGCGGCCTCTGGCCGATCGGCTTCGGCCGCAGCGACTGGCGGAGGTGGTGGGTCAGGATCATCTTCTCGGCGCCGAGGGGCCGATCGGGCGCATGATCGCGGGGCGCGCGGTCATGTCGATGATCCTTTGGGGTCCTCCGGGTTCCGGCAAAACCACGATCGCGCGCCTCCTGGCCGAGCATACAGAGCTTCATTTCGAACCACTTTCGGCGGTGTTCTGCGGGGTCGCGGACTTGCGCCGGGTGTTTGATGCCGCTCGCAAGCGACGCGCGGTTGGCAAGGGCAGCCTGCTGTTCATCGATGAAATTCATCGGTTCAATCGTGCTCAGCAGGATGCGTTGTTGCCGTGCGTCGAGGACGGCACGGTCACGTTGATCGGCGCGACCACAGAAAATCCATCGTTCGAGTTGAACGCGCCGCTGTTGTCGCGGTGCCGGGTGTTCGTCCTCAATCGCCTTGACGATCGCGCCCAGGAGGAACTGCTGGTCCGGGCCGAGCAAAGGTTGGGCAAGGCGTTGCCGCTCGAGCGGGACGCGCGGGCGGCCTTGCGGGCGATGGCCGACGGCGACGGCCGGTACCTGCTGAACATGGCTGAAGCTCTGGCTGATCTGCCGCAGGAGGCGCCGCTCGATGTTGCCGCCCTGACGGCAACCGTCCAGCGCCGCCTGCCGCTTTACGATAAGAACCGCGAGGGTCACTACAATCTGATCAGCGCCCTGCACAAATCCCTGCGCGGCTCCGATGTCGATGCCGCTCTCTACTGGTTTGCGCGCATGAGCGCCGGCGGCGAAGACCCGAACTACATTGCAAGGCGGCTTGTCCGGTTCGCGGTGGAGGACGTCGGCCTCGCCGACCCGCAGGCGCTGCCGCAGGCCGTGGCCGCGTGGGAGGCCTATGAGCGTATGGGCTCGCCAGAGGGAGAACTCGCCCTCGTCCAGTGTGTGATCTATCTCGCCACCGCGCCCAAGTCGAATGCCGCCTATCGGGCCCAGAATGCCGCGATGGCGGCGGCGCGGGAGACCGGCTCGCTGATGCCGCCCAAGCATAGTCTCAACGCGCCGACGCGGCTGATGAAGGAACTCGGCTATGGCGCCGGCTACCGGTACGACCACCGGGAGCCGGACGGTTTTTCGGGACAAAGCTACTTCCCGGATGAAATGCCGCGGCGGCAGTTTTATGTTCCGGGAGAGCGGGGCGGTGAGCGGGACATCCGGCAACGACTGGCCCATTGGGAGCGGCTGCGCCAAGCCGCACAAGCGGGTGGCCCGTCTTCCGCATGAGGCCGGCAAGCACCACTCATGAGCCGCGTCTGAAAGCGTGGATAGCGGAACAGGGGAACGGAACGGAGATCATGCTGCGGAACGCGGCGGCGAGCAGAAACGATCCTGGGCTGAATCGGGTCCTTCATGCGATGCCGGGTAAGGAAGATGCACCCGGCAGCAGGGCACATGTCCTGTCGCTTGATCATTTCGAGGCGATGTTGTTCGACATGGACGGGGTCATCACCCGGTCGGCGGCGGGACACGGTGAGCTGTGGAAGGTGGTCTTCGACGACTTCCTGAGAGACTTCAGCACGCGTCATAACCTGCCTTTCAAGCCGTTCGACGCCGCCTCCGACTACCACGATTTCGTCGACGGCAAGCCGCGCTACGACGGTGTCGGCAGTTTTCTTGCGTCCCGCGGGATCATGATCCCGTTCGGGGAGCCGACTGACGACGAGATGACGGAAACATGTTGCGGCCTCGGCAATCGCAAGAACAAGCTGTTTCTCGAATACATGGAGAGGGTCGGCGTCCCGGTCTTCGAGACATCGGTCGCGCTCGTGCGCGACCTTCGTGCGTCGGGGAAAAAAATTGCGGTCGTCTCGGCAAGCAAGAACGCGGAATACGTCTTGCGCAGGGCAGGCATATTCGAGCTATTTGATGTCATCGTCAGCGGTCGCGAAGCCGCGGCCCTCAGTCTTGCGGGCAAGCCGGCGCCTGATACATACCTCAAGGCGATCGACCTTCTCGATGCCCTTCCGGAGCGCAGCGTGGTTTTCGAAGACAGCGTTACCGGCGTGCAGGCGGCCAAGACAGCCGGGGTCGGGCTGATTGTCGGGGTCGACCGGGCCGACGATTGCGCAGCGCTGCTGTGGCATGGGGCGAATGTTGTGGTTAACGACCTCGGCGAGTTGGCGTGGGCCTGAGCAGACGGCCCGAAGCGCCTTCGGCTGCCTTTCCTGATAACGAAGGCGGGGGTGCCGCTGGGGTTGCGAGCGTCTCGGTCGCCCCCGACGACGGCGGCATCCGCCTCGATCGGTGGTTCCGGCGCCATTACCCCAACATTCCCCACGCGCGGCTCGAAAAATGGTTGCGCTCGGGAGAGGCGCGGGTGGACGGGCGGCGGGCGAGCGCGGGACAGCGGCTGATCGCCGGCCAGACCATCCGCGTGCCGCCCCACACCTTTCCGCAGACGCAGCGGAAACGAGAGACCGGTGCTTCGCCGCCGCGGGAGCGGGACATTCGCGAGCTGCAGGCGCGCATTCTCTATAGCGATCCGCATATCCTCGTGCTCGACAAGCCGGCGGGTCTGCCGGTCCAGGGCGGCAGCGGTGCGTCGCGCCATCTCGACGGGATGCTGGACGCCTTCCGGCTGGACGGGCAGCGGCCGAAGCTGGTGCACCGCCTCGATCGCGACACCTCCGGCGTTCTGGTCCTCGCCAGAACCGCACCCGCCGCTTCCGCGCTGGCCCAGGCATTCCGCTCGCGTCTTGCCAGAAAACTGTATTGGGCCATCGTCGTCGGAACGCCGCAGCCGCCGGCGGGGCGGATCGACCTGCCGCTGAGCAAGCGCCCCGGTCGTTCGGGGGAGCGCATGGGTTCCGATCCTCATGGCGGGGACCGCGCCATCACCGAGTATCGGCTGATCGAGCGGGCGGGGCGCGAGGCGGCTTGGCTGGCTTTGCAGCCGATGACCGGACGCACCCATCAGCTGCGGGTTCACTGCCTTGCGCTGGGAACGCCGATCCTCGGCGATGGCAAGTACGGCGGCGCCGCTGCGTTTGTTCCAGGGCTGCCGCCCAAGGTCCGGCTGCACCTCCACGCGCGAGCCCTGCGCCTTCCCCACCCCGCCGGCGGCATGATCACTCTTGAAGCCCCTCTTCCGAAAGACCTGCTTGAAACCTGGCGATTCTTCGGCTTTGCCACCGACGCGCGCAGCCAAAGGATGGCGGGCCTGCCGGAAGAGATGCGCTCCTGATTGCAGCAGGCGCCGCTTCAATGGCGAAGCACGGACGGGGGCCGGGGTTTCCAGGAGCGGCTACTTGCATGCCAGGAACCGGCGGTTAAATCTCTCATGCTTCGGCACCAAGCTTCGGCTGGCGTCCGAGCCGGTATGATGGTGCGATGTCGGTGCGGATCACAAACGAGGAGTTGGAGAATGGCTCTATATCGACCGGCTGCAGATCCGTGGGCGGATCCCTTGTCCACGTTGCGGCGCATTCAAGATGAGGTCAACCGCGCCTTCGGTGGCTATCGCTGGCAGGAACCCACCGAGTTTCCCCCCTTGAATATCTGGAGGGGGGAACAGGGGGTCAAAGTGGTCGCGGAAGTCCCCGGGGTCGGACTTGATCAGATGGAGATCTCCGTTCATCAAAACACCTTGACCATCAAGGGAACGCGCGAGCCTCAAGCGCAGGAGCCTAACATTGCCGTGCACCGGAGCGAGAGGGAATACGGCGCCTTTACAAGGATCGTCACGCTGCCGTTCAACGTCGATCCCGAGCAGGTGAAAGCGAGCGTTCATAACGGCATTCTCTCGATCGAACTGCCTCGCCCCGAGAGCGACAAGCCACGCAAAATCGCGATCAAGACGTCTTAAAAGGAGGTCAGGACATGATCGACCAGACGAGCCGGCAGGTGGCGACCGGCGGAGACGGACCCGAGGGCACCCGAACCAAGCCGGTCTTCTCACCGCCGACGGATATCTATGAAACCAAGGACGCCCTTTGTCTGGTGCTGGAAATTCCCGGTGTCGAGCCGGATGGCATTGACGTCACCATCGACAAGCGGGTGCTGACGATCAAGGGACGCTCCAGCGCTTCCATGGCACAGGAAGGATACTCGCTGACCCACGCTGAATTCCGGGATGGCGATTACGAACGCTCGTTCACTCTCTCGGAGAACATTGACGGGGAGCGGATCGAGGCGTCCGTCAAGGACGGCGTGCTCCGTCTGACATTGCCGAAAGTCAAACCGGCTCCGGCCAAGACGATCTCGGTCAAGCCGGGCTGAGGAACGCCGGGATGCGGCAGCGGGTGGCCGTGGCGGCGGCAACGCAAGCAAGCGCGATCGACAGGCGAGTGGACGGCGCCTGATGATCAAGCTTTGCGTGTTCGACTGTGACGGCACCCTGGTCGACAGTGAGCGCTCGATTGTCACCAGCATGTGCGCCGCGTTCTCGGCCCATGGTCTTTCGTTGCCGACCGACGATGCGGTGCGCCGCGTCGTCGGCCTCTCGCTCTTCGAAGCCGTCACTTGCCTGCTGCCGGCCGAGGGCCCGCACGTATGCACGAAGGTCGCCGCAAGCTACCGGGACGCGGCCGCCGCGCTGCGCGTCGACGGCACGCTCCTTGAGCCTCTTTACCCCGGTGTCTTGGAGGGATTGCAGGCGCTGGAAGACGATGGCTGGTGCCTTGGCTTGGCAACCGGCAAATCGCACCGGGGAGCGATGGCCACCCTGGCGGGGCATGGGCTTGAGCATCGGTTCCAGACGGTGCAGACACCGGATGTTGCTGCCGGCAAGCCGCACCCGCAGATGATGCTGCAGGCGATGGCCGCGGTTGGTGCCGACCCGGATGCCACCGTGATGATCGGCGATACCACCTACGACATGATGATGGCGCGCCATGCCGGCGCTCGTGCCGTTGCGGTAACATGGGGATACCACGGGCGGGCTGAACTGAAGGCCTCGGGCGCCGATCTCGTGGTCGACACGTTTGCCGAGATCGCTTCGGCGATCGCTCTTCTGATTGCTCCCCAGCCACACCGCAGCCGAGCGGGCCGGGCGGCAGAGGCCGCGGCGGAAACAGAATGAGGGGCCGCTGATGAAGTGGCCGACGCATCGGTTCTATCGCGACGCAGGGCTGGCCGCGACGGAGCGCGGCTACCGGGTTCATCTGGACGGCAAGCCCATAAAGACTCCCGCCGGCGCCGACTTCCTCCTTCCGACCGAGTCCTTGGCCCGGGCCGTGGTGGCCGAGTGGCTGGCGCAAGACGATACCATCCGCCCGGAGACACTGCCGGCGACACGACTGGCGGCCACCGCGATCGACCGCGTCAGCGCCAATCGCGGCCCGGTGACCGATCAGTTGATCGGCTATGCCGACTTCGATCTGCTGTTCTATCGGGCGGCCGATCCGCCTGACCTCGTTGTTCGTCAGGATGCCTGCTGGCAGCCGTTGCTGGACTGGGCGGCGGAAAGGTGCAAGATCACGTTCACCGTCACCCGCGGGGTGATGCCGGTCCGTCAATCTGAGAGTGTTGCCGAAGCACTGGCTGCGGAGCTGAACATGCTGGACGACATGGAATTGACCGGCGTCGCCAATGTGGCGCAGGCCAGTGGTTCGCTGATCATTGCGCTGGCCTTGGCTGCCGAGCGGATCGACGCCGCCGCCGCATTTGAGGCGGCGCTGCTCGATGAGAGCTATCAGATCGAACGGTGGGGCCTCGTCGCGGAAATTGCCGAGCGTCGCCGGCGCCTGGAGGACGAGATCGCGTGTGCCGCCAGATTCATTACGTGGTGCCGCGGCGCCGAGCCGGCCTCCGTGGCGATCGCCAGATCCGGGGGGCCTCTCCATTGACGGCCGGCGAGCAGGCGAAAAGCGTTCTGGTTCGGATCGAAGGCCGCGTTCAGGGCGTCTTCTATCGCGGCTGGACGGTCAACGAGGCGAGCCGCCGGGGGCTGCGCGGCTGGGTCCGCAATCGCTCCGACGGCAGCGTCGAGGCTCTGTTCGCCGGCACCAAAACCGATGTCGACGAGATGGTGGCAGCGTGCTCGACCGGACCCTCCGCAGCCCGGGTGACCGCCATCTCGACACAGACTGCCGACTTTCCCGACCGGCCGGGTTTCCGGCCGCTGCCGACAAAGTGATGATGCCTTATCGCCGCTCCTCCAGGGCAGGCGGCGGCGGGTTCCAGACATAGACACAGTTGCGGCCGTTGCGTTTGGCCTGGTAGAGGGCGGCATCCGCCCGGTCCAAGGCGGCTTCGACGCCGAATTCCCATTCCAGCGGGGCGATGCCGACCGACAGGCTCGCCTTGATCGTGCTGCCTTCCTTCAGTTCGATCGGCCAGACCGAGACCTTCAACCGCAGCCGCTCGATGATCGCCCAGGCGGCGCGCAGATCCGTGCTCGGTAGACAAAGGAGGAACTCGTCGCCGCCGAACCGGAACACCGAATCGTAAGGCCGCACGCCGGCCGTCAGCATCGCGGCCACTTTTTGCAGCACCATGTCCCCTGTGCCATGGCCCCAGCCGTCGTTGACTTCCTTGAAGAAGTCGAGATCGAGCATCGCGATACAGCATGGATGCCGGTTGCGTGCCTGTCGTTCATACTCGATCCGCAGTTTGTGGCTCATCGCCCGCCGATTGCCGAGACCGGTCAGGGGGTCCACATTGGCGAGCTGATTCCACGTGTCGTTCTGCAGTTGCCGGATCGCCGAGGCGAACGCCAGCACCGTGTTCATGAACTCGCCGTAGGCGCCGGTCGGGATCGTGCCGCTCACCCGCACCGTCGCCGCGACCTGTTCGGCTTGCGCCTGCAGTTGGCGCAAGGTATCGCAAACCATCTGATGCCGGGGGTGGGCCTGCAAAACCGGATCTTCGATCCACTTCGGCAGCTGGAGCGGGGGCGGATTGACCTGACCCTGGCGCTGCGGCGCCAGCCCCTCGAGAACTTCGAGATGCCAGTTCTTCAGCCACTCCGTATGGGCGGCGACGATCGCTTCGAGGTTGTCGAGCGCGTGCAGCACGGCGCCCGGTTGCTCGCCGTCCTCGAACACCTCGCCGGCCGGGACCGAGGAGCCATGATCATGATCGACGCCTGCAAAGCGTTCGATCGGCGGCGGGAATCGATCAACGCCCGTCACGTATTGTTCCTCGTCCCTCGTTTAGGATCCATCTCTCGCCATCGCCTCCGGTTGCTGCACAACGGCCTGTCGGATCGGGCGGTGCGCGGGTCCAAAGATGGTCATGAACGTTTCATGAAGCACGGAATCCAACTCGTCCAGGCTGGTGTCGAGGCCCAGCGCCCGCAGGGAGGTCACCCCGTGCTCCGCGATTCCGCACGGCAGAATGCCCTCGAAATGGGTCAGGTTCGGGGCCACGTTGAGGGCGATTCCATGAAAGGTGATCCAGCGCCGGACTCTCACGCCGATGGCGGCAATCTTGGCCTCGGCCCCGGTTGGATCGACGATCCAGATCCCGATCCGCCCCTGCCGCCGCTCTGCGCCGACGCCCAGCCGCTTCAATGTGGCAATGATCCAGCTCTCCAGGGCGCAGACATAGGCGCGAATGTCGGCGCCGCGCCGGTTGAGGTCAAGCATCACGTAGGCCACTCTTTGCCCCGGCCCGTGATAGGTGTAGCGGCCGCCGCGACCGCTGGGAAAGACCGGGAATCTCTCCGGAGCAAGCAATTCGTCCGGCCTCGCGCTGGTTCCGGCGGTATACAAGGGGGGGTGCTCGAGCAGCCAGACGAGTTCCGGCGCGCTGGCGTTGCGAATCGCCGCGACGCGGTCCTCCATCAGCGCAGTCGCATCCGGATAGGCAACCGGCTCCGGGGCGACAATCCATTGCACGGCCGCCGCGTCCCCGCGCATCATGCCCGCTGCCCGATCGACACCGGCGTTCGGTTCGACTTCGGTCCGATTAACCACCACACCCCCGCATTCTTCGTCCGGCGCTTGAACCGACCTCGATCATCTGCTATCTCCGGCCCATCACATGGCATGTCGGCGGCTTGCCGCAAGTCTCTTCGCGGTCGTGGCGGAATTGGTAGACGCGCAGCGTTGAGGGCGCTGTGGGGGAAACCCCGTGGAAGTTCGAGTCTTCTCGACCGCACCAGATTGACTTTACCTTTACGTTAACTGCACGTACCTTCCGTTCATGACGCGAAAGTATGGCATAGCAGAGCTTGCCGGGGAATTCGGGATCACCACCCGCACAATCCGTTTCTACGAGGATTGCGGCCTGATCACGCCGCTGCGCGAGCGGCATCGGCGGGTCTATCTGCCGCGCGACCGGGTCCGGCTGAAATTGATCATGCGGGGCAAGCGGCTCGGCTTCACCCTCGACGAGATCCGCGAAATGATCGACATGTATGATGTCGATCCTTCGGAAATTTCCCAGCTTCGCCTCGTTCTCGGCAAGATCGAGGAGCAGCGGGCGGCGCTGCGCCGGCAGCAACAGGACATCGCCGCCATGCTGATGGAGCTCGAAGAGTTGCAGGATCATTGCTCGCGGCTGCTTGAGGAAAAAGAGCACGAACACCAGAGCGCGGTTCCGCCCGCCCGGGTCAGCGGCTAACCGCCGCAGGCCGGCGAGGGAACGGCATCTTCTCCATCCTCCTTTCATCAACTCGCATCTGGAGTTGATGACAATGAGCAGAGTTCGGCTCTCAGGGTGAGAAGGCGAACGCCGACGGCGCAATCGCACCTCACGATGTCATTGCGCACCCGCAGCGATCGTTGTAGTTCTTGGATCATTCCGAGCCCGCGATAAGCGGGCGCGGCAATCCAGGATCCATCCACGGCAAGATTCCCGTTCCCCCGGCGGGCTGCCAGCGCGCCAGCTCGGCATAGCGTTCCTGGCCGTAGCGGGCGA
>CAZFBS010000044.1:0-23488 GCA_964517265.1 uncultured Rhodospirillaceae bacterium | reverse complement strand
GGTGCTCGACGTCTTCTTGCCGACGGGCGAGGTGGTGATCGGCATCGATGACACGATCGAGCGCCGCTGGGGCGCCAGGATCAAGGCGCGCGGCATCTACCGGGATCCGGTGCGCTCGTCGCACGGCCACTTCGTCAAGGCCAGCGGCTTGCGGTGGTTGTCGCTGATGGTTGTCGTCCCGATCCCTTGGGCCGGCCGGCGCTGGGCGTTGCCGTTCTTGACGGTGCTGGCGCCCTCCGAGCGCTGGAGCGACGCCCGTGGGCGACGCCACAAGAAGCTGACCGATTGGGCACGCCAGGCGATCCTGCAGACCAAGCACTGGCTGGCGAAGCGCCGCGTGATCATTGTCGCCGACTCCAGCTTCGCCACACTCGAGCTGATCGCGGCGGTGCGGCAGCATGTCTGCCTGGTCACCCGGTTGCGACTCGATGCGAACCTGTTCGCGCCGGCGCCGGGGCGGCAAGCGGGGCAGCGCGGCCGGCCGCGTCGCAAAGGTGCGCGCTTGCCGAAGCTTGCCGCGGTGCTGGCCGATCCCACGACAGTCTGGTCGTCGATCACGCTGCCGGAGTGGTACCGCGGCCAGCCGCGGACGCTTGAGATCATTTCCGGGATGGCGGTGTGGTATCGCAGCGGCCTGCCGCCCGCGCCGATCCGCTGGGTGCTGACGCGCGATCCCGCAGGAAAGCTGCGACCACAAGCGTTCCTGGCGACCGACCTCGAAACCACCCCGGCCAAAATTCTCGGCTGGTTCGTCTCACGCTGGTGCGTGGAAACAACGTTTCAGGACGTCCGCGCCCATCTCGGCGTCGAGACCCAGCGCCAATGGTCCGATCTCGCGATCGCACGCACCACCCCGGCGCTGCTCGGGCTGTTCTCCCTGGTGACGATCTGGATGCATGGATTGATCGAAACCCGTGGCGCCGCCATCCGTCCCCGGACGGCCGGCTGGTAGGGCAAGCCCGAACTGACCTTCAGCGATGCCATCGCCACCGTCCGCCGCGTCCTCTGGTGCCCGCCGGATTTATGGATGTCCCGGCATGACACCAAAACCATCGAAATCCCTGCCGGCCTCCTCCGACGGTTCACGGGCACTCTTTGCTACGCCGCGTGAAACGCGGAAAGTCGAGCTGAGACAAGGTTTGCTTCCTGTGTGCAATCCACAGCTTCGGAAAGATTACCGCCAAGCATATCAACAACGTGCTCGGCAGCTAAGCAGATACCGTGTCCGGACCGCTAGCGTCGCTATGCCCGACACTCGTCATTCCTCTTTCAGTGGTGAGATTTTCAGCTTCCCTTCCTTGTGCACCAAGTCGTGATGCAGGTTGCATAGGGTCACGAGATTGTTCGCTTCATTGCTGCCGCCAGCAGTGTGATGTTCAATGTGGTGAACCTCCAGAAAGCGATGGTCCGACGCTGGAAAGTCCATCGGCCAGCCGCAGTCGTGCCAGCGGCAGGAGGCTGCGTCACGCTTAAGAACTTCCCGACGTGTAATCTCAGAAATATGTCGGTCGTGGACCTCGCCCTGCTCGTCTCGGGCTAAGACATACACGCCGCTCGGTAATGTAGGGTCGCCGCTGAAACGGGTTACGATAGGCCAGCCTTCTTCTGTCCGAAGTTCCCGCGTCCGACGTGCCCATTCGCTGCGATTACTGGCCACATAGCGAAGCTCCTCGGAAGTGATGCGCTGACCTACGTTTGCCCGGAAAAACTCAAGCACCTTGTCCTTGACGCTGGCGTTTCTCTTCCGGATATTGTTCGCAGCGACCCAGCGCTGGGCCGCTTGCTCGTCCTGCTCATCGACAGCCAGCACGTATTGATCAGGCTTCAAGTCTCCAGGAACCTCCTCGGCGTCTTCTTCCTGCATGTCGCGGAGGCTGTGGCCAGTCAGGATGGGCCAACCGCATTCCACCCGAAGTTCCCGGATGCGTCTGGCGTACTCGCTGATCCCGGCGACCACCATTAATTCGTCGCCATCGATTACCTCCGCTACGTACTGTCTTAGATAAGCGAGAATCCTGTCTTTTGCGGAAAGGCCCGTGCCATTGGGCATAAGCGAGCTACCAAGATCACGAAGTAGATGATTCGTCGGAACTAGCGCCCGCACTTGATCCCTCAGGTCATTCTCGTTCAAGCGGCTCTCGAACTGAATCAGAAGTTCAACCAGTTCCCTCCTCAATCTCTGCGGATCGCTTCTTCTCGACCGTCTGACCATGATTTCCCCCTTGGAGCAAAGCAGTCTCAATCGTCTGAAGGACACGCTCCGGGAACCGGAGATCGCACTGCCACACTACGACGACACTGTAGCCGAGGTTTTCAAGCGCCTTGATGTTGCGCCGGTCGCGCGCACGGTTGGCGTCGATCTTTTGCTTCCAAAAGTCAGTTTGAGTGGTCGGCATCTTGGCGCGGTTGCATCCACTGTGACCGTGCCAAAAACATCCGTGAACGAAAACAACCGCGTGGTAGCGCGGCAGCACGATGTCCGGCACGCCCGGCAAGTCTCTTCGGTGAATCCGGTATCTGTAACCTGCGGCGTGAAGAAGACTCCGGACCTTCTTTTCGGGCTTGGTGTCCTTCCCGCGCACGCGGCTCATGACACGGCTTCGTTGTTCGGGGGTCAGCGTATCGACCATTGGTTCCGTGAGAAGACCGTCTTCCTGCAACGTAAGTTCGATTCAGAATTTTCCCGGCCGCACCCGTCATGGCAACCGGTCCTTAACGGGAAATGATCGCCCTTTGGCGGGTGGACCATGCCAATGTTGTTCCCCTTCTTCAACTGATGAGTCATTCCTGCCTAATGCAAACCCGCGCCGGATTGCCCATGACGGTGGCGCCGGCGGGGACATTGCGGGTCACGACGCTGCCGGCGCCGATGACGGCGTCGTCGCCGATGGTGACGCCCGGAAGGATGATCGCGCCGCTGCCGATCCAGACGTTCGCGCCGATGCGGATGGGAATGCCGCTCTCAAAGCCTTGCCGTCGCAAGGCCGCATCACGCGGATGATCGGCGGTAAGGATCTGGACTGCGGAGCCGATCTGGCAGAGATCGCCGATCTCGATGGCGACGACATCGAGCAACACGCAGCCGAAGTTGAGAAAGACGCCGCGGCCGAGGCGGATGTTGTACCCGTAGTCGCAGTGGAACGGCGGGCGGATCACGCTGGTCTCGCCGATGGCGCCGAGCAGGTCCCGCAAAAGGGCCCCGCCCTGGTCCGCCGCCTCGGGGCGCGTCGCGTTATACTGGTAGAGCAGGCTGTGACAGCGTCGCTGATCGGCAATGATCTCGGGACAGACCGCGCGGTATAATTCACCCGCCAGCATCTTTTCCTTCTCGCTGCGCCGGTCCGTCTCTCCGTCTTCCTCCGATCCTGTCATGACATTGCCACTCCTTTCGCTTCCTTGTGTTCACGGCCTATCGCACGGCCTCCAGGCGCCGGCTTCATCATAGCGGCGTGCTGCCGTCGGTGCGGCGGACCCGCAGCCAGCGGCAGCCATAGCCTTGCAGCGCAACGGTGACGGTGCCGTCCTCATCGAGGCGGAAGTCGCCCTCGCCGAACAGATCGATCAGTCCGCCGCAGCCCGCGCTCCCCTGAAGCTTGAACGTGGCCTTGTGCGGCTTGGCGCCGAGGTTGTGGATCACCAGGACGATGCGCTCGTCCCACTCGTAGCGCAACGCGAAGATCGCCGCCTCCGCCACCGGAATGTGGCTCCAGACGCCGAAGGCGATTTCCGGCGTCTCCCGCCGCCGACGGATCAGCCGCACCATCCAGTTCAACAGCGAGCCCGGATCGCGCTGCTGATCGGCGACGTTGATCGCGTCGGGGCCCCACGTCTTGCCGGGGACCAGCGGCCGGCGCAGCCTGTCCGGCGCGGCGGTCGAGAAGCCGCCGTTGCGCTCGTTCGACCACTGCATCGGCGCGCGCACGCTCATCCGGCCCGGGATCGCCAGGTTCTCGGCCATGCCGATCTCCTCGCCATAGAACAGCACCGGCGCACCCGGAAGCGCAAAGGCGAGGCTGTAGACCGAGCGGATGCGGGCCAGATTGCCGTCCAGCATCGTCGGGATCCGGCGGCGCAGGCCGCGGTCGAACAGCTGCATCTCCTTCTTCGGGCCAAAAGCGCGGAACACCTCCTGCCGCTCCGCCTCGGTCAGTTTGTCGAGCGACCATTCGTCGTGATTGCGGACGAAGTTGGCCCAGGCGGCATCGACCGGCAGCGACGGCATCGAGCGCAGGCTGTGGATCAGAGTGCCGGCGTCCTGGCGCACCAGCGTCAACGCCAGCGCCTGGTTGAGGTTGAAGTTGAGGCACATGTGCAGCTCGTCACCGCCTTCGTCGCCGAAGAAGCGGCGCACGTCCTCGTATTCCAGGTTGACCTCGCCGAGCAGCAGCGCATCGCCGCGTCGGCGGCCGACAAACCCCCGCAGCTCGCGCAGCCAATCGTGCGGCGCGAGTTCCATGTCATGCGCGACGCCGTCGGTCTCGAGCAGGAACGGCACCGCATCGACGCGGAACCCGGACAGGCCGATCTCGAGCCAGAAGCCGACAATCTTGCGGATCTCCTCGCGCACCTGCGGATTGGCGATGTTGAGGTCCGGCTGATGCTTGTAGAAGCGATGGAGGTAGTATTGCTCCGCCGCCTCGTCCCATTCCCAATTGCTGTCCTCCTGGTCCGGGAAGACGAGGCCATCGGGTCCGTCTTCCGGGATCGTGTCACGCCAGACGTACCAGTCCCGGTATGGCGAGGCGCGGTCTGCGCGCGCCGATTGGAACCACGGATGTTCCTTGGAGGTATGATTGACGACAAGATCGGCGATCACCCGGATGCCGCGATCGCGCGCCGTCCGCACGAATTCGACGAAATCGCCGAGGGTGCCGAGCCGGCGGTCGACCGCATAGTAGTCGGTGACATCATAGCCGTCGTCCCGGTTCGGGCTGGGATAGAACGGCATCAGCCACAGGCAGGTCACCCCGAGCCCGGCGAGATAATCGATCTGCCGGGTGAGGCCGGCAAAGTCGCCGATGCCGTCCCCGTTGCCGTCTTGAAAGGTCTCGACATCGAGGCAGTAGAAGACCGCGTTCTTCCACCAGACGTCGGCCGTCCGGCTGATGTCCATGTCGTGCTTCCCTTTGCACCAATGCGGGAAGCTCGCGACTTCCCTTGAGGTTGCGCCCACTTCCGCTGTCGGGTGCTGATATCGTGCAAGGAAACCGCGGCCAAGCCAAGCACCCTGAAGAAGGTGCGCGCGGGCCGTTGCAATTTGGGCGAGAACGCGTCATCACAGCCACCGGGCGGTCAGAGGCGGAGCGGCGATGAACGAACTGGTTGCCGTGCTGGACTATATCGGGGTCGCCGTCTTTGCGGCGAGCGGCGCGTTGAAGGCCTCGCAGAAGGAAATGGATCTCGTCGGCTTCATCCTGACCGCGACCGTGACCGGGATCGGCGGGGGGACCCTGCGCGATCTTCTGCTCGGCATCCAGCCGGTGTTCTGGGTCGCCGCCAATCAGTACCTGTTGATCTGCGCCGGCGTTGCCGTCCTTACGTTTTTCGTCGCCCGCCAGCTGGCTCGGCGCGACCGCTGGCTTGCGTGGGCGGATGCGGTCGGTCTTGCCACCTTCTGCATCGGCGGCGCCTCGCTGGCGCTCGCGGGGGGCGCGTCGATGCTGGTGGCGGTGGTGATGGGGGTGATGACGGCGTGCTTCGGCGGCATCATCCGCGACGTGCTGTGCGGGGAGATCCCGATGATCCTTAAGCGCGAGATCTATGCGACAGCCGCCGCGGCCGGCGCCATCACCTACGCCGTCCTGCAGGCGGTGCCGGGGTGGGAATGGACGGCGGCGGCGGCCGGCTTCACCGTCGCGCTTGTCGCTCGCGGCGCCGGCATCCTCTGGCACCTGAGCCTTCCCGTCTACAAGGCAAAGCCGTAGCGGCCCGCTTTCATGGCGGCCATGACCCCGCCGCCGTATGGGATGCGGCGGCCCAACAACTGGCGCAACACCGAGGGAGCGGCGCGAGCCTACTTGCTGTCTGGCTTGCGCGCCGCAATCGACTTGATCAGCCGCAGCACCAGCCCTCGAAGGTGGCGGCTGGGCAGCCGCCGGTACATCCGCGACAGCTGATCGGCTTCGATGATCATCTGTGGCGCCAGCGGGGCAGGCTCTTGCCGGTTGTCTCCGCCTGCGTCGGGTTTGCCGGGGTCCTGGTTGTTCGCCGTGTCGTCGCCGGGTCCCTCGGTCTCGGCGGCGGTCTCCTTGAAGAAGTAAGGGACATCGACGTTGAGAGCGAGGCCGAGGCGGAACAGATGTGCGGCGGGGATCCGGCGCTCGCCGGCCTCGAAGCGGGCGACGGTGCCGGCCGGCTCGCCGATGACGATGTCGAGCAGGCGCGGATCGACCTGCAGCTGCTGGCGCCGGCTGCGGAGGCGGGCCGCCACCCGCAGGTCAATGGTATCGAGTGGCCGGTCGCGCTTGGGTGAGCCCATCGAACGTCGCTCTGTTGATGAAACGGGGTGCCTGAGGGATATGATTAAGGGTTTTATGTAAATTTTGTCTAAACCTCAGGTAGATAAACCCGCCCGTGTTGACTCGCCTCGCCCAGAGCCATACATTGCCGCCCAGCCACAAGGCTTCGAAAGGAGACAGGCGGTGACCTCTCGTTCGGGTCGGCGCCGGGTGGCTGGCCAGTCCGCGAGTGTCGCGCACTGGCTTTTTTGGCGTTGACCAACCCGCAGTCGAGACTGAGCAGAAAAGGGTAGGCGCGTGTTTGACGGGCTGAGCGGCAGGCTATCCCAGATTTTTGACCGGCTGAGAAAGCGCGGGGCGCTGAGCGAGGCGGATGTCGGCGAGGCGCTGCGCGAGGTCCGGATTGCGCTGCTGGAAGCGGATGTGGCGCTGCCGGTCGTCAAGGAGTTCGTGGCCCATGTCCGCGAGCGGGCAGTGGGCCAGGAAGTGCTGCGCAGCGTCACGCCGGGACAGATGGTCGTCAAGATCGTCCATAACGCTCTCGTCGAGACGCTGGGCGGAACGGAGGCGGACCAGGCGCCGACAGCTCGCCAGGGCAGCGGCCTTTCGCTGGCGGGAGCCCCTCCCATCGCCGTTCTTGTTGTCGGTCTGCAGGGCTCCGGCAAGACCACCACCTGTGCGAAGGTCGCGGTGCGCCTGCGCAAGCGCGAGAAAAAGCGCGTGCTGCTGGCCTCGTTGGATATCTATCGGCCGGCGGCGCAGCGGCAGCTCGCGGTGCTGGGCGAGCAGACGGAAACGGCCACCATGCCGGTCGTGGCGGGTGAAGAGCCGCTGGCGATCGCCCGTCGCGCGATGGATGTCGGTCGGCGTGAAGGCTACGATGTCGTCATTCTCGATACGGCAGGGCGCATGCATATCGATGCCGAGATGATGGCGGAAGCCGCCGCGGTAAAGGAAGCGGTGCGGCCGGTCGAGACATTGCTGGTGGCGGACGCATTGACCGGTCAGGACGCGGTCACGCTCGCCCGCGAGTTCAACGAGCAGGTCCAGATCACCGGTATCATTCTGACCCGGATGGATGGCGACGCAAGGGGCGGCGCCGCCTTGTCGATGCGCGCGGTCACCGGCAAGCCGATCAAACTGATCGGCGTCGGCGAGAAGGTGGACGCAATCGAATCGTTCCAGCCCGACCGGATCGCCGGTCGCATTCTCGGAATGGGCGATGTCGTCGGACTGGTGGAGCGGGCTGCCGAAGCGATCCAGCACGAGGATGCCGAGAGGCTGGCGAAAAAGCTGGTGAAGGGCGAGTTCAGCCTGCAGGACATGGCCGATCAATTCTCCCAGCTGCGCAAGCTCGGCGACGTGAAGGGGCTGCTCGGCATGCTGCCGGGGATCGGCAAGCTCAAGCAGCAGATCGCCGACGCCGACATCGATGAAAAAGCGATCAGCCGGCAGGAAGCGATTATCTTGTCGATGACGCCGGCCGAACGGCTGAACCCCAAGTTGCTGAATGCCTCGCGGCGGCGGCGTGTCGCCGCGGGCTCCGGCACCAGCATTCAGGACGTCAACCGCCTTCTCAAGCAGCACCAGCAGATGGGCAAGATGATGAAGCAGGTTGGCAAGATGGGACGCAAGGGCCGGGGATTGTTCCCGGGCGGCGGGTTGCCGCCGGGGATGCTGCCGCCGTTGCCGCCCAACAGGTAGGTTGCACCTTAATCACCACTGCGCGCGTCTGATAACGCGGCTCGATCGAAAGCAAAGGAACCAGCACCACCATGACCTTGAGAATTCGCTTGTCTCGCGGCGGCGCCAAGAAGCGTCCCTATTATCGAATTGTCATTGCCGATTCGCGGAGCCCGCGGGACGGGCGATTCATCGAGCGGGTGGGCAGCTACAACCCGATGGTGGCCAAGGATCACCCCGACCGCGTCAAGATCCTGGAGGACAGGGCGAAGCACTGGCTCGCGGTCGGCGCCCAGCCGAGCGACCGGGTCGCCCGCTTTTTGGCCGAGGCCGGCCTGATGGAAGCGCGTCCGCGCCCCGAGCAGACGAAGAAACCGCAGCCGAAGGCGAAGACGGTTCAGCGGATGAAAGAGGCCGAGGAGCGGATCAAAGCTGCGGCCGAACAGGGCGCGGAGCAGGCGGCCGGCTAGCGCCGCCGCCGGGAGCGCGCCTGCGGTAGGGCCGCGCGCGGGTGATCGTGTGGGCTCGTGTCCTTAGCCTGCCCCTTGCGGGATCCGGTTGCGGCGGATCGGGGCATGAGGCGACGGCAGTGACAGGAATTGATGAAGCGATCGATGGAGACGGCCAGCGGCAGCGAAGGCAGCAGGAGCCAAGACCGGGGGAGCCAAGACCGGGGAAGTAATCCCGATAGCGGGAAAATGGTCTGCGTCGGTGTGGTCTCGGGCGCCCATGGCATCCAGGGCCAGGTCCGGATCAAGAGCTTTACTGCCGAGCCCGCCGACATTGCCCGCTATGGGCGGGTGTACGATGCCGGAGGCGCAACGCCGCTTCGGTTGACGGTCACCGGTCGCAGCCGCGAGATGGTGATCGCCCGGATCGAGGGGATCGCTGACCGTGATGCCGCCGAAGCCTTGCGCGGGCATCAGCTTTTCGTCTCCCGAGCGCTGTTTCCCCCGCTGGCGGCGGAGGAGTTCTATCACACCGATCTGATCGGGCTGCGGGCAGAACTGGCCGCCGGGCCGGACCACGCTCGCCGGCCGCTTGGATCGGTCGTCGCGGTTCATGACTTCGGTGGCGGCGATGTCATCGAGGTGGCGAGCGAGCAGGGCGGCTCGATGATGGTGCCGTTCACTCGGGACGCCGTACCGGAAGTGAATGTCGCGGAGGGCTGGCTGGCCATCGCGCCTTTGCCGGGGCTCATGGACGCCGGGCCGCCGGCCGACGATGATGCGGCCGCTGACGGCGAGAGGCCCTCCCCATGACGGATCATGTTTTCACGCCGGCCGCGCCGGATCTGGTCTGGACGGCACGGGTGGTGACGGTCTTTCCCGAGATGTTTCCCGGGCCGCTTACCCTCTCGCTCGCCGGACAGGCGTTGACGCGCGCCATCTGGAAGCTGGAAACGGTGGACATGCGGGCGTTTGCGGGCGATAAACATCGCAGCGTCGACGATGCGCCGTTCGGCGGCGGGCCCGGTATGGTGATGCGGCCGGACGTTGTCGACGCAGCCGTTGCCGCGGCGCGAACACCTGAGCTGTCGCTCATCCACCTGACCCCACGCGGCCGTCCGCTCGATCAGAAGCGTGTGCGGGAACTAGCCGCCGGTGCCGGCGTGGTCTTGTTGTGCGGCCGCTACGAAGGGATCGATGAGCGGGCGCTTGAGGCGTGGGAGCCGGAGGAGATCAGCCTTGGCGACTTCGTCCTCTCAGGGGGCGAGCCGGCAGCGATTGTCCTGATCGACGCCTGCGTGCGGTTGTTGCCGGGGGTCGTCGGGACGGCCGCTTCGGTTGTCGAGGAGAGTTTTGAGCAAGGGCTTCTGGAGCATCCGCAGTACACGCGGCCGCGGGTTTGGCAGGGCAGAGACGTGCCGGCGGTTCTTGTCTCCGGCCACCACGACAAAGTCCGCTGCTGGCAAAGGAGCGAGGCGGAGCGCATCACCAGGCAGCGTCGACCCGATCTTTGGGCGCGTTACGTTGAGTCGGCCGGGATCGCGCAGGATGCAGCGAAGACGGCCCGCGCCACGGATCGAAGGAGCGGCGGGAAGCGGTAACGCAGGCGACTGCGGGAATGTGGATGTGCGGTCCCAAGACGGGGGCGCGAAGGTAAAGAAGGAAGGCGTGCCATGAATGTGATTGAAGGGCTGGAGCTGGAGCAGATCCGGCAGTTGACCGCACAAAGGCCCGTTCCCTGGTTTGCACCGGGAGATACCGTGCGGGTCAAGGTGAAGGTGGTGGAGGGCTCGCGCGAGCGTCTGCAGGCGTTCGAGGGCGTTTGCATCGCCCGGCGGAACAACGGGCTCGGCTCGTCGTTCACGGTCCGCAAGATCTCCTACGGCGAGGGCGTGGAGCGGGTGTTCCCGCTGTACTCGCCGGTGATCGCCGAGATCGAGGTGGTGCGCAGGGGCGACGTGAGACGGGCCAAGCTCTATTACCTGCGCGAGCGGCGCGGCAAGAAGGCGCGCATTGCCGAAAAGACGGACGGTTTCGCCGCCAAGGTGGTTGCACAGGAAAAGAAAACCGCCGCCGAGGCCAAGGACATCGCGCGAAAAGAGCAGGGGGGGATGAGTAAGAAGGCGAAAAGGGCGGCAGCCAAGCAGCCGTCCTAGCGAAGCGGCGCCTCCGCTGGGTTGCCAGGCGGAGGATCGATCGAGACATCGGACGTCTTGATCTGGTGGTTCGACGCCGAGGGATGAGCCTGATCCGCCGGCTGTCACGGGCCGCCTGGCAAGGCTGGCGGGGAAGGGCAGCCCCCTGCCGTGGACGGGCGCGAGGATGGGAAGGAGCGCGAGATGGGCGAGCCGCGGACGTTGTTTGACAAGATCTGGAGCCGGCATCTTGTCGATGTCCAGGAGGATGGGACGTGCCTGCTGTACATCGACCGGCACTTGGTCCACGAGGTCACCAGCCCTCAGGCGTTTGAAGGTCTGCGGCTTTCCGGGCGGCAGGTGCGGCGCCCGCTCGCGACCTTGGCGGTGGCCGACCACAACGTCCCCACCAGCGACCGCTCGCAAGGGATCGCCGATGAGGAATCCCGGATCCAGATCGAGACTCTGGCGCGCAATTGCGACGAGTTCGGGATTCCGTTTTTCGCGATGACCGACATCCGGCAGGGCATCGTTCACATCATCGGCCCGGAGCAGGGGTTCTCCCAGCCCGGCATGACGATCGTCTGTGGCGATTCCCACACATCGACTCACGGCGCGTTCGGTGCGCTGGCGTTCGGGGTCGGCACCTCGGAGGTCGAGCACGTTCTCGCCACCCAGACGTTGATGCAGAAGCCGGCCAAGAACATGCGCATCAACGTTTATGGCCGCGCCGCCCTTGGCGTCACTGCCAAGGACCTGATCCTGGCCATCATCGGCACGGTGGGCACCGCCGGCGGGACCGGGCACGTCATCGAATACGCCGGCGAGGCGATCCGCAGCCTCGGCATGGCGGGACGAATGACCGTCTGCAACATGTCGATCGAGGCCGGCGCGCGGGCAGGATTGATCGCTCCGGACGAGACCACCTACGCCTACCTCGCCGGCCGACCGATGGCCCCCAAGGGCGATGCGTGGGACGCGGCCGTGGCCTACTGGCGGACGCTGCCTTCGGACGAAGGCGCCCGCTACGACCGGGAGATCGAGCTCAATGCCGCCTCGGTACCCCCGCAGGTGACCTGGGGGACCAGTCCCGAGGACGTCGTCCCGGTGACAGGAGCCGTGCCCGATCCCGCCGACGCGCGGGATGCGAGCAAGGCACAGGCGATGCAGCGCGCCCTGGAGTACATGGGTCTCACCCCGGGAACTCCGATCCGCGACATCAGGATCGATCGTGCATTCATCGGCTCGTGCACCAACGGGCGGATCGAGGACCTGCGGGAGGCCGCACAGATCGCGCGCGGGCGCAAGGTTGCCGATCATGTCTCGGCGATGGTGGTGCCCGGCTCCGGGTTGGTGAAGAAAATGGCGGAAGACGAAGGGCTCGATCGGATTTTCATCGCAGCGGGCTTCGAATGGCGCGAGCCCGGCTGTTCAATGTGCCTTGCCATGAATGCCGACCGGCTGCAGCCGCGGGAGCGCTGCGCGTCGACCTCCAACCGCAACTTCGAGGGCCGCCAAGGCAAGGGCGGCCGCACCCACCTGATGAGCCCGGCAATGGCCGCCGCCGCCGCCGTAAGCGGCCGGCTCACCGACGTTCGCGAGTACCTCTGATATGCAGGCCTTCACGCAATTGAGCGGCGTTGCCGCGCCGTTGCCGATGATCAACGTCGATACCGACATGATCATCCCCAAGCAGTTCCTCAAGACGATCAAGCGCACCGGCCTCGGTAAGAGCCTGTTCTTCGATCAGCGGTATCTGGACGACGGCGCTGAAAACCCCGACTTTGTTCTGAACCGCCCAGCCTACCGCAACGCCCGGATCCTGATTGCCGGCGAGAACTTCGGTTGCGGCTCCTCCCGGGAGCACGCGCCGTGGGCGCTGCTCGATTTCGGCATCCGCTGCGTAATCGCGCCCAGCTTCGCCGATATTTTCTACAGCAACTGTTTCAAGAACGGCATTCTCCCTGTCGTTTTGCCCAGCGAGGAGGTGGCGCGGCTTATGGCTGAAGCCGAGCAAGGGGCCAACGCCGTGTTTACGGTCGCCCTTGACGCCCAGCAGGTGACGACGCCGAGCGGCCGGACGATCTCCTTTGACATCGATTCATTTCGCAAGCATTGCCTGCTTCACGGGCTCGATGACATTGCGCAGACGCTGAAGCAAACCGCGTCCATCGAGGCCTTCGAGGAACGACAAAGGGGCGAGCAGCCCTGGCTCTACCCGGGATGATTGAGGCCAGGCCATCGATCCCCGCGGCGTCTCCATCTCCAACGAAGGGCCGATAACGATGTCCAAACAAAACACGCTGTTGATGCTGCCGGGTGACGGCATTGGCCCTGAAGTCATGGCGGAGGTCCTGCGGGTGATCGAGTGGCTGGCGCGCCGCCGCAAAGTGCTGTTCGATGTGACCGAAAGGGCTGTCGGCGGGGTCGCGATCGAGAACGAGGGCAGGCCGATCTCCGATAATACGATGGCCGATGCCCTTGTCGCCGATGCGGTGCTGCTGGGCGCGGTCGGCGGTCCGAGGTGGGACGATCTTCCGTTTGAGCAGAAGCCCGAGCGGGGCCTGCTCCGGTTGCGCAAGGAGATGGGGCTGTTCGCAAACCTGCGTCCGGCGATCGTGTTCAAGGCGCTCGCCGATGCCTCGACGCTGAAGCCGGCGGTGGTCGCCGGGCTCGACATCATGATCGTGCGGGAGTTGACCGGCGGCGTTTATTTCGGCGAGCCGAAGGGCATCGAGACGTTGCCGGATGGCAGCAGGCGGGGCGTCAATACGCAGGTCTATACGGACATGGAGATCCGCCGCGTCGCCCGTGTCGCATTCGAGTTGGCAGCCAAGCGCTCCCGGCGGGTGTGCTCGGTCGACAAGGCCAACGTAATGGAAAGCGGGGTTCTGTGGCGCGAAGAGGTTCAGAAACTGCACGACCAGGACTATGCCGATATCGAGTTGACCCACATGTATGCCGACAATTGTGCGATGCAGCTTGTTCGCAAGCCGGCGCAGTTCGACGTGATCGTGACGGACAATCTGTTCGGCGACATGCTGTCGGACGAGGCGGCAATGCTGACCGGCTCTCTCGGCATGCTTCCGTCGGCTTCGCTTGGTGAGACCGATGATGCCGGCCGGCGCCGTGCCCTTTATGAGCCGGTGCATGGCAGCGCACCGGATATTGCAGGCAAGGGGATCGCCAACCCGCTGGCGGCGGTGCTCAGCTTTGCCATGTGCCTGCGCTACTCCTTCGACATGGCCGCCGAGGCGGATCTGCTTGAGACCGCCGTTGGCAGCGTCCTCGACGGCGGTCTGCGCACGGCGGACATCATGCAACCGGGAAAGGCGCGCGTCTCGACCCGGGTGATGGGTGAGGCGGTGATCAGCAGCCTCGACAGGCTTGACAGGAAGGCTTGAGAGACAGGCACGATAAGGCAGGCGCGACAAGGCAAGGGCCACCACCCAAGGCCGATCGCAGCATGTTGACGCTCTAAAGGGGCAGCGTGCCAAGCCTGCTCGCGTACCGCTGCATGACAGGCAAGGTTGTGTTGCGGTGCTCCTTGAAAATTTCCGACAACAACGGTAGGTGAACGCTCACCGGAACTCGGGTGCTGTCCCTCAAACTGGAGACGAGAAAAGATGGGTTACAAGGTCGCGGTGGTCGGTGCTACCGGTAATGTCGGGCGCGAAATGCTTGCGATTCTGGCGGAGCGTGCGTTTCCTGCGGACGAAGTCGTCGCGCTGGCGTCCGAACGATCGAGTGGCAAAGAGGTTTCTTTCGGCGAAGACAAGATCCTGAAGGTGAGGGATCTGGAAACTTTCGATTTCCGCGGAACCCACATTGTCCTTTCGTCGCCCGGTGCCAAGGTCTCGGCTGTACATGCGCCTCGGGCAGCGTCGGCGGGTGCCGTCGTCATCGACAACACCTCGCAGTTCCGGATGGAGCCGGACGTGCCGCTGGTGGTGCCGGAGGTCAACCCGGCTGCGATCGCTGGCTTCCGCAAACGCGGGATTATCGCCAATCCCAACTGCTCCACGATCCAGATGGTGGTTGCATTGAAGCCGCTTCACGATCTGGCCCGGATCAAGCGCGTGGTGGTTTCCACCTACCAGTCGGTCTCCGGCGCCGGCAAGGCGGCGATGGATGAATTGTTCAATCAGACCCGCGGCATCTATGTCAACGAGCCTCCGCAGTCTTCGCAGAAGCTCTTCACCAAGCAGATCGCGTTCAACGTCATTCCCCACATCGATAAGTTCATGGAGGACGGATCGACCAAAGAGGAATGGAAAATGGTCGTCGAGACGCGCAAGATCCTCGACCCCGACATCCTCCTCTCGGCCACCTGTGTGCGCGTTCCGGTGTTCATCGGCCATGCCGAGGCGATAACCGTGGAGTTCGAGCGTCCGATCGACGAAGAGGAGGCCCGCGCGGCCTTGCGCGGGGCGCCGGGGGTGACCGTTGTCGATTTTCGTGCCGACGAGGGATACGTGACCCCGGTCGAATGTGTCGGCGAAGATCTCGTTTACGTCAGCCGCCTGCGCAAGGATGCCACGGTGGCGAACGGCCTCAGCTTTTGGGTGGTCGCCGACAACTTGCGCAAAGGGGCGGCGCTGAACGCTGTGCAGATTGCCGAAGAGTTGATCCGATCCTACATGCCGGTGCCGGCCTGATCTGCCTCAGGTGTGCTGCTGACCCCGAGCCTCCGGATGACCGGAGCGCTCAAGGCTCGGCGCGGCGCCGGTCGCGGCCCGGGAACGGAAGAACCGCGGTGCGGCGCTCGGGCCCGATATAGGTGGCACTCCGCACGAACGGAGCCGGATTGGCGATCACCTTGAGAATCTGATCACGAAGCGGAGCAGACAGCACCGGTTTGGTGAGGAAGGCGTTGATACCGACATCGCGCGCCAACCCCGCTTGGATGGCTTCGTCCTCGGCCGAGAGCATGATAATGGGCACCGCTTGGTACGGCTGGTCCTCTGCAGCGCGAAGGCGGCGCGCAAATTCCAGGCCTCCTATCGGCTGCATCCGGCAGTTGGTCAGGATGATATCGGGAAGGAACTCCGCAAGAACGGCAAGGGCTTCGAGGCCGTCCCCCGCCTGCCGCACTTCGCGCGCGCCCAATGTCTCCAGGATCTTGACCAGGATCCGGCGCTGAAAGGAATTGTCCTCCACCACGAGGACGCGGAGGTCGGAGAAGTCTGTCCTGGTCATCTCTATTTGCAACCTTCCTGCCGAGAGAAAGCGGCCCCCGCCCGGAAGGTACAATCGAGATGTTTCTAATGTTCTAATTATTCTCTCTATAGTTGTGGAAAAAGGCCGCGGTTGAACATCCTCTCGATCAACCGACAGGTTGTGCCGCAAAGCGGCGCGGCGGGTTCACGAGCGCGTCCTGGGCCGCCACCAGGCACAACTCGCTTGCCTCAGCCCGGGTGGTTGCGTCGATCAGGGCGAAGGTGGCCGATACGGCCGCAGCGAGAGCGTCTGGCACGCTCGCCAGTCTCAGAAGCCTTGCAAAAAACAGGGCCGCGACAACATCGCCGGCGCCCTTGGCGGCAAGCGGCAGACGAGGGGTGGTTACGATCCAGGTACGCTCTTGCGTTACCGCCAGAGTGGAAATGGTCGCAGAAGAGGTATCCGTGCCGACGAAGCCGGCGTCGACCGAGGTGACGACGACTGTCTGCGGTCCCCGCAACACAAGCGCAGCGGCGGCCGCCGCTGCGTCACCAAGGGTTTCGACCCGCATTCCGCTCAGCAGTTCCAGCTCGAACCGATTCGGCACCAGAATATCGGCCGCCGGGACCGCAACGGTCCGGAAGAACTCGGCGACCGGCTGGGGCACGTAAAGGCCGGGGCCGTGATCGCCCATCACCGGATCGCAGCACCACAACACGGACGGGTCTTGCGCCTTTAGCGCCTGTGCCGTCTGGCATACGATGCGGCCGGTCTCCGCCGAGCCGAGGTAGCCGGACAGCAGGCCGCCGCAGGAACCAAGGACGCCGATATCCGCCAAGCCGGCGATGATGTCCTTGATATCCGCCGCCGGCCGGACCCGACCGCGGTGCCGGCCGTACCCCGGGTGATTGCTGAACGCGACCGTATCCACCGGCCAGACGTCGAATCCGCTGCGGCGCAGGCAGAACACGGCTGCCGCGTTGCCGACGTGTCCAAAGGCGACGGACGACTGCACCGAGAGGATGGCACGGGTGGAAGAGGGAGGCATGGCGGGCACGTTTTCCGTCTAGCCTGGCGGGAAAGCCCCTGCAATAATGTTCTCTCGCACATGCGAAAGCATCATGCGCCGTAATGCTTGTTCAACCTGTCGGGAGGAGAAAACGCGATGGCTACAACTGCACGCCCACGTCGCAGCGTCCTTTACATGCCGGGCTCGAACGCCCGGGCGCTTGAGAAAGCGCGGGGCCTTGCGGCAGACGGTCTCATTCTCGATCTTGAAGATGCCGTCGCTCCCGATGCCAAGGAGACCGCTCGCCGGCAGGTCTGCGAGGCCGTCACGGAGGGCGGCTACGGTATGCGCGAGTTGCTGATCCGCGTCAACGGCCTTGCGACACCCTGGGGTTACGCCGACATCGTCGCGGCGTCCAAGACCAAGGCCGATGCCATCCTGCTGCCCAAGGTCGAAAGCGCCGACATGATCCGCCAGCTTGAAGCAATCATGGACGCGAACGGTGCGCCGGCCGACATGGCGATCTGGGCGATGATGGAAACCGCCCGCGGGATGCTGGCGGCGGCGGAAATCGCGGCCTCCTCGCCACGACTGGCCGGGTTCGTGATGGGCACGTCCGATCTCGCCAAGGAACTCCACTGCGCCCACACGCGCGAGCGCCTGCCGATGATCGCCTCGCTGAGCCTGTGTCTTCTCGCCGCCCGTGGCTACGGGCTCGCCATCGTCGACGGCGTCTACCTCGATCTGAACGATGACGAGGGATTCGAGTATGCCTGCCGCCAGGGCGTGGAGATGGGGTTCGATGGCAAGACCCTCATACATCCGAAGACCGTCGAAACCTGCAACCGCATTTTCTCGCCGCAGCCGCAAGAGGTGGAATGGTCGCGCAAGATCATTCTCGCTCACGAGGCGGCGGCGAAGGAAGGCAAGGGCGTGGTCGTGGTCGACGGCAAGCTGATCGAGAACCTTCACGTCGAGAACGCCAAGCGGCTGGTCGCGATGGCCGAGGCGATCGAGAAAATGCAGGCCTCGCTGGCCGCCTGAGCGCCGGACACACTGCCGCGAGGAAGACCGTCGCTCTGCTCTGCTCCGCGTTCAGGAAAACGCGGCCGTCGCCGTCATCGCCGTTTCTGCGGCGGGTCCGTGTGCTTCCAGAAGCACGCGACCATCGGCGGCGGGAGTGGCGGCCACGCGGAACGGCGCAAGGTCGAACAGCGGCGCCTGCCCGCGGAACTCAAACCGCCGCACGCTTTCCGACGCTTGCCGACGGACCAGTTCCATCAACAGAACAGCGGTCAACGGACCATGAACCACGAGCCCGGGATACCCTTCCACCTCGGTGGCATAAGGCCTGTCATAGTGAATGCGGTGGGCGTTGAACGTCAGCGCCGAGAACCGGAACAAAAGCGTCGGCGTCGGCGTCACCATTGCAGACCAGGATCCATCCGGCAGTGGCGGTAGGGATTTCATGGCGGGGGCCGGCACCGGAGCGCCCGCTTCGCGATAAACGATGTCCTGTTCCTCCTCGATGCACAGTCCCCCCTCCTGGTAGAACGCGTAGGCGACCGTGACGAAGGCGAGCCGGCCGCTGCGCCCCTCCTTCTCGGAAACCTTGCGGATGATGCCCCGCCGTTCGGCAGGACGGCCGATCACGAGAGGGTGATGAAAGTGCATGCGGGCGCCCGCGAACATCCGGCGCGGGAGGGCGATCGGGGGGAGGAACCCGCCGCGCTCGGGGTGCCCATCGGGGCCCAGCCGGGACTGGACTGCACGCGGCAGGAAGTAGAACCACTGCCACAGCGGCGGGAGCGGCACGCCGCTTTCAAAACGGCTCTCGGTGTCGTCGAGGGTGGCGGCAGCCGCTGTCGCGGGCGAGACCGCAAGTTCGTCGCTCACCGTCTCGGTGTTGCCGATCCATTGCTCGGCGACGGCGCTACCCGCGCGCGGCTCCTCGTACGACACAGATCTGTCTCCCGATACGGCTCAGCAGTTCCGTTCTTTTTTTAAGGCGTTGCCGCACTCAATGCAGATGCATGCCTTCCGGCGCTTCCCGACGACGGATGCGCAATGGCGAAGACTCTCTTGCGGATGGAGATTCACTGGCCTCCGGCCGTGACGCCGATGCGGAGTCCTGTGGCTCGGCTCCTTGCGCCGGCTCCCCCGAAGGAGCGCCGTCTTGTCCGGAATGCGGGCGCGGCTCCGGGATCACCGGAGGATAGACCGGCGGCGTTGCCTCCGCCTCGATCCGGTGCAGGACCTGCCGTTCCGCCGCAAGCCAAAAGTCCAGGTTATCCGCGCCATAGGCTTGGCCTGCCTTCTCCCACATGTAGTAAGCAGTCTTGCGGATCTCGTTGAGATAGGCCTCCGCCGAGAACGGATAGGGCGATCCGGGAGCGGGCGACACCCCGTCCGCCTCGCCGCCTGGAGCGCCCTCGGTGGCATCCGCCTTCTGTCCCGAAAACAGCATCATCGTCATGACATGACGTTCCGCGGCGAGCCAGAACTCCATCGCACGACCGCATTGTGCACCGGACGCTTCCCACATGAAGTAGGCAAGTTCGTGGACTCGTTGAAGGTAGGTGGCGGCAATGGTGGGCGCTGTTCGATCGGGATCGACGCCTGCTTCCATCGCCGAACCGGACATCCGGGTGGTGGCAACAGCCAACTCCCAGACCATCTGCTCGGCCATGCTCCAGAAGTCGACCACCCGGCGGTACTCGCGGCCTGCGGAAAGCCATAGGTGGTAGGCCAGACTGTTGACCTGCGATTCAATATTCGTGTTCATCTCGTTGGCCGTCCCTCCGTGATCGGCGCGTTTGGTTTTTTGCGCCGGATTCAAATATACTTCTGATGGACCAAAAATTCACGGGAGAATAGGCCGCCGACCTGTGCGCGAAAATGGATCAATCGGATCGGCCGTTAATATGATTATTATTCGCAGAAATCTGAACAATTTCGAGAGATCGCAGGAATGATCTTCATCATGCTGTCGGGCGGAACGAGTTGGCGATGGCAATCAAGTGCCGAAGCCGTTTTTCGTTCATTGCCCGGATCTCGGTATAGTACCAGACGCCCTCCACCTGCTGCAGCCGGAAGATGAAGTACTGGCGGAACGGTCCCAACGGGTAGGTACAGTTGAGCTCGCGCAACGAGCCGGAGGCGTTGTAAGTCGTCAAAGGGCCGTCGCAGAAGCGGAGCGGCAGTTTCGAGAGTTCCTGGATACCGGCATAAACTTGCGGAATTGCTTTCCGGAGCGCGTCGAACAGGGGATCGGCGAACGGGCTGTCGGGGCTCTCCAGCACGTCATCGATCACCTCCTCGCCCACCAGGTCCGCCGTGACCTGGCCTCTCAGCCATGCATCGGGCTGTTCAACGGCGCCGATCACTTGATACACGGTGACTTCGCTCAGATCCGAGAACGGACCCGGCTCCGGGCGCACCGTGATCAGGCTCCGTCGGTCCTCGGCGGCGAATTGCTGGCTCTCCTGGCTGGCGACGAACCCATTTGGGATTTCCAGCCAGTCGGCTTGTGCAGGCGGAACCTCCGCCAGGATCGCGGCCGTCAGCGCCAGCAAGGCCACTCGGCTCCATTTCGGGGAACCGCTCAACAAACACACTCCCCGTCTTTGATCCAGATCGACGGCATCAGCCGATCTCAAGGGCGATCTTGCCGCGCACACGATGGGCCTCGCTCAGCCGATGTGCTTCCGCCGCATCCTTGAGCGCCATTTGGGTAATTTGCGGCGGCTTGACGAAACCGCCGTCGATCAGCCGCGCAATCTCGCGCAGATGCTGACCGTTCGGCTCGACAAACAGATAGGACGCTGCCACGCCGGCGGCTTTGGCCGCATCTTCAAGAGGCTGGTCGGCAATCGAGACAAGGGCGCCGCCTTTCTTGATCAGGCTGTAGCTTTGCCTGTGCGGCTCGCCGCCGATGTTGGCGTAGACGACATCCACGCCCTGCGGGGCGCGCGCCTTGACGGCCGCACCAACGTCCTCGGTCCGATAATCGATCAGAACATCGGCACCGAGAGAGCGAAGGTAATCATGATTGTCGGTGCGCGCACAGGCAAGCACGGTGGCGCCGACATGCTTGGCGAACGGAATGGCAAGGCTGCCGGTCCCGCCTGCCCCATTGAGGATCAGGATCGACTGCCCGCTCTGAAGATGTGCGGCGTCAAACAGCGATTGCCAGGACGTCAATCCGACTAGCGGAATGGTCGCCGCCTCGGTGAACGACAGAACCTGCGGCATCGGGGCGACCGCCGCCGCGGGCATCGTAACGTATTCCGCATAGGTCCCCCACTGCACCACGGGTTTGCGGCAGTAGGCGAATACCCTCTCGCCGACGCCCAAGGTGTGGACTCCCTCTCCGACGCCAGCCACCGTGCCGGCGGCGTCCCAGCCGGGGATCAAGGGAAATGCATGGGGAAACATCGCTTCCAACATCCCCTCTCGGATCTTCCAGTCGACCGGATTGACGCTGGTCCATTCGATCTTGATCAGAACCTCGCCGTCACCCGGCTCCGGTGTCTTGACCTCGGCCAGATGCAGTTGCTCGGGGCCGCCAAACCGATCGATCACCATCGCTTTCATATCCGATTCCCTTCCGTCCCGTCGCTCGTTCACCCCTGTCGCCACCGGCGGTCATCCAGGCTTTCCGTCAGCGTTGCGTAACCGGCCGGCCGATGTTCGTGGCAATCCCCCCTCACTGTAGCCCGTTCGCGGCCAGCGGCCAATGCCGCGCGCCCTTGCGGGCACGACCAAGGCTGCGCAGGTCCATCCACAGAACCTGTGGAAAACACTGTGGGTGAACGGTGGTCATTGTCGCCATCATGCGGTAACCAAAGCGGCCTCTCCTCCCTGCCCGAAACACAGGCATCCGAATAACTCCCTGATTGGGTATTATTTTCCGTTGCGTTCTGAATCAGAGTACAGTCCGTGCGCAAACGTGAGTCTTGGTCGGTTGTAAATCAGTCGCTTTCGCATCCCTGTGTGCAACTTGCGTGCCTTGAGAGGCTGGCGGATGTCCTGGCGATGCCCTGGCGATGATCGTCAAGAGGTCGCGTTGGTCCTGAAAAGGAATTGGAACCTGTCCCTCCGATGAGATGCCGCATCCGTGGCCGCCACCCCGTGGACCCTGCCCGCCGGCCGCTCCAGTCCGACCGGCCTTGACGTCGCGGCCGCTCGTCCATTGGCTTTTGCTGCTGGCGCTGGTCGCGATGTGGGGAAGCTCGTTCGTGTTCACCAGCATCGCGGTCCACGCCTTACCGCCGACCACCGTGGTGGCGGCTCGGCTCGTCATTGCAGCCATCGTTCTCGGCGCCGCGCTCACCTTCGGCGCGCAGCGGTTGCCGAACTCCGTCGTTCATTGGCGCTTCTTCGTGATCTCCGCCATCGTCGGCAACATGCTTCCTTTCTGGCTGATCAGCTGGGGCCAGCAATATATTTCGAGTGGGCTTGCCGGCATTCTGATGGCCGTTATGCCCTTGAGCACCCTGGTACTGGCTCACCTGTTCCTCGAGGACGAGCGGCTGACCGGGTTTCGCCTGCTGGGCTTCATGATCGGCTTTTCCGGTATTGTGGTCCTCGTCGGGCCTCACGTCCTGCTCGAAATCCAAGGGATCGGCTCGATGCTGCTGGCCGAGCTGGCGGTGCTGGGCGGAGCACTCTGTTATGCCGCCAATGCGATCATCGCCCGGCGCCGACCGCCCACCGCTCCGCTCGAAGCGGCGAGCGGCGTGGCGATTGCCGGGAGCCTGTTGATGGTTCCGATCGCCGTTGCCGCGGATCAACCCTGGCAATTGTCGCTGACCGCGCCGGCGGCCGTCGCCGTCGCCTTTCTCGGCGTCGTCGCCACCGGAATCGCCACCGTGGTCTATTTCAAGTTGATCTCGGTGGCGGGGCCGAGTTTTCTGTCGTTGATCAATTACCTGATCCCGATCTGGGCGGTGATTGTTGGCATGGTCGCTCTCAACGAACAGCCGGGCTGGTCGGCTCTGCTCGCGCTCGCTCTCGTGCTCTCCGGAATCGGCTTGAGCGAACTGAAAAGGAGCAAACCGGCAAACGCTGGTCCCACCGACCATCCCGAGGGCCGCCAACCCTGAGGCAGAAGCCAATCCGCTCTTCGAACCCGCCCGTTCTTCCCGGTATCCCGGGCCGGAGCCATCGCAACTGCGAAGGTTTTGCACAGCGGCGCTGTTACAAGCAGCGGTCATCGATTGCCGTCTATCAGGCGCGAAAAACGATTTCCAGCGGTGCCGGTGTGGAACTGCTGCCGCTCCTTAGCTTTGATATGCCGATAATTTCTTCATTATTATCAATAGGTTGTGAATCTGCCGCTTTTTCAGGCACGGTAAGGAAAAGTGGGGGGCTGCCGCGTGTTAACTCCCCTTCGCGGCCGTTTTCAACAGGCTTTTCCACAGGCCCCGGGGACGATCATGAACATGCCGTGACAAGCCCCAGATGGAGTGTCGTGCGCCCAACGATGAAGGTGTCTCGATCCGTGACGAAGGAGGGTCAACCACCGGTCTATGATGGATTGGGCGGGATTGACCGGGCGGGATTGACCGGGCGGGGGCGGTGTTCCTACCT
>CAZFBS010000043.1:0-24574 GCA_964517265.1 uncultured Rhodospirillaceae bacterium | reverse complement strand
AGCCGCGGCGCGAACTTGTCGATCGTCAGGCCCGCCTTCAATCCCGCCCGCGCGTACTCGACGCCGTCGGCCAGGGTGTAGGCCATCTCCAGGTCGGCGGTCGCGCCCGCTTCCTGCATGTGATAGCCGGAGATCGAAATCGAGTTGAACTTCGGCATGTTCTTCGAGGTGAAGGAAAAAATGTCGGAGATGATCCGCATCGAAGACGACGGCGGGTAGATGTAGGTGTTGCGGACCATGAACTCCTTCAAGATGTCGTTCTGGATGGTCCCTGCCAGTTGCTCCGGCTTCACCCCTTGTTCTTCGGCGGCGAGGATGTAGAGCGCCATGATCGGCAGCACGGCGCCGTTCATGGTCATCGAGACGGTCATCTGGTCGAGCGGAATCTGGTCGAACAGCACCCGCATGTCCATGATCGAGTCGATCGCGACCCCGGCCATGCCGACATCGCCGGCGACGCGGGGGTTGTCGGAATCGTAGCCTCGGTGGGTGGCGAGATCGAACGCGATCGAGAGGCCCTTCTGCCCGGCGGCAAGGTTGCGTCGATAGAACGCGTTGCTGTCCTTGGCGGTCGAGAAGCCGGCGTATTGGCGGATGGTCCAAGGCCGCGTGACGTACATCGTCGAGTAGGGGCCGCGCAAGTAAGGCGGCATCCCCGGCATCGTGTCGAGATGATCGATGCCTTCCAGGTCAGCGGACGAATAAAGCGGCTTGACCGCGATCAGTTCCGGCGTTTCCCAAACCTGCTCGGTGCCCGGCGCCTTGCCGGTCTCCTGCTTGAACCGATCGGCCCAACCGCTCAATCCGCCACCGTTGCCCGGCGGCTGGTTGCTCGGCTCCAGATGGAGCGTGGTGAAATCAGGGATGGCACTCATTTCGCGGACACTCCCAGCGTCGCATGGGTGGAACGGAGGATCTGCAGCACGTCGCAGCCGAGGAAGATGAAATCGTCAACGCCGGCCTTCGTGTAGGCTTCTTTGTGCTCGCCCGGGCTGCCGGCGAGAAAGAGATATTTACAGCCGGCGTTCTTGAGCGCGGGCGCCACGCTCGCGACCATTTCCTCGTAGATCGGATCGGCGGAGCAGAGGATCGCGATCTTGGCGCCGCTTTGCCGGAACGCCTCGGCACAGGATTCGGCGTCCTTGAAACCCTCGTTGGTGAGCGCGCGGATGCCGCCCACCTCGAAGAAATTCTTGGCGAACGTCGCCCGGCCGGTATGCTTGGCGATCGGGCCGAGATTGGCGAGGAAGATCTTCGGCCGCTCGCCGGTCTTGGTCTCCTCGGCCTCGCTGGCGTCGCGCAGGGCCTCGAAGCTCTCGGCGAAGCGGTGCGTCGGCAGCGCCGTCACCGATGCCCCCTCTCCGGCCAAAGCCAAGGCCATCGCCCCGACGGTGGCACCGGCCGCCGCCGCCGCTGCCGCGGCCTCGGCGACGCTTCCCTCGTCCGCCACCTTCAGCGCCCCGAGCTTGGCATCGGGATTGCCCTTGCCGCGCGTGCCGCGGACCCGGTCGGCGGCGTCCCGCCGCATGGCGTCCATGTCGGGCATCTCCAGCGGAACCGGATGCTCGTCGATGTTGGGGAACTCGCTGATCCCGGTCAGCGGGTCCTTGCGCTTGGCGATGTTCTTTTCGCGCGCGGCATAGGCGGCCGCGATCTTCTCGGCCAATGTGCCGTTGGTAACGACGGACACAATGCCGCCCTCTTTCTCGATCTCCTGGAACTCGGCCCAGGCGGCGCGGGCGAGCTCGTCCGTGCGGCTCTCGATGTACCAGGAGCCGCCGCCGGCATCGATCACCCGCGGCAGGTTCGATTCCTCGGAGAGGACGATATGGGTGTTGCGCGCGATCCGCCGGCCGAGCTCGTCGGGCAGGCCGATCAGGGCGTTGAACGGCTGCACGGTGATGCTGTCGGCGCCGCCGACCGCCGCGGCAAAGCAGGCGACGGTGCCGCGCAGCGTGTTCACCCACGGATCATACCGGGTCATCATCCGGGTCGAGGTAATCGCATGCTGCTGCATCGCCCGGGCCAGCTCGGACGCCCCGCATGCTTCCGCGACCCGGTTCCACAGCTTGCGGGCGGCGCGCAGCTTGCACAGCGAGAGGAACTGATCGGCATCGAGCGAGTAGGTGAAGACGATCTGCCGGCAGGCGCTGTCGATATCCATCCCGGCATCGGTCATCGCCCGCAAGTAGGCCACCGCGGTCGCCATCGAGGCGGCCAGATCCTGCGTCTCGGTGGCGCCGGCATCGTGGTAGGCGGAGGTATCGACACGGGCCGCCGTCACATGGCGGTAGGTCGCGCTGGTGCGCTGGGCGAGATCGGCGAGATGCGAGAGCGCCGTCTCGACGGAGACCGGCAGCTTTCCCTGTCCCGCCAGAGTGCTGATGGGATCGGCGTTGAACGCGCCGATCGCCTTGTCGGCGGCGATGCCGCGGCGTTGCCACAAGGCTTCCAGCAGCGCCGCCGCCGGCAGGAACTGCGGACCCGCCTCGAGGCTGACGGTCAACAGGTCCAACTCGACCCCGGTCAGCAGCAGGTCGAGGTCGTCGACCGAGTAGATCATGACGCCGTTGTCGCCGGCGAGATCCGCCGCGCCCGCCGCATCGCCGTCGAGGCCCGCCTGCGCTGCGGCATCGAACCTCAGGATCAAGGAGCTGACGCCGCGCTCGAGCTCGGCCAGGATGATGTCGTTGCAGCCCTTCGGATCGGGCCACATGTAGCGCTGGCGAACATCCCAGCCGCCGACCACGCCGCCCGAGGCGCGGCCGCCGCGGGTAAAGGGAGCGGCACCGGGGAAGCCGGAAGGATCGCCCTCGCCGGACCAATCCTGCCGGGTGTAGATCGGCCTGAGGGTGATCCCCTCATACGTTTTGGTCAGCATTTTCTTGTCGAAGGGAGCGCCTTTCAGCGCCTTGTCCACCTCGGCTCGCCATTCGTCGTACGTCGGAGACGGAAACTGTTCGACGAAGTTGATTGTGCTCATGGAGGCCCCGCTCCCTTGTTGTTGGCGCTGAAGTCTGGCACTTAAAAGCTCTTGTTCGTCCCCCATGCGCGCCCGTTCATGCATCTGGAACATGGCAAGCGCCAGGACGAGGCAAGGTACGGCAGGATATGGGCGAGCGTCAAGGCGGGCACCACTTGGTTTGGCAGGGATGGCGGCGGTTTCGCGCGGCGGCGACCTCTGTCCCTGCCGATGCGGCGTGCCGGCCCGGATCAAGGCGCGATGCCCGAAGGCGCCCCTGAACACATGACGACTCAACACACGATGACGGAACGCACGATGACCGGACAGATGGGGAGTGAACAGAAGGTCACTTGCTCATCGCGGTTGCGGGCCGCACAATATAAGTGCAACGAAGACGAAAGGATTAAGTGCAACGAAAATGAAGGGGGCGCCGGCGAGGGCATGGTCGTCCTGAAACGGCGGGCGGAGCGAAGGACGGCGGAACACCGGTTGGCGCAGCGGAGAGGCAGGTGTCGATGATGAAAAGGGCGTGGTTGAAGACGACACTGAAGGGGATTGTCGCCGTGGGGATGGCTTGGGCCGTCTCGGCGCTGCCCGTGCGCGCGGAGATGGCCGCTCCGCTCGTCGTCAACTGCTTCGATACGACGCGCAATGTGGTCCAGAAGACGCGGCGCGGCGAGTGCCGTGGGAAGATCGTCAGCGCCGAGGAAGCGGTCAGGATCGAGGCCGGCCGCCGGGATTATGTGCGCCGCGCATACAATGATCGACGGGAGGCGGTGCTGCCGGGGCGAACCTTGACTCGTATCGGCACCGGGTTTTTTGTCGACATGGAGGGGGCGGTCGTTACCAGCCGGCATGTGGTCGAGAATTGCGATGCCGTTACCGTTTCGCCGACGACCGGCAATACGGTGGCGGGGGAAGTGCTCGGCTTCGATCAGACCAACGACCTGGCTTTGCTGCGCACCGACGCCGCGCCGCCTGGAGTCGCCCGCTTCGTTCAAAGCCGCTCGGTGGGGGTGGCGATGGTCGGTTATCCGGACCAGGGAATTCCGCCGATCCGCCCGCTTCTGACCAACGCCGAGATGATCGGGACCGAAACCATCGTTCCGGGCCTGACCGTGCTCAAGCTGAACGCGGACGTGAGGCCGGGCAACAGCGGTGGCCCGCTTTTGGATCAGAAGGGAAACGTCGTCGGCGTCGTCTTTGCCGAGATCAACACGCCGGGGATCTACGCGCAGACGGGGGAGGTGGTTCGCAACATTGGCTTCGCCATTCCGGGAGAGGTGGTTACCGCTTTTATCAGCCGGTGGCAGATCCCGTACTGGAAGGGAAGCGGAGCGGCGCAAGCCGTTGCCGAGGATCTTCTGACTCAGGCGCGGCCATACATTGCCCGCGTCGGTTGCTGGGAAGGAGAGCAGCAAGAGCCGTAGGGCGTCTCGCGCTCGCCGTTGGGGCGTGCCGGAGGCGAGAGTGTTTGCAAAAAAAAGGGGGAGATGAAGTCATGCGGAGTCTCGTCGCGATCGGACTCATTTCGGGCGCACTGATCTCGGGTGGATTGCTGCTCGCCGGCTGCGATGGCAGCGAAGAGCCGGCCGCCGTCGCCTATCCGGATGTGCGCGCGGCAATGGAGAGCGGCGATGCCGCGGCGTTCGAGCCCTACCGCGGGACGCTGGTTCGCTGGTCCGGCCAAGTGGTGGAGGCCAGACGGCAGTTCGGCGACGATTACGCGGAGGAGGGCGTTCTGCTGGTGGACATGGACCCCGCCGTGGCAGAGCAGGACCCCGAGCCGGATGTCACGTTCCTGATCCCTCCGTCCAAGGTTCCGGAGCTGGTGCGGGGACAGCCGGTGACTTTCGTCGGGATCATTCGGGAGCCCCAGCGCGGGGTGCGCGGAGAGGAGTTGCTGCGGATGGAATTGAAGACGCTGGAGGAGTGAGCCCGCGGGAGCCTCCCCTCTTCAGAATTCGGGAAGGATACTAAAGAAGATGAGATACGCGCTTGACGGCATTCGCATCGAAACCGAAGAGGACAACTACTGGATCGCGCCGACGGCCGTCGTCATCGGTCGCGTGATCCTCAAAAAGAACGCCAGCGTGTGGTGGAATGCCGTTCTGCGCGGCGACAACGAGCCAATCACGATCGGCGAGAATTCCAACATCCAGGACAATTGTGTCCTCCATACCGATCCCGGCTTTCCGTTGACCCTCGGCGCCAATGTGACCGTCGGCCACCTCGTGATGATGCACGGTTGCACCATTGGCGATGGGTGTCTGATCGGGATCTCGAGTGTGATCCTGAACGGCGTTCGCATCGGCAGGAACTGCATCATCGGGGCCAAGGCGTTGATCCCCGAGGGCAAGGTGATCCCGGACAATTCCCTTGTTCTCGGGGCCCCCGCCAAGGTCGTCAAGACTGTCACGCCGGAACAGGCTGCCAAAGCGGCCTATGGCGCTGCGCATTATGTTGACAACTGGCGACGCTACAAGGCCGGCCTCAGCCCGGACGACTGAGGCGCGACGAGCGAGGGCAGGAGCAACGCTCGGCGCCTGCCTGCCTCAGCGCGATGGAGGGTCCCGGGGTTCGCTCGGGCGTGGCGGTGAAGGATCTTGTGGGCGCGCGGCTTCCTGCGCACGGGGGGCTGGCCGTGGTGTCTTGGCAGGCCGATTCTTCGCCTCGTTGCTGAAGCGGAACCGGCCGGACAGGACACACCCTTTCATCCCGGGATCGCAGGCGAATCCCTTGACCCGCATGCATCGGCCTTCGATCTCATGTGGACAACCCCAGCCGCTCATGGTTGCCTTGCTCCCATTGTCATGGCACTGCGGCGATGGTAACAGCATCGCGAACGGCGGCGCATCAACTTTCCGGATCGGCTTGTCCGTCCTCTCTTGAGGTACCGAAAAAACGGCCTCGGCACCGCCGATCCGATGCCACAGCAGCTGTCGCAATTTTGCAACGTGCCTACCCAAAATCGGATCGGCGATGAAGTCCATCTAGCATTTATCGGTGGATGTCATAATGTTGCGGAACACTATTTGCGTCCCGTTGTGGGGCGTATTCGCAACACCACCCGGTTGGTATACAGAGCTAATGATATCCACAGATGGCTCTCGGGTAAAAGGAGATGCTCGTATGAAGCGCACATTGTTGGCTTTGCCGGTTGCGGCCTTGATGGCGTCCACGGCGATGGCTCAGTCGGTGGAAGTTCCGCCCTATCATCCCGATGCCGGTCCCTATCCAGGCTGGTGGGAACTGACCCTGGCGGGCTCCGGGACGTCGACCAATGATTTTGACAACAACTCGTTCGGTGCCTCTGTCGGTATCGGCTACTACATGACCAAGAATGTCATTGTCGGCTTCCGGCAATTCTTCGGTTTCCAGCTGGTCGACTCCACCGAATTCCCGGGCCAGGATGATACGTGGACCGGCACATCGGTCGTTTCCGCCGACTACCAGTTCGACTTCGGTCGCTGGCAGCCGTTCATCGGCGTCGGCGTCGGCGCGTCGTACGGCGGCCGTGACGTTGATTCAGAGGGTCTGTGGGGCCCGCAGGCCGGTCTGAAGTATTACGTCAATGAATCGACGTTCGTTCTTGGTCAGGCTGTGTACGGGCTCACGTTCGACGACTGCTGCAATGACGGCACGTTCAATTATACCCTCGGCCTCGGCGTAAACTTCTAATGGGTTTGTGTCGAACGCTGGATTCGGATGACAAAGCGTTGCTCGTCGGCGGGATCGCGCTTGCGATCGGCCGTTTGACGAAGGAGGAGCTGGTATGCAGTCGCTCTTGAAGTATGCAGCAGTGGCTCTTGTTGCGGTTGGCGTGGCGGCCTGTGGCCCCATGACGGCGCAACATCCGCTGGAGGAGGCGCGGGGCATGTCATCGGTCGGAACGGGTTTCGACCAGGCATTGGCCCAAGACTATATCGCGCTGTCCGAAGTCGAATACGCGCAGGGAAACACGCGTGACGGCCGTGCCTTTGCCGCTCGCGCAAAGCTACAGGCCCAGGGTCAAACCCTGATGCCGGAAGAAGTCGAAGCGCGGCCTTTCCTGAACGCGCAGTACAAGCCGGAGTTGACGGCGGCCCGTCAGCGGCTGGTTTCGGTGCTCAATGGGAACGCCCGGGAAGGCGCTCCGAACGATGCCGCGACTGCGCAGGCGATGTACGATTGCTGGATGGAGCAGGCCGAGGAAAACCTCCAGCCCGATCATATCGCGGCGTGCCGGGAAGGCTTCCTGGCGGCGATTGCCCGGGCAGAGGCGGGCATGGCTGTTTCGCCGGCCGGCTATATGGTGTTCTTCGAGTTTGACGAGTCCTATCTTACCGCCGAGGCTCAGCGCGTTGTCGAGTCTGCGGCACAGTCTGCTCGGGAAGATGGTTACGCTCAGATCATGGTGACCGGTCACACCGATACCGTCGGCTCCGCGGAGTACAACCAGGCTCTGTCAGAGCGGCGTGCCGAGTCGGTCCGGGCCGCGCTGGTCGAGTTGGGAATTCCGGAAGCCCAGATCACCACGAGAGGTGTTGGCTTCAATGACCTGCTCGTTCCGACGGGTGACGGGGTCCGCGAAGCACAGAACAGGCGTGCCGTAATCGAAATTTCGAGTCAGCCCGGAAGCTGATTTCGAAAAGATCACGTCTTTAGAAGCCGCCCTTAATAAGGTTGCTTCCGCTGGATGAGAACGCCGCTCCGAGAGCGGCGTTCTTTTTTTTGCTTGTCTGTTCCGGAATAACGTCCGCCCCCGATGTGGCGGCCCCGGCTGTTGGCTGCGCCTGCAATATGCTCTAACTGCGGATCGATATCCTTCAAATGGGGACCAAGCGATGCTGATGGGTGCGCAAAGTCAGTGGTATGTGTCGGAACGGCCGGACCCGGAGCCGAATACGTTCGAGATCGGCCTCGTCCTCGCCGGTGCGGTCTCGGCGGGAGCCTACACCGCCGGCGTCCTCGATTTCCTGTTCGAGGCGCTCGATACGTGGTATCGCGCCAAGCACGAGGACGAAAAGGCGGGCCGGACCGGCGACGAGAGAACCGTTCCGCACCACCACGTACGGGTCCAGATCATCACCGGTGCGTCCGCCGGCGGCATGAACGGTGCAATTGCCGCCGTTGCCCTGCGCGATGAGTATCCCCGCTCATGGTCTGACGAGAAGCTGGCGGCGGTGGTGGCGGAGCACGGTCCGGTGCCTCGCGGTGCTGTCGACCGCAACACCAGCCCTTTCTATTCTCCCTGGGTCCGGCAGATCGACATCCGGCAGTTGCTCGGCGTGGCCGATCTTGATGAGAGTGTCTATTCCCTGCTCGACTGCACCATGCTGGAGACGATCGTTGCCAATGTGCTCGGCTATCGAGGCACGGTGCTGGGCGAGCGCGCGGTGCGCGGCTGGCTTGCCAATCCGCTCCCCCTCATCCTGACCCTCTCCAATCTGCGCGGCGTGCCTTATCAGGTGATCTTTCGCGGCGAAGGGCGTCAGGCCCACGAGATGTCGCTGCATGAAGATCGAATCAGCTTCGCCGTCCGCGGCCTCGGGCCGGGCGCCGAACAGCCGCTGCCCGAAGATTTTCTCGTTCTCGATCCCGATCATCCCGCGGGATGGAGCCAACTCGGCCAGGCATCTTTGGCCACCGGCGCATTTCCGATCGGCCTGCGCGCGCGTGTCCTGGAGCGACCGCCCCACGACTACGACGTTCGTCATCCGATGATCCGCCCCGGCGGGCAAGAGCCCGAATTCGATCGGCCGGCATGGCCGGCGGAGAGGTCACCGGAGCGCTACAGGTTCCTCAGCGTCGACGGTGGAGTGATGAACAACGAGCCGTTCGAGATCGCGCGCCTTGCCCTTGCCGGGCTCCACGGGCACAACAAGCGCTCCGGACTGGAAGCGAGCCGGGCGGTGGTCATGGTCGACCCGTTCATCGATCCGGGGCCGCTCGGTCCGGAAAGCGATGCCGATCTTTTCGCTGTGGTGCAGAACCTGGCCCGCGCGATGAAGAACCAGCTTCGGTTCACGCTGCGCGATCGCGCGCTGATCCAGGACGAGGACGTCTACAGTCGCTTCCTCGTCGCGCCTGCCCGCGAGGGCATCCGCGGCGCCAACGCGATCGCGAGCGGGGAACTGGGCGCCTTTCTCGGTTTTCTCAGCGAGGATTACCGGCACCACGACTTCATGCTCGGGCGCCGCAATTGTCAGCGCTTTTTGCAAACATCCTTCACCCTGCCGTCCGCCAACCCGCTGTTCGCGGATGCGTGGCCCAGCGCAGCGCGGACCATATGGCGGGATGGGACCGATCCAGACCACTTGCAGATCATCCCCTGCATCGGCGCCTGTGCGGTAGAGGAGCCCCTGCCGAAGTGGCCGGCCGGCGCGTTCGTTTACGACACCGAATTAAGGGGCCTTGTCGAGCAGCGCACCAACCGCGTCGTGGATGCCGTGCTCGCGCGAGCGACGGCGCAAAAGGGCTCTTCGTCCCTCAAGAGCCGGATCGTTGCCGGCCTTACGCGTGCCTATCTCTGGCCACTGAAGATGGTGGTCCGTGGCAGGATCAAGCAGTCCGTCGATATCAGCATCCGGGATGCCGTCGCGAGCATCAACAGCCGCCGGTTCCCCTGAAGCCGGCAGGGTCGGAGGATTCGCGGGAATTGCGTGGCGGGCTCCGGCCGCGCAACTCGTCTTCAGCGCCCGGCGGCCGCGGATTCCAGCGGAGCCGCCGCCGTGCTCTGGAGCGGGTAGTCGACCAGAGGTTCATAGTGCGCTCCCTCGCCACCGAGAAAGCTCCGGAACAACGTGAAGTGGTCGACGCAAAACGGCTCGGTGGTGAACGGATTGTTGCTCTCGATGAACGTGCCGATTCGTGGGCTTGCGCCCGTTCTGAACCGCGCGAGGGTGACGTGCGGCTTGAACTTGCGCCGCTCGGGAGCCATCCCGGCGCGGACGATCGCCGATTCCACCTTGTCGGCAAGCCGAATCAGGTGCGGCTCCCGATTGATGCCGACCCACAAGGCATGCACCCTGCGATTTGACTCGAAACACCCGATGCCGCCAGGGGTCAACGCGAATGCCGGCGCGAGGATCCCGCTCAGCTGCTCGTGGATGTCTTCTGCGTCACCGCCACTCACCGCGCCGATGAACCGCAGCGTGATGTGCATGTTTTCCGGCGCCACCCAGCGGGCACCCGGGATGCCGGAACACAGGCCGGCGAGGCGGGCGCGGATCGGGGGTGGAAGGGGAATGCCGACAAACAGGCGGAACATGGTCAGCCTCCATGGTCAATGGCACGGACATCGGCCTTCCTGTGAGGTATGCCAGGGGGTATCGGCCGCGATCAAGCCGAAAGCGGTCTCAATGCGCTTGGATCACCCGAACAGCGCAAGTACCCCGGTATAGCCGTACAGGCGACCGCCGGATATTTCGCCGCCGCAATACAAGCCGATCAGCGGGACGTCACCCAGGTGTTGGCGAAGGAGCGTGGGCTCTTGATTGGGATTGCCGAACATGCCCGACCCCCGGGAGATGCAGGAGAAATAGAGACCCCCGCGCGCGGGCGTTGCCATCCTCTTCTTCACCTTGCCGAGCATGTCCTTAAGGTCCTTGCGGGCACTCATGGGGTCCCGCTTGACAAAAATAATCCGTTGACCCGGCTGCACCTGCTCGCCGATTCCGAGCCAGCCGTGAACCGGATCAACGCCGATCAGACTGCGGACCATGTAGGCGCCGGTATCGCAGCCGGGAAGCGGCAGTGCCGCCTGGATATAGCCGGCAACACGGCTCAGGTCCTTCGCCAGCAGCTCGCCGATGTCTTCCTTGAACACATCCAGTGCCCGCCGCCCGTCGAGTCCGATCAGGACGTTGTCGATGCAATCGGAGATCAGGTGGCTTGACCCCACCGGAACGCAGCCTTGGCTGAGACCCGTCTGCACCGCCACATCCGGTGCGAACAGGACGCCCGACAAGCCGCCCCCGGTCAGCCGCCCTGCAACCTGATGATGGGCGTGCCGCGACGTCGTCAGGCCGCCGACCAGGAAAGCAGACGTTTCGTTGGCCAGCTCCTCGATCAACTGTGGGACCTTCGCGCACTCTGGATCAGCGTGAACGACGCCGAAGCCGGGCGAGGTCTTCGCGATCCACTCGCGGTGCTTGCCGGAGAGCTGCCGGGTATCCTGGCTGATCGCAGGGAACACACAGAACGAATTATCAGGGAACGAGGCCACCATGATCGCCAGCGCCGGCTGGTCGAAATATCCGGTGCCGTTGGCGCAGATACCGATTCCGACACTTCCGACCCAGCGCTGAATGCCGGTTCGATCCCTCAGATAATGGACGACGCTGGTAACGCTCTCGGTGAAGTGATCACTGATATAGAGGAACCCAAGATTGGAGGCCGGATCGAGGTCACCGAGGCTCTCGGTGCAGGCTTGCACAGCGTGTGCCCAATCGTTCGCGGTGGCATGGGCAACCTTAAAGAGCGTCCGCTGCAATGCCTTGTCCTCCAGGCCCAATCATTGTGTCAGGCTTTCCGCCTGTCGGGTTTGTTCGAGTAACGCTTCCACACGCGGTAAGATGTTCTTCACCATCACCGCAACGCCTCCACGGGTCGGATGGATGCCGTCAGCCTGGTTCAGCTTCCGGTTGCCGGCGACGCCATCGAGGAAGAACGGATACAATAGAACATCGTGCTCGTCTGCAAGGCGCGGATAGATCGCGGCAAAGTTTTCCGCATATTCAAGGCCAAGGTTGGGCGGTGCCAGCATCCCCGCGAGCAAAACCGGGATTCCCTCTTCGGCGAAGCGGGTCAGGATAGCGGACAGGTTTTCCATCGTCGATTGTGGGTCCAGCCCACGCAGAGCGTCGTTGGCGCCCAGCGCGACGATCGCCGCGTCCGCCCCGCCGCCGGGGACGCCTTCGAGCAACCAGTCCAGCCGCGCCAGCCCACCTGCCGAGGTATCGCCGGAAACGCCCGCATTGATGACGGCGACATCGTGGTTCGCGGCGCGAAGGGCTGCTTCCAGTTGCACCGGAAACGACTGATCCGGGGGGAGCCCGTATCCTGCAGTCAGGCTGTCACCGAAGACGAGAAGGCGAAGGGGAGGCTCGGCTGCTGCTGGTGTCATCGTCACCATGACGACCAACATGAACGCCAACGCTTGGCCGAGGGCGGCCCGGATCGCGATGTTGACAAACGCAGGGGCCTGTCCATATCGGGAAAGGACTTGTCGATGAAGGACTTGTGTGAAACGGATCGGGTGGCGGTGAAAAGAGGCTGATGACATCAAGAGTAGATTCCCGTTGCCTGGACGTCCGCGCCGCGGAAACACCGGCGGTCGCTCTCCAAGATCTCCACCTGAAGCTGGCGAGCGCGGCCGGTGAGGTCAACATCCTGCGTGGTCTCGATCTTGAGGTCGCACCCGGGGAAGCGGTCGGGTTGGTCGGCCCGTCCGGGTCCGGCAAGACGTCCTTGTTGATGCTGATCGCGGGCCTGGAGCGAGCGACCAGGGGAACGCTCCGTGTTGCCGGGACCGACATCACCGGCCTTGGGGAAGACGCCCTGGCGCGGTTTCGCGGCCGTCACATCGGCATCGTGTTCCAGAATTTCCACCTGGTGCCGACAATGACGGCCCTCGAGAACGTCGCCCTGCCGCTGGAGTTCGCGGGGGTGCGCGATGCGCTGGCGCGGGCGCGCACGCATCTTGAGGCGGTCGGGCTCGCGCATCGGCTGCAGCATTATCCGGGACAACTTTCCGGCGGAGAACAGCAGCGGGTCGCCCTGGCTCGTGCCTTTGCGGTGGAGCCTTCGATTCTGCTCGCCGATGAGCCGACCGGCAATCTGGACGGCGCGACCGGCCGCGTGGTGATGGACGTGCTGTTCGAGATGCGTCGGCGGCTCGGCACCACGCTCATTCTGGTCACCCACGAAGACGCGCTTGCGGCGCGCTGTCAGCGCATCGTGCGGATGCGGGACGGCCGGATCGAGGACGACGGCCTGGTCAGCGCGGCTGGCGGAGCGGTGGTGAGAGGAATCCGGTGAATTTCCTGCCGCTTTCGTGGCGTCTGGCGCGCAAGGATCTGCGCGGCAGCTTTGGTCAGTTCCGCATTTTTCTCGCTTGCCTTGCGGTCGGTGTCGCGGCCATTGCCGCTGTCGGCTCCCTCAATGCGGCGGTTGTCGCGGGGCTGACGGGCGATGCCCGGGTTCTGCTGGGCGGCGATGTCGATCTGCGGCGGGTGCACCAGCCGAACACCGACGAACAGGATGCCTTTCTGGAGAGCACCGCGACCGCCGTCTCGCGGGTAACCGAGATGCGGGCGATGGCGCGCCCGGTCGAGGGAAATGACGCGCCGCCCGCGGTTCGTCCGGCCCTGGTCGAGCTGAAAGGCGTCGACGACGCCTATCCGTTGGTCGGTGCGGTCGCGCTGTCGCCGCCGCTCTCGCTTGCCGAGGCCCTGCAGTGGCAAAACGGCAGTTGGGGCGCCGTGGCCGAGGCGAACCTGTTGAATCGGCTCGGGCTGGAGGTGGGCGACCGGCTCCAGGTTGGGCAGGCCCGCTTCGATGTGCGCGCCGTGATCGAGGCAGAGCCGGACCGCATCGCCAGTGTTTTCGACTTCGGCCCGCGCCTGATGATCCTGGCGGACGCCCTGCCCGCCACCGGCCTTGTCCAGCCCGGAAGCCTGATCCGCTATCACACGCGGGTGGTGCTGGCGCCGGAAGTGGCGGTTGACGACTGGGTTCGCTCCGTCGAAGAGCGGTATCCGGAGGTGGGCTGGCGCATTCGCGATGTTTCCGCCGCGGCGCCCGGCGTCGAGCGCTTCGTCGACCGCATGACATTGTTTCTCACGTTCGTTGGCTTGAGTGCGCTTCTCGTCGGCGGGGTCGGGATCAGCAACGCAATCCGTGCCTACCTCAACGGCAAGACCGCCACCATTGCAACGTTCAAGTGTTTGGGCGCGCCGGGATCGCTGGTGTTCTGGACCTACTTCCTGCAGATCATGGCCCTCGCCGCGGTCGGAACCGGACTGGGTCTTGTCATCGGCGCGGCGATTCCGGCGTTCGGCTTGTGGATCCTGGACGGGCGGCTGCCGATCCGCGCCGAGGCCGGTCTTTTCCCCGCGCCGCTCGCGCTCGCCGCCGTGTTCGGGCTGCTGACGGCCGTCGTCTTTGCGTTGTGGCCGCTGGCCCAGGCGAGGGAGGTGCCGCCCGCCAGTCTGTTCCGCGCCTCGGTCATGCCGCTGCAAGCGCGCCCCCGGCTCGGCTATGTTCTCGCCCTGGCCGTCGCCGCCCTCGGCTTGTGCGCTTTGACGATCGTTTCGGCGGAGGAGCCGAGGTTCGCCGCCATCTTCGTGGCGGCTGCCGTCGGTACGCTGCTGTTGCTGCGTGTCGGCGCGGCCGCGGTGATGGCTGTCGCGCGCCGCCTGCCGCGGCTGCCCGGCGCGTCGGTGCCGCTGGCGCTGGCCAACCTGTACCGGCCGGGAGCGCCGACGCCGACGGTGATGGTCTCCCTCGGCGTCGGGATGGCGGTGCTCGTTGCGGTGACGCTGATCGAAGGCGCGCTGCGCGCACAAATTCAAGAGCGCGTTCCGGAGTCCGCTCCGGCCTTGTTTTTTATCGATATCCAAGATGCCCAGGCCGAGGCCTTCGATGCGGCGCTCGGCTCCGTTGCGGGGGTCTCCGAAGTGCGGCGGGTGCCGGCGGTGCGGGGACGGATCGTCGAGATCGCCGGGGTGCCGGTGGACCAAGCATCGGTCGCGCCGGAGGCGCAGTGGGCGGTGCAGGGCGATCGGGCGCTGACGACCGCCGCCACGCCGCCGGACAATGCCGAGATCACCGCCGGCGCGTGGTGGCCGGAGACCTACGAAGGGCCGCCGCTGGTGTCGCTCGACGCCGGCCTTGCGGACGGCTTTGGCGTCGATGTCGGCGATCGGCTGACCTTGAACGTTCTCGGCCGCGAACTCAGCGCGGAGATCGCCTCGCTGCGGCAGATCGACTGGCAGGCGATTCCGTTCGATTTCGCGATGATTCTCTCGCCTGCTTCGCTGGCCGGCGCTCCGATCACGCATGTGGCCGCGGTGTTCGCCGATCCCGGCCGGGAGGATGCCGTCGAGAGTACGGTGGCCGCGCTCTATCCCAATATTACTGCCGTCAGGGTTCGCGATGCTCTCGATGCCGTCAACGCGATCATCCGAGCGATCGGCGACGGGATCCGCGCCGCAGGGTCCATCGCCGTAGCCGCCGGTCTTCTCGTCCTCGCCGGTGCGATGGCTGCGGATCGCCGCCGGCGAACCTATGACAGCGTTCTGTTCAAGGTGTTGGGCGCGACCCGGTCCCGCCTTGCCCGCCTCTACGTGGTGGAATACGGCTTTCTTGGGCTGGTGACGGGAGTGGTGGCAACGGCGATCGGCACCGCTGCCGCGTGGGCGGTGAGCGAATTCGTGATGGGGATCGACTGGGTGTTCTTGCCAGCGACAGCGGCAACGATCATCATGCTCTCCGTGGCGATCACGGCGGTCGTCGGCTTCGCCGGGACGTTCCGGATCCTTGGGCGCAAGGCCGCGCCATACCTCCGCAACGAGTGAAGGGCGAAGCGAGGATCGCCGGGGGCGGCGCCGCACCCGTGCGCGCGTTTTGTTGCATTGGACACCCTTTTGTAAAGTCGCAATCAGCACCAGTACGGTCGTGCTTGAACGGAATTGCGGGTGTCCCATATTATTGCTTGTGTTCAATAGCGGCCGGGAGGTTGAGTAAGATGGCTTTAGGACGGCAACAGCGCTTCCAGCTGCGGACCGAGACCATGAATCGGACGCAGGCAGCGGATGCCGGGATTGATGTCGGCCTGCGGCAGTACATGCTGCGGGTGTACAATTACATGGCGCTCGGTGTCGCGTTTACAGGGGTTGTCGCGATGCTGGTGGCGGCCAATCCGTCGGTTATGCAGGCGATCGTCGGCGGGCCCTTCGTGTGGGTTCTGTTCGCCGGTATCCTTGGGATGGGGTTCCTGGCGCCGCGGATCATGACGACCAAGAGCGTTGCGGCGGCGCAGGCTTGCTTTTGGATCTATGCCGGCATGTGGGGTGCCCTGATCGCGCCCTACTTCTTCATCTACACCCAGGACAGCATCGCGCGCGTGTTCTTCATCACCGCGGCGGCGTTCGCGGGAATGAGCCTTTACGGCTACACGACCAATCGCGATCTGTCGGCAATGGGCCGGTTCCTGATGATGGCGACGATCGGCATTCTGGTCGCTCTTGTCGTCAACATGTTCTTCCTGCAGTCCAGCGGCCTGCATCTGCTGATGTCGATTGTCGTGCCGGTGATCTTCGCCGCCCTCACCGCCTATGAGACGCAGCAGATCAAGAGCTGGTACTACGAGAGCGATGGGGCGGATGTCACGACGCGCAAGGCTGTCTTCGGAGCGTTTCTTCTCTATGGCAGCTTCGTGACGATGTTCGTCTGGCTGATGCAGCTGTTCGGCGTGGCCCGCGAGTAGCCGGTAATCCGGCAGGCCAAGGGCGCGAGCCTGCGCCCTTGTTGCCGGTCGCTGCAGCGCATGACCCGTCAACGCCCCGGGAGCATCCCTTCCGGGGCGCAATTTTTTTGAATGGCGTAATTCTATCTTAAAACGGTCGGGCGCTGACGGGGCGGGGCGAGGGTAGGGACGAGCCAAGCCGGTCCCGCGCCGATGATGGAGCGGCGGACTGACGGAGATCCGCGACGATCCTCTTGTCCCGATTGCTCATGCGCTCGAGTTCGTCCAGTGCCTGATCATCGAGATCGGCCAGATCCCGCACGGCACGGACCCATTCCTGGAGGCTTGACCAGTTGTGGTCGACCAGAACGCGGCTCATCGTTTCCATCTTGGCCATCTGTGAGCGATCCCCTGCGGGCTGAAGGCGAGCAACTTCTGCCTTCCCTGAAGCGATGCGGGAAGATAGGCGGTTCAACCAAAAGGATGTAGCGGGGGATAACAAGGATCGTGGGGATAAGCCTCCGGTGTGCCCCTTGCTCTTGCCCGGCCGTTAGGCGGCCGCGCGTCCCTTCCTTGCTTTCGGCCCCCCCCTTGTCTTCAGCCCCCCTTGCCTTCAACCCCGGGTCGGTCGGAAAGGGGGCTCGTTCCGTTAGCGTGCGGCTTCGATACGGACCCTGGCGGTCCCATCCGAAAGGATATCGAGCTTCTTGCCGGCTTCCTTCGACACGTCGATGATCCGGCCGCGCGCATAAGGGCCGCGGTCATTGATCTCGACCTTCACTTTCTTGCCGTTTTCCAAATTGGTCACGAGCACCTCGGTTCCGAACGGCAACTTTCGATGCGCCGCCGTCATTTTCTTCTGGTCGTAGATCTCGCCACTGGCGGTCCGCTCACCCTGAAAGCCGGGCCCGTACCACGATGCTTTCCCCCGCTCGACATAAGCATCCTGCGTGGGGGCTTTCTGGGCGGGGCGGTCGGCGAGAGCGGGGCCCGTGCTCGGCTGCATCGCCAGCAGCAAAGCGCCCGCAACCAGGATCATGCGCATTTCAACCTCCTTGTTGGTTTGATCGGTGTGCACAAGCAAGTTGACGCCACCTTCACCCACTGCATTGCAGGGGTCTGAAGATATAAACAGTCAGAACCGAGGAAACGTTCCCAGCGCATTTTCTGGGCGGGGTCGTGCGGATGCTGTCTGCGGAGATCTTCTGGCAACGGCCGTTCCTGACAGGAGCAGGAGTGGGGCCGTTTCACTCCCCGATTGTTCTGGATCAGACCGATCCGTTGCTATGTTATGCTGCGGCGACACTCCGTTGTTCAACAAGATGCTGCGAAGGGTCTGGCGTTGCGTGGCTTGCCACGACGCCTGCGGCCCGTTAGTCGAGTAGCGCAGACGTCGAAAAGCGAAAATGGCGGCCGTCGATAAATTGATGCTCGCCAAGCGGCAACGGCGGGTTAACCCGATAAGGAGAGCGAAAGTGGCACGCGCATCGAAAACGTTCGAAGGGGTCACGCCGAAGATCTGGGACTTCATCCGGGAAGAGAGCAAGCGCAAGCATGACACCGTGTACGATCCGCCCAACTCCGACAGCGGAACCGCAACAACCCTGACCATCGTCGGAAAGCTCGAGCTGTCTTACAATTACGAGCGCGCGCAAAACGCGGTGACGTTCACGATCGAACACAAGCCGATGCTGGTTCCGACCAGTCAGATCTGGAACGGGATCCAGGAGGCGATCAACGACTGCGCCAGTACCTGATGCGGCTGCAGAAGACGGGCGAGCGCTCGGCGCGGTTTGGATGTGGAGGACACCCGCAGACGGCGGCATGGCCGAAGGCTCGATCGCGCGGGATGGACCATCGTCGCGCGCGGCCCCGATATCGAGACATGCGGCGGATTACGCTTCGCGTTGAATCCGCCCTACGCCCTACCACTCCGCCTTACCAGGCATCGAAGGCAAGGGGGCCGGTGCTCAACGGAGTGAAGACAGCAACGGGGCGCGGTCCTTCATCGTGTGGATGATCTCGAAACCCTGCCGCATTTCCAGAAGGACGAACTCCGCCCGCCGCATCAGGCCGCTTGCGTGCCGTTCCGGAAAAACGCGACTCCACGCATGGATCTTCACCGAGAGGGCGCACAGCACGCCGCCGATCGTCGTGTGATAGCTCCGGATGGTGCTCTCGAGTTGGCGAAAGCGCTCGGCGGTGAGGTTGTCCCACATGCCGTCGGTGCTGTGTTCGAAATGCCCGAGCAGGTTGCCGATGCTCGTCATCAGCCCGGTGACGCTTCGCTGCATCGCTTCGCAGGTCTGCATCAGATCCGCATCCTGCTTCAGCTGGCGGCTTCCCTGCATCTCCCGCAATGAGTCGAGAAAACATTCGGCCGCGGGCTCGATTGCGTCGAGGCAACTGCGGTAGTAGGACACTGACATGAAGATGTCGCCGTAATCTTCGAGAAACTTCGGGATGTCCGCAATGTCGATACCAAGCTGCTCGGCCATCATAACCAGCTTCTCGCGCGCCCGCTTGACGTCCGGATCGCGGAACAGCCCGATCAGATCGTCGAAGCTCTGGCAGGGCGATGCGTCCGCGCCATAGATCTGGGTCAGCAGGGGGCGTGTGAATTCGCTCATGTAGGTGGTGAGCTCAGCCGCCTTGGCCGATGACAGCCGCAAGGCATCGATGCTGCTGACGGCAATCCCATGATCGCGAAGGAGGATACGCAGGCTGTAGACATCGTAGCTGGCCAGGGCGGCCAGCTTTCGCAGCAGCACCAGGTCTGGGTGGGGTGGCAGCCTGGCCCATCCAAACTCCTTGCCGACGTCTTCGATCGTGATCTGGCCGCTTCCCATGTCGGTGCCCGCGTAGAGCTCGACCATCGTCTGTAGCCGCCCGTTGCGGATCAGCCGGGCCCGGCGCAGGGCCGGCGTCGTGATCGGCATTCCGTCCAACGGAAGAATATGCAGGGAGTCTGTATCGGTGTTGGCGGCGTTGCTCGCAGACTTGCCGCCAAGCCCGCTCGGCATGCCGTCGGAAGAGCCACGGTCAGGTGAGCCCCTACCCCCGGGCGAAACATCGCTCATCGCTTCCTGTTGCCCGTCCTCGCCGCCAGCGCCGTTGGGTACCGCGTTTAAGGTGCCGTGGCGAGCCTGCCGCGCGCACCGTCTCCGCCACGGCATGCCGCGGCGGAACGATCGCCATCACATCATATCCGGGTAAACAAACGGTTGGCAGGAGTGGGGCCGGAGCATCCAGCCTTCAGCGCGCCCTGCCGCAACAGGGACGAAGGATCAGTTGGCGAATTCGACCTGCTTTTCCTCCAAAAGCTGCTGCAATTCGCCCGAGGCGTACATTTCCCGGACAATGTCACAGCCGCCGATGAACTCGCCCTGGACGTAGACTTGCGGAATCGTCGGCCAGTTGGAAAACTGCTTGATGCCTTCGCGCAGGCCGGGATCGGTCAGCACGTCGATGCCCTGGAATTTGACACCGAGGCTGCTCAAAACCTGCACCACCGCTGCCGAAAATCCGCACTGCGGAAACATCGGCGTGCCCTTCATGAAAACAACTACGGAATTATCTTCGATTTCCCGCCGGATCCGCGTGTAAACCGGATTGTCGTTCATCTGCTCCACGATGCCACCTCCCTCATCTTTCTCAAACCTGTTTCGGCACGCCCGTCTGCAAGGCCAGCGCGTGCAGCTGGCCGCCCATACGGCCCTGTAGCGCCTGGTAGACCATCTGGTGCTGCTGCACCCGGCTCTTTCCCGCGAACGCGTGGGACTCGATCAAGGCGGCGTAATGATCGCCGTCGCCGCGGAGATCCTCGATGGTCACCCGCGCATCGGGCAGCGCTTCCTTGATCAGGCGTTCAATTTCCCCGGCGTTCATCGCCATCGGCCCGCTCCCCTGCTGCTGGAAACTCATTTGGCCCGGCCATATAGCGCGGCAGCCATGCCTCGTTACTCTCGCGCAACGCGTCTAGGGATATGGCGTGGGTGCCGTTCACCGTCAACCGATCACCGCCGGTGACCCCGATCGGCTGGACCGCGACGCCGGCGGCAACGGCAGCTTGCCGAACCGACTCCACCGTATCCCGCTCGAGCGCGATCAGATAGCGTCCCTGATCCTCTCCGAACAACCATGCGTGCGTTGAGTCGGGCACGGAGCCGGTGTCGGGCGGAGCTTCGATGGCGGCACCGACATCGCCGGCGATCACCATTTCCGTGAGGGCGACAAGAAGTCCCCCGTCGGAGACATCGTGGCAGGTTGCCACGCGGCCATCCGCGATCAGCCCACGGACAAAGTCGCCGGTCCGGCGTTCGGCGGCAAGATCGACGGGAGGGGGGGGCCCATCCTCGCGTCCTTCGATCTCCCTTAAGTACAACGACTGCCCGAGCCAGCCGCCGGCGCCGGCTTCCGATCCTCCGATCAGCATCAGCACCTGCCCGGGCGCCTTCAGCGCAGGCGTTGCCATCCGATCCAGGGTGTCGATCAGGCCGACGCCGCCGATAGTCGGGGTCGGCGGAATCGCCACGCCGTTGGTCTCGTTGTAGAAGGAGACGTTGCCGGAAACGACGGGGAACGCAAGCGCCGCGCAGGCTTCGGCCATGCCGGTGATGCAGCCGGTGAACTGCCCCATGATCGGGGGTTTTTCCGGATTGCCGAAATTGAGGCAATCGGTGATCGCCAGCGGTTTGGCCCCGCTGGCGGTCAGATTCCGCCAGGTTTCCGCCACGGCCTGACGGCCGCCCTCGACCGGATCCGCCAAGCAGTACCGGGGGGTGCAGTCGCAAGCGAGGGCGAGACCTTTTTCGGTCCCGTGGACGCGGATCACCGCGGCGTCGCCGCCCGGGCGCTGGACGGTGTCGCCCATGACCATGTGATCGTACTGCTCCCAGATCCAGCGCTTGCTGGCGAGATCGGGCGATCCCAGCAAATGACGCAGGGCCGCCATCGGATCGGCAGGGGCCGGCACGCTCGCCGGATCGAGCGGCGCCGGCGGCGGGCCGGCAACCCAGGGACGGTCGTAATCCGGGGAGGCCATGGCGAGCGGATCGATCGGCACATCGACCACCACCCCACCATGATGCCGGACGACCATCCGGCCGCTGTCGGTGGTCTCGCCGACCACCGCGAAATCCAGTTCCCATTTCTGAAAAACAGCCTCGGCTTCAGCCTCCCGTCCCGGCTTGAGGACCATCAGCATCCGCTCCTGGCTTTCCGAAAGCATGATTTCGTAGGCGCTCATGCCGGTTTCGCGGGTGGGTACGCGATCGAGATCAAGCGCAATGCCGAGACCGCCTTTGGAGGCCATCTCGAACGAAGAAGAGGTAAGGCCCGCCGCGCCCATGTCCTGGATGGCGATGATCGCGTCGGTCGCCATCAACTCAAGGCAGGCTTCGATCAGAAGCTTCTCGGTGAACGGATCGCCGACCTGGACCGTCGGGCGCTTTTCCTCGGTATCGTCGGAAAATTCCGCAGAGGCCATGGTCGCGCCGTGGATGCCGTCGCGGCCCGTTCGCGAGCCGACGTATACCACCGGATTGCCGACACCGGCCGCGGCGGAATAAAAGATCCGGTCGCCATCGACAACGCCCACGGCCATCGCATTGACGAGGATGTTGCCGTCGTAGCGGCGATCGAACGTGCATTCCCCGCCGACCGTCGGGACGCCGACACAGTTGCCGTAGCCGCCGATGCCGGCCACCACGCCGGAGACGAGATGGCGGGTCTTGGGGTGATCCGTGCTGCCGAACCGGAGTGCGTTGAGGCTGGCGACAGGCCGGGCGCCCATGGTGAACACGTCCCTCAGGATGCCGCCGACACCGGTCGCCGCCCCCTGGTAGGGTTCGATGTAGGAGGGGTGGTTGTGGCTCTCCATCTTGAAGATCACCGCCTGTCCGTCGCCGATATCGACGATGCCGGCGTTCTCCCCGGGGCCGCAGATCACCCACGGCGCCTGCGTCGGCAATGTCTTCAGCCAGCGTTTGGACGATTTGTAGGAGCAGTGCTCGCTCCACATGACCGAGAAGATGCCGAGCTCGGTGATGTTCGGCGCCCGCCCCAGGATCTCCAGGATCTTGCCATACTCAGTGTCCGATAAGCCGTGTTCGGCGACCAGTTCGGGCGTCATCGGGACAGGATCGGAGATTGTCGTCATGTCAGCGCCGCAACCAGACTCTGGAACAGTCCCGATCCGTCGGTGCCGCCGAGGCGCTCGTCGGAGGCGCGTTCGGGGTGCGGCATCATCCCGAGTACGTTGCCCCTCTCGTTGAGAATGCCGGCGATCGCCCGCTGCGAGCCGTTGGGGTTGGCGTCCTCGGCAAGTGCGCCTGCGCTCGTGCAGTAGCGGAACGCAACGCGCCCCTCGCCTTCAATCCGGTCGAGGGTTTGCGGATCGGCAAAAAAGTTTCCCTCGTTGTGCGCGATCGGAACGCGAATGACTTGATCCTTCCGGTAGCACCGAGTGAACGCGGAGGCCGTGTTGTCCACACGAAGATGGACATCGCGGCAGATGAACTTCAGCCCGGCGTTGCGCATCAAAACGCCCGGGAGCAGGCCGCTTTCGCACAGAACCTGAAACCCGTTGCAGATTCCGAGCACGGCAACGCCGGCCTGCGCACGCGCCTGCACCTCGCGCATGATCGGCGAATGCGCGGCCATCGCCCCGGCGCGCAGATAATCGCCGTAGGAGAATCCACCGGGCACGACGATGAGATCGAGCGGGGGCATCTCCGTTTCCCGATGCCACACCATCCGCGGCGGCGCTCCGGTTGCCTGCTCCAGCACAACCGCCACGTCGCGATCACAGTTGGACCCGGGAAAGACGATGACGGCGGATTTCATGAGAATGCGAAGGCCGGCTCAGTCGAGGAGATCGATGGCGTAATTTTCGATCACGGTGTTGGCAAGCAACTGCCGGCACATGGCGTCGACCTTTTCGTGCGCCACCGCCCGATCCGCTTCCGCTAGATCGAGCTCGATGTATTTGCCCTGGCGCACATCGTTGATGCCGCTGAAGCCGAGGGAATCCAGTGCATGGGCGACGGCCTTGCCTTGCGGGTCCAAAACGCCGTTCTTCAGCGTCACGTGGATTTTCGCCTTCACGGTTTTGCAGGCCTCCATTCTGGAGTTGTCACTGCATCGTCTCCGGCCCCTTCAGATCACTCGGCCCGCTCTCCGGCAGGATGCCGAGGCGCCGCGCCACTTCCTGATAGACGCGGGTAATGGCCGCCAGATCGCCCTCGCAATGCTCGGAATCCAGCCATCCGTCATTGCGCAGATCCCAAAGCCGGCAGGAGTCGGGACTGATCTCGTCGGCGAGAACAATCCGAACCTGCTCGTCATCCCACAGCCGACCGAATTCGATCCTGAGGTCGAACAGACGGATGCCGATCCCGAGAAACAGACCGGAAAGGAAGTCGTTGATGCGCAACGAGAGCGACATGATTTCGTCGAGATCCTGCGGGCCCGCCCAGCCAAACGCGGTGATGTGCTCCTCCGAGACCATCGGATCGCCCAACTCCTCGGACTTGTAGCGATACTCGACGATACAGCGCGGCAGGGCCGTACCCTCGGGCATGCCGAAGCGTCCGGCAAACGCGCCCGCCGCAACGTTCCGGATGATGACCTGGATCGGAATCATTTCGACTTCGCGCACCAGCTGTTCGCGCATATTGAGCCGGCGAACGAAGTGGGTCGGAACGCCGATCTCGCCGAGCTTTGTCATCAGGTATTCGGAAATGCGGTTGTTCAGCACGCCCTTCCCCGTAATGACAACGCGCTTGTGGGGGCTGAAAGGTGCCGATTCATCCTTGAAATACTGAACCAGAGTGCCGGGCTCGGGTCCTTCGAACAGGATTTTTGCCCTGCCTTCAAAAATCTGTCTGCGTCGGGCCATTCGTCGCCAACCAGTCGTAACGGTGCGCCGCGGGCGCGCACGGGACCCGCGCTCTCAATCAGCTTATCGTCCCTGTGATATAGCAAGTCCCGGCCGGCAACTCAATCACGCTTCGGCCGCGCTTCGGGTTGCGCGCTTTCCATCGAGACGGGAGCAAAGGGAGCCACACCGGGAGGGCCCGCCGCAAACAGCCAGATCGGCTGCGCGTCACGCCCCTCCGCCGGTAGCGCCAGCAGGCTCGATGAGACGGTGCCGA
>CAZFBS010000042.1:0-26126 GCA_964517265.1 uncultured Rhodospirillaceae bacterium | reverse complement strand
GAGCGGGTCGGCGAGCTGGCCCGCAACACCGACATCGCCAAGTTCATCCTGTAACCTGGGCAACGCTTACACGCCCGTCTTTACGGGCCTGCGATAAGCGGGCGCGGCAATCCATACAGCTTAGAGTTCGGGTGTTTTTTCTGGATCGGCACGGGCGCATTTCGCGCCCTCGCAGGTGACGATTGAGGGGACCGGGTTGCGCCGTTGCGGGTGACGATCGGGAGGGGGAAGCCCGAATGCGAGCCATTGCCACCTACGTCCTCGCCGCGTTCGCGGAGATCGGCGGCTGCTTCGCCTTCTGGGCGTGGCTGCGCCTGGGCAGAACGGCGCTCTGGCTGCTGCCGGGGATGGCCAGCCTCGCCCTGTTCGCCTGGGCGCTCACCCGCATCGATGCCGCTTTCGCCGGGCGCGCCTACGCGGCCTACGGCGGCATCTACATCCTAGCCTCGCTCATCTGGATGTGGACCATCGAAGGGGTCCGCCCGGACCGCTGGGATGCCGTCGGCGCGGCGATCTGCATCATGGGCGCCATGGTCATCCTCTTTGGCCCGCGCGGGGCCTGATCGGTCAGCCGCGACGCCGACGCTGCCAAGTTCATTCTGACGGGGCGGGAAGCTCGTTCAGCCCCGCGATCGGCCCGACGGCTTGCCCATTGCCGTCTCGTCGATCTCCTGTTCCTCCCGCTGCTCGCCGGTTGTCGGCTCGCCCATGGCGACGTCGTCGGCTTCGCGGGTCGCCATCTCCTCGGCGGTCGCGGGCCTGCCGAAAGCAGCCTCGTCCGCCTCCTCAACCGCCGCTTCCGCCGCCGCCCTCGGCTTGCCCATCGCGATCTCGGCAGCCGATTGCGCATCGATCGTCTCCGGCGTGCCCGGCCGTCCCATGGCGACCTCGTCCGCCTCCCGGGCGGCTTCCTCACCGGCGTTGGCCGGCTCGCCCATCGCTCTCTCGCCGCGCTTCTTTTCATCCGTCATCGTGCGCTCCTCCCGTTAATCCCTGCGTGTTGATGCCTACAACGAAAATAGCAGATTTAACGCCGCCGCTTGAGCAGAACATGGGGCGCGCCGCGCATGTCACCTACCCGCTTGAGAACGATGTGGCGGCCCGAAAACACTCGACTCGGCACACAAAATGGGCGAGGTTTTGCATAGCAGCAATTGGTATATTGCGTCGCAGCAAAGGACGCTTTGGTGATGCGTTCGTGATCGAGAACGCGTTGTTCCAACGCGCATTTTCTTTAACGTCGTTGCTCCGGACCTTCCGTTTCGTGCGGTGCCAGGCATCGAATTCAGGATCAATCCATGGTCGACACCATTGAAAACAAGATCTTCGATGAAATCCAGATCGGCGATGCGGCCAGCTTCGTTCGCGCCCTCGACAAGAACGACGTCGAGACGTGGGCGGTGATGACCGGCAACGTCAACCTGATCGACCTCGATCCCGGCCCCGCCGATACCTCGATGTTCACCCGTGGCGGCGGGCAGGCCGGGTGGGCGACCGTGTTGTTTACGACTCTGGCGGGGACCAAGCTGCCCGGGATCGGCTCCATCGCGCGCCGGATCGATGTCGATTTCATCAAGCCGGTGGGGCTCGGCATTCCGGTGACCGCAACCGTCACCGTGACGGAGAAGCACCCGCACACCCAGTCGGTGATCCTCGACTGCAGCGCCACCAATCCGGCCGGTGAAGTCGTCTTTAAGGGAACGGCGGAGATCATCGCGCCGTCCGCCAAGATGCATCACGCCCTCACCGAGCTTCCCAAGGTACAGTTGCGTCGCGAGGATCGCTATCTTCTCCTTCTCCAGGCCTGCCAGGAACTGCCGGAGATGGTCTGCGCGGTTGCTCATCCGTGCAGCGAGGACGCCCTTGTCGGCGCGATCGAGGCCGCCAAGTACAATCTCATCGCGCCGATCCTGGTTGGCCCGGAGAAGAAGATCGCCGCCGTTGCCGAGGCCGCCGGCGTCGATATCGGCCCTTACAAGCTCGTTCCTGCCGATCACAGCCACCACGCTGCCGAAGTCGCCGTCTCATTGGTGCGATCGGGTGAAGCGCAGTTGTTGATGAAGGGCAGTCTGCACACGGACGAGTTGTTGTCGGCGGTGGTGGACCCCGTCGCCGGCCTGCGCACCGAGCGCCGCTTGAGCCACTGCTTCGTGATCGCCGTTCCGACCTACCCGCGCGCGCTGATCATCACCGATGCCGCCATCAACATCGCGCCGGATCTCGAAGAAAAACGCGACATTATCCAGAACGCCATTGAGTTGGCGCACGCCATCCACATTCCGGAGCCCAAGGTTGCCATCCTGTCCGCGGTGGAAACCGTGACGCCCAAGATGCCCTCGACGCTCGATGCGGCGGCGCTGTGCAAGATGGCGGATCGCGGCCAGATCACCGGCGGCATTTTGGATGGGCCGCTGGCCTTCGACAACGCCATCGACGTGCAGGCGGCGGCGACCAAGGGCATCCACTCGCCGGTCGCGGGCCAAGCCGACATCCTCGTTGTCCCTGACCTCGAGGCTGGCAACATCCTCGCCAAGCAACTCACCTTCATGGCCAATGCGGAGGCCGCCGGCATTGTTCTCGGCGCCCGCGTGCCGATCGTGCTGACCAGTCGCGCCGACAATGCGCGAACCCGCCTCGCGTCGTGTGCGATCGCCGTACTGTACGCGGACGCGCAGCGGCGGGGTTTGGCGCTCCGCAAGGCGGCCGCGGAGTAAGCCGCGATGGAACCCGGGCTTCTCGTCATCAACGCCGGCTCCTCCAGTATCAAGTTCGCCGGCTATGCTGAACGCGGGCAGCAAGAGCCGATCTTCCTCGGCAAGGGGCAGATCGGAGGCCTTGGAACGAACCCGCGTTTCGTGTGCAAGAACGCCGCGGGGGAAACGCTGGGGACGCATCAATGGCCGGAGGCGATCACCCATGGCGAGGCGATCGACCACATCATCGGCTGGATCGAAGAAAACGCGACGGACGTGCGGATCGCGGCAGCCGGGCACCGAGTCGTCTTCGGCGGTGCGCAGTACACAGGACCGACCCGCCTGGACGCGGAGGTGATGAAGGACATCGGGGCGCTGGTGCCGTTCTTCCCCTTGCACCTTCCCCATAACCTCGCCGCTATCGATGCGTTGGCCGAGCGCCATCCCGATCTGCTGCAGGTCGCCTGTTTCGACAACAGCTTCCATCGCACGCAGCCTCCGGTGGCACGGTGGTTCGCCCTCCCGCGGTCCCTGTACGAGCAGGGCGTCCGCCGTTACGGCTTTCATGGCCTGTCGTACGAGTTCATTGCCCGGGTGCTGCCAGACTATGCGCCGGAGGCCAGGCGGGTTGTCGTCGCCCATCTGGGCAGCGGCGCCAGCCTGTGCGCGCTGCGGGACGGCGAGAGCGTCGAGAGCACGCTCGGCTTCAGCGGACTCGATGGCCTGCCGATGGGAACGCGGCCGGGGGCGCTCGATCCGGGCGTCCTGTTGTACCTGCTGCAGGCCGGCGGGATGAATGCCGAAGAGCTGGAAAACCTGCTGTACAGGAAGTCGGGCCTGCTTGGGGTCTCCGGGATCAGTAACGACATGCGCGATCTCTTGACGAGCGACGATCCGCGGGCGGAAGAGGCGATCCAGCTGTTCGTCTACCACATCGGCAAGCATCTCGGCGCGCTGGCCGCGGTTCTCGGCGGCCTCGATGCCTTGGTGTTCACCGCCGGTATCGGCGAGCACGCAGCCGAAATTCGCGAGCGGGTCTGCCGCGCGGCCGGATGGCTCGGCGTCCGCGTCGATCCCGCCGCGAATGGTGCCGGCGGTCCTCGCATCACGACCGCCGACAGCCCCGTGTCGGCCTGGGTGATCCCCACCGACGAGGAGCGGATGATCGCTATCCACACTTGGCGCATACTTCACGGATGAGAGGCAAGCCGCGAACCATCAACTTTTCCATGGAGAACCTGAAATGAGCGAGCTGACGGCGACAGAGGCATTTTTCGCGGATCTGAAGAAACGCGTCGAAGGCCCGCAAGGCGCTTTGGCCGGCAAGAAAGCTTTGGTCATCGGCATTGCCAACAACCAGTCGATCGCCTACGGCTGCGCGCTGGCGTTCCGTGCCCTCGGCGCCGAGCTGGCGATCACCTATCTGAACGAGAAATCCAAGCCTTATACCCAGCCGCTCGCAGAGCACCTCGAGGCGGAGTTGTTCCTGCCCTGCGACGTGCGCGAGGAAGGCCAACTCGAAGCGGTGTTCGAAGCGATTGGACAAAAGTGGGGCCAACTCGATATCGCCCTTCACTCGATCGCCTTCGCCCCGCGCGAGGATCTCCATGGCCGGGTCACCGACTGTTCGCGCGACGGCTTCCTGATGGCGATGGACATCTCGTGCCACTCATTCATCCGGATGGCACGGTTGGCCGAGCCGCTGATGACGAACGGCGGTTCCCTGTTCACGATGAGCTATTACGGCGCCGAGAAGGTGGTCGAGAACTACAACGTGATGGGGCCCGTCAAGGCGGCTCTGGAGGCATCGGCGCGCTATCTCTCCGCCGAACTCGGACCCAACGGCATCCGCGTGCATTCGATCTCGCCGGGCCCGATCCGAACGCGCGCGGCCTCGGGCATCGATAGATTTGATGAGCTGATGGAAAAGGCGGCCGCGCGGGCTCCGAGCCGAGTGCTCGTTACCATCGAGGACGTCGGCATGGCTACCGCCTTCCTCGCCAGCGACTACGCCAAGCTGATCACCGGCGATACGATCTACGTCGACGGCGGCTACCACGTCGTCAGTTAAAGGCTTGGCGGGGGCGCGGTTTACGGATCCTTGGGCCTCCGGGCGCGCTGTGGCAGGCGTGGGCACAGATGCTGGTGGGCCGGCGCGACCCCCTCGGCCCTGACTCGCATTGCCTCCGCGTTAATCCCATGCGCCACTGGGCGGTTGCACGGCGTTCCCTTCCGCCGATGACTTCGGCCGTGTCGGTAAGGGGCGAAAGGCCGTTGCCGAGCGTCATCCTGTTCTAAACTCGGCCCCGTTCTAAAGTCGGGTCCGCCTCCGACCCGTGGATACAGGAAGGGACGCTCCACGGCAACCTGTGAACGTGTCGCGCGCGGCCTTTTCGGTAAGCCCCGAGGTGCTCTCTCCTGGCTTGCCAGCTCCCGTGATACGTCGGCCGGCGCGGAACTGGCCTTCGCCCACAGCGCCACCGGATGATAGAGAAGATCGGCGCTTTCCTCGCCGATCAGTTCCCGCTCGCTCCCCAGCGCGGCGATGATGACTTCGATCACCTCTCCAAGCCACCCAGCCTCGGCTTTGGCGCTATTTGTCCCCATCAAGCTTTGGCTGCCCTTTCTCGACAAGGCGTGGCTTTGTTTCCGGCTGCGTATAAAGATCTAGATCCTTCACTCGATCCGTTTTCCATCCCCTGGTGGATAGTCCGGTCAAATATATCCATAGATAATGCGCGGGTGCCTGTCAGCACAAAAGTAAGACAAGACAGTAAAAAGATTGTTAATACCAGACCAATGGAGAGCATGATGGCATGGATTGACGTTGACAAAATCGAGGTCGTAAGTGAGCAAAAGTGGGAGTGGGGAGGGGATGAACTGTATTTGACGGTTAATGGGAAACCGGTAACCGAGACAACCCCTAGCCTGAGCACGGGAGACTCGTACGATTTCTCCCCTCAGTGGACACATTTTACGGACAAGGTTACCATCAACCTTTACGAGAAGGACGGCGGGTGGTTAAATGGGGATGATTATATTGCCACCGCTACTTTTTACGCTTCGCAGGCGCCCGCCCAAGATGTGCTTAGGTGGATGGACGGAGACGGTGGTCAGTATGATGTCTATTTCGACCTGTGGGCCTGAGCGAGGGATATTCGAATCCCTCCCTCGAGCCGGCCAACCGCTTGGCCGCTTTCAAGGTGCGGTGATGCGTGAGCGGCTCGGCTGTCCCATTTGACAACGGCTACGCCAGCGGTCTTTCAGGAGGACAATATCCCTCCTGGAAGGCCGCATCCGTTCGAGCGAAGGAGCTTGCAAATAACGCTGCTTCGCGGCGACTGTGGGCGGCCCTTTCGTGGCAGGGCGCCCAGCCGGCCTTTTCCCGCTGGGCCCCGTAAGGCCATCAATGGTCCGCCCGGCTGCGGTTCTGCGTCGCGCCCAGCGGCCGTCCTGTTCGACCTCGATCTCGCTCAAGCTTGCCGGACCTCAAGCCCCCGCCCGCCTCAGCATCGGCCCCAGGGGGCGGCCGGCGAAGATGTGGACGTGGAGGTGCATCACTTCCTGGTGGCCGTCGCCGCCGGTGTTGACGATCAGCCGATAGCCGCTTTCGTGCACCCCAAGTTGGCGAGCGACCGCGCCGACCGCCCGGAAAAATCCGGCAACCCTGTCGGCCGACGCCTCGGCGGTGAAGTCGTCCATCGACACGTAAGGACCCTTCGGGATCACCAGGACATGAACCGGCGCTTGCGGGCGGATGTCGTTGAACGCGAGCGCGCAATCGTCCTCGTATACCTTGTCGCACGGCACTTCGCCGCGCAGGATTTTCGCAAAGATGTTGTTCTCATCGTAGGCCATCGGCATTCTCCCTCCCGTTACGGTTTCTCGCGGGCCGCCTTCTCGGCAAGCCCGGAGGTTCCCTCCCGGCGCGCCAGCTCCCGCCATACGTCGTCCGGCGCGAGGCCCGCCTCCGCCCACAGCACAAGCAGATGATAAAGAAGATCAGCACTTTCCTTGCCGATCTGCTCCCGCTCGCTCCCCAGCGCGGCGACGATGACCTCGATTGCCTCCTCGCCCAGCTTGCGGGCGATCTTTGCCCGGCCCTCGCCCAGCAGACGGGCGGTATAGGATTGCATGGGATCGTCCCCGCGCCGGCTCTCGATCACCGCGAACAGCCGCTCGAGCACCCGAGCATCGACCGGCGGTGTCATGGCCGCATCCTTTCGTTGTGGAGGCTCGGGCCAGGATCCGCGGGAGCATCCAGCCGAACCGGGACCCCGGCCGCGCGCATGTAGGCCTTGGCCTCGCCGATGGTGAAGGTGCCGAAATGAAAGATCGAGGCCGCCAGCACCGCGGTGGCATGACAAGCGACGATGCCCTCGACCAGATGATCAAGAGTGCCGACCCCGCCGGAGGCGATTACCGGAACCGGAACCGCGTCCGCGATCGCCCGGGTCAGCGGAATGTTGAAGCCGGCCTTGGTGCCGTCCCGATCCATCGACGTCACTAGCAGCTCGCCGGCGCCGAGCTCGGTCATCCGCCGCGCCCAGGCGACCGCATCAATGCCGGTCGGCGTGCGTCCGCCATGGGTGAAGATCTCGAAGCGCTCCGGCGCCACTGCCTTGGCGTCGATCGAGACGACGATGCACTGGCTTCCAAATTTTTCCGCCGCTTCGCCCACGAACTCAGGAGTATGCACGGCGGCGGTGTTGATCGAAACCTTGTCGGCGCCCGCCAGCAGCAGACGGCGGATGTCCTCCAGTGTGCGCACGCCACCCCCCACGGTAAGCGGCATGAAGCACTGCTCGGCGGTGCGGCGGACGACGTCATAGATGGTTTCGCGGTTTTCGTGGCTGGCGGTGATGTCGAGAAAGCAGAGCTCGTCGGCGCCGGCCCGGTCATAAAGCCGTGCCTGTTCAACCGGATCGCCGGCGTCCACAAGATCGACGAACCGCACGCCCTTGACGACGCGCCCCTGGTCGACATCGAGACAGGGAATAATGCGCGCTTTCAGCATGAGCCGCGAATCCTTCCTTCAACGGCCATTCGCAGCCAGCAGCTCGACCGCCGCCGCCGCATCGATCCGGCCTTCGTAGAGCGCGCGCCCGCAGATCACGCCTTCGAGGAGGCCGCTGCCCTGGTTGCGGACCGCGATCAGGTCGTCGATGCTGGCGACGCCGCCGGAGACGATCACCGGCGTTTGCACCGCGCGGGCGAGGGCGAGCGTCGCCTCGATGTTGGGCCCGCTCATCGCGCCGTCGCGGCTGATGTCGGTGTAGATGATCGCCGCGGGCTTGTCGGCCTCGAAGCGCCGGGCAAGATCGAGGGCGGAGACCTCGGTGGTATCGGCCCAGCCGGAGACGGCGACAAGGCCGTCCCGCGCATCGATGCCGAGGGCCACGCGGCCGGGAAAGGCCCGGCAGGCTTCCGTCACGAACACCGGATCGTTGACCGCGGCGGTGCCGAGGATCACCCGATGAACGCCGCGTTCGAGCCAGCTGCGCACGCTACCGAGGGTGCGGATGCCGCCGCCGAGCTGCACCTTGCCTGGGAACGCCTTCAAAATCGCGTCGACCGCGGGGGTATTGACCGGGCGCCCGGCGAACGCGCCGTCGAGATCGACGACGTGCAGCCACATGCAGCCGACCCCGGCAAAGGCCGCCGCCTGAGCCGCCGGCGAGTCGTTGAACACCGTCGCCGTGTCCATCGCGCCCCGCACGAGGCGAACGCACCTGCCGTCCTTCAGGTCAATCGCAGGAAAGAAGATCATGGTCGCCACCGCAGAAAATTGGTGATCAGGCGAAGGCCCACCGCTTGGCTCTTCTCCGGGTGGAACTGACATCCCAGCATGTTGGCGCGGCCGATGACGGCCGTTACCGGGCCGCCGTAATCAACGCTGGCGAGAACGGCGTTGGGATCGGCGGCATCAAAGTTGTAGCTGTGGACGAAATAGGCATGTGCGCCGGCACCAATGCCGGCCAGGAAGGGATGATCCGGAACCCTCGGCTCCAACTCGTTCCAGCCCATGTGCGGGATCTTCAACGTCGGATCGGCGGGCTGAAGCCGCGCGACGGTGCCTTCGATCCAGCCCAAGCCCTGATGGCTGCCGTGCTCGAGGCCGCGCGTCGCCATCAGCTGCATGCCGACGCAGATGCCAAGGAACGGCCGGCCGTCCTCGATTACCGCGCGGGTCAAGGTCTCGACCATCCCCGGCAGCGCGTCGAGCCCGCGCCGGCAGTCCCCGAACGCGCCGACGCCGGGCAGCACGATGTGGCTGGCGGCGGCAACATCGGCGGGAACGCTGGTGACGGCGACGGTGTGATCGAGTTCGTCTTCAAGGACCGCCCGCTCGAACGCCTTCGCCGCCGAGCGCAGGTTGCCCGAGCCGTAGTCGATGATCGCGATGCTCAACGCGAGATCCCCCGGCTCACGACAACAGATCCGCAGCCAGGCCGGGATCGCCTTCGAACAGACGCCGCTCGGCGGCCAGCAGGTCGCGGCCGACCACGACCCCGCCATCGCGGAAGCCGCGGCGGGTCAAGGTCCAGCGCCGCAGATCATTGGCGAAGAAGCCGATCGCGAGCGACAGCAGCAGGGCCAGCGCCGCCTGCGTCAGCGGGTCGATGAGAAAGACATCGAAGACCAGACCGAGGGCGATCTCGAGCACGACAAACAGCACGGCGACCAACCACAGGCCTTTCCAGATCGCCCAGATCGCCGAAAAGAAGAACGCCGGCCAGCAGAATCCTTCCTTGACGAGAACGACGTTTCGGTCGGGGTCGCGCCGCCGGCGGTGAACGTGAACCGTGTAGACACGCATGGGCCGGTCCCGAAGATCAGGCGGTCATCGTCGGCGCCGCGCCGAGGATACCCTTGGTCGAAGGAATTGCGTCCGCCTTGCGCGGGTCCATCTCCGTCGCCTCGCGCAGGGCACGAGCCAGACCCTTGAAGCAGGATTCGCAGATGTGATGGTTGTTCTCGCCGTAAAGCGTCTCGATGTGCAGCGTCAGGCCGGCGTTGAAGGCGAACGTCTGGAACCAGTGCGATACCAGCTCGGTGTCGAGATCGCCCAATTGCGGGCGATCGAGGCGCACCTTCCACACGCAGTACGGCCGCCCGGAAATGTCGACCACCACCCGGGTCAGCACTTCGTCCATCACCGACAGGGCGGCGCCGAAGCGGCGGATGCCGCGGCGCTCACCGAGAGCCTGGGCAAATGCCTGGCCGAGGGCGATTGCGCTGTCCTCAGTGGTGTGGTGGCCGTCGATGTGGAGGTCGCCCTTGGCCTCCACGCTCAGATCGATCAGGCTGTGACGCGAGAGTTGCTCCAGCATGTGGTCGAGAAAGCCGATCCCGGTGGCGATCGCGTAGCGCCCCTCGCCATCGAGGTTGACGCTGACCCGGATCGCGGTCTCCTCCGTCTTGCGGTCCACTGTCGCCGTGCGCACGGCTCGGCCCTCCTCTGGCCATCGTTGTTTGTCCAAGTGGCGCGCCCGTTCTAGCAGCATTTTTCCGTCACGGCCACCGGCAGGCCTGCCGCCGCGACTTCTCTTGTTGCCAGAAGCGGACCGATCGCGCCGCGATCCGCTCGCCAAACTGTTTGCCGCCGTCCTCGCCGACCGCATCGTCCCAGCCGTATCGCCCCAACCGCATCCCCCGGTGCCGCATCCCCCGGTGCCGCAATCGCTATGGTGCTGTCGCCTGCAACGCGCGTATAGTTGAAACGGGCAGAGAGGGCAGGATGGATACCAACGTGTTTTCGTCGCTTGACTTCGGCCTCGGCGAGACGGCCGACATGCTGCGCGCCTCGGTACAAGATTTCGCCGCCGATGAGATCGCGCCCCGCGCCGCCGCGATCGACCGCGACAATACGTTCCCGGCCGATCTTTGGCAAAAGATGGGTGCTCTCGGTCTGCTCGGGATCACCGTCGAGGAGGACTATGGCGGCGCCGGCATGGGCTACCTGGAGCATGCCGTCGCGATGGAGGAAATCAGCCGGGCATCGGCCTCGGTGGGTCTCAGCTATGGCGCCCATTCCAATCTCTGCGTCAATCAGATCCGCCGCAACGGCTCTTTTGAGCAGAAACAGAAATATCTGCCGAAGCTGATCAGCGGCGAACATGTCGGCGCGCTAGCGATGAGCGAGGCGGGGGCGGGATCCGACGTGGTCGGGATGCAGTTGCGTGCGGTAAAGCACGGCGACCACTACCTGCTGAACGGCACCAAGATGTGGATCACCAACGGCCCCGACGCGCAGGTGCTGGTGGTGTACGCCAAGACCGATCCGCCGGCCGGCGCCCGCGGCATCACCGCCTTTCTCGTCGAGAGGGACTTCAAGGGATTTTCCACCGCGCAGAAGCTCGATAAGCTCGGCATGCGGGGATCGAATACCTGTGAGCTCGTCTTTCAGGACTGCGCGGTGCCGGAAGAAAACGTGCTGGGCTCGGTCCACAAGGGCGTCAATGTACTGATGAGCGGGCTCGACTACGAGCGCCTCGTTCTCTCGGCCGGGCCGCTCGGGATCATGCAAGCCTGTCTGGATGCGGTCCTGCCGTACGTCCATGAGCGGCGGCAGTTCGGTCAGCCGATCGGCACCTTCCAGCTGATCCAGGCCAAGCTCGCCGACATGTACACCACCTTGAATGCCTGCAAGGCGTATGTCTACGCCGTCGCCCGTGCCTGCGACCGCGGCTCGGCCACCCGCAAGGATGCGGCCGGCGTGATCTTGTACGCAGCCGAGTGTGCCACCCGGATGGCGCTCGACGCCATTCAATGCCTTGGCGGCAACGGCTATATCAATGACTATGCGACCGGTCGGTTGCTACGGGACGCCAAGCTCTACGAGATTGGCGCCGGCACCAGCGAGATCCGCCGCTGGCTGATCGGCCGCGAGCTGTTCGAGGAGTCCGCCTGACCTGTCGCGGCAGGCTGAGCGGCACGGAGAGGAAAAGGGGACCGCCATCAATGCCGACGTGCCTGATCACGGGAGCCAACAAAGGTCTCGGGCTCGAATTTGCCAGACAGTACGCCGCCGATGGCTGGAAAGTGATCGCCACCTGCCGCCGGCCCGATGTCGCCGAAGCGCTCACCGCCTTGCAAGGCAATATCCAGATCTACCCGCTCGACGTCACCGATTTCGCCCGCATCGAGCAGCTTGCACGCAAGCTGAACGGGGAGGCGATCGACCTGTTGATCAACAATGCGGGCGTCTACGGCCCGCGCGTCGGCACCTGCAAGACCGTCGACTACGCCGTCTGGTGCGAGGTTCTGCGGGTGAACACGATGGCGCCGCTGAAAGTGAGCGCCGCGTTTCTGGATCACCTCGCACGCGGGGACCAGCGAAAAATCGTGACGATCAGCAGCAAGATGGGAAGCATTGCCGACAATACCTCGGGAGGCGTGTACATCTATCGGTCCTCCAAAGCCGCGCTGAACGCTGCGATGAAAAGCCTGTCGATCGATCTGCGGGATCAGGAGATCATTGTCGTGGTTCTCAACCCGGGTTGGGTGCGGACGGAGATGGGTGGTCCCGGTGCCACCATCGACAGCAACGAAAGCGTCGTCGGCATGCGCGGCGTGATCGACAACCTGCATATCGAAGACAGCGGCCGCTTTCTGCACTACGACGGCACCGAGATCCCCTGGTGAGGTGAAGCCGCGGGCGGCGCCGCGAGAGCTGAGGCTTGAGACCGGACGGGCGGGATCATGACCGTGTTCACCACCGCTGTCGATACACGCTCCGCCGCCTTCAAGGCCAATGCGGCTGCGATGGAGGCTTTGGTCGCCGATCTGCGGGCGAGCGTCCAGCAGATCAAATTGGGGGGCGGCGAGCGGGCCCGTGCCAAGCACATCGAGCGCGGCCGGCTGTTGGTTCGCGAGCGGATCCGTCGCCTGCTCGATGTCGGCTCGCCGTTCCTTGAGTTCTCCCAGCTGGCCGCCCACGGCATGTACGACTCCGAGGTCCCCTCCGCCGGCATCGTCACCGGCATCGGCCGCATTGCCGGGATCGAATGCGTGGTCGTGGCGAACGATCCGACGGTCAAGGGCGGCACCTATTACGGCCTGACCGTGAAGAAGCACTTGCGGGCCCAGGACATCGCGCTGGAGAACCGGCTGCCCTGCATCTACCTCGTCGAGTCGGGGGGAGCCAATCTGCCGGAACAGGACGCGGTCTTTCCCGATCGCGATCACTTCGGCAGAATTTTCTACAATCAGGCCAACATGTCGGCGGCCGGGGTTCCTCAGATCGCCGTCGTACACGGCTCCTGCACGGCGGGCGGCGCCTACGTTCCGGCGATGTCCGACGAGAGCATCATCGTCAAGAATCAGGGGACGATCTTTCTCGGCGGCCCGCCGCTGGTGCGCGCCGCCACCGGCGAGGTCGTCTCGGCCGAAGAACTCGGCGGCGCCGATGTCCATTCCCGGGTTTCGGGAGTGACCGATCATTATGCGATGGACGACAGTCACGCGTTGGCGATCGCCCGGCGTCTGGTGGGCAACCTCAACCGCTGCAAGAGGCCGACGATCACGCTCCGCGAGCCTCGCGATCCGCGCTACGAGGCGCCCGAGATCTACGGGATCGTCCCGACCGACCTGAAGAAATCGTTCGACGTCCGTGAGGTGATCGCGCGCATTGTCGACGGCTCCGATTTCGACGAGTTCAAGCATCTCTACGGCACCACGCTGATCTGTGCCTTCGCCCACATTTTCGGCTATCCGGTCGGGATCGTCGCCAACAACGGCATCTTGTTTTCGGAGTCCGCCCTGAAGGGCGCTCATTTCATCGAGTTGTGCTGCCAGCGCGGGATCCCGCTCGTGTTCCTTCAGAACATCAGCGGCTTCATGGTCGGCAGCAAGGTCGAGGCGGGCGGCATTGCCAAGGACGGCGCCAAGATGGTTACCGCAGTGGCCTGCGCGCGGGTGCCGAAGTTCACCGTTCTGATCGGCGGCTCGTTCGGGGCCGGGAACTATTCCATGTGCGGGCGGGCGTACGGCCCCCGGTTTCTATGGATGTGGCCGAATGCCCGCATCTCGGTGATGGGCGGGGAACAGGCCGCGGGCGTTCTGGCGACGGTCAAGCGCGACGGCATCGAAGCGCGCGGCCAGAGCTGGTCGGCAGAGGAGGAGGAGAGCTTTCGCCGGCCGATCCTGGAGCAGTACGAGACGCAAGGCCATCCCTATTTTGCCAGCGCCCGGCTGTGGGATGACGGGATCATCGACCCGGCCGAGACCCGGATGGTGCTTGGGCTTGGCATCTCGGCGGCGCTCAACGCGCCGAGCGAGGCGAGCCATTTCGGAGTGTTCCGAATGTAGCAACGGGAGACGGGACACCGCCTGCTATGGACGATGCCGCTATTGCGCTGGAGATCGACGCTCAAGGCACGGCCTGGGTGGTGCTGAACCGCCCGCATGTCCACAATGCCTTTGACGACACCCTGATCGCGCGCATGACCGAGATCCTGGGAGAGATCCGAGAGGATCCTCGGGTTCGCGCCGTCGCCATTGTCGCGCGCGGGACCTCCTTCTCGGCCGGGGCCGATCTCAACTGGATGAAGCGGATGGCAGCGGCCTCGCATGCGGAGAATGTTGCCGACGCGCTGCGCTTGGCGGAACTGCTGCACCTGCTCTATGAATTGCCGAAACCCACCGTGGCCCTGATTCAAGGACCGGCCTACGGCGGCGGCGTCGGCCTGATTGCTGCCTGCGACATCGCTCTCGCTGCGGAGGAAACGGCTGTTTTTGCGCTGACGGAGGTCCGCCTCGGCCTCGTTCCCGCCACCATCTCCCCTTATGTGATCGCCGCGATCGGTCGCCGGCAGGCGCACCGCTATTTCCTCACCGCAGAACGGTTTGGCGCCGCCGAGGCCTTGAGGATCGGCCTCGTTCACGCGGTTGTCCCCGGGTCGGCACTGCGAGCGGCGGCGGATCGGATGTTGCAGGCGCTCGGCCAGGGTGCCCCGCAAGCCCTGTCGGCGGCCAAGCAATTGATCCGCGGCGTTGCCGGGCGCACCACCATTGATCCCGCCCTCATGCGGGAGACGGCGGAGCGGATTGCCGATGCCCGTGCCTCCGAGGAAGCGCAGAGGCGGATCGCAACGTTTCTCAAGCGGCAGGGATGACAGGCGGCGGAGTGGATGCTCATGTTCAATAAGCTGCTGATCGCCAACCGCGGCGAGATCGCCTGCCGCGTGATCCGGACGGCGCGCCGCCTCGGCATCCGGACGGTGGCGGTTTATTCGGATGTCGATGCCGGCGCCCTGCACGCCATGGCGGCGGACGAAGCCTGCCGGATCGGCACCGCCGATGCCGCCGACAGTTACCTTCAGATCGACCGGATCCTCGCGGTTGCCGAACAGACGGGTTCGGATGCAATTCATCCCGGCTACGGTTTTCTCTCGGAGAACGCCGAATTTGCCGAGGCCTGCGAGGCCGGGGGCGTGGCGTTCGTCGGGCCGCCCGCCGACGCGATCCGGGCGATGGGCTCCAAGAGCGTGGCCAAGGCGATCATGCAGACCGCTGGTGTTCCGGTGGTGCCGGGCTATCACGGCGCGGATCAATCCTTCCCCGTGCTCCAGCATGCGGCGGAGGAGATCGGCTATCCGGTGCTGATCAAGGCGGTGGCGGGTGGCGGCGGGCGCGGGATGCGCGTCGTCGACTCCGCCTCGGATCTGGCGGAGGCGGTGGCAGCGGCGCGACGGGAGTCACTCTCCGCGTTCGGCGCCGATGCGCTGTTGCTGGAGAAGTACCTCAGCCGACCGCGCCACGTGGAAGTTCAGGTGTTCGCCGATTCACACGGCAACGTCGTTCATCTGTTCGAGCGGGATTGCTCGGTTCAGCGGCGGCACCAGAAGATCCTTGAGGAGGCCCCGGCGCCGGGAATCGACAAGAAGCTGCGGGCGCGGCTTGGTGCCGCTGCGGTGGATGCCGCGCGTGCGATCGACTACCGCGGGGCCGGAACCGTTGAGTTTCTGCTGGCGGAAGACGAGTCGTTCTACTTCATGGAAATGAACACTCGGCTGCAGGTCGAGCATCCGGTCACCGAGATGATTGTCGGTCTTGATCTGGTCGAATGGCAGCTTCGGGTTGCAGCGGGAGAGCGGCTGCCGCTGGCGCAGGAGGCTATCGCTGCCGATGGGCATGCTTTCGAGGCGCGGATCTATGCCGAGGATCCGGCACGCGGATTCCTTCCCGCTGCCGGCGTTCTCCACCACCTGCGGTTCCCCGTCGAGGGTGCCCATGTTCGCATCGATACCGGCGTTCGGCAGGGGGATGCGGTCGGTATTCATTACGATCCGCTGATCGCCAAGCTGATTGTCTGGGACGCCACCCGGGACGCCGCCCTCGGCCGCTTGCGGGGGGCGCTGGCCGAGGTTCAGGTCGTCGGCCTTGCCAGCAACGTCGCCCTGCTCGCCGCCATCGCCGGCCATCCGGCGTTCGCCGCCGCCGATCTCGATACCGGGTTCATCGAACGTCATCGTCACGATCTGTTTCCCGGCAAAGGGCCGGTGCCGCCGCTGTTCCTCGCGCTGGCCTGTCTCGACGTTCTCCTCCGCCGCGACCGCGAGGCGGCTGCGGCCGCCGAGCAATCGGATGATCCGTATTCCCCCTGGAATTCGACCTCCGGCTGGCGTCTGAACGATGACAACGTCCACACCCTTGCCTTTCGCGACGGCGATCAGAGAAACGAGGTGATCGTCCATTATCGACGCGGTGGCCTCCTCCTTCAGTTGCCGAACGAGAGCGAACCGCGGACGGTCTTGGGCGAATTCGCGCCGGATGGCGATCTTCTCGCCACGATTGGCGGGATGCGGATGAAAGCCACCGTCGTCCGCCGTGGCAGCGATCTCACGCTCATGCTTGCGGGGGCCAGTCATCGCCTGCTGTTCGAGGATCCGGCCGCCCGTGAGAGCGTGCAAGACCTTAAAGAGGGGCGGCTGACGGCACCGATGCCGGCCAAGGTCGTCGCCGCCCCGGTCGGTGCCGGGGAGGCCGTCGCGCGCGGGGCCACGCTGATGGTGCTGGAGGCGATGAAGATGGAGCACGTCATCATCGCGCCGGCGGACGGCACCGTGACCGCGGTCCATTATGATGTCGGCGAGCAGGTGGCGGAAGGAGCGGAACTGCTGAGCTTTGAGGAGAATGCGGCCGGCGCGGCCGCATAGCGGAGGGGAAGCGGCCGTGATGCGCTTGCCGGGCCGGGTGAAGATCGTCGAGGTGGGGCCGAGGGACGGCCTGCAGAACGAGCCGTCACCGGTGCCTGCCGCGGTGAAGATCCGGTTGATCGACCAGCTCAGCGCTGCCGGCTTCACGGCGATCGAAGCGGGCAGCTTCGTCTCGGCGAAATGGGTTCCGCAGATGGCGGACACCGCCGAGGTTCTTGCCGGCATCGCCCGCAGGCCCGGCGTCACCTATGCCGTCTTGACGCCCAACCTCGAGGGCTTCCGCCGCGCGGTTGCCGCCGGCGCCGACGAGGTCGCGGTGTTTGCCGCCGCCTCGGAAACCTTCTCGCAGAAGAACACCAACGGCGCGATCGCCGAGGTTCTCGATCGTCATGCCGGGGTCTGCGCCGCCGCCGGCGCGCATGGCATCCCCGTTCGCGGCTACGTTTCGTGCGCCCTCGGCTGCCCCTACGAGGGTCATGTCGACCCCGCCGTTGTCGCCCGGGTGGCGGAGCGCCTTCGCGAGCTCGGCTGTTACGAGATCTCGCTTGGCGACACCATCGGCGTCGGCACCCCGGGCAAGGTTCAGGATCTGATCGATGTCGTGGCGCGGGCGGTTCCCGCCGGCCGGCTGGCGGTTCATTTTCACGACACCTACGGCCAGGCGCTTGCCAACATCCTCGCGGCGCTGCAAGCCGGTGTTGCGGTGGTCGATTCAGCGGTGGCGGGACTGGGCGGCTGTCCTTATGCTCAAGGGGCATCCGGAAACGTCGCCACCGAGGACGTCCTGTATATGCTGGAAGGGCTTCATATCGAGACCGGCATCGACCTCGCGGCCACAATCGCGGCCGGCCATGCCATCTGCGATGCGCTCGGCCGCTCGAGCCAGTCCAAGGTTGCCCGGGCGATGGTCGCCGCGCATCTGGTGGACCATCCCGGCGACCATCCGCACGGCCACTCTCGATGACCCTGCATCTGGTCAAGCTGGCCGTCGGCGTCGACGACGTGCCCGGCTTTGCCGAGTGGATCGCACGCCGGGCGCGCGAGGCTGAAGAGCGGGGCGAGAGGCCGGTCTATCGCCACATCACCCGGCAGATGCCGCGGCGGGCGGCGGACCTGCTCGACGGCGGCTCGCTCTATTGGGTGATCGCCGGCGCGATCCGCGCGCGCCAGCGCCTGCTTGAGCTCGAATCGGTGGAGGCCGACGGCAAACGTTCCTGTGCGCTGGTGCTGGAAGGCCTGTTGATCCCGACCCGCGCGCGAAAGCACCGGCCGTTCCAGGGCTGGCGCTATCTTGCGGCTGAAGAGGCGCCGCGCGATCTCGCAAATCCGGACGCGCTTGCGGCACTACCGCCCGCGATGGCCAGCACGCTTCAGGACCTGGGGTTGATCTAGGGGGGCTGATCTAGGGGGGCTGATCTAAAAAGGGGAGGGGTGATGTCGGGCGGCGAATTCCACGGAGTGTTTCCCTATCTCGTCTCGCCGATCGGGGAGGACGGCAGCGTCAAGGAGGACGCGCTGGGGCGGCTGATCGAGGACGTGATCGCGGCCGGCGTTCACGGCTTGGCTCCCCTCGGCAGCACCGGGGAGTTCGCTTACCTGTCCTGGCCGCAGCGCGTGCGCGTTGTCGAGGTGACGCTGGAGGCAGCGGCCGGGCGCGTTCCGGTCATCGCCGGGGTGGCGGCGACGACCACCGCCGAGGCGTGCCGGCAGGCCCGCGCCTTCGAGACTCTGGGCGTTGCCGGCATCATTGCGGTGCTGGAGGCCTACTTCCCTCTCGACGAGGACGGGATCAACGCCTACTTCACCGCCGTCGCCGATGCCGTCGCTCTGCCCGTCGTCATCTACACCAATCCGAATTTTCAGCGGGCGGATCTGACCCTGAACGCCATCGACCGCCTCGCCGACGTTCCCAACATCCGCTACATCAAGGATGCGTCGACCAACACCGGCCGGCTGCTCTCGATCCTCAACCGGGTCGGCGACCGGCTGCGGGTGTTCGCGGCCTCGTCCCATATCCCCGCCGCCGTGATGCTGATCGGCGGCGTCGGCTGGATGGCCGGCCCGGCCTGTCTGGTCCCGGGACAAAGCGTGCGCCTGTACGAGCTGGCAAAGGCCGGCCGCTGGGACGAGGCGATGGCCCTGCAGCGCACGCTGTGGCCCGTGAACGAGCTGTTCGCCCGCCATGCCCTCGCCGCCTGCGTCAAGGGCGGCCTGGAGATGATGGGCTACCCCGTCGGCGCGCCGTTGCCGCCGCAGGCCCCCTTGAGCGAAGCCGGCCGCGCCGAGTTGCGTCGTGCTCTGGAGGCCGTCGGCGCCTTGTAACAACGAACGTGGATCAGACCCGAGTAGTTGTCCCTGACTTCTGGGACGCTATGCCGACTTTTCTCTACCCATCCCGGACGCAGACCCATTTCGGGATCGAGCCGAACAATGGCGTCAAGACAATTATAACACCTATGGCATGAGCGCAGGATTTGTCTGCGTCGTTTTTCGATATTTTAACAAACAAAAATCAATTATTGCGCTAATAACTCCATTATGGCCAGATTGATCGACACCGTCCAAGATGGGATTGGTCGAGGTCCGGACGGCAAAGCCGAGACCGCTTCCTGGGTCTGTTGCACGATGCCGTTCTGGAACTGGTGGTGTTTTACAAAAATCACACTAGCAGATTGATATTAGTTATTTTTAGATCAGACAATGAAATTAAAGAAGGCGCTAGAGATTAATCACTGTTCTTCCTCACCATTTGGGCGGCGGAGAGCCGATCGCAAGGGTGCCGGGGCTTGGGATGTTGCGGATCGAGTTTACATTTTCTCTGTCGCTGAGAGCGACTTGCTGTGACAGGTGCGACAAAGGAGTTCGCGCCGAGCGAGATCAAGGCCGCTTTGCCGCTGGTTACTGAATGCGTACCCATAGATGATCATTGCGTAGGCGACCGCTGGACTGCGCAGGATGAAAAGCAGCTGGCGAGGCTCATCGCCATCATCGCGATGGGTCAGGCCGGTTATGCTGGGTACATCCTCCGCAAGTTGCTGCCGGCGGCGCCCGCCATCACGAATGAGGAACTCGTGCAGGAGGCCAGAAGGCATCTGACGGTGCAGGAGGACAAGGAGGCGCCAAAGACAGGCTACCCGCGGGCGCAGCGGGATGGCTTTATGTTCGAGGCGATCTCATGGATTGCCGCCCGTCAGACATGCGGAGCGCATGCTCTCTTGAAGGACCCGCATGTGAGCGCGACCTCGCAAGGGCTCGACGGCCTGATGATCGAACTGGCTGACGATAAGTCCAGCGTGACCAGGACGACGGTCTTCGAGGACAAGTGCACCGATAATGCCAGAAGCACGTTCCGTGACAAGGTTATGAAGGCGTTCATGGATCGCCACAGTGGGAAGAGAAGCGTCGAACTCGTCGCCGCCGCCTCCTCTCTCCTGCGGCAGGCCGGGATTGATGATGCCGCCGCATCGCGGCTTTCGGTGGCCGTTCTGAACAAGAAGGAAAGGCGGTATCGCGCCGCCTTCGCCCTTACGGACAAAGAGGACGGCCAGGAGAAGTGGAAAAGATTGTTTAAGGGATTCGACGAGCTGGAGGGCCTTTCCCCAGAGCAGCGAGTCGGCGCGGGCCTCGTGGTCACCGGCGAATTGCGCGCCTGGTTTGACATACTGGCCCTTCAGGCCGCCGAATTCCTCGATGAGCTTGGAGAGGGCGAGGGCTGATGTTCGATGCAGAAACGGCAGAGCTGTTGCGCTCGGCCCCCGGGGTGCCGGGACTCGATCCTGCCAGCATTCCGGCGCTTCTCACCAAGCACTATGCCGATCTTGTATCGGCTAGGCTCAGAGGCGCGGGCGAAGCGCCCGGGGAAGCGGAAACCGAGTGGCCGCTTGAGCGGATAGCCGATACCTACGAGCTGATTACCTCAATCCAAACCGAGGGGGCGCAGCGCCGGGCCTCAGCCTTTGTGGCGGCGACGGCACAGCAGATACTCGCCCGCCGGCAGGCTGCCGCCGAAGGCGAAGAGCAGATCGCTCCGATCATCGACCGGGAGCGTGTCGACCCGGCCCTTGCAGCCGCGCTGCTCTTCCTTGCGGCGGAACAATATGCCGATGCCAACGAAGCCGCTGCAACGATACGCGCATGGAGAGACGGCCAGCTTTATGAGGCGACGATCCTCGCCGAACACATAGCCGACCTTGCGCGTGGTCAACTTGGCCAGATTCTTGAACGTGGCCAGCGCTGGAGAAGGCCGAGGCCAAGCCGCGACCTAGAAAAGCGGGCGCTCGCCGCGCTCCTCGAAGCGCTTGCCGCCGGGGTCGAACTGCTGGCCGCCCGGTTCCTCGAAGCGCCGGAGCCGGAGGCGAGCGCAGGCCGCTTCGATGGGGCGCGGCATGCCTTCAGGCGGGTGCTGGACTTGTCGACGGAGCGGGATGGCGCGCACAAAGCTGATCTCGGCGGCGACATGCTGCTTGCATACGCCGGGCTTCATCATCTCGCTTCGCTCTTGTTGGCTGCTTATGATGGCATCGTCGAAGCCGCCCTTACCGCCGTCACGCCGCCCGACGGGGCGGACAACGCATTTTGGGAGCGGTGGCTGCGCGATCGCGCCGGCAACTTCCCATTCGTATGGCCTAATCACCGGGAGGCTATAGCGCGGGAGTTCCATCAGACCGGCAGGTCCGCGGTGGTCGTTCTGCCAACCGGAGCAGGCAAGACAACCGTCTCATCACTGAAGATCGCGGGCGTGCTTGCCCGGGGCAAGAGGATCGTGTTCCTCGCCCCGACCCATGCCCTCGTGGAGCAGCTTACCGAAGACCTTCAGGGCATGTTCCCGAGCGATCTCCTCGGTTCCGTTGTGTCCAGCGACTTTGACCTTTTGCTTCTGGAAGGAGCGCAGCTCCAGGAGATTGAGGTAATGACCCCGGAGCGCTGCCTTGCGATGCTCTCCTTCGCGCCGGAGGCCTTCGCCGAGGTCGGCCTTCTCGTGTTCGATGAGTGCCACCTGCTCAGCCCCCAGTCAGGCAAAATCCGGCGCGCGATTGATGGAATGCTCTGCCTTCTTGGCTTCACACACATCGCCAAGGACGCGGATTTGCTTTTCCTCTCGGCCATGCTCAAGAACGGACCGGAGTTCGGTGAGTGGGTGGGATCGCTGACCGGCAAGCCTTGCGTGAGCGTCGATCTCCTGTGGAAGCCGAGCCGGCAGGCGCGCGGCGTCGTGATCTACAAGGAAGAAGAACTGGACGACGCGAAGAATGCAGCCACCGTGGCGCAAGCTTCCGAGGACAAGAGGAAGGGCAAGGTAGCCAAGCGCCTCCGTGCGGCAGCGGAGAGAGAGCTTACCATCAATCCTTGGGCAGTGTGGGGATTGCAACATAACTGGCTGAATCAACGGCGGGCGATCTGCATCAAGCAGATTTTGGACGTCCCCGTTCCCCTCACGGGCGAGCTGAAGAACAGGCAGATTCGCATCAAGCCGAACGCCAATCAGGTCGCTGCCAGGCTGGCAGTCGCGGCCGCCTCTCACGGGCTGAAAACCATCGTCTTCGTAAATACCAAGAGCGATGCTGTTTCCACTGCGCGGGATATTTCAGACCAGATGGGGGAGGGGGTTACAGCGACGGATGCCGAGGCGGAACGTTGGGATGCCCTCAGGACGGAGCTGGGCGACCTCAAGCACTCTCTTCTCGCGGGCCAGGCGTCTGCTGTTCCGCACAATTCTGCGATGCTGCGTCTGGAGCGTGATCTTGCGGAAAGGATGTTCAAGCGGGCGAACGGGGCAAAGGTGATTGTGGCCACCCCGACGCTGGCTCAGGGCCTCAATCTGCCGGCCCATCTCGCCATTCTCGCGGGCGACAAGCGGGCGGACGCGAACCAGCAGGGGCGCGAGGATTTGGAAGCGCATGAAATCCTTAACGCCGCGGCACGGGCGGGCCGGGCCGGTCATCTTGCTAACGGCGTCGTTCTTCTTGTTCCGGAACCAATCATCACGTTTGCGGACCGCAGGGGGCTCACGCCGGCCGTGGTCGCAAAGCTCAAGTCAGTGCTCCCGGAAGATGACCGGTGCATCGTCATCAGCGATCCGCTTGAGATTGTTCTGGACCGGCTGATGCAGGGCCAGAGATGGGATGCCGACGTACGGTACATCGTCAACCGCATGGCGGCGCTTCGTGAAGCCGATGGCGTGGAAGAGCCGGCGCATCTCTTCGACCTCAAGAGATCATACGGAGCTTTCCGTGCGCGCCAGCGCTCGCTGGAGGACGCCTACGATGGAAAAGTCGCTGCCCTGAAAGCGGCCATCACCGCCGATGCCCCCGGAGAAGTCGACAATGTCACCGCCGCGCTCGCGTCGCAGAGCGGCCTCTCGATGCATTTGCTGCTCCGGCTGAAAGCCCGGATTGCTGGCGGCATGGGTTCCCTGCCGACAACGGTCGCGGATTGGCTGATCTGGACTGTTGAGTGGCTTCAGGAGGACGAAGCCGCGCGAACGGGGCTCCTGCAAGATGTGCAGCGAGCAGTGTTGGGCGCGTGCGGACAAAAAAAGGATGGCGAACTCACTGCGAACGTATTGGCGCTCATACTTCCGGGGCTGCTCGGCTGGATCGGCGGCAAGACTATTGCGGAGATCGAAGCTATGCTTGGGGGCGAACCGGATTCCGCTTCGCGTACGAAGAAGACCTGCCCGAGAGCGCGCGAACTGGCCGGCAGCGTGATCCCGCGCGGGTTCTCCTTCATTATGGGTCTTGTTTCGCATGTCGTCGAAGAGGTCGACCCGTTCGACGCGCAGGAGGAGCTCAGCGGGCACCTGATCGAGTGCCTGGGGACTGCTGTTCGGAAAGGATTCAATGATCCCGACATGATTGCATTCGCGGCTGAGAGCCCCAGGGTGGGCAGCCGGGTACAACTTCACAGGCTGTGGGCGGAATACCACCAACTTGCCTAGCTCTGTGTCGTCCCCGTAATCGCGGCGTCGATCAGTGCGACCGTCTCGGCGATGCCGTAAAGCGCGATGAACGAGCCCATTCGCGGCCCCTCGTTCTGCCCGAGCAGGATCTGGTAGAGCGCCTGGAACCAGTTGCGCAGGTTGGTGAAGGTCGGATGCCGCTTGCCGATCTCATAGACCAGGTTCTGGATCTCCTCCGCCGCGGCATCGCCCGGTAACCGGCGGAGCGCCCCCGCAAGATCGGCCAGCGCCCGTTTTTCGTCCTCGGTGGGTGCGCGATGACGCTGCGTCGGCTTGACGAAGTCCTGGTAGTAGCGGATGGCGTAATCGAGCAGGCGGTCGAGAATTGGCGCCGTCTGCGGACGCGCATCCGCGTTGTAGCGCGAGATGAAATGCCACAACACCCGCTTGTCCTCGCTGTGACAGACCGTCACCAGATTGAGCAGCAGGCTGTAAGTCAACAGGACCTGCGGCTCCGGCGGCGAGCCGGCATGGATGTGCCAGACCGGATTGTTGAGCCGCTGTAGCGTCTCCTGCGTTACGTAGCTCTCAAGGTGCGCGAGGTACTCGTCGACCGTTTTCGGAATGACGTCGAAGTACAATTTCTTCGCCGTTCGCGGCTTTTGGTACATGAACAGACTGAGGCTCTCCGGCGGCGCATACTGCAGCCACTCTTCGACCGCGAGGCCGTTTCCCTTCGACTTCGAGATCTTCTCGCCGTTCTGGTCGAGAAACAGCTCGTAGACGTATCCCGCCGGCGGGGTTCCCCCCAGCGTTCGGCAGATCCGCTCCGAGAGCTTCGCGGAATCGATCAGATCCTTGCCCCACATCTCGAAATCGACTCCGAGCGCCGCCCAGCGCATCGCCCAGTCGACCTTCCACTGCAGCTTGCAGTGGCCACCGGTCACCGGGGTCTCGATCAGAGCCTCGCCATCCTCGGCTTGGTAGACGATCGTTCCTGCATCGACGTCCCGTGCCGCCACCCGCGCCTGCAATACCCGGCCAGTCTTCGCGCAGACGGGCAGGAACGGGCTGTAGGTCGCCCGCCGTTCCGCACCGAGGCTCGGCAGCATGATCGCCATGATTTCGTCGTAGCGCTCCAGAACCCGGCGCAACAGCGGATCGAACCGGCCGCTCCGGTAGCACTCCGTCGCGCTGAGGAACTCGTAGTCGAAGCCGAAGCTGTCGAGAAAGCCGCGCAGGCGGGCGTTGTTGTGATGGCCAAAGCTCTCGTGAATGCCGAACGGGTCGGGGATCTCGGTCAGCGGCTTGCCGAGGTGGGCGGCCACCATCTCGCGATTGGGGATGTTGGTCGGCACGCTGCGCAACCCGTCCATGTCGTCGGAGAAGGCGAACAGACGGGTCGGTATCTCACTGAGACAACTCCAGGCGTGGCGAATCATTGTCGTCCGGGCGACCTCGGCGAACGTGCCGATGTGGGGGAGCCCCGAAGGCCCGTACCCGGTCTCGAACAGAATGTAGCCTTTCTCCGGTGTCTTGCCGCCGATCCGGCGCGCGAGCGCGCGCGCCTCGGTGAAGGGCCAGGCGTTGCTTTGCTCAGCAAGGCCGCGCAGCGTGGGATCGGCGAAGGATGGCTCGTCCATAACGCGAAAACTTTCGAATGCGGCAACTCTCGGAACGCTGGCGGACCGTACGGGGACAGCCGGCACCCGTCAACAGCGAGCAAAGAATGACGGGGCCGGGGAGGGCGGCATCCTGGTGGCTGGGGCTCAGGATCGGCGGCGCTCTCGCCCCGCGGATTTTTGCCGGGCGCGGCTCTTGCCGTCCCAGCCCGAGCGCACCGCGGCGACCGGCGCCGCGCCGGCCTTGTTCAGGCCAAGTTCCATCGCTTCCAGCCGCCGGATCTCGTCGCGCAATCGCGCCGCCTCCTCGAATTCCAGCTCGGCCGCCGCCGCCCGCATCTGCTTTTCCAGCTCGGCCAGGTGACTCTTGAAGTCCTTGCCGACCATGTGCGGCCCGGAGCCGGTCTCGACGGTGACGTGATCGGCGCGCTCGTACACGCTCTCCAGGACATCGCCGATCCGCTTGACGATCGAGGCCGGCGTGATCCCGTGGGCCGCATTGTACGCCTGCTGTTTTTCCCGGCGGCGGCTGGTCTCGTCGATGGCGAACTGCAGCGAGGCGGTCATTCGATCGGCATACAGCAGCACCCGCCCTTCGACGTTGCGGGCGGCGCGGCCGATCGTCTGGATCAGGCTCGTCTTCGAGCGCAGATAGCCTTCCTTGTTGGCATCGAGAATGGCCACCAGTGCGCATTTCGGAATGTCGAGGCCTTCGCGCATGAGGTTGATGCCGACCAAGAGATCGAAGGCG
>CAZFBS010000041.1:0-27180 GCA_964517265.1 uncultured Rhodospirillaceae bacterium | reverse complement strand
CGATCCTCATCCCCCAGCGTGTCATAACGCCGAACCCACCCCCCATAATCGTTGCCCTCCGTCCGGGAAAAAGAACTGGCACTAAATAGCCGCCGCTTTTCCTTCTGTCCGTACACCAGATAATGGATCAGCGGGTTGAGCCCCGAGGTCGCCACGTCCGGGTTGGCCTCTAGGTAGCCAAGACTGCTGAAGGTGGGGCCCGGATCCCGCCCTTCGGCGGCGCCCCAGAGGAGGTAATGCATCAGCGGATCCGCTTTTGCATCGGCAACATCGGGATTCTGTGCAAGGTACCAGTCACCGTCGAACAGGCCGCTTTCCTCCACGCTGCGGCGAATCCGCGAGAGGCGGGTGCGGGCACGGAGCCGGAATCCAATCTCCTTATGGAGGCGAAACGCAAGTGCCCACTCCACCGCCCGCATCCACCGCCGGCCCAGACGTTGAAATCCTGTAACCGGGCGGTCTCCTGTTTGGTTGGGCGTCGAGATCGGCCAAGTGAGGGATGCCAACATTTGTCCCAGCGCTCGGTCTCGCGATATCGGCTGGGGAGCAGCATTCTTTGCCTCTTGCGCCATCATCCTTGCGGCAAGATCGCCAGCCTCGGCCTCGCGAGCCGTCAGCTTGGCGGCAAGATCTTCGATTTGATCTTCAGCTTCGCGCAGTTTGGCTGCCAGCTGTTCACCTTTGGCCGTCTGTTGCGCCAGCCGGATGATGGCCTCTAGCGCTTCCGCCTCGTGCGCCACAGCCGCGGCTTGGCAGGCACGCGCTCTCTCCTCATGCTCCCTGAGCTGGGCCGCCATCCCCGCCTGAACCCGCCGCGCCTCGACATCCGAAGCCACCGCGCCACCGAGGCGGCTATAGGCAAAGCGGACGTCTGCCTTGCTTGCCGGATCGTTGGCGGCCTCTAGGAAATCAGCGACTTCGGGCGGCAACGCCGAGCCATAGCCCAGCACGCCCAGGCCATGGCCATGGAGAAAGTCAAAAGCGGGGTATTGATCGGCAAGCTCCTCCCATAAGCGAAACACCCCGAAATCCCTCTCGCGCACGTTCGTATCATGAAACAGAACGACGGCCCGGTTGGACAATTTCGGTTTCCAGCTCTCGAAATCGTACTTGACGTCGTCATAAAAGTGGCGGCCATCGATGTGCAAAAGATCAACCGATCCATCCACAAAATAAGCCCGCGCCTCCTCGAATGTCGCACGAATCAAGGTCGAGAATGCGGGGTAGTGGCGATCGTTATGCTGACGAACGCTTTGAAAGACCTCTTCCCCATAAAAGCCGGCGTGCTCGTCGCCTGCCCAAGTGTCAATTGCGTAGCAACGGGTGTCCAGACGAAGATTTTTGACGGCTTGGCAGAACGCGAAGTAGGAATAGCCGCCATGCGTTCCCAATTCGACGAAGGTTTTCGGCTTCGCCGCGCTGACGATCCAGAACGCGAACGGCGCGTGCTCAAGCCATGCAGGCTGAGCGAAAAATTCCGGATACCAGAAGCTGGCACCGTTGATCCCTGGCGCATACAAGGACGGCGGAACGCCGTCCAATGCCTTGTTTCGGTAAGTTTGTTCCATGATCGGTCCGATACTCCTGGACATCCGTCTCATCTTGCAAGCGTCGGTGCCTCAGCGGCCGGTCATGCAGCCATTGTTCGGCCGGCTCGCTCTCTCACCGCCTTCGTCATGCCGTTCGACGGTAGCGAATGGTGCACGGCATGACGGCAGCGCAAGGATCCGGTTTCTCCGCATGCGCGCATTTCTATCGAAACCATCCAAGTAACCGCTTCTTGTTCGTTATTTGTTCTCGTGCGCCAGCCACAGGATGCTGCAAGGCGAACTCGTCTCGCAATTGCCTCCCCGGTAAATCAATTCAGCGTTATTGTCGAGCCATTGCCGCTATAGCCAAGGACCAGCAGGAATCGAATTAGCAAATCAACGGCTTCGTGGATCGAGACGGCCCATGGTCTCTCTTATGGTTTTGTCCGGTGCCGTGTGCGGGCCGCCAGCCGTAAACCGAAAGGCCCCCGCCGCATACCCTGGACCCGAGGCACCAGACCCGGCTACCCGCCGCACATTTTTTGCAGGAACTTGCGTTTTGGATGAAATTGGAGCGGGCGAAGGGATTCGAACCCTCGACTTCAACCTTGGCAAGGTTGCGCTCTACCCCTGAGCTACGCCCGCGTACTGCCGCCGTGCGGATCGGTCCGCCGACGATGGGAGGATCATAAACCGTCCCGGCTCGTTTTCAAGACCCATTGCGGGGAGCGGCCGCTGGATCGGACGGGTACCTTGAGATCCGCCCGGGCCGCCGCTACCATGGCCGCACCATGGCGGCGATAGAGCAGGACCTGTGGGATTTTCTCGACCGACTCGGGATCGCGACCGAGACGGCTCGTCACGCGCCGGTGTTCACGGTCGAAGAGGCCAAGGCGCACCGCGGCGCACTCGCCGGCATGCACACCAAGAACCTGTTCCTCAAGGATAAGAAGGGCCAGCTCTGGCTGGTGGTGACGGCGGAGGACCGGGCGGTTGATCTGAAGGACCTGCGCCACCGCATCGGCTCCGCGCCGCTGTCGTTCGCCCGGCCGGAGCTGCTACAGGAGATCCTCGGCGTCGCGCCCGGTTCAGTAACGCCGTTCGCGGTGATGAACGACACGTTCAGCCGCGTTCGCGTGGTGCTCGATGCGGAGATGATGGCGGGTGAGCGGCTGAATTTTCATCCGCTGACCAACACCGCGACCACCGCCATTGCGCCGGCCGGCCTGCTGGCATTCCTGGACGGCTGCGGCCATCCGCCGCTGGTGGTGGTGTTGTAGCACCGCCGTTCGTGTCGGCGGCCGGTTGTCGCCCAACGCGTGGCCGTACGATTTACAAGTTGATCGCGCCCGTCAGTGACTGATCGGCCTCGTTGGTCGGCTGCGAAGTAAAGCCTTCGGTGCCCGTGGCCGTCTCCTGCGCATCGCGAGTGATCACCACCGGGCTTTGAACGTAGGCGGTAACAAGCTCGGCGAGCGAGCGCAGTGCATGGACATGGATGCGCTCGTAGCCATGAGAAGCATCGACACCGAAGGTGATCAGCGCCGTGCGCACATCCGCACCGGCCTCCAACGCCGAGGCCGAATCCGACCGGTAATAGCGAAAGATGTCCTTCTGGAAGCGGATGTCGTTGGCGCGGCAGAGGTCCACCAGCTTGCGCGTCAGGTGATAGTCGAACGGGCCCGTCTGGTCGGCCATTGCAATGGTGACGCCGAACTCGGAGGAATTCTGTCCCGGCGCGCTGGTACCGTTATCGATGGTCACCATTGAGGCGACGTCATGGGTGAGCACCGAGGAGGCGCCGACGCCAACCTCCTCAGCGATGGTGAAGAGAAAGTGGATATCGACCGGCGTCTCCGCCCCGGCTGTTGCCAAAGCCTCGATCGCCGCGAACATCACCGCCACCCCGGCCTTGTCGTCGAGGTGCCGCGAGACGATGAAGCCATTGTCAAGAAACTCCGGATGCGGATCAATGGCGATGGTGTCGCCGATATCGATGCCGAGCCGCTTCAAATCGTTCTGGTTGCGCGCAAGCGCGTCTACGCGCATCTCAACATGCGGCCAGCCGACGGGCTGGGTATCGATTTCCTCATTGTAGGTATGACCGGATGCCTTCAACGGTAGAATTGTGCCGTGGTATGTTCCCTTTTCGGAAAAGATCATACAGCGCGCGCCCTCGGCAAAGCGCGCTGACCAGTGCCCGATCGGCACCAGTTCGAGACGGCCATTGGCCTTCAGTGATTTGACCTGAGCGCCGAGCGTGTCGACATGAGAGATGATCGCGCGTGCCGCGCGACGCTGCTTGCCGGGACGTATCGCCCGGATCGCGCCACGCCGCGTCAGTTCCACGGTGAGGCCGAGGCGCTCAAGCTCATCACTGCAATCACGAACAATGTTGTCGGTATAGCCCGTGGGGCTGGCAATCGAAAGCAGACGTTGCAGGCGTTCGATCAAATAACCGGTGTTGATGGCCAGCCTCAGCATCCGTCTCTCCGGTCTTGACCAGCCTTGCGCGCCGCCATCGACAGCGAAAGCGGAAACAAAAGATCGATAAAGCGCTCGGCGGTCGGCTGCGGCTCGTGGTTGGCAAGGCCGGGGCGCTCATTGGCCTCGATAAAGGCATAGCCCGGCTTCAGCGGCGAGTCGACCATCAGATCGATTCCCACAACCGGAATCTCGATAGCACGAGCCGCGCGCACGGCTGCGCTGACGAGCTCGCGATGGACCTCGGCGGTAACGTCGTGGATGGTGCCGCCGGTATGAAGATTGGCGGTTCGTCTCACCATAATCTCCGCGCCCTCGGAAGCGATGTCATCGAGCCGGAAGCCCGCACCGGCAAGCGCGCGCTCGGTCTCCTCATCGAGCGGAACCGTCGATTCCCCACCCGTCGCCGCGGCGCGGCGACGGCTCATGCGCTCAATCAGGGTACGGATGGTCTGGCGCCCGTCCCCGATGATGCGCGGCGGGCGGCGCAGCGCCGCCGCCACCACCTTGTAGTCGATGACGACGAGGCGCAGATCCTCCCCGCTCACGCATTCTTCGATCAGCACCCGTTCGCACTGCTGGCGTGCCGCCGCCACTGCCCGGTTGAGGGTCTCCATGTCGGTGACGCCGACCGCGACTCCGCGCCCCTGCTCCCCGCGTGCCGGCTTGACCACCACCGCCCCCATCTCGGAAAGAAAGGCGGCCATCGCCGTCTCTTCGCCGGCCTCGATCTGACGCGGTACCCTAAGGCCGGCAGCCTCGACAAACCGCCGCGTCACCGCCTTGTCGTCGCAAATTGAGACGGCGAGTCCGGAGGTCAGCTCCGACAGACTCTCGCGACAGCGGATCGATCGTCCGCCATAGGACAGGCGGAAAAAACCTCCCGCCGCGTCCAGCACTTCGGCGTTGATGCCGCGCCGGCGCGCTTCGTCGACGATGATGCGGGCGTATGGATTGAGTCCCTCGTCCTCGACCACACCGGCAAACAGGCGCTCGTTGATAGGGTTCTTGCGCTTGATGGCGAAGAAAGGCACGCGATGAAAGCCGAGCTTTTCATAAAGGTCGATGGCGTTTTCATTGTCGTGCAGGACCGAAAGATCCATGAAGGCAGCGCCTCGCGCCTGGAAGTGTTCTGCAAGACGGCGGACCAGAGCCACCCCGACCCCCGGCGCTGCCGCCTGCGGGTCGACGGCCAGGCACCACAGTGAGGAGCCGCGTTGCTTGTCGCCGAACGCTTTGGCGTGATCGACGCCCATCACCGTGCCGAGAATTTCGCCGGAAATCTCGTCTTCAGCAAGAAAACAGGTGATGGCGCGGCTGTCGCGGTTCGACCAAAAGAATTGTGGCTCGACCGGCACCATGCCGCGCGCCAGATAAAGCCGGTTCATCGCATCGGCATCGCTCTCGGAAGTCAGCCGGCGGATGAAGAAGCCGCGCGGGGCGCGGGACGCGGCGCGATAGGTGGAAAGGTTCAGGCGATAGGTATGCGAGGGATCGAGGAAAAGTTCCTGCGGCGCCGCCGCGAGGACGACGTGAGGATCGCGAATATAAAAGGCAATGTCGCGACGCTCCGGGCTTTCCGCACGCATCGCCTTGACGAGCGCGATCGGACTCTCGAATGTCTGGCCGAAAAGAAGCCGGCCCCAACCGCACTCGACAACGGCATTGGTTTCAGTCGTGGAGCCGTCATCACTCGCCTCTGGAGGAATCGGCGGCTTCAGGCCCTGCTCACGCATGCGGCGGAGGCGATGCCCGAGGGCAGCGCGGGAACGACGCGGGGGTGTGGGACTGTTCATCGAAGGAAAGTCCTTCCGGATCAAAGTCCGTTGGTCTGCAGCCAGAGTTCAAGAAGCCCGATCTGCCAGAGTTCCGAGCCTCGTAAGGGCGTGATGTGGGCGGACGGATCGGCGAAAAGCGCATCCAGATAGGCCGGCGCGAACAGTCCGCGCTGGCGCGCGGCAGGAGCGGAGAGTGCCTCGCGAACCAGTTCAAGATAAGGCCCGCTCAGGTATTTGAGCGCCGGCACCGGGAAATAGCCTTTCTTGCGGTCGATCACCTCGTGGGGCACGAGGCGCCGGGCGACATCCTTGAGGACACCCTTGCCGCCGTGCGCGAGCTTGTGGGCGGCCGGGATGCGGGCGGCAAGTTCCACGAGTTCGTGGTCGAGGAACGGCACACGCGCTTCGAGGCCCCAGGCCATCGTCATGTTGTCGACGCGTTTGACCGGATCGTCTGCAAGCATGATGGTGGTATCGAGGCGCAGCGCCTTGTCGAGCGGATCATCCGCTCCCGGACTGGCGAACTGATCGGCGACGAAGGCACGTGCCTCGTCCTGTCCAAGACGCCATTCGGGCGCGAGATGGGCGTTAAGGCGCCCGTGGTCGCGATCGAAGAAGACGCGAGCATAATCGGTCACAAGATCGTTGGAAGCCGCGAGCGGGGGATACCAGTGATAGCCCGCAAACACTTCGTCCGCCCCCTGCCCGGACTGCACGACCTTGATGTACTTTGCGACTTCCTTGGAAAGCAGGAAAAATCCGACATTGTCATAGGAGACCATCGGCTCGGACATGGCGCGGATGGTGGCCGGCAATGCCCCCAGAAGCTCGCTGGACGGGACGAAAATCTGATGATGATCAGTTCCGAAGTGCGTCGCGATGAGGTCGGAATAGACGAATTCATCGCCCTTCTCGCCGTTGGCCTCCTCAAAGCCGATCGAGAAGGTCTTGAGGTCCGTCTGTCCTTCCTCCGCCAACAGCGCAACGATCACGCTGGAATCGATCCCGCCCGACAGCAGCACGCCCACCGGTACGTCGGCGACCATTCGCCGGCGGACGGCAACCCGCAGGGCCGCGTGGAGGCGTTCGGCCCACGCCTCGGGGCCTGCCTTAAGGTCGCTGGCGTCGCGGCTGAAATCGAGGCGCCAGTAGACCGTATCGACTGACCGGCCATCGGGCTCGATCAGGCGAACCGTCGCCGGCGGCAGCTTCTTGATGCCGTTGAGGATTGTGCGCGGCGGCGGCACGACGGCATGAAAGGTCAGGTAATAGGCGAGGGCGACGCGATCCAGGCTCGTATCGATCCCGCCCCCGGCCAGCAGCGCCGGCAGGCTGGACGCGAAGCGGACAGATCTATCCGTTTCGGCATAATAGAGCGGCTTGATCCCGAAACGGTCGCGCGCGAGGACCAAGCGGCCGCTGTCTCGTTCGTGGATCGCGAAGGCGAACATGCCGAGAAAGCGACAAACGGCGCCGGTTCCCCAGGCGTGCCAAGCCTTGCCGATGACCTCGGTGTCGCCATCGGAAAAAAAGCGGTAGCCAACGTCTTCAAGCTCGGCCCGGAGTTCCTTGTAGTTGTAGAGGCAGCCGTTGAAAACGACGCTCAGCCCGAGTTCGCTGTCCGCCATCGGCTGCTCGGCGCGCTCGGACAGGTCGATGATCTTGAGCCGGCGATGACCGAGGCCGACCCGCCCGCGGGCGATCAGTCCGGCGCCGTCCGGGCCGCGCGGGGCCATGGCATCGACCATCCGCTGAAGCGCGGAGCTATCGACCGGAGATCCATTGAACGTGGCTTCGCCGCACAGGCCACACATGAGCGGCAACGCCTCCATTTTCTGCGTCGCATCCGCATGCGACCGATTCGGCAGGTCCACAGGGGATGCCCGCAAGGGAGGTGCTTATCGAGGGTGTCTACAGGTCCTGTTTTTCGATGTCAAATGATCGGCGCGAATGCCTGCCCCGTCAATGATCAGGGCGAGCGCTTGGATCAGGGCGAGCGCTTGGCCTGTGCGCGGAAAAGGTTCCTTGCAGTCGCGCCGCGTGCTGGCGGCCCGGTCGCTGCCGAGGGACCAGATCGCGAAGAGCCACATCGCGAGGAAACAGTTTGCCGGCGGATGAGCCGGTTTCGAGGGGCCGTGCCCAAGCGTCTGCGCGCCCGCGGCCGGTTGCAAAGGACTCACGCCCAGCCTCACGGTTGCAACGGCGGGCAGCTTAACGGTTGCCACGGCGGGCTTTTGCCGCCATCTATGGGCCACCGATAGCACTGCAACCGCACGCATCGCGCAGGTGAGAACGGCTGAACCGTCATGGCGTTATTCCTCGATCCGACCTCTTCGACCGCAGCGCCGGGTGCTTCCGGCGGAGACTTCATCAAGGACACCGATACTCAGCGGTTCGCCGCCGATGTACTCGACGCCTCGATGCAGGCGCCGGTGATCGTCGACTTTTGGGCGCCCTGGTGCGGACCCTGCAAGCAGTTGACCCCGGTGCTGGAGACGCTCGTCCGTCAGGCACGGGGACGGGTGCGCATGGTCAAGGTGAACGTCGACGAGAACCAGCAACTGGCGGCCCAGTTGCGCGTTCAGTCGGTTCCGATGGTCTACGCGTTTGTCGGCGGGCGGCCGGTCGACGCGTTCGTCGGCGCGCAACCGGAAAGCAAGCTGCGGGAGTTCATCGGCCGGCTGACGGCGGGCGCCGGGGCCCCAATCGAGGAGGCGCTGGAAGAGGCGCGGTTGGCACTGGAGGCATCGGACATCGAGCATGCGGTCGGCCTCTATTCTCAGGTTTTGGCAGAGGATCCGACCAATCCGAAGGCGATCGCTGGCCTGATCCGGAGCTTGGTGCGGGGCGGCGATGTAGCGGGCGCTCGCAAGCTCGTGGCGGACTTGACACCGGAGCTGGCCCGCAACGGCGAGATTGCGGCGGCCGTTACCGCCATTGAGGTGGCCGAGCAGGCTGGCAGGAGCAGTCAGCAAAGAGCGCGGCTGCAGGAGCGGCTCGACAGCAATCCTGATGATTTGCAGGCCCGGCACGATCTGGCGGTGGCGCTGTTCGGCGAGGGCCGGGTCGAAGAGGCGATGGAGCATCTGCTCGAGATTGTGCGCCGCGACCGCAACTGGAACGACGAGGCGGCCCGCATCCAGCTGGTCAAATTTTTCGACGCACTGGGGTCGACACATCCCGCCACTCTGGCGTCGCGCCGTCGGCTTTCCTCAATCCTGTTTTCTTGACAGGGACTTTCATGTGGGACAGTCATTGATGAAAGGCACGGCGGCGTCGGAAGGTACCCCGGTAAAACTGCCGGACATTCTTCCGATCTTTCCGCTTCCGGGCGCCTTGCTGCTGCCGCGCGGCCACTTGCCACTGCATATTTTCGAGCCACGCTACCGGAGAATGACCGAAGCGGCCTTGAGCGGGGAGCGAATGATCGGAATGGTGCAGCCCCGCGATCCGGATCCCGAGGCGATCGGCGAGGACGGCCGCGTCTATGATACCGGGTGCGCCGGTCGTATCGTCTCGTTCACGGAAATCGACGACGGGCGTTTTTTGCTCACGCTGAGGGGGGTATGCCGCTTTCGAATCGTCGAGGAGTTGCCCCTGCAGAATGGCTTCCGCCGGGTTCGCCCCGATTACGAGCCTTTTCGGCAGGATATTGCCGAGCCAACGGCACTGGCGCTGGATCGAAATCAGCTGATCGGGTCGGTTCACCGGTATGTCCATGCGAAAGGGTTGACCGCCGACTGGCCGGCGATCAAGGAGGCTTCCGACGAAGCGCTGGTGGTCGCGCTGTCGATGATGTGTCCATTCGAGCCGCGCGAAAAGCAGGCGCTGCTCGAATGTCGGGACTTGCCCACGTTGGCGCACCTTTTGACATCGTTGCTGGAGATGGGGATCCGTGATGCCGACGGCGCGGGCTCGGGCGTCGCCCATTGAGGGTCCTGCCCGGTCGATTGTGACCAAGTGCAACCGGTGCTGAAGGGGTCTGGTGACAAGGCCGCCCCCAAGAACAATCACGACGATGGGAAACACGTTGATGAGTCGTAGTATTGATCCCAAGTTGTTGGAGATTTTGATTTGCCCGCTGACCAAGACCCCGCTGCGTTACGACGCCGAGCGCGACGAATTGATCAGCGATAAAGCGCGTCTTGCCTATCCGATCCGGGACGGTATTCCGATCATGCTTCCCGACGAAGCCCGTCCGCTCGAAGAGAACGAGGCCCATATTGCGGGGGCGGAGGACGAGCATCCGAGCGGGAGCGGCGGGACTTAAAGAGAATGAGCGAAGCTTATGGCAATCGGCACCGTCCCCGGGAAATCCGCTTGAAGCGTGAGGAGAAGGTTCTCGAAGTGGATTTCGAGGACGGCCGCAGCTTCCGACTGCCGGCCGAGTTGCTGCGGGTGGAAAGCCCGTCAGCAGAAGTGCAGGGGCACAGCCGCGAAGGCAAGACCGTGGTCGCCGGGCGGCGCTACGTCGGGATTCTTGCGCTGGAGCCGGTCGGCACCTATGCGGTGCGGATCCGCTTCGACGATATGCACGACAGCGGGCTCTACACCTGGGACTGGCTCTACAACCTCGGCGCCAACCAGGAGCAGATCTGGCAGGACTACCTGGGTGCGCTGAACGAAAAAGGCCTCAGCCGCGATCCGTAGTAAAGTAGGCGCCGGGGTTCTGGGGCGGCACTAAAGCGGCTCGCCTCGAAGGAGACGAGGGAGCTCGCCGACCAAACCCATTGCGTGGCGCATGAAGAAGCGCTTGAGCGGCGGGATGCGGTTGACGGTGCCAAGGCCGAGGGTGCGGGCGAGACGCACCGGCGCGATGTCGTTGGAGAACAGCCGATTGAGTCCGTCGGTCAGTGCCAGCATCAGCATGTTATCGAACCGGCGCCACCGCTGATAGCGTTCCAGAACGTCCGGGGTACCGACATCGAAGCCGAGCCTGAAGGTGTCGGTAACGACCTCCGCCAGCGCGGCGACATCACGAAAGCCCATATTCAGTCCCTGGCCGGCAATCGGATGCATCCCGTGCAAGGCATCGCCGACGAGTGCAAGGCGCTCCGCGATCGCCGTTTCGGCGAAATGCAGGCAAAGCGGATAAGACCAGCGCGGCCCGACGACATCCACCTGGCCGAGGAAATCGCCGAACCGACGCCGCAGCTCAATAGTGAACGCCTCTTCGTCCAGGGCCAGGATCGCGGGTGCGAGGTCGGCCCGCTCGGTCCACACCAGCGAGGAGCGGTTGCCGAGCAGCGGCAGGATCGCAAAAGGTCCCGCCGGCAGAAAATGTTCATGGGCAGTGTAGCCGTGCGGCTCCTCATGGCGGACGGTGCAGACGATCGCGATCTGGTCATACTGCCATGTCGCGATCCCGATGCCGGCGGCCTCCCGGGTCGGTGAGGCCCGCCCGTCGGCAGCGATCGCGAGCTGAGCGGAGATGCGCTGGCCTCCCGACAGCCGCGCATGAACTCGGCCACCGCCACGTTCGAGCGCCACACAGGTCGAGGGCGCGAACAGGCGGACCGAGTCCAGCGTGCTCATCGTCTCCAGCAGCGCGCGTCGGAGGTGCGTGTTCTCCACCATGTGACCGAACGGCTCATCGCCGATCGCTTCGTGATCGTAATGGAGAAAAAGGCGCGAGCCGGCTTCCGAAACGCGGATGTCCAGCATTGGCGCTGCCGTGTTACTGACCTTTTCCCAAATGCCGATCCCTTCCAAAAGGCGTCGCGAGGAGAGGGCGATCGCCGAGGCCCGGCCGTCGAACTTAGCGTCCTTCACCACCGCCGGATCGGCCATGTCAATGACGGCGACGGGAATACCGACCCGCCCCAGCGCACATGCGAGCGTGCCGCCGATCAGCGCGCCGCCGACAATCAGCACGTCCGCTTCGATTGTGTCTTGCAACCTCGCCTCGGTTGCGCTCCCGAGCGTCTCAGTGGTCATGTCGTGTGCTCCATCCATCGCGCGCCGCGCGACGGCCCATCCCGCTCGATCTTTCTTTTTTGCTCTCGATCATGCCCAATTGCCTAAATTTCGGGCTCCACGCGCCGGAACCTCCCTCCTTAGGACGCCGGTTCTTCCGTGCCAACTCATTGCTGGTCCATGCGAATCCGGTCCCGCAGGTCCATTCCCCATCGCGGCACGCTTCTTGAAGTCCCCCCGCTTGGCAAGCAACCAATGATCATCTCGAGAACGACTGAGTATGGCAGAACAAATTATGGACAATAAACATCCTTCGAGGCATGCGGTACTGCCTTCGGAAGATCTTTCCGGCCCGCCTTTAAGGGGAACGTCCGGCAAGGCGACCACGATGCGGCAGGTTAGCACTATTATCAAGCCGTTCGGGCTCGACAAGGTTCGGGAGGCGCTCACATCCCTTGGCATTCAAGGCATGACGGTAACCGAAGTCAAAGAGTTTAGTCGTCATCGCGGTTATACGCTTAGTCTTGCCCCTCAGACCAAAATCGAGATCGTGGTGCCCGAGAAAATGGTCGAGCGGATCACGGAGGTGCTCCGCACCAGCACCCGCGGCGCTCACGTCGGCGGCGGGGCGATCGTGGTCATTCCGGTTACCCGGGCGGTCCGGATCCGCACCGGCGAGGTCGATACCGACGCCCTTTAGGGGGTGATTATCTTCTCACTCTGTTGCCACTGCCTATCTGATGGCCACTGCCCTTCCTACTGCCTAACAAATATGCAAACACGCTCCGTTTCCCGGCTTGGTTATCAACGCTTCTGTTCGCGTCAGCCTTTACTTTTCAGTGCATTACGGATCTGCCACGGAGTCTGGCATGAAAGTTGATAACCTACCTTCCAGTCACCGCCCCCGCGACATCGGGACGATGACCGGCGACGGCGCTTGGTCGCCCGCGGGTGCGGGATATCCACAATCAACCCGTTGCGGTTATCGCGATTGCCGTCGTCGAGACTAGCACACGGGGAGATCAGGAAACGGGGATGCTTCCCGGGCCGGGCCGGGCCGGCGCAGCCGGAATACGAACGAGGAGAGCAGACGAATGAGTAAACGAAAAAAACGATGGGGCTGGGCTGGCCCGAGCGGCGCTTCGATGCTGGGGGTCCTGATGACGGAAGGCAGGGCCTTCGCGCAAGATGCCGCGGCTGCCGAACCCGTCCTGAACTCGGGCGATACCGCCTGGATGCTGACCGCAACGGCGCTGGTTCTGCTGATGACCATTCCGGGCCTCGCCCTGTTCTACGGCGGGATGGTGCGCAAGAAGAACGTGCTCGACATGACGATGCAGAGCTTTGCCACCTGCGCGTTGATGACCGTGTTATGGATGATCGCCGGCTATTCCATCGCATTCGGGGACGGCGGTGCGCTGCAGCCGTACTGGGGCGGCCTTGGCAATTTGTTCCTGACCCAGCTGGATGCCGCTGCCCTCAGCGGTACCATTCCTGAGTCGGTTTTCATGACGTTTCAGATGACGTTCGCCATCATCACGCCGGCACTGATCACCGGCGCCTTCGCCGACCGGATGAAATTCTCTGCGGCGTTGTGGTTCCTTGGCCTGTGGATGCTGATCGTCTACGCGCCCGTGTGTCACTGGGTTTGGGGCGGCGGCTTCCTCGGCGACGAAGGCGTGCTCGATTTTGCCGGCGGCACCGTCGTTCATATCAATGCCGGGATCGCCGGTCTTATCGCCGCTATCGTGATCGGCAGGCGGCACGGCTACGGCACCGACAACATGGCGCCGCACAACCTCACCCTCAGCCTGATCGGCGCTTCGCTGCTGTGGGTCGGCTGGTTCGGCTTCAATGCCGGCTCGGCGCTGGCTGCCAACGAGAGCGCCGGCATGGCGATGGCCGTCACTCAGATCGCCTCGGCGGCGGCGGCGCTGACCTGGATGTTCACCGAATGGGCGCTGAAGGGCAAACCCAGCATGCTCGGGATCGTTTCCGGCGCCGTCGGCGGCCTCGTCGCGATCACGCCGGCCTCGGGTTTCGTCGGGCCGGGCGGCGCGTTGGCCATCGGCATCGCCGCTGGCGTGTTCTGCTACTGGGGGGCGGTGTGGCTGAAGCACGCGCTCGGCTATGACGACTCTCTCGACGTGTTCGGGGTCCATGGTGTTGGCGGCATCGTCGGGGCGATCCTCACCGGCGTGTTCGCACGCGAAGCGATTGGCGGCACTGCCGGGCTGATCGACGGCAACCCTGCTCAGGTTTGGATCCAGATCCAGGGCATCATTGCCACCATCGTCTATTCGGCGGTCGGCTCCTTCATCATCTTGAAGCTGATCGACCTCGTCATCGGCCTGCGGGTCGAAGAGGAGGCGGAGATCGGCGGCCTCGACCTCGCATTGCACGGAGAGACCGTAAAGTAGGTGTTCAACCCGGGCCGGGGCTTATTGCGGGCGAGCTGCGGTTCCCACCCGCTCTGAGACCCTCGGACACTTGGGCCGGAAGCCTCCCGCTTCCGGCCCTTTTTTTCCCACAGCATTCGATTGCATGGCGCCAAGTAAAGTAGGGCAAGGGGTTTAACGCGAAGGGTGACCCGCCGCACCCGTGGCCGTCACCAGCACGTCGCCGGGCATGGCGACGGCGGCGAGATCTTTGAGATCGGGCACCGCCAGCGCAACACAGCCTTCGGTCGGGGTGAATCCGGGGGCCGCGACGTGGATGAAAATCGCGCTTCCCTGACCCGGCACCGCCGGATCGTCGTTGTAGCCGACGACGATGAGCAAGTCATAGAGCGCGTCTGCGCGCCACAAACGCTCACAGCGCGCAGGATGAGGAAGGCGGACCCGGCAGTTGTAGGCAGCATCGGCAGGATCGTCGCACCAGCCATCCGTCTCCGCCAACGCCCGTAGCGGAAGCCGCGTCGACGGCGCAGTCAGCCGGTCGGGCCGGTAGAGGATTTCCCGCAGCGGAAACCGCCCGGCCGGCGTTGCACCGTCGCCCTCACGTTTGTCCTCGCGGATGCCGCCGCGCCCGATTGCGCAGATCGTGCGTCGCCCTCGCCAGGAAAGGGCAGTAATCCCTTCGGCGGTGCGCGCAACAACGATCTCCATCGGTTCTTTCTGATCTTGGCGGTCCCCGCTCACCCCTGCATGTCCAGCGTCTGCCCGACGTTGGTGCTCTCGCTCGTTTCAGCGTAGCGCGCTGCGGCAACCGAGGCGGCATCGACGTGAAATGAGCGGCGGGGGTCGAGGCACTCGGCGTCACAATAGGGCATCGCGTTTGCCGCCTGCCAGCCGGCGCTGATGGTGAACTTCGGACCGGCGTGCGCAATCCCGCTTTCGGGCCTGCTACCGGGCCCGTCTTTGGGCGCGGCCGAGGAGGGATCGGACCGATCATCGCCGGCAACCCCATTCTCCAGCAGGGCAAGCACGCCGGCGCCAATGTCCTTTCCTGTCGCCTCAGTGACAACAAGGTTGGCAACGGCGGAGATGACGCCGGTGATGCCGCCGAACAGGGCACCGCCGGCGACGCGCGGCAGCGGGTCCAGCAGATCGCCGCTGATCCTACGGTAAATCGTCGACACAACGGGAATGTGCTGCAGCGGATTGACGATGTCGAGGAGATCCAAGAAGCTGAATCCGTCCTTGCCGAACAGCCGGAAGCCGCCGCCCGGCGATGCTGTGTTTGCCGCAGAGGCGGGCGGAGCATACCAAAAGTCGGTGGGAAACGCGGGACCATCCATAAAGCAGCAATATCCGGCTCGGCAAGACGCCTGTGCGCTCGCTTGATGTCAAACAGCAAGCGGCATGCCACGGCTTGACGGGCGGCGTTGCCGGACAGCGGCTGTTCGATCGCTACGTCGGAGTCGCGGCAGATCTTGCCGCTCGGCGAAAGCTGCCGGGGCGCTGTTCTCAGCCGAGGTGCCCGCCCCGCTCCCGCTTGGTCCGGATGTAGGTCTCGTTATGGCGGTTCGACGGGTAAGTATGCGGAACCCGCGCCTGAACGGTAATGCCACAACGGGCGAGACCGGCGACCTTGTGCGGATTGTTGGTCAACAACCGGACGGTGGTAAAGCCGAGTTGGCGGAGCATCTCGGCAGCGGGCAGATAGATGCGCTCGTCGGCATCGAACCCAAGCTGTTCGTTGGCGTCCAAAGTGTCGAAGCCCTGATCCTGCAGGGTATAGGCACGCAGCTTGTTGACGAGCCCGATGCCGCGTCCCTCCTGGGCCAGATAGAGCAGAACCCCGCCGCCGGCCGCGGTTATCTCCCGGATGGCGCCGCGCAGCTGATCGCCGCAATCACAGCGCAGGCTGGCGAGCAGATCGCCGGTGAAGCACTCCGAATGGAGCCGCGTTAACACCGCCTGATCGGGTGCCGGCGCGCCGAAGATGAGAGCGAGATGCTCGAGACCTCCGTCCTGAGGACGGAAGGCGATGATCCGGGTCTGTTCAGAGTCGAGCAGCGGTACATTGGCCTCGCTGACCGGGCGCAGGAAACGGGCGGCGATATGTTCGTACTGAAAGATATCGCCGGCATCCACCATCAGAAGATCGCCCCGCGCGGCCCATACGGCAAGATCCGCGGCATCGGGATCGGCAATTGTGGCGATTGCTGCCGCAGGTAGCAGCCTGGCCGTCTTGCACAGCTTGACCGCGGCGCTCTCGCAGCCATGCGGCTCCACCTCGGCCAGCGTGAGGGTATGGGTGCTCATCGGAGAAACCTGGGCGAGCGGATCGGAAAGATCGTGCACCAGCGCCGGGGTCAAGCCGCCGGCCACGCTTACCTTCAAAACTTTCAAGCCGCTGTCGGCGAGACCGATGACGGCCGCCCGCCGCGCGGTGAGCGCCAGGACGGGCTCCGAGCGGGTCAGCTTGCCGAGCGCGGCCAGCCGTTCGACCGTGACCGCCTCCGCCGCCATCACCACCGCTGCGGTCCCGCGCGGTCCCTGGATGACCACCGGCTGGCCCCGGCGCAGGTCCGCCACCGTGCGGTCCACGGCCAGCAACGACATCGGCTCCCGGGTAGCGGGGATCGGAACGAGGCGGGGACGTTGGTTCATCCGGCCTCCGCTGCTGCTCTCATCGGCGCACCTGCGATCGAACGGGAAACAAAGGCATCGAGACTGCACGACATTACCCGGGAACCCTCATTCTGACAAAGCCCGAACCGCCATCGTCCGGCGGCGTTGCCTTCGGATCGGCGTGCGCTAAGTCGGCGTCTCCGGCGGGTACCGGCTCCTGTGGCGGCGCCGCCCCTTTATTGTCAGTCGGTTGCCGATGGCCTAAAGATAGGTGCGCTGTGCGAAAACCGACACGAGTGATTTGATGACCAACGGCAGACGGCTCTTGCTCGTGGACAATAACCAGCGCTTGCGGGAGATGCTGGGGGAACAGCTGGCACCGCATCACGAATTCTCCATTGTCGCCGTAGAGAGCGGAAGGCGCGCGCTGGAGGCTGTCAAGGAGGGATACTACGATCTTCTTATTCTCGGCACCGGCTTGCCTGACATGAACGGGCACGAGTTGTGTCGGCGGATGCGCCGCGACGGCATAAGGGCGCCGATCATCATGCTGACGGCAGCTGACGGCGACGCCGACGCCATTGCCGGATTGGACGCCGGCGCCAACGATTTCGTCGCCAAGCCGTTTAGACTTGGGGTTCTGCTTGCCCGGATCCGCGCCCACATCCGCCAGCATGAGCGGAGCGACGATGCGATGTTCACCATCGGCCCCTACAGCTTCCAGCCCGGCGCACGGCTGCTGATCGACGATCATGCCAACAAAAGGATCCGGCTAACCGACAAGGAAGCCGCCATCTTGAAATACCTCTACCGCGCCGGCAACCATGTGGTCGCTCGCGAGGTCCTTCTTCACGATCTGTGGGGCTACAGTTCCGGAATCACCACCCATACCCTCGAGACCCACGTTTACCGGCTGCGGCAGAAGATGGAACCGGATCCGTCGCGGGCCAGTATTCTTGTCACCGAGCAAGGCGGCTACCGGTTAGTCCCTTGATGACATCCGCGCAAGCTGGACCGGCACAAAACCAAGGCAAAAGAAGCGCCCGGCCAGGGGGGTTAACCGGGCGCTTACAGCTCCTTTTGCGGGAACTGCCGGATGGCAGGGGAACCATCCGAGATGGGGTTTCTCACCCCATCCGATCACAAGGTGGTCATGAGTCGAGGCAAGAGCCAATGCGCCAAGCGCAAATAGGTATGCAGCGCTTGCATACCAGGCAAATTTTTAATCCCCAGGGTGGCGGAACTCTACCAGAACAGAGACTTTCAGCTTCAGAAGTCGTCCTTGAAGAAGCGCGGGTCGCGGAACTGGAACAGCTTGCGGTCGAGCGGCTGATCGAGCCGGGCAGTCAGCAGAGAAACGGCGGTTTCGATCCCTTGGGCGTCGACCACGGTCCATTTCCGCAGCGCCAGTGGGTCCTTATCGAAGATGAGAGTGACCCGCCCTGAATAGGGATCGTCGGCCTGGACCACGGTTACGCACACCGTCTCGCCGTCGCTCTCGAAGCCGGTCAGGATCAGATCGTCGGCGGTGAGCGAGATATCCGGGCGCGTGAGAATGCTGGCCGGGGTTGATCCCAACGGAATGTGGCTGACCTGCTCCAGTTGCTTGTCATAGTAGATCAGAAATCGGCCGTCGGTGACGATCAGCACTGGTACCGGAGGATCGTATTCGATCCGGAGCTTTCCAGGTCTCGAAATGTAGAGACTGCCCTCGGCGGACTGGCCATTGGAGGAAGCCTGCACAAAACGGGCCTCCAGCGTGGTCATGCCGTTCAAATACCGCTCGATGCGATGGATTGTCGCGCGGTCCTCGCCGGTAATATCGGCTGCTTGGGGACGGGCCGCGACGGCTTCTTTGATCTGCACAAAAGGAAACAAGAAACCGACGGTGACAACAGGCGCTGCCAGCATCATTCCCAGCGCTACCGTCGCCATCAACCGGGTTGCCAATATCTTGCTCATCTCAGTTCCTTCTGGCGGCATGTCCACAGCTCTCATGCCGTGGCGCACCGCCTGAGATGCACCACCCGCCGACAAAGAGCCGCGCGTCAGCCGCCCGTTGCGTCAGGCCGCAGTGTGATCGCCGACCAGAACTTCGCGACGGCCAACCCGGTCCGGCTTGCTGACCACCCCTTCCGCCTCCATCCGTTCGATCAGACGCGCGGCCCGGTTGTAGCCGATCTGCAGGCGTCGCTGCACGAAGCTGGTCGAGGCCTTGCCCTCCCGGGCAATGATCGCGACCGCCTCGTCATAAAGATCGTCCCCGGAGTCCTCGCCGCCAGTCCCGCCGACGCTGTTTTCGGCCCAGCCGGAATCGCTGTCTTCCTCGGTCACCGCCGCAACGTACTGCGGTGCCCCCTGCGCCTGCAGAAACCGCACGACGTCTTCCACTTCCTGATCAGAGACAAATGGGCCGTGCACCCGCGTCACCCGGCCGCCGGTCGCCATGTAGAGCATGTCGCCTTGACCCAAGAGCTGCTCCGCGCCCTGCTCTCCGAGGATGGTCCGGCTGTCGATCTTTGAGGTGACATGGAAGCTGACGCGGGTCGGGAAGTTCGCCTTGATCGTGCCGGTGATCACATCGACCGACGGCCGCTGCGTCGCCATGATCAGGTGGATGCCGGCTGCCCGCGCCATTTGCGCCAGCCGCTGCACCGCCGCCTCAATGTCCTTGCCGGCAACCAGCATCAAATCGGCCATCTCGTCGACGACGACGACGATGAACGGCAAAAGATCGAGATCGAGTGTCTGATCCTCGAGAACAGGATGGTTATCGTCGGAAAATCCGGTCTGCACTCGGCGGACCAGGGTTTCCCCCTTCCTGCGCGCGTCGGCGACGCGGGCATTGAAGCCGGCGATGTTGCGCACCCCCAGCTGCGACATCATCCGGTAGCGTTCCTCCATCTCCCGCACCACCCATTTCAGGGCGACCACCGCCTTGGTCGGCTCGGTGACCACCGGCGAGAGCAGATGGGGAATGCCATCATAGACGGAAAGCTCCAGCATCTTGGGGTCGATCAGAATGAAGCGGCATGTCTCCGGCGGCATCTGATAAAGCAGCGAGAGAATCATCGTATTGATCGCAACCGACTTGCCCGAGCCGGTGGTGCCGGCGATGAGCAGATGCGGCATCCGGGCGAGATCGACGAACACCGGGCTACCGCCGATGTCTTTGCCCAACAGCAGTGTCAAATGACCCCCGGCGCGCTCGAAGGACTCCGACTCGAGGAGTTCCCGCAGATAGACGGTTTCACGGCGCTGGTTGGGCAGCTCAATGCCGATCACGTTGCGGCCGGGAACCACGGCAACGCGAACGGAGATCGCGCTCATCGAGCGGGCGATGTCATCGGCGAGCCCGATGACCCGGGACGTCTTGGTCCCCGGCGCCGGCTCCAGTTCGTAGAGGGTGACGACCGGTCCCGGCCGGATCTTGACGATCTCGCCGCGCACGCCGAAGTCCTCCAGCACCGACAGCAAGAGGGCAGCGTTCTGCTTCAATAGCTCGGGACTGATGCCCTTACCGGCTTCGGTCTTGGGAGCGGCGTTGAGCAGGTCGACAGGCGGGCGCCGGTAGACCTGCTGCTCGCCGCCGGGGGAGGGCGCCGCCTTGCGTCGCGTCTCGGCTCCTCGGCTTGTTCCCACCCCTGCGCCCGTCCGCACATCCTTTGCCGCCGTCACCTCGGGTTCCGGCATGGCCGCGAGGTTCCTCTCGCCGAGTGGAGCTGCGCCCGATCGCGCGGTCGGGCCGGATGCCGATGACGAGCCACTGGCGTGCTCATCAATGCCGGCGAAGCAGGAATCGTCCACGGGGGCCGGATCTCCGCGACGAAGGGTGCCGATGAGGCCGGCACCGTGGAGCCACCCCCAGCGCGCACCGCGCCTTGACAGGGCGAACAGAGCGCGTGCGGCCCGTGCCACGGCGGCTCCCAGCCGTATCCATTCGGAGCCGGCCAACCCAAAGCTGGCGGCCCCTGCGGCCGTGCCGAGAAGACCGCATCCCGCCGCGACCAGCGCCGGACTGGCCGGCCCCCCCAGCGCATCGAGCGCGGCGGTGAGGCTGGCGAGACAGAGCATGCCGAGCAGCCCGCCAAGGGGCACCGCGAGCGGCCAGTTGCCCGGCACCGGCAGGGCGGCAAGAGCGGCGGCCAGCAGCAGGCTTGCTACTGCGAGCGCAGCGACCCGCACCCAAGGCACCGTCAGCGGCAGCCGAGTGACAATCCGCCAGCCCCAGACGCCCATCGCCATCACCGGAAGGGCAACCGCAAGCCCGAGCGTGTGCAGCATCAGGTCCGACGCGCCGGCACCGAACACGCCGAGCAAGTTGCGCGGGTCTGCATCGGTGGCGTGGTTGAATGAAGGATCGCTCGGGCTGAAGCTGATCAGCGCCACCAGCAACATCGCCGCGCACGCGGTCAGGCTGATGCCGGCCAAATCGATCAACCGTTGTCGAACCAGGTCCGACACCGTATCCGGCAGCCAGCCCTCGCCGTTTCGCGTCATGATCCGTGTCATTGTGTCCTTCCCGGAACCGGAGGCCTATAAAACGTTCACCATTCGTCGCAAAGCTTGTTCGGTCGCGGCAATATCGTCAATCAGGGCAATGCGGATGAACCCCGCCCCGGGGTTGGCGCCGGTGGCGTCGGGTTGACCGAGATAGCGGCCGGGAAGCACGCGGATGGCTGCTTCCCGCCACAACGTTTCGGTTGCACGCTCGTCGTCGCCGACTTCGAGCCAGAGAAAAAATGCGCCTTCCGGTCTGAAAAAACCGAATCGACCGCGCAAAAGGACTTCGGCGAGGTCGAACTTTTGCCGGTACAGGGCTCGATTCGCCTCCGCATGCTCGTCGTCGTTCCACAGAGCCTCCGCGACGCTCAGCACCGGCAGCGGGACGGTGGCGCCGCCGAAGGTGCGCAACCGGCGCAAGGCAGCGATCAGCTTTCCCCCTCCGACGACGAATCCGGAGCGCAGGCCGGGCACGCTGGAACGCTTGGATAGAGAATGGAACACAAGCACGGTGGCAAGATCGTCGCCGGTGCAGACTTCCAAAACGCCCGGCGACGGCACGCTGCCATAGATGTCCGTGTAGCACTCGTCGACGACAAGGACGAAGTCGTGGGTGCGGGCGAGAGTAACAGCCTTGGCGAGTTGCTCCCGGCTTATGACCGCACCCTGCGGATTGGCGGGAGAGCACAGGTAGCAGAGCGCCGTTGCGTCGAGTGTGGCGGCATCAACCGCGCTCCAGTCGGGCAGGAATCCGCTGGCACGGGTTGCCGGCAGCAGCACCGGCTCGGCACCGGCCATCGCGGCGGCGCCAAAGTAGACGTGATAGAAGGGGTTTGGCAGAATCACTTTGGGCCGGCTGCCGTTCCGGCTCTCCGGCACGGCGAGAGCGGCGGCCATGAACAGAGCCTCGCGGGTTCCCGCGACGGGGATGATGTGGCGGTCGGGATCAATCAGGTCGGAGGGCAAGCGGTAGCGACGGCCGAGCCAAGCTGCCGCGGCGCGGCGGAAGCCTTCGGTCCCCTCCACCGGCGGATAACGGCCCCAGCCGTCGGCATGGCGGGCCAGCACCTCGGGAATCAGCGCCGGCGGCCGATGCCTCGGCTCGCCAACAGACAGGATCATCGGCGCAAGGCCCGGCGGCGGCGTGATGCCCTCCAGCAGTGCCCGCAGGCGATCGAACGGATACTCGGCGAGGGCGGCGAGGCGCGGATTGATCATAATGGCGGCACTCTACCGGCCGCCAGAGCCGTGCTCAAGGTCACGACGCAGCACCACACGGGGCTCATCCTTTTCCTTGTCATCGCAAGGCATGGCAAGGCATGTCAGCGACGCGGGCTGAAACAACCGAAGGCTTGTCGTATCCAAAGGAGGTCTGCTGGCAGCGAATCATGGTTGCTGTTGAACTCTTCGTGCATCGTCGGCGATGGCGCGCGGAGGGGCGTGAACCCGTCCGCCGACTGGTATGAAAAACAGCGGCAAAAACACAGAAAGGAGGCGCTTGACGCCGGAGGCTGCGGCGGCTAGCGATCAAAATCATGCGAGAGATCGTGCTCGACACCGAAACAACCGGCCTCAGTCCGGCAAGCGGCGACCGCATCATCGAGATTGGCGCCGTCGAGTTAATCAACCATGTCGCCACCGGCCAAACCTTTCAGCGCTACCTCAACCCGGAGCGGCCGGTGTCCGCCGGAGCCGTCGCCGTTCATGGCCTCTCTGACGCCTTTCTTGCCGATAAGCCCCGCTTCACCGACATCGTCGACGACTTCCTGAGGTTCATTGGCGAGTCTCCGCTGGTCATTCACAACGCGGACTTCGACATGGGTTTTCTCAATGCGGAACTGGAGCGGATCAATCGGCCGCGTCTAAATGCCGCACGCGTGATCGACACCCTCGTCATTGCCCGCAAGACATTCTTCGGCGCGCCAGCCAGCCTTGACGCCTTGTGTCGACGGTTCGAGGTCGATCTGGGGGAGCGCGCCCTGCATGGCGCGCTGAAGGACGCACTGCTGCTGGCGGAAGTGTATCTCGGCCTGCGCGGTGGCCGCCAACCCGGCCTGGAACTGACCCATACCCGCACGCTGGCCGCTCCCACTCTTCGGCCCGGCCGAACGCCGCTTTTGCTTCAGCCGAGCGAAACCGAGGCAGCCGCGCATGCGGCGTTGCTCGACCGCCTCAGCAACCCGCTCTGGCGATCAACCCTTCCTTGAGCGCGGCCACTCTGACCGCTCCGTCAGCTGTCGCCCTGGGTGGCAGATTCCTGCGCCGGTTGTTGCGGTTGTTGCGCCGCATGGCGCTGGTACATCGCGACGAAATCGATCGGCCCCAACATCAGCGGTAGGAAGCCCCCTTCCCGCGTTGTATTGGCGAGAATGTGCCGCGCGAACGGAAACAGGATTCGCGGGCATTCGATCAGCAACACCGGTCGCAAGTGCTCCTGCGGCACGTGGAGCGTGAAAACGCCGCCATAGGCGAGCTCGGCGATGAAAGCGGTCGCCTCGGCCGCCTTGCATTCGGCCCGCGCGTGGAGCACCACCTCGTAGGCATTGCCGCCGAGCGGAGTGGCCTGGACATTGACGTTGATGGTGATGTCCGGCGTCTGGTTCTGGAGTTGACCGAAAATTTGCGGCGCCCCCGGTACCTCGAACGATAGATCCTTGATGTACTGGGAATTAACGGTGAGTGGCGGCTGGCCGGTTGTCGCGCCACCGTTGCCGGCCTTGGCCTCGGCGCCAGCAGCCGTCGCCGGACCCTGATTGCCGGTCTCGTCGGTTGAATTCGCCATTATCGCTCCTCTGGTGATCCTTGTGGGTGGCTACCACGGATCGGTACAATGCACAACCGCCACACCCGCGCCGCAAAGGCCCGCGTGGCACAGGGTGGTTCGGCCGATCCGCACGGACTGATCCCTCTTCACCGCCGATCGGCGGTATGGTTTCCACCGCTTTTGCGCCAAGGGCTATCGCCGCGCTGATCCCATGGCGGGCTTTCGTCCGCGGCACGGGGGTGTTCGGGAGCATCGCCCGGAGACTGCGGTTGCTCCGGGCGCTCGGGAACATGCTCGTATTCGGCATCAATGACGGGGCCGTCCTGCTCGCGGCGGGGCGCAGGGCCTTTTGGTGGCGCGTCGCTCCAGACCGTGACCTGCCCGGACGCCAGCATCCGGGCACCGACGACTTGCCGCAAGAAAGTTCGTACAGGCGGAACAAGAAGCAGAAAGCCGGCGGTGTCGGTGAGGAAACCGGGGGTGATCAGAAAGGCGCCGGCGATGACCAGACACAATCCGTCGAACACTTCACGAACAGGAAATCGGCCGGAGGCAACGCTTTGCTGGGCGCTTGCCAGCGTCGCAAGGCCCTGATGGCGAACCACGGCGGCGCCGATCACGGCCGTAAGAACCACCCCGGCGACCGTCGGCCACAGCCCGATCCACTCTCCCGCCTGAATGAAAACTATGATTTCCAGGATCGGAATGACAATGAAGACGAAGAGTAGCAAGCCGCCCATGGTTGCTCCCTGGCCGGGATAGGCCTATCTTTACAGGTGAGATTGATGTCGGCGTGGATAAGACATCATCGGCTGGACCTGATCTCGTTGAGCCGGTAACGTGTTCTCCACAGTGTCTAACCCAGTGGCGCACCGCGGTCGACCCTTGCGGCGGCAAAAAACGGATTGTGATGGGCGGCGAATTTCAGTTTATCGACATTATCCTGTTCGCCCTTGTGGCGGCCTTCCTGATCTTGCGACTGCGCAACGTGCTTGGCCGCCGCGACGGTCATCACCAGCCGCAGAGCCATGATCCGTTCAAAGCTCCGGACAGACGGGAGCGGCCCGAGCGGGCGGGTGCCCGTGAGCATACCGACGATAAGGTGATCCAGCTGCCTGACCGCGGCGATCACCCGAGCGATGTGCGAGAGCCCGCTGTCGATGCCGGCCGGGAAGGAGCAGGATCCGGGGAGGGTGGCCCGTTGGAAGCAGGACTGGCGCAAATCAAGGTCGCCGACCCCCGGTTCAACGAAAACGAGTTTTTGTCGGGCGCGCGGATGGCGTTCGAGATGATTCTGGGCGCCTTCGCCGCCGGTGATACAGGGGCGCTGAAGCCGCTGCTGAGCCCCGAGGTCTACAGCAATTTCACCCAGTCGATCCGTGAGCGGGAGCAGTCGGGCGAGACCATGGAGATGAACGTGGTCGACATCCGCAGCGCGGATATTGTCGAAGCTTACATGGCAGGTCGCACCGCTCATGTCACCGTCAAGTTCGTCAGCGATCAGATCAGTATCGTGCGCGACGAGAAGGGTGAAATCATCGAGGGCGATCCGCAACACAGCGCGGAAGCCGTCGATTTCTGGACGTTCGCCCGCGACACGCGGAGCGCCAATCCGAACTGGACTCTGGTCGCGACCGGCGCTCCGGAGTGAGGCCCGCCATTTCGATTGAGGCAAAGAGCGAGGCCGCTCTTTACGGAACACCTGTCGGGATGCCTCCGGCAAAACGTCGCCAACTTTGCTCTCTTGTTATTGCATTCGTGGCGGGTGCTGCCCTGCTCGCGTGCGCTCCTTCTGTGGACACGCCCTCGGCCGCGCGCGGCCGCGACGCCGTCGGCGGCGGCGGCATTCTTCCTTATCAAAAGGCCTCCTTTGCGGCGCTGCCCGGCTGGACGGCCGACGATCACGCGGCCGCGCTGGCAACGTTTTTGCGCTCGTGCCCGAAGCTCGAGGCTCCCGGCAGCAAGCCATTACGGGCTGAAGGCGGCATGCTCGCTACCGCGGCCGATTGGCGGGCGGCATGTGCGAAGGCGCGCCAAGTGGCGGGCGGCGATCGCAACGCGGCGCGCGCGTTCTTCGAGCGCCAGTTCACTCCTCTTGCCATTGCCGCCGGCGCGGGCGGCGAGGGCCTCTTCACCGGCTACTTCGAGCCGCAGCTTTCAGGTGCCACCCGCCCCGATTCCCGCTATCGGGTGCCGCTCTATCGCCCACCGCCCGATCTTGCCGCGGCTCTCGCACAGGGGCGGCCGCATTACGACCGCAGCGCGATCGATGCGGGCGCTCTTGCCGGGCAGGACCTTGAGCTGCTCTGGGTGGACGATCCCATCGACGCCTTTTTCCTGCACATCCAGGGCTCCGGCCGGGTGGCACTGGCCGACGGCAGGGTGATCCGGGTTGGATTCGCCGGCAAGAATGGCCACCCCTACTTTGCCATCGGCCGCGAGCTCATCGCCCGCGGTGCTTTGGCCAAGGAAGATGTCACCATGCAGTCGATCCGCGAATGGCTGCAGGACAATCCGCATGAGGCGCAGGATGTGATGGCGCTTAACCCGTCGTATGTCTACTTCCGCATTGTCGACGGGCCTGCTGCGGATGGTCCGATCGGTGCGATGGGTGTGCCGCTCACCTCGGAGCGAAGCCTTGCGGTGGACCCTGCATTTGTCCCGTACGGAGCGCCGGTCTGGATCGAGACGGTCGATCCGCTGACACCGGCACGGCCGCTCAAGCGGCTGCTGATCGCTCAGGACACCGGTACCGCAATCAAAGGCGCGGGGCGCGGGGATGTTTTCTGGGGCCATGGTCCTGAAGCCGCCGCCCGCGCCGGCGCGATGCGTTCTCCCGGCCGGTCCTGGTTGCTGGTTCCCAACCCCGCCACCACCACCTGAGCCGCTTCACTTTATCTACCTGACCTCAGCCGGGAGCCACCGACATTGACGTTCCGGCCTCCGCTGATGACTGAGCGCCATAGTAAGATGAAAAAGAGGGCGCTGGTCTGCATCGCCTGCTGGGCGGCGCAGCAGCACGGTCCTCATGGCTATCATCCCCGCTTCGCTTGAGCAAGCGGATCGGTGCAATTAACAGACAACGGGCGCCCGTTATGCCCCTGGCGAACGGATAAAGCGACCTTTACCTCAAGCGTTCATCGCCTCGAAGAATTCGGCGTTGGTGCGCGAGGAGCGCAGCTTGTCGA
>CAZFBS010000040.1:13850-27239 GCA_964517265.1 uncultured Rhodospirillaceae bacterium | reverse complement strand
GTCATGATGCCGTTGATCATCCCGCCCCACGACGGCATCCACAGCATCACCGAGAACACCATGCCGAGCGTTTGCGCCCAGTCTGGAAGCGCGGTGTAGTGCAGATGATGGGGCCCGGCCCAGATGTAGAGAAAGATCAGGGTCCAGAAGTGGACGATACTGAGACGATAGGAATAGACAGGGCGTTCCGCTTGTTTCGGGATGAAATAGTACATCATCCCGAGGAATCCAGCTGTCAGGAAGAAGCCGACCGCGTTGTGGCCGTACCACCACTGCGTCATGGCGTCCTGTACACCGGCCCACACGATGTAGCTTTTGGTGCCGCTGAACGAGACCGGGACGGCGAAATTATTGACGATGTGGAGCATCGCGATGGTGACGATGAACGCGAGGTAGAACCAGTTGGCGACATAAATGTGGGGTTCCCTGCGCCGCATGATCGTTCCGATGAAGACGACGAGGTAGAGCACCCAGATCAACGTCAGCCACAAGTCGGCGTACCATTCCGGCTCGGCATATTCCTTGCTTTGCGTGACGCCGAAAATGTAGCCGCTGGCGGCGATGACGATGAAGGCCTGGTATCCCCAGAAGATGAAGTTGGCGAGCGTCGGTCCGCCCCACAGGCTGGCTCGACAGGTCCGCTGCACGACATAGAACGAGGTGCCGAGGAGCGCGTTGCCGCCGAAGGCAAAGATGACCGCGGACGTGTGGACAGGGCGCAGGCGGCCGAACGTCGTCCATTCAAGGCCGAGATTGAGGGCCGGGAACGCCAGTTGCCAGGCAATCACAACGCCGACCAGGAAGCCGACGATCCCCCAGAAAATGGTGGCAATCGTGAACTTTCTGACGACGTCGTCGTCATACTCCACCCGGGTCCAAGACTCGCCCGCTGGTGTCGCCACTGCACTCATTCCTCAACTCCCACATCCGGCGAAAGCACAAACGGGGAGAGCTTTCGCTTGCATCATTGTCTCAAAGCCTCAATAGTCGGGAAATCGACGGCGCGGTCGCTGCAAATTCGCGGCCTGATTACTTCGCGACCAGAATTATTCTCCTCTGGATTAAAACAACTCCATATTTTAGTGGATGCTCATGTTAAGGCTGGCCCTGAGGCAAGTCAACGGTTTGTTGCGGCGCAACAATTCCTCGCCGGGACAGCAATATCCGCCGCGGAATTAGTTCGATAATGAGAATTATTATCAGTTGTTTGCGGCACGCGTTTGCCGTTCCTGCTCCGGCGGTGGCGATGGACACCGTTGTTCATCGGGCCTCCAAGCTGCGGTCCGTTGTCCCGTGGGGCCTCGGGCGTGATTTGGCGAGGGGTGCGCGTGCCGCGCCTTCGGCAATGACAATGGAGCCGGCACAATGACCGGATCATCCTCAACCTTGCCCGGTGTCTACCTGCGGTCCGGCGGCGATCGCCGGATTGCTCACGGCTTTCCCTGGGGCTACTCCAACGAGATCCGGATGGAGAAGGACGCCAAGGACTTGCCGGCGGGAAGCCTTGTCACGGTGCACCGCGTCGACGGCAAGGCGCTGGGCATCGGCATGTTCAACCCCAATGCCTTGATCGCTGTCCGCCTTCTCGACCGGAACCCGAACACGATCGTCGATGTGGATTTTCTCGCGGACCGAGTCCGCCGCGCACTCCAGTTGCGCCTGCATTTGTTTGCGGAACCGTTCTATCGGCTCGTTCATGCGGAAGCGGACGATCTTCCGGGGCTGATCGTCGATCGCTTTGGCGATCATCTCGTCGCACAGATCAATGCCGCCGGGATGGCGCGGCTCACCCCGGAACTCCTGAGCGCCCTGGACGAAGTGCTCAAGCCCGCCACAGTGGTGCTCCGTAACGACAGCCGCATGCGCGGGCTCGAGGGAATGCCGCGGGAGGTGGCGGTTGCGAAAGGCGATGCGGGCGCGCCGGTCGAGATCAGAGAGGCAGGCCTTTTATTCTACGCGGATCTGGCCGCCGGGCAAAAGACCGGCTGGTTCTATGATCAAGCCCGCAACCGCGGATTTGTGGCTCCCTTGGCTGCCGGCGGATCGATGCTGGACGTTTTTTGCCATAGTGGCGGCTTCGCAGTGGCAGCTGCGGCGGCAGGGGCGGAACGCGTGATCGGGATCGACACCTCCACGCTGGCGCTGGATCTGGCCGGCCGTGCCGCAACGGCGAACGGAGTGGCCGATGTCTGCAGCTTCCAGAACGGGGAGGCATTCGCGAGTCTTGAGTCGCTGGCGGCCTCCGGCGAGCGCTTCCGCGTCGTCGTCGCCGATCCGCCGGCGTTCGTCAAGACGCGTCGGGAGCTGAATTCCGGCCTCAAAGGATACCGCAAGCTGGCGCGGCTGGCCGCCAGGGTGGTGGAGCCAGGGGGGTTCCTTTTTATTGCCTCGTGCTCCCATACCGTGGATGCGGCGATGTTCACCCGCGAGGTGGTGGCAGGATTGGACCGTGCCGGCCGCAGCGCGCGCATCCTTCGCACCGCCGGGGCCGGTCCCGATCATCCCGTTCATTCTCATCTCCCCGAGACGGCCTACCTCAAAACCTTGGTTTTGCAGATCGACTGACTATCGGTGTTCGTTCGGGGGCTGGCAGACTATCCCCGTTGAGCCGCCCGAGTTTGGCCGGATTCCGATTTGTCGCCGTGCCAGAGCCCGCCGAGCGCGACATAACGCTTCGCTCCAGGGCCCAATCGGGGATAAAGCTGGGGCTTGGCAGGTTGGAGGAAAGGCCGGAGAGAGCCGGGCGGTCGGATGGCGGCGGAAGAACTGATCTTACAAGATTTTCTGGTATTGTTGCTGGCGGTCCTCGTGTTCGTGCCGCTGTTTCAGCGAGTCCATATCAGCACCGTCCTTGCCTATCTGGTGGCGGGAATCGTGATCGGCCCCTTCGGCTTCGGTTTGATCAGCAACGTCTCGGCAGCCGAGCATCTCGGCGAGTTCGGCGTCGTTTTCCTTCTGTTCGCTGTTGGGCTCGAGCTCAAGTTCGAGCGGTTCCGGCTGTTCGGCGCGCGGGTGTTCGCGCTTGGCGTCGCCCAGGTTGTTGTCACCACGATGGTGCTCGGAGCCATCGCCTCGCTGTTCGGGCTGCCGATGATCGTTGCCGTGCTGATCGGCGCCGCGCTCGCGTTGTCGTCGACGGCGGTTGTGCTGCAACTTCTTGCCGAACGCTCCCCGATGAGCGGCGCGCTCGCTCGCCTCGTCCTGCCGATTCTGCTGGTTCAGGATATGATGGTGGGGCCCCTTTTGGTGTTCGCCTCGGTTGCCGCGCAGGGTCATGGCGGATTGGGCGCGGCGCTCGGTCTCGCCGCGCTGAAGTCGCTTTTGGTGATCGCTGTGATCCTGGCGATCGAGCGAACGATCCTGCGCCCGCTTCTGCGCATGGCGGCAAGCGTCGATGCGCCGGAAGTGTTTACCGGCGTCACCCTGCTGCTGGTGATCGGCGCCGGGTGGATCTCCGAGATGGCCGAGCTGTCGATGGCTCTTGGCGCCTTCGTGGCCGGGCTGATGGTTGCCGATACGGAATACCGCCATCAGGTTGCCGCCGATATTCAGCCGTTCCGCGGGCTGTTGCTCGGCCTGTTTTTCATGAGCGTCGGGATGAGCCTCGATATTGCACTGGCGTGGGAGCAGGCCGCATGGATCGTCCTGCTGGTCGCCGGCCTGATGACGATCAAGGCGGCGGTGCTCGCCGGGCTCGCGCTCGCCTTTCGGATAAGACGGGAACGCGCCGTTCCGCTGGGAGCATGGCTCTCCCAGGGCAGCGAATTCGCGTTCGTCATCCTCGCCCTCTCCGCCAGTCTCGGCATCCTCGAGCGAGAGCAGGCGCAGATCCTGGTTCTCACCGTCGGCGCCTCGATGGCGGTAACCGCCGCTGGATCAACGCTGATCAACGTGCTGTGGCGCAACCGAGCGAAAGCCGCACCTTCTGTGCTCGGCAAGCTGGACCGGGAAGCCGGCGAACTGGTCGGGCATGTCGTTGTTGCCGGCTTCGGACAGGTCGGCAAGGCGGTGGCGCGCCATCTTTATGCTCAGCACGTGCCGATCCTTGTTCTCGATCTGCATCCACGCCAGGTCGCCGCCAGCCGGACGCGGCGACTGCCGGTTTTTTATGGCGATGCGACGAGGCTTGATATTCTGCGTGCCGCCCGGTTGGACCAGGCCGCCGCCCTGGTGGTGGCCCTTCCCGAAGTCGAGATGGTTGAACAAGTGACATCCATTTCTCGTCGCTCCTTTCCCCAGCTACGGATTTTTGCAAGGGTGCCGGACAGTGACGCGGTCGCCCGCGTACGCAAAGCCGGCGCCAATGCCGTCGCCATCGAAGGGTTGACGACGGCGCTCGAACTCGCCGAGCGGGTGATCCTGGTCTATGAGCAGCTGGAGACCCCTGCCGCATAGGCGCTCGCGGCGGGCCATGCGATGCTGTCCGCCAGATTGAGCGAGAAGAGCAGGAATCTGATAGAGGGCGGCGATCCCTGGCGGGGCTAGGGAGTGGGCGACGATGCTTCCGGCTGACCGGCGGAGGCCTGTGGCGGCGGCGGGCGGCATGGCGCCGCCCGCCTCTGTTTGCAGATTATGGGAACTATCTGGGCTCGGCGCCGCCGGCATCCTCGACCGCGATTCCGGCGATCCATGCCTTGGCGGTGACCTCGGCGCCGACATTGGAGTTCGCGGACACCCGAAGGCTCAGCGTCACGGTTCGATCGGAGAATTCGGCAAGATCGATGCCCGTACGCTCGGTCCAGGTGCTCTCGACATAGTCCATCCCGGTCGAAGAGACCTCGTCGACGACAACACCATCGACAAGAACGGCGAAGGTGGCGCTGGTGTAGATGTTCACCGCCGCACCGAGGTCGAGCCGCCGCCGGTAGCTGAGGCTCGGCCGCTGCCCGAGAAACATTCGGCGTGATGTCGTCCGCACCTTGAGGCCGCCGTCACCGTCATGTCCCGAAGAGACGGTGCCGAACAACGCCCGGCCGTCCTTGGAAGAAACCCCGCCCGCTGTGCCGACGGCGTCCAGATCCCGTTCGGCAACAAACTGCCAGCCGTCGCCTTCCCAGCCGGTTTCGGCGCTCCCGTCCGGTTTTCGATCCTCGGCCGCCGGCGGCTCTTTCGCCGCACCGGTCGCGGTCTCGCCGAGGCCCTTGGCAAGACCGGCCAGCTCGAAGGATTTCGCCAGGATCGACTGGATGTCGACACCTCCCGGCGCCCCGCTGCCGGATCGAGCCGCCGCCGCGCTGGTGCCGAGCTTGGTGGCGAGGCCGGCCAACTCGAACGACTTGGTGAGGATCGCCTGGATGTCGATCCCGCCCGGCGTGCCGGTGTGTCCGCTGTCGGCCCCGCCGGAATGCGCGCGTCTGCTGCGCGGGTCTTCCTGGTCACGCTGCTGATGGTGGCGGGTGACGATGATGTTGGTCAACTCGGGGGTAAGCTCGGGAATGATCTCGTGCGGGAGGGGCGCCGAATCATCGTTCCCGGTGATGGTGGGCTCGGGGCGCGGCGACGGCCGCTCTGCCGTCGCCTCCGGGGTCGGGCGGGGCGAGTCGGATGCGGAAGGCCACTCGGCGGCGGTCGGCACCACCCGCTTGGTCTCCGTCAGCCCCCACGCACGAGCGATGTGATAGGTGGAGGAGATGCCGACATCGAGGATGAAGGGACCGGCGCGGCCGCACTGATGGTCCTGATCGCCCGGATCCACGGGCACCCCATGACCCATGCCGGAGACGGTATAGGACTCAAGGATTTCCTCCCCGTCCGGCCCGTGCCAGACCCGGCGCAAATGCCCGTCCACCATATGCTGATGGGTATGATCGGGCGCGAGGTCGTGGACATCGGTCCACTGCTTGATGATCTCGTCGGCGTTTACCGGCTTGACGGTGGAATCGGCGGCGCCGTGCCAGACCGAGATCTTCGGCCATGGCCCCTCGTGATTGGAGGCGTCGCGGACCAGATCGCCCCACTCGCGGGCGGAGCGGGTGCGCCCCTGAAAAATGGTATCGAACGCCTCCTGCAGGCCGGTGGCGGACCGGTAAGGTACCCCGGCGATGATGGCGCCGCCGGCGAACTGCTCGGGGTAGGTGGCGAGCATCACGGAACTCATCGCGCCGCCGGCGGAGACACCGGTGATGAAAACACGCCGGCGGTCGAGCCCGTGGATCGCAATCATCCGCTCGACCATCTCGCTGATCGACTGGGCCTCGCCGCTACCGCGCCCGGTGTCGTCGGGCTTGAACCAGTTGAAGCACCGGAGCGGGTTGTTGGCCCGCTTCTGTTCGGGCAGCAGGACGGCAAAGCCGAAGCGGTCGGCGAGCGTCGACCATCCGGTGCCGTGATCGTAGGAGGCGGCGCTCTGGGTGCAGCCGTGGAGGACGACGACCAGGGGCGAGCCGGCCGGCAGGTCCTGCGGAACATAGGTCAGCATCCGGAGGTTGCCCGGATTGGCGCCGAAGCCGGTGACTTCGCTCAGCCGCTGGCCTTCTTCGGCTTCGGCTTTTTCTCTCAACTTACGTGTCGCCGCGGCGGTCTCCAGGAACTTCTCCCACGGGCGGCGGTTGCGGCGCTTGCGGGCAAGGGCGGCGAAGTTGGCGATGGTCTGGTCAAGATTGAGCACGCGAGACGTCCTTTCTTCTGGGATGGCGGTGAGGCTGCCGATGGCGATCAACTTGCCGACCGGCAGAAAAACGCTGTGGAACAGGCCGGGATCGGCGGCGCCGCCGCGCTGGGGATCCAGCCATGCGGGTGGCGCGCCGCCTTCCGGCAACTCATAGCGTTGGGTGAGGATGGTGCGGCGTCCCTGCCACCACGCCGCCAATTGCACGGCAGCGACAGGAAAGCCGCGGGCGATCCAGATCCCGAACAGATCCCGGGCCAGCTCGGCCCGCGTATCCTCATCACGTGCGTGATCGAGGAGCCGGGCGAGGGCGGCGCCAAAGCGCAGACGGCTGGAAAGGAGCCGCGGCGGCTCCGGCGTCTGTGCCCGGCGCACGCCGGTGCCGATCACGATCCCGGGCGTGGCGGCTTCCGGAGCCAGAACGGTGGGTTGCAGCTCACGGTAGCAGCGGATCGCCTCCACCGTATGGACCTGTTGCGGGGCGGCCATTACGCCGATCAGCAGGGCGGCGGCATCGTCCGGCGTTGTCGGCGGCGAGCCGGGACCGCGCGGACCCGCCGCAAGCAGCCCCTGGCTCACCAGCAAGGTGACGCGAAAGCGCAGATCCCGGCGCGATTCCCCCAGGATCTCGGCCAGACGCTCGCTGAACTCGTATCGTCGCAGGCTTGTGTTCATGACGGCAGCCTAGCAACGGCAACCGGCAAAAACCAGTAGTTTTTTAGTAAGTGACGGTTACTCATTAACGAAGGTCATTCCCAGGATGCCGAGGCGCAACCTTTGAGGTTGACGCCCGGCCTGTGCTAAACCCGCCGTCATGCTCACCATCGATACCCTGACTTTCCGGATCGGGCCGCGGCTGTTGTTCGACCAGGCTGACGCCAGCATCCACCCCGGCCAGCGCGTCGGCCTTGTCGGACGCAACGGCACCGGCAAGACCACCCTGTTGCGGCTGATCGCCGGCGAGATCGAGCCGGACGGCGGCACCGTCCGCAAGCCCGCGCGCTGGACCGTCGGCCTGACCCGGCAGGAGGCACCGGCCGGGCCGGCGAGCCTGATCGACACCGTTCTGGCGGCGGACCCGGAATTGACTCGGCTTTCCGCCGAGGCCGAGACGGCCCACGATGCCCACCGGATCGCGGAGATCCATGAGCGCCTGCTCGACAAGGATGCGCACAGCGCGCCCGCCCGGGCGGCCCGCATTCTCGCCGGCCTGGGTTTTTCGGAGGCCGATCAGCAGCGGCCGTGCCGCGAATACTCCGGCGGTTGGCGGATGCGGGTCGCGCTGGCGACGCTGCTGTTCACCGAGCCCGACCTTTTGCTGCTGGACGAGCCGACCAACCATCTCGACCTCGAAGCGAGCGTCTGGCTCGAGGATTACCTGCGCCATTATCCCGGCACCATCGTGCTGGTCAGCCACGACCGGGAACTGCTGAACCGGGCGGTCGGCCAGATCCTGCACCTGGAAGGCGGCAAACTGACCCTCTATCAGGGCGGCTATGACCGCTTCGAGCAGACGCGGCGCGCGCGCCTGGAGCTGAACGAGAAGATGCGGGCGCGCCAGGATGCGCAGCGCGCGCACCTGCAAGCATTCGTCGACCGCTTCCGCTACAAGGCGAGCAAGGCCAAGCAGGCCCAGTCCCGCCTCAAGATGCTGGCGCGGATGGAGCCGCTGGCGCAGCTGCGCGAGGAGACCGGCGTCGCGTTCGATTTTCCCGACCCCGATCCGCTGCCGCCGCCGCTCTACAGCATCGAGGGCGCCAGCGTCGGCTATGACGGCAAGCCGGTGCTGCGGGGCCTCTCGCTGCGCCTCGACGCCGACGACCGGATCGCCCTTCTCGGCGCCAACGGCAACGGCAAGTCGACGCTGATCAAGCTGCTGGCCGACCGGCTCGATCCCCTCTCCGGCGCTGTTGTCAGGCCGGGCAAGCTGCGGGTCGGCTATTTCGCCCAGCACCAGACCGACGAGCTGGACGTCGCGGCAACGCCGCTCGTGGAGATGCTGCGCCGGCGGCCGGGGGAGCCGGAGGTCCGCCTGCGCGCCCATCTCGGCCGCTTCGGCTTCGATCAGCAGCGGGCGGAGACGCCGATCGGCAACCTCTCGGGTGGCGAGAAGGCGCGGCTGTTGTTCGCCCTGATGACGGTGGACCGGCCTCATATCCTCCTTCTCGACGAGCCGACCAACCATCTCGACCTCGTCTCGCGCGAGGCACTGATCCAGGCGATCAACACCTTTGCCGGCGCGGTGGTGATGGTCAGCCACGACCCGCACGTCCTCGAACTCACCGTCGACCGGTTCTGGCTGCTGGCGGGCGGCCGCCTCACACCGTTCGACGGCGACATGGAGGATTACCGCGCGGTTCTCCTTTCGCGAGCCGGGGACGAGGCCGGCGACAAGGAGCGTGCCGGCGTCAGGTCCGGCGAGAGGGAGGGCGCGGATCGCAAGGAGCAGCGCCGGCAGGCGGCCGATCGCCGCCGGGCGCTGGCGCCGCTGAAACAGCGGCTATCGGATTCGGAAGCGGCGGTCCACCGCCTGGAAGCGGAAAAAGCCCGCCTTGCCGGGATGATGGCCGACGGCGCGCTCTATGCCGGTGATCCACAGAAGCTGATCGAGCTGCAAAAGCACCTGGGACAGATCGAGAAGGACCTCGCCGCCGCCGAGGACCTCTGGCTCCGCCTGCACGAGGAATGGGACGAGGCCGCCGCCGAGCCGTTTTGAATGCGTGCTCTGGCTGATGGCCCGTTGAGGGACGGATATGGAACCCGACAAAAGCAAGCCCGAGAACAACCCCTGGTACCTGCTCGCGACGCTTCATGGTGAAGCATCGTCAGCCGATGACGAGGTGCACGCACGCAACCGCACCGCCTGGAACCGCTTCATGGCCGCTGAACTTACGGAAGACGATCGAACGCTGCTGATCGAGAAGGGACGATGTTCCGCCGAAGAACTCGTGCCGTTCTTGACAGAGGAACTGTCGGGAGTGGAAAACCTTTTCTCCAAACGGTATCGTCAAGAAAAGGGTGAAGGAAAGATAGCTAGGTCCGTACCAGTAATTCCAAAATTAAAGCAAGACCCAATTGACTTTTCTAATATCAAATTCGATCGTTCATTCATAGCAGAAGGGTTTCTTTTTCCCGTACAAAATAAAATCAATTTTGGTCCTTTTGGCTTGGCCGGACCTCCCTCTGGCCTGGCTAACTTTCGCGGTGCGATATTTTCCAGTGATGCCGACTTCTCAGATGCGACCTTCCTCGGCAGGGCCGACTTTCACGGCGCAACCTTCCTCGGCAGGCCCAACTTTAGAGGCGCGATTTTCAATCATCCGACCTTATTCAGGCCGGGGGATTGGGCCGACTTTTCTGGCGCAACCTTTTTTGGCAGTGCCTGCTTCTGGAGCGCAACCTTCTTTGGCCAAGCCAACTTCCGCACCGTGACCTTCGGGGAGCCTGACTTCTTCGGGGTTACCTCGACAGATTTTTGGTACACAACTTTCTCAAGCGGGGCTGACTTTTCCAACGCGACCTTCTCCGGCGAAGCCAACTTTGGGGGCGTGACCTTCGGAAAGCTTGGCTTCTTCCGTGCCGGCCGTGCCGACTTCTCCGGCGCGACCTTCTCCGGCGAAGCCAACTTTCTGGACGTGACCTTCGAAAAAGAAAGCCTGTTTGTCAACGCGACGATGAAAGGCCTGACATCTTTCGAACAGGCAAAGTTCGCCTCCGCGCCCCCGCAATTCTTCGGCGCCAAGCTGCACCAAGGCACAGTGTGGCGTGATGTCGAATGGCCGCCCCCACCAAAGGACCATATAGACGCCGGACTGTTCGTCGATGCTTACGCGTGCTTGAAGCTGGAGATGGACCGGCTGAAAAAGCATGAGGACGAATTGAACTTCTTCGCCCTCGAGATGCAGTCGCGGCGGGTGCTGGAGGGCGACCGCGCGCACCAAGTTTCGGAATGGAAGGTTTTCGGTTGCACCGTCTTTGTTGTGCATCCGTTCAAAATAATCTTTGAGAAGATCAAAACGCTGAGGCTTCGAGAGCTGTTTGGCCGTTTTTCTGCGCAGCCTCTGTTCGCAAGACAGGCTCGAACGATCAGGGTGCCGCGCTCCCTTCACGGTTTTGCCATCGCCCTCTACGGCTGGCTCAGCGATTATGGCCGCAGCTATGTTCGGCCGCTCACTGGCTTGCTGGTCACGGCTGCTGCCGGAATCCTGCCCTTCTGGTGGCACCTCTCGGGATTTTGGCAGGCAGCCGGCCTCAGCCTCGCCAACACCTTCGGCGTGCTCGGGTTTCGCCGGGACCTGATCGGTTCGGAGGTCCTTGCGTGCCTGCCGGGCCTGCTCAAAGTCCTCGCCGCCGTGCAGACCGTCGCCGGAATCGTGCTCCTGTTCCTTTTGGGGCTGGCGATCCGCAATCGATTCCGGATGAAATAAAGGCAAGCAGCTGAGCCACCCGCACAAGCGGCTGCGACAGATTGAGAAGGATCTCGCCGCCGCCGGGGACCTGTGGCTCTAGTCTACACGAGGAGTGGGAGGAGGCGCATGCCGAATGAGTTGATCGTTCTGTCGCTTCAATGCGTACAATCGGTGCCATCGGTAAGACGGGCGGCCGAGCGGATGGCGGGACGGCTTCGTTTGTTATCGCCGGGAAGCCGGCTCCAACCTATGACGGCGACAGCCGGGCTGCCGGTTTGTGACTTTGTAGAACGGGCCGAGGCCATACCGTCGGGCGGGAGCGGAGCGATGGGCAGAAAACATCCCCCGGGAAGGGTGGACACGCGGTGGGGATTGGGTGCCGCATGACTGTCGAGCGGCTTTCGCCATTGGACGGGCTGCGCGGTATCGCCGCCTTGCTGGTGGTGGTTTTCCACTTCCGCCATTTCGGCCCCTGGTTCGGGCTGCCCTGGTCGGAGAGCAGCGAGTTCCTGCACAAGGGCTATCTGTGGGTGGACTTGTTCTTCGTCCTCAGCGGCTTCGTGCTCGCCCATGTCTATGCACGCGGTTTCCGGCGCGGGCCCCCGCGCTGGGATCAGGTCCGGGCCTTCTGGTGGGCGCGGTTCACCCGCGTGTACCCGCTGCACCTGGCGGCGCTGCTGCTGCTCATCGGGCTGGTGGCGGCGGGCCTGGTCCAGCCTCTTGGTCATAATGGGCGTTGCTATGACCTCTGGAATCTGGTGGCGTCGCTGGGGCTGGTGCATGTCTGGGGCGTGACCGATGGCCTATGCTGGAACGTGCCGTCCTGGTCGATCGCCGCCGAGGCCGCCGTCTATGCAATGTTTCCCTGGCTGGTTCCGCTGCTGATGGGGATGCCGCGGCGCTGGCAGCGGCTGGTGCCCGTTGCCTGCATCGCCGGCCTGGTGGCCCTGGTGGTGATCGTCGGCAAGGAAGGATTGAACATCCACCACACTCTCGGTGCCGCCCGCTGCCTGCCGTCCTTCATCCTGGGTATCTGGATCTTTCACGAGAAAGACGCCGGAACGCGGTGGCAACGGGCGGTGCAGACGGATACCGGCTGCGTGTTGGCCGGGGTCGCGGTCATCCTGCTGATGCATCATGGGGCTCCCGACGTTCTCATCGTGACGGCGATGGCTCTGCTCGTAGCCGGCATGGCGGGCAACCACGGCACTCCGGGACGGCTGCTTGGGGCCCCGCTGTTCGTCTGGCTGGGGGCTATTTCCTATGCCATCTATATGCTGCACTGGCCGCTGCTGCTGGTGATGGCGTCGCTGCTCGAATTGTGGCTTCCGGGCCAGGAGGAGCCGTTCAGCCGGCCACTCAAGGCGATGTTGTATGCGATCTATTTCTCCGTGCTGCTCGCCGTCTCGACGGCAACCTATCATTTTCTGGAGGTGCCGGCTCGACGCCGGCTGCGTCAGGGGTGGGTTTGGCCGCGGCGTCTCCGCCGGGCCTGATACGGAGCGAGACGGGGAGGGTGATCAGGCATCTTCTGCCGGTGCGCTCAGCGGTTTCGGCTTCCCCGGCGACCTGCGGCAAGGAGCCTCCAGAAGGAGTCGATCGGCTCCAGAGTCCTCAGCGGTGCGCCGTGTCCGCTTGCGGCGCCGACGCACGCGCTCGTTAATGCAAGCCCTGTTCGCGATAGCGCGGAAGCATCGTCGGCTCGCCGTCGGCGGCGCGCCGGCTGAATTCGTCCCAGCGCACGTCGAACAGCTTCATCAGGCCATAGCCGAGCCCGATGCCGACCAGCGCCGCCGGCACACCGATCAGAATCCCTTTTCCGACGGCGGCGACAACCCCGGCCTTGGCCAATGGCCGGCCATGCGCGAGCATCGCCGGAATCGCGTAGCCTTTGGATGCTGCTGGCATCATCTCCTCCTTTGCCCTCTGAGCAACGAACCACAGCCCTTATGATGTAGGCTTGCGCTTGAGAAGACGCAAATCCGCCTTCACGGATCGCCGCTTGCGTCTTCCGATCCCGGAGCTATTTTCCCGGGAACTTGCCGGTTGCCGCTGCGTTGACCGGCGGGAAGGGACAGGGGGTGTATGAGCAGGACGTGAGGTGCTCGAATGGCGACCGGAACAGACAACTGCACGTACAACCTTGTCAGCGTTCTCGACCATTCGCTCAAGGGCGCGCAGCTTTACGATCAATATATCAAAGATTGCCGAACAGGAAGGCAGCCAGGAGCTGGCATCGTTCTTCCGTGAGGTCCAGGTAGAAGATCGCAAGCGGTCCGACCGGGCGAAGACGTTGTTGGCCGAGCATTTGACTCATTAAAAGCCCAGGTAACCGGAAAAGCCCAGGTAACCGGAAAAGCCCAGGTAACCGGA
>CAZFBS010000040.1:0-13750 GCA_964517265.1 uncultured Rhodospirillaceae bacterium | reverse complement strand
AAAAGCCCAGGTAACCGGAAAAGCCCAGGTAACCGGAAAAGCCCAGGTAACCGGACAGCCGGGTCTCACCCTTGTTGCTGAAGGGGGAGACCCGGCACTTCCCTCTCGCCGGCTCCCGCTTGTCACAGGATCGAGGAGTGGGTCTTGGACGCCTCCGTATTGTGGCAAAACAGGCAGGTCGGAGGTGGCGGTCACGCGGCCATTCGCGTCACCTCGCGGCGAGTGTCGGTCCGCCGCAGCCGGGGAGGAGCCACCAATGTGCCTTCGCCATCAGCCGCGAGGAGACGATCAACGATCCGCTCGATGTCGTTCCGCTGTACTCCGATGTCGGCGAGGATCCGCTCGTCCAGCGCCTGCAGTTGGGCGATGCCGATCTTGCGCCGACGTCTGCGGGCATAGGGCTCCAGGATCAATCTGCGTATCAGCAGCGCCAAGCGCATCACTCCCTCCTTCACCGCACGCGCCAGCGAAACGGCTCTGCTTGTGGAAGAAGGCGCCACCCGCACGGTGTCCGGGCGGCGCTCAGGGCCAACAGGCTTCTGGCCCGAAAGCCCGCACAACCGCCGAAACACCTTCCCGCCAGGGATCATCGCTCCGTCGGATCGAATGCCCGGGGCTTGGCCTTCTCCTCGGGCGCCATGACCGGCGTGAAGGGGACAGCCGTCAAGATAATATCCGTAATCGTACGGGTGATCCGGGCGCCGGCCCCGCATCCGCGCGAACATATCTTCGGCATAAACCCTCGCGCCGGCGGCGCCGGTGATTGGGCTTCGGAAGGGGCGTTCCTCCGCCCGATAGCCGGTCAGCCGCTTGAAGACCTCCTTGGCGTAGGCCATGGTGTGATCAGCGCTCGCCACGGTGGGATAGACGCTTCCCGTCTTCTTGTCGTCGTCAAATATCCTCTCGTTTGTCTTGAAGTCGTACATTGATACTTACTCTACGTCTCTCTATTTCATCCATTCGTCTGCGGTTGCGCGTGGGCTCATCGGGCGCGCACGCGCAACCGCGTGCGACGAGATCGCCTTTCTACCTCGTTCCGCTGGTGGAGCGGCCTGCCGCGCGGAAGCGCCACTCCTCGGGATTCATGGCCGGTGCAGGCGAGTGCGCTGGCAGCCGGGTGACTCGCGTCACAACCGGACCGGCGCCATCATCGAGGGAATGCACAGATACCGGCGCACCGCACACGGGACAGCGGCTTGCTGCCCGCGGCACGAGGGTATTGCAGTGAGGACAACGATCTGAAGACAGCATTTCGGCAACCTCCATCAACGACCCCGTGCAGACGCACGAAGTTCTCAAACGGGCCCACGTCCCGTTTATGGTAAAAACACTCAGCGTTCTTGATGCTTTGAGGATCGGCCCCGGGGTTGGCGCGAAAGGACTACCGCGCGCCAGCCACGCCCGGGGCGAAAGCGCCCGTTTTCAGGCTGCCTGAATACAACATAAAGCGTTTCGGGTGAGGAAGCGTAACCATAGCGCTCTAAATATAGTACAATTGCACGAATAAGCAACCAGATTTGACAACCGCGGGCTTATCCACCCGAGACGAGGCGGGCGAAGAAGATCGTGCTCATCGCTGCCCCGACCGCGATGACGAGACCGCGAACGACCTTCACCGGCAGAGCTTTTGCGATCGGGGCTCCGAGATAGCCACCGATGATGGCCGCGAGCATCATGGCAAGGGCCTGCGGCCAAGCGACAATGCCCGCCAGCGCGAACGTGGCCACGGAAACGGCGGAAAGGACGAACGACAGCCCGTTTTTCAGGCCGTTCATGGTGTGGATGTCGTTCATCCCCCAAAGTGAAAATAGAGCCAGAAGGACGATCCCCAGCCCGCCGTTGAAGTAGCCGCCATAGATCGCAACCAAAAGAGTGCCGATCGACCCATGCGGTCGAGCGCCGAGACGGCTCGTCCGGGCCCATTCCTGAATCGCGTTGCCGAAGGCGAAAACCAGCGTTGCGATGAGAAGCAGAAACGGCACGATCGCGGAGAACGCCGCGTCGGACGACATCAGCAGGAGCAGCGATCCTGTCAGACCGCCGAGTCCGGTGAGGACGACGACCTTGTACAGGGACTCTCTTTCCAAGGATCTCAATTCGCGGCGAAACCCCGCCGCACCGCCGAGGTAGCCCGGAAAGACCGCAACCGCGCTCGTCGCGTTCGCGGCTACGGGTGGGATGCCGGCATAAACCAGGGCGGGGAAGGTCAGAAACGTGCCACCCCCCGCGATCGTGTTGACGATGCCAGCAAGAAACGCCGCGAGAACAAGAACAAAATAATCAAGCATGGCGAGCTTTTCTGGTCAGCCGTGGCGCGCATTTGTCCGGTCTATGTACCCCCAGCCCCTTCCGCTGGGTTGCGGCTTCCGATCACAGATCGGCGACCGGATCGGTGCGGTAGCCCATTTCTCTCACCACCCGATACATCCATAAGCCGTGGTCGCGGTTGGCTTGAGCGGCAGTGAACGCTTCCTTGACGCCGCCAACAGAAATGGACAAGCGCGATGAGCGAAAGCCTGTATCCGAACCTGGCCAGTGCGATGGCCGAGCCGCGCCACCAGCGAAGCGTCACTCTTCAGCCGGCAAGGCGTTGCTGTCACTGCCATGCGGAGACGCTTGAGGCCCCAGGTGTTTCTACAGCGTGACCATCTGGACAGCTCGAGCGGCCCAGCTTACCGCATAGAGCCTGCCTTTTCTTCTTCGAACAGCCGCTCGAAGAACGCCAGCATCTTTTGCCAGGAATCGGCATCCGCCTTCTGGTCGTAGGCGATCGGCATGTCGTATTCTGCGGCGACCCTGTCGGCGTCGGGATTGGTGAAGCTGTGGGTGACGCCGGGATAGCCGACCACTTCATGTGTGACCTCGGCCGCCTGCATCTCGGCAATGAAGGCGTCGACCTGCTCGGGCGGCACGAACGGATCGGCCTCGCCGGTGAAGATTAGGACCTCCGCCTTGACCTCACCCGGCGCGGCGGGTTCGGCCTTGGCATCAAGGGAGCCATGGAAGCTGACGACGCCGTCGAGATCGGCGCCGGTGCGCGCCATGTGCAAGACGATGCCGCCGCCGAAGCAGAAGCCGATTGCGGCGATGTCTTCCGCGCTCACCGTCTGGTGCTGCTGGAGAACCTCTTGCGCGGCGAGGAACCGTTGTTCCGCCTGCGGCAGGTTCGCGTAGACTTCCTGGGTGAACGCCTGCGCCTCCTTGGGATGGTCGGCGGTCTGGCCGCTGCCGTACATATCGAGAGCCAAGGCGGTGTAGCCCTCCGCCGCCAGCATCTCGGCGCGGTTGCGGGCGTGCTCGTTGAGCCCCCACCATTCATGCACGACCAGCACTCCCGGCCGCGTGCCCTCGACCGCATCGTCGTAGGCGAGATAGCCTGTGAACTCCTTCTCGCCTGCACGATAGCGAATCTCCTCGGTGACGACCTCGGCCGCTGCTATCGAGGCGCCGAGCACCAACGCTGTGGTTGCAATCGCGATGGATGAGGCGAGCAGGGCGGGAGCCGACGCGGCATCCGATCGGTGTGTTCTCATCATGGGATCGTCCTTGCGTTGCGGTTGCTAAGCCTCCCTTGGAGCCGCCGATCATAGCCGGAGAGTTCGCTGGCGAAAGCCCCTATACGCCGCCAACCGCCCTCGGATATGTCACGACGATCTCTGCGTCCGGAACGATGTACTGGCAGGCGAGACGGTAGGCGAGCCCGTCACGCGCGGCACTGCTCGTCTCGCCCGTTGCCGACGGTTGCTTGGCCAACGCGCGCAGGAGAAGGGCTTCATCCTCGCCGGGAGGCGCAGCGAGGTCCGCGGCGCCTGCAACGCCGGTGATTTTAACCAGGCAGGCACCACAGGCACCGGCCTCGCAGGTGAACAGGATCGGGATCCCGTGCTCCTTCGCCACCGCCAGCAGCCTCCGCCCCACCAGGGTGTCGGCTTCAATGGTGATGGCGTTGCCGCGAGGCTCGGGCAGGAACGTGATGCGCGCCATGACCGGCTCTCTCCCCTCGTCGTTCTCCGCCGTGCCCGTCCCACCGCAAGAGGGGCGGCGGGGAGGCGGCATGGGTTTGGGCTGCGTTCGGTGGCAATCGCGGTCCATTTTGCCTTACCATGCGTTTTGGCCTGAAGCCTTTTATGGAGAATGTTGATGATGTGGGCGCCCCCTGTGGTGGAGACGAACGCACCCGCGCGCGAGCGGAGGCAGGCCGTGGCCGGGAGCGATCGCATGAGCGAGACTCGGATGGCGGTGCTTTACCATATCCGCGGCGAGGCCTCCTCGATCGAGGCGCGCGCGCAGGCGATCGCTGTCGAGCAGAGCGTCGAGATGCCGGTCTCCGCCATCGACGATCCCTTTGTTCTGAAGGAGATCGTCGGACGCGTCGAGGCGATCGCCGATGTGGGCAACGGGGTGTTTGCTGTCACGATTTCTCTCGCTGTGGCGACGACCGGGGGCGAGGCGGGCCAACTGCTCAACATGCTGTTCGGCAACACCTCGATTCATGCCGACGTCGAACTGCATGATGTGCGGCTGCCGCCCGCAATGGTGGGCGGGTTCGGGGGGCCGAATGTTGGGCTTGGAGCGTTGCGGCAGCGGGTGGGCGCGGAGGGACGGGCGATGACGTGCTCGGCCCTGAAACCGCAGGGCCTGCCGGCGTGGGCGCTCGCCGATCTTGCCGGGCGGCTTGCCCGCGGCGGCCTCGACTTCGTCAAGGACGACCATGGCCTCGCCGATCAATCCTACAGCCCTTTCGAGGCGCGGGCACGGGCATGTGCCGCCACCGTCGAGGAGGCGAATGCCGTCAGCGGCAATCGGACCCGCTACATCCCGAGCCTGTCGGGAAATCTCGATCAGCTGCGCCGGCAGCTCGACCTTTGTACGGAGATCGGCATCGATGCGGTGTTGATCGCGCCGATGATCGTCGGTCTGCCCGCATTGCACGCGCTGACGCGGCGGTATCCACAGATGGCGTTCCTCGCGCACCCGGCGCTGGCCGGTGCCTCCCGGATCGCGCCGCCGCTGCTGCTCGGCAAGCTGTTCCGCCTGTTCGGCGCGGATGCGGTGATCTTTCCCAACCATGGCGGCCGCTTCGGCTACACGTCAGAGACCTGTCAGGCGCTGGCCGAGGCGGTGCGGGCGCATTGGGAAGGTCTGCGCCCAGGCGTCCCGGTGCCGGCGGGGGGGATGACCCTGGAGCGCGTGCCGGAGATGCTGGAGTTTTATGGTCCGGACGTCATGCTGCTGATCGGCGGCGGACTGCTCGCGGCCCGCGAGCGCCTGACCGATGCGACGGCGGAATTTGTTGAACTCGTCCACCGGCTGGGTGGCCGCGGCCGGCACCGCCGGGAAAGCGAGGCGTGATGGACCAGAACGAGCAGAGCAAGGTGCGCGCCTTTGGGCAGGGGTTCTCCTGGGAGGGAGTCGAGCGCATTCCTTACAAGGAGGAAGGCGAGGCGCCGTTCAAGGCGGTCTCGCGGCAGCTTTTGTTCGCCGCTCCCGATCTTGCCTGTGAGCTGCGCTACTTCGAGATCGATGCCGGCGGCTACTCGACGCTCGAGCGCCACCAGCACAGTCATGCGGTGATGATCCTGCGCGGTCGCGGCCGCTGCCTGATCGGCCACGCCGTGCGCGCGGTGGCGGCTTACGACCTCGTTACCATCCCCCCCTGGACGTGGCATCAGTTCCGCGCCACCGGCGGTGAGGCACTGGGCTTCCTTTGCATGGTCAATGCCGAACGTGATCGGCCGGAGCTACCCTCGGAGCCGGAGCTTGACCGGTTGCGGTCCGACCCCCGGATCGCTGCGTTCCTTTCGGGCGTGGATGGAGAGGTTGTTGCAGATCGGAGGCCCCCCGCACCAAAGGTGTAAGCCGAAAGTTGTGGAACTCCCCCGAAAGGCTATCCTGCGATTCGCTCCTGCACCGAGTATAAGGGTAGAGTCGGGCGACATGATGGCGAAGAATGCCAGGATGGTCGCTGACGGCGCTTGCGAAGAAAGGGACCAAAAAGGGAGCCGCCAGCATGAAACTTAGTTTGGGCAGCACGGTATTCAAAATGTTTAGTGGGAGTGGGGGGGGTGCCCTCAACCTGTCTTCGATCGACCCGTCCAAGCTTCTGAGCATTCCCAAGGAATATACCGGGGTGACAACACCGGCTTGCGCCGAGGAAGGCAATGACTGCGGTCTCCTCGATGCGGCGGGGATCGGCGGCGACGATCCCTTGGTGTAGGTTCAGCAAAGGCGAGAAACGGAACAGCGCAGAGCGCGATCTGGCGCGCTATCGTTGCATTCTCGCGCGGAAGCAGTCCGATGCTCATGGTTGCCGGCGGCGAGGCCGACCCTAACATCCTCTGCCTTGCGCGTCGGCTTGCTCTTGAGGGTCTGCCGCATCTCGTTGTCTGTGCCGGCATCAAGGTGGCGCCCGCCATCCTGTGGCATCTTGGCGAAGACTGCCTCTGGATCAACGGCGTCGAAGTCGACCCGAGCGCGATGTTCCTGCGCTATGATGTGTTCTCCCACCTGAAGGACCCGCGGCCGGAACGCCAGCAACGGGCGAGCAACTGGTATCAGACCATGCTGTCGTGGGCGCTCGCCCACGATGAAGTGGCGTTCTTCAACCGCCGCTATGGAACGCGGCAGTCGAGCAAGCCTCACGTGTTGCAGCTCGCAAGCCGTCTCGGCCTCGCCATTCCTGATACCCTTGTCACCAACGATGCCGAACTCTTCGCCAACCTGGATGACGGCGAATGGATCGCCAAGCCGGTGACCGGCGGCGAGTATGCCGTGGTTCTCTCCGATGCGCTTTCGGATGCCAACTGGCGCCGGCGGTGGGATGGCTGCCCGGCGATCATCCAACGGCGAATGGTGGCGCCGGACCTTCGCGTCTACCGCGTCGGGGAGGCGTGGTTCGCCTTCACCTTGCGCTCGGACAAGCTCGACTATCGCATCGATACCGACGTTGCGATTGCCATGGTGCCGCCGCCTGCCGATCTGATCGGTCCGCTCGGGCAGCTGATGGATCAGCTCGGTCTCGACTTCGCGGCGGCGGACTTCAAGCGGTGCCCACACAGCGGCGCCTACCGGTTCCTCGAGGTCAACTCGGCGCCGATGTTTGCCGCGTTCGACCGGATTGCGTCGGGCGCGTTGGTCGCCGCGCTGCTGAACACGTTGACGATGCGCCTTCCTTCGCAACCATCCTGATCGGGCGGCGCCGGTGAATGCGACGGCCGCGCGTTCTACCCGATGGCATGGACAAGATGGTGCCCGGTGAACACGACGCCGAGGGAAGATCACGGATGTCGGGGACCTGTGAATGACCGTGCTCTCTTTCACACTCGCCGCGCATGGTTTAGGCTCAATTCAGGCAAGCGCGAGCAGAGGGTTGAGCATGCGAACAGTCAGGCGAGCGGTCCTCGGAGTGGCGATCGGCGTTGTTGGGGTGCTGGCAGCGGCACAGGCCGGGGCGCAGTCGGAGCGGGAGGTCCTCGAGCAGCAGTTGAGCGAGCAGCAGGCGCGGAACGAGAGCCTCAGGCAGCGGATCGAAAAGCTCGAAGCAATCCTGAAGACGGATGTTTGTGCCGATCCGCAAGCCGCCGAGCTTGTCTTGAAGGAAACCCAAACCCCCCTGCCTGTCGAGGGCGCCGCCGGCTCCCCAAGCGGCAACTGAACGCGGTTTGCACCGAAAACCGGATTCCTTGGGCGGCCCAGGTCCGGAAGATCCCCTCTGTTCCCTGACGAGTCCAAGCGCGATCCTCACAAAAAGAGCGCTCCGGAAAGCGCGATCTGCTATGCAACGAGGCTCGGGCGCTCACTCAAGCGGGTGAACTTTTTGGCATGGCGCATCGTCTGAGGATTGCGCGGGTTTCTTCGGGGCGGTATCGGCCGCTGGGGGATGCGGCGCTGGATGCGGTGCGGCATCGCCAGCTGGCTGGGTTGATCCGTCGTCATTTGCCGGGGGTGACGGCCTCGCTGCTGGCGCAGCCGTCGCCGGGTGCCGACGGCCGGTTTATCGACTGGTATTCGGATCTGGCGGGTCAGCCGGTGGCTCTGGCGGCGCTGACGGAGGAGGCCGGGGCCGAGGCGCGGGCGCGTCTTGGCGATCGGCTGACGTCGCTTGAGGGTCTGGCCGAGCGTTTGGCGGCGAGCGATCCAGCGGCGGCCGAACAGCTGCGTGCGGCGCTCTCGTTTCCCGGTGAGGAGACCGTCTATGTGGTGGGCGGTGAGCCGGTGATCACGTTCTGGGGCCACCAGTCGCTTGCCGCGCCGCCTGCGGCTGTCTTTTCGCCGGCGGCGGGTGGCGGCGCGGTTGCTCCCGCTGCTGCTGCCGCTGCTGCTCCCGCTGCTGCTCCCGCTGCTGCTCCCGCTGGGGGTGAATCCGGGCGTGGCTGGGCGCGCGGTGGATGGCTGGGGCTGGCGCTGCTGTTGCTGCTGGCGGGGGCAGGGGCGGGGGCGCTGTGGCTGATGGGATCGGGAGGTCTGCGCTGGCCGCCGTGGGGTCCTGATTTTGCCGCTCTGCTGGCGGCGGCGAAGGAGGAGGATGCCGGTCTCAGCCGCCGCCTCGATGCTGTTGAAGCCGAGCTGCGCGCGGTGCTGGCGCGCTGTGCCGCGGAGCGGGCGCTTGTGGCTGCCCGCGGCGAGGAAGAGCGCTTGCGGGCGCTGCTGGCGGGAACACAAGGCCAACTGGCCGAGGCGCTTGCGCTGTGCCCGCTGAAGCACCAGCTCGGCCAGGCGGCCGAGCAGGGCCAGACGCTGCAGCAGCAGCTGGACCAGCTTGCCGCCGGCCTCAACGCCGCCCTCGCCGAATGCCGCCGCAAGGAGGAGGAAGCAAAACGAAAGATCGCCCAAGCAGAGGAAGAACGGGCTCGCAAGCAGGAACTGGCGCGTACCTCCGCGTGCGTCACCGCTGAAGGCGACGTGCCGCCGCTCGATATCTATTTTCTCCAGGATCTGACCGGCTCGTTCCATGACGACTTGCCGAACATGATTAGAATGGTTGGCGACATGGTTGCTCGTGCCCAGAGCGGAACGTTCGGTCCCGACGTGCGCTTCGGTCTGGGCTCGTTCATGGACAAGCCCTACCCGGGATTTGGCGCCCCCGCCTCGTATGTCTTCAGGAATCACCTCAACCTGACGCGGGACGGTGCCGCTCTGCTTGCGGCGGTCCGCAGCTTGCGGGTCATGCAGGGGGGTGATCGTCCGGAAGCCCAGTACGAGGCGCTAATCGAGATGGTGGCGAATGGGCAACGGATCGGCTTTCGCAGGAATGCCCGTCGGTTCGTGGTCGTTCTGACCGACGCCGAGCCGCATGTGGCGGGTGACTGGACCCCGGGCCCTCGCGGCGGGGCGCCGCGCCCCTCCTCCGGCAGAGGGGGAGTGGGGCCCCTCGATGAGGACTACCCTTCTCCCGAGCAGGTGAAGGCGGCCCTGCGATCGGCAGGGATCACGCCGATCTTCCTGGTCTCGGGGCGGTCCATCGGTGTCTATCAGGCTTTCGTCAATGCGATGGGCCGAGGCGTCAGCCATCCCCTCTCCTCCGACAGTGCGAATGTGTTCGACGCCCTGCTGGCGGGACTGAAGCAGGCCTGCAAGCAGTAGATCGCGCGGCCGCGTCACTCGCCTCACCCCCCCAGCCGAACGCGAACCCGCCGTCGGTCCGCTTGCAACTCCGTCAGAAGCGGCAGATGATCGAGAGAACGGGCGTTTGAGGCACTATGGCGCATCGTCTGAGGATTGCGCGGGTTTCTTCGGGGCGGTATCGGCCGCTGGGGGATGCGGCGCTGGATGCGGTGCGGCATCGCCAGCTGGCTGGGTTGATCCGTCGTCATTTGCCGGGGGTGACGGCCTCGCTGCTGGCGCAGCCGTCGCCGGGTGCCGACGGCCGGTTTATCGACTGGTATTCGGATCTGGCGGGTCAGCCGGTGGCTCTGGCGGCGCTGACGGAGGAGGCCGGGGCCGAGGCGCGGGCGCGTCTTGGCGATCGGCTGACGTCGCTTGAGGGTCTGGCCGAGCGTTTGGCGGCGAGCGATCCAGCGGCGGCCGAACAGCTGCGTGCGGCGCTCTCGTTTCCCGGTGAGGAGACCGTCTATGTGGTGGGCGGTGAGCCGGTGATCACGTTCTGGGGCCACCAGTCGCTTGCCGCGCCGCCTGCGGCTGTCTTTTCGCCGGCGGCGGGTGGCGGCGCGGTTGCTCCCGCTGCTGCTGCCGCTGCTGCTCCCGCTGCTGCTCCCGCTGCTGCTCCCGCTGGGGGTGAATCCGGGCGTGGCTGGGCGCGCGGTGGATGGCTGGGGCTGGCGCTGCTGTTGCTGCTGGCGGGGGCAGGGGCGGGGGCGCTGTGGCTGATGGGATCGGGAGGTCTGCGCTGGCCGCCGTGGGGTCCTGATTTTGCCGCTCTGCTGGCGGCGGCGAAGGAGGAGGATGCCGGTCTCAGCCGCCGCCTCGATGCTGTTGAAGCCGAGCTGCGCGCGGTGCTGGCGCGCTGTGCCGCGGAGCGGGCGCTTGTGGCTGCCCGCGGCGAGGAAGAGCGCTTGCGGGCGCTGCTGGCGGGAACACAAGGCCAACTGGCCGAGGCGCTTGCGCTGTGCCCGCTGAAGCACCAGCTCGGCCAGGCGGCCGAGCAGGGCCAGACGCTGCAGCAGCAGCTGGACCAGCTTGCCGCCGGCCTCAACGCCGCCCTCGCCGAATGCCGCCGCAAGGAGGAGGAAGCAAAACGAAAGATCGCCCAAGCAGAGGAAGAACAAAAGCGTATTGCCAAGGGGCAAGCCAAGCCGGCGGATCGAAACGCCGCCAAGGCGCCACCGAAGGCAAAGCCCGGGGCGGCGGGACTCGCTCCCTGCCCCGGTGAGCGGCCGCCGGAGCTGGCTCCCGACGTTGCCATCGTTCTCGATGCCTCCGGCAGCATGGGGATGTCCGCCAGCGCATCGATGGCCGAGGTCCAGAAACAACTGCGCTCGCTCGGCGGACTTCTTGGGCTCGGTGCGATGATCTTGAGCCAGGCTTCAGGTCCCAACCGCCTCGACGAAGCCAAGAAAGGTGTTAGCAACGTGGTCCGCAGCCTGCCCGACGACGTCGATGTCGGGCTGGTGACCCTGCAGCAGTGCCCTCGCGCCACCCGGCACGGTTTTTTCAGCAGCGCGCAGCGTGGGGCGCTCTACGGCAAGGTGGCAGGCCTGCGGCCGATGCAGGGAACGCCGCTGGCGCAAGGACTGATCGAGGCTGCAGAGATGGTCGACGGCGTCGACGCCGCCGCCGTGGTGGTGGTGATCTCGGACGGAGAGGACAGCTGTGGGCAGGATCCTTGTGCCACCGCCCGCCAGCTCAAGAGCCGAAAGCCGCAGCTCAAGATCAATGTCGTCGATATCATCGGCGACGGTGCCGCGAATTGCCTCGCAACCGCAACCGGTGGCAGAATTCTTCAACCGGAGGATGGTCTTTCGTTCGAAAGGATGATAAAAAGGGCCGCTGAGGAGGCGTTGAAGCCGCCCCACTGCCCTTGATACCATCGGCAGACGGATAATACGAAACGACATGGGGAAGGGACGGCGATGGCGGGAGCCTTGCTCCGGTCCGGGAGTCTGACTGAATTTTGTCCGCTAGGAGCCGTCGGTAAGCCTGTCTACAGCGCTGCCAGTCAGCTGCGGGCCGCTATTCGACGACGGGCCGGTCCTGAAACGGCCGCGGTTTTTGCGATACCCAAGCAGAACGACATGGGTGACATCATCGACTGGTATGCACCGGTCGCTGGAGATGTCGTGCCGTGGTCGGCGGCGAGCGCGGAAGAGCGCAAAGATGCGATTGTCGCCTTACAGAACACCCGCGCCAAGCTGGCCGAACTCAGCGAAAGTTTGCTAAGCGAAGATCCCGACGACAAGAAGAGCGCCGAACTCCAGGTTTTCGGCAGACTTTTGGCGCAGGCGACCGAAATTCCCAGCGACGAGCACATCTACCTGGTTGAGGGACGCCCGGCCATCACGTTCTGGGGGTTCCGTCCCCTCGATGCGCCACCGGGTTACGACGTGATTGGTAATTTGAATGGGGATGAACCGGCGCCGACCGCCTTGCCGGCCCTGGCGGTAACCGCCGGTGACATCGGCGCTGCCGGCGAGCCGGCCGGTCCGGCAACGCCATTGGAAGTTGCCGAGACGCCGCGCCGCGGCTGGTGGTGGCGGTGGTGGTGGCTGCCGCTGCTGCTTCTGCTCTTGCTCTTGTTGCTGCTGTGGTTTGGGCTGAAGATGTGGGGCATCCCGTTGCCCTTCGCGCCGTCGCTGACGCTCCCCGTTTTTGTCGAGGAACCGGAAACACCCGTGATCGTTGAAGAGCCGGTGATCGTTGACGAGCGCGCAGTCGTGCTTGAGCGTGATGGCAGCGTAATGATTGATCGTTCCGAGGGCAGTGCGGTGTCCATCGGGACCGACGAGCGCACCATCGTGCCCGGTTCGGACGGCAGCCCGCTTCCGACCGGCACCGGGGAGGGCTCTCTCCTGCCGGAGGATGCGTTGCCTGCAGAAGAAGCCCCTGTGGCCGCCCCGGCGGATGCTCCGGCGGCACCGGAAGCAGGGGATGAAGCGGGCGATCCGGCAACGGCTGTGGACCCGGCGGACCCCACCGATCCCACGGAAGCGGGCGATCCTGCTCTCACGCCCGAGGAAGCGGCGATGCCCACACCCCCGGGAACGGAAGGCCCCGCAGTGCCGGAGCCGGGACAACCGGAAACGGGCACCCCCCCAGAAACGCCCGCGGCGCCGGGAGCGGCCAGCCAGGGCGCGAGCCCGCCCCTGGCGTCGGATCAAGCCGGGGCGCCGTTGATGATCCCGCCGCAATCCGTCCAAGATGGCAGCACCCGCTTTATGGACGGAGGCTGGCAATCGGGCACCGGTCTTCAGGATACCTCCGGCAATCCCATTCAACTGGGTTACGATTTCAAGGAAGGCGAGGGCGCGGTCACGATGCAGCGCGCGGTCGGCGACAAGAAACAGGCCTGCACCGGTCCCGCCAAATCCGCGATGGAGGGGGGCCGGCTGGTCATCACCCAGGGCACGATCCAGTGTCCCGACGGCACCACGTTCAATGCGCCGCGGGTTGTCTGCAAGGTTGGTGCCGGTGGCCGAGCCGAATGTGAAGGGGTCAACGAGGACGGGAGCACGTTTCCCGTCAGCATGACCCGATGACCCGCGTGGATCCGGCATCCATCAAGGAACACGTTTAGGTATGCTTGCGGAACTGGTTAAATTCTCCCAACGTGCGACGCTGATCATGCGGACCGGCGTCCAGTTCATGGACTTCGGTCTGAGCCTCGATCTGCGCCGGGAGCAGCCGGGCGCGTTCAGCGTGCAGTCCAGCCAGCGCTCGCTGGCCCGCCTGGAATACGACATGCGCGGCGATCGCTACGTCCATCCCGGCAATCCGGGCCTCGCCGTCAAGCCGAAGTATACCGTTTCCGTGGACGAGTCGGTCAATGTGCTCCAGGATCGTTGGCTGCCGGTTCCGTATCTGCGGGCCGGCCGGCAGAGGCAGTTTGCTGAAGGGCCGACAACCTGGGCGCGGGGGCGGCTGGTCGCATTGGCGCCCGGCGAGGATGTTCATGGCAGTACCCACCGGCTGACGTTCGCCTTCGATACCAACGTGTTCGGTGATGCCGACGACCTTGCCTACCTGGCGCCGACGCTGGCTGACGTTCAGGCCGGCGCTTCGTTCCAGTTGGCCTGCCACGCTCACGAGATGGGGTGGTTTCTCGAGGTTCCATGGATCGCGGAGTGGGTCCGCGAGG
>CAZFBS010000039.1:0-28058 GCA_964517265.1 uncultured Rhodospirillaceae bacterium | reverse complement strand
CTTGCCGCCCAGGCGATGGCCACGCCAGCGTCTCCGGCAGCCCTGGGAGCGGAGGTTGTCGCGGCCTGCGTGGCGACGCTGCCGAGCGTGCCGGGCGTTTATCGCATGATTTCCGAGTCCGGCGACGTTCTCTATGTCGGCAAGGCGCGCAATCTGAAAAAGCGGGTGGCGACCTATACCCAGCCCCGGCGCCTCGGCCACCGCCTGTATCGGATGGTGGCGCAGACCGCGAGCATGGAATTCGTGACCACCGAGACCGAGGCGGAAGCCTTGCTGCTCGAGGCGAACCTGATCAAGCGCCTCAAGCCCCGCTACAATATCCTGTTACGGGACGACAAGTCGTTTCCTTTGATCCTGGTCCGGCATGATCATCCGATTCCTCAGGTGCTCAAGCACCGCGGCGCAAAAACGCACGAAGGCGCCTACTTCGGACCTTTCGCTTCCGCCTGGGCGGTCAATCAGACCCTGACGGTCCTGCAACGGGCCTTCCTTCTGCGCAGTTGCACCGACGCCGTGTTCGCCTCCCGCACCCGTCCCTGCCTGCTCTACCAGATCAAACGCTGCTCGGCGCCCTGCGTCGGCCGCATCAGCGAAGCGGACTACGCGGAACTGGTGGCCCAGGCCGAGACCTTCCTGAGCGGCGGCAACCAGACGATCCAGCGAGACTTCGCGGCGCGGATGGAGGCCGCGAGTGCGGCTCTGGCCTACGAAGAGGCAGCCGAATATCGGGACCGGATCCGTGCCTTGACCGCCGTGCAGTCGCACCAGGACATCAACCTCGCCGGCTTGGGCGAAGCCGACGTGTTCGGGACCCATGGCGCCGGGGGTCAGACGTGCATCCAGGTGTTCTTTTTCCGTGCCGGGCGCAATTACGGCAACCGTGCCTACTATCTCAATCACGCGGGGGAAGAGGCTGCCGAGTCGGTGTTGGCGGCCTTCATTGCCCAGTTCTATGCCGAGCGTGTGCCTCCACCGCTGGTTCTGGTGAGCCACCGCATGCCGCAGCAGCGGCTGATCGCGGAAGCGCTCTCGGTGCATGCCGGCCATCGGGTACAGGTTCTGTTTCCGCAGCGGGGCGGCAAGCTCAATCTCGTGACACAGGCGATCATCAATGCCCGTGAAGCCCTTGCCCGCCGGATGGCGGAAAGCGCCTCGCAGCGCCGGCTGCTGGAGGATCTGGCCGCGCGGCTGGATCTGGAGGCACCCCCGGAGCGCATCGAGATCTATGACAATTCCCATGTCTCCGGCAGCGAGGCAATCGGCGCGATGGTGGTCGCCGGTCCGGATGGCTTCGTCAAGAATGCCTACCGGAAATGGACGATCCGCGGCCAAGAGGAAGGATTCACGCCCGGCGACGACTACGCGATGATGCGCGAAGTGCTGACCCGGCGGTTCGCACGTGTGCTGAAGGAAGATCCGGACCGAACCCGGGGTGGCTGGCCGCAACTGGTCCTGATCGATGGTGGCGCCGGCCAGCTTGGCGTTGCCTGTGCCGTCCTTGCGGAACTCGGAATCGAGGACCTCGCCATCTGCGCGATCGCCAAGGGACCCGAGCGGAACGCCGGCCGGGAGCGAATTTTCATGCCGGGCCGCGAGCCGCTGGTTCTGGCGCCGGCGGACCCGGTTCTCTATTTTCTCCAGCGGCTGCGCGACGAGGCCCATCGGTTCGCGATCGGCGGTCACCGTAACAAACGCTCCCGGCGGTTGACCCGCTCGCCGCTGGATGACGTTCCCGGCATCGGCGCGCGCCGCAAGAAGGCGCTTCTCCATCATTTCGGCTCGGCTCGTGCGGTCGCGCAGGCGGGAAGGAGCGATCTGGAGGCGGTCGAGGGCATTAGCCGGGGCATCGCCAATAAAATTTATGACTGGTTTCACTCAGGCGGCTAGAATGATTCGGAGCTGCCGGTGTCATCCGTTCGCGGAAATCGACGCGGCCGGTCGGTATGCAAGTGTTCACGAGAGATCGGAACTGCCGGGTGGTGGCCTAATCGCCTTGCAGCCGTGAAGGGTAAGGCGCCCCTTAGGCGCCGGAACGGATCGCCCCGGGTGTTGGTTATTGGGAGCGTTCCCGATGTCGGGACGAAGAACGGAGACGGTCGATCGTGATACGGCACGTGAAGGCCTCGGGTTGACGATGACGGGCAATCTACCCAATATTCTGACGCTCTCCCGGATCGCCGTCAGTGTGGTTGTCTGTTTCCTGCTGATGCTGGAGACGTTCTGGAGCAGCTGGCTTGCCCTCGCGGCCTTTTTGATCGCGTGCGTGACCGATTTTCTCGACGGCTACCTCGCCCGCGCATGGCGCCAGCAGTCCAGCTTCGGACGGTTTCTTGATCCCATTGCCGACAAGCTGCTGGTGGCTTCGGTCCTGTTGGTTCTGGTCGGGATCGATCGGCTGCCCGGCATTCATATCCTGCCGGCGGTGGTGATCCTCTGGCGTGAGATCCTGGTCTCGGGCCTGCGTGAACATCTGGCCCAACTCAATGTCGGGCTGCCGGTGACATGGCTTGCCAAGTGGAAAACCACGCTGCAGATGATTGCCCTCGGTTTTCTGGTGGTCGGCCAGCATGGCCCGAATATCGGTATTCTTACGGTGACGGACATTGGTTTGATCGGCCTGTGGGCGGCCGCGATCCTGACGCTGATCACCGGCTACGATTATCTTCGGGCCGGACTCAATCACATGGAAATCGACAATCGGCCGGTGCCGCCCGCGAACCCGAAACCGGTGATCGAGCGCGCAGACCCGGCGCGGGACGGCGGCTGACCCTCGGCGCCGGTGGGAGAGCGGTGAGCCGTCACGAGGCCGTGTTCTTCGATTTCGACGGCGTCATTCTCGAATCCAGCGGGATCAAGACGAGGGCGTTGCGGGCGCTTTACGAGCCATACGGAGACGCCGTGGCCGAGGCGGCGGTGGGCTATCATCTGGCGCATCACGACCTCTGCCGGCGCAAGACGATCCGCCAGTGCCACAGCCGGTTGCTCGACGTCAGCTTGAGCAGGAAGGCGCTGGACGTTCTGGTCCGTCGCTTCTCCGTCCTTGTCGAGGACGCAGTGGTTGCGAGCGAGTGGGTGGCGGGCGCCGAGACCTTGTTGAAGTGTCATTGCCGCAATCTCAGCCTGTTCGTCGTCTCGCGAATGCCGGAGACCGAACTGCGGCGCATCGTCCAGCGACGGAAACTGGCACCGTACTTCCGCTCCGTGCGCGGGGCGCCGCCGGAAAAGGTTCCGATCATTCGTGCGCTGCTGCGGGAATACGACATCTTGCCGGATCGCGCCATGTTCATCGGCGATTCGATCAACGACTGGCAGGCCGCGCGCGCCACCGGGCTCGACTTCGTGGGCAGGGTCGCCCACGGCCGCCGGTCTCCGTTTCCGCCGGACACGCCGGTTGTTTCCGATTTGACAAGGCTGAAGCTATAAGGTTCTTCCGCCTGATCGATCGTTCCGGAAAAGGTCTTCCGCCATGAACTTTGACGATAAGCCCAGCAGTTTCAAGGCGTACAAGAGCGAGGCCTTCATGAACAGCCGGCACGCACGCCCGCTGCGGATTCTGGCCGAATACCTCTCGCCGGAGTCGCGGTTCGAGAACGCCCGCATTTCCGATACCATCGTTTTCTGGGGATCGGCGCGGTTGATCGCGCGCGAAGAAGCCAGTCTCGCGCTGGAGGTCGCGCGCGAGACCGGCGGCGATGTGGAAAAGGCGGAATGGCAGTTGAAGATGTCCCGCTACTACGAGGACTGCCGGGAGCTGTCGCGGCGACTGACCGAATGGTCGAAGGGCCTTGAAGAGAAGCGGCGGCGCTTTGTCATTTGTACCGGGGGCGGGCCCGGCATCATGGAGGCCGCCAATCGCGGCGCCTCCGAGGCAAAAGGCATGAACATGGGGTTGACCATCTCACTGCCGCGTGAGCAGTGCGGCAATCCCTATATCACCCGCCAGCTTCAGGTCGAATTCCACTATTTCTTCATGAGGAAGTACTGGTTTGTCTATCTCGCCAAGGCACTGGTGGCGTTTCCGGGCGGGTTCGGCACGCTCGACGAATTTTTCGAACTGATCACGCTGATTCAGACGGGGAAAATCCGCAAGAAGTTGCCGATCGTGCTGTTCGGGACCGAATTTTGGGACTCGGTACTCAATCTGGAAGCGCTGGTCCGCTTCGGCACCATCGACCGCAAGGACCTCGACTTGTTTCGCAAGTTCGACAGTGTCGATGAGGCGTTCGACTTCATCGTTCACGAGTTGACCCGCGAGGCGCTGTCCCACCCCGGCGGCCGGTGGTAACGCCGCCGGCTTTGCGCTCAGGAACCGGAGCGCCGCTCCTGCTGCTGTTGGCCGGGCAAGGCCCGGACGACGTTCACTCCCAACTCATGGACGAGAAGCAGAAAATCCGAATTGGTTCGATCGTTGGTCCAGACCGTCAGTTTCGTGTGGTGGGTGCCGATGTCGTCAGGGCTGATCAGTTCCTCGTTGGCGCGAATTTCATAGGGCGCCTGGAGTGAGCGGATCAGCCAAGTAATCTGTTCGATGATATCGCACCCGCTCTGTCCCGACAGATCGAGTTCGAATGCATAGGTACCGACCGGAGGCAATTTGCCCTCGTCGAACGCGATAATGGTCCGCGGTTCCGCCACCGCCACTCTCCTGTCGCCAGCTCAAACATCCCCAGGCGCGCCCAAGGTGCCATAGTGTAGCCGACTCGGCTCGCAAACGAAACGGCTGCGAGCATCGTACGCAGCGGCGGTTTCCGGCTTTGAAACAAATGAAACAAAAACCGTTCTCGCGCGACATCGGGAAGAAACAGAAATTCGGCAAGATCGTTTGCTGAAGCCGGTGCCGCATCTCCTAGGCATTCCCTCGCTCGGTGAGGTTGATGCGGTGCGCGCCCTTGCTACGAAGCCCACGGCAAAAGGAGCCTTGTCATGATGATGAATCGCGGACGCAGGACCGGGCTGCTGGTCACGACAGCGCTGGCTTCGACGGCGCTGGCGGTTACGGCAATGACACTCTCGGCCGGCACCACCGGCGACGCGCGCGCGGCCGTCAACGGTGTCGTTGGCGCATCTGTGGGCACCGGCGTTGCCGCGCCGGCCAAGGCCGATGCTTTCCGTGAACTGTTTGATCCGGCGTATCTGGCGCGGTCGGTCTGTGGCATGGCCGGCGGCCCCGCCCAAGGATCGGCCTATACGCTTTTGGCGGCGGCCGCCGCGGCCACCCCGGTCTCCATCGCCGAGGACGAAGCCGCGCCGCCTCTTTGGGACACTCTGGGCACCATCTCGTTCCCCGTCACCACCACCTCGACCCTCGCGCAGACCTACTTCGATCAGGGCCTGCGCTTTGCCTATGGCTTCAATCACGACGAAGCACGGCGGTCGTTCCGGATGGCGCAGCGTCTCGATCCGCAGTGTGCGATGTGCTACTGGGGCGAGGCGTTGGTGCTTGGGCCCAACATCAACCTTCCGATGCAGCCGGAAGCTCTGGAGCCCGCTCTCGCCGCGCTGCGCAAGGCGGAGGCCGTGAGTGATGGCGCGAGCGAGAAGGAACGCGCGCTGATCTGGGCGCTGGGCAAGCGCTATTCGAACGATCCGAAGGCCGAGCGGAGCGTCCTCGACGCCGCTTACGCCGACGCGATGGCCGAGGTTGCCGAGCATTACTCGGCGAATCATGATATCGCCGTTCTGGCCGCCGAGGCGATGATGGATACCCAGCCGTGGGACTATTGGGAGGCGGATCGAGAAACGCCGAAGGGACGAACGGCGGATGTCATCAAGGTTCTTGAAAGGGTGCTGAGCGAGGCAGACCACCCGGCGGCGATGCACCTCTACATTCATATAACCGAGGCCTCGACCACGCCGCAGCGGGCCGAACCGTACGCCGATCGTCTCGCCGGCCTGATGCCCGGAGCTGGACACCTCGTTCACATGCCATCGCACACCTACTTCCGCCTTGGTCGCTACCGCGATTCGCTGGCGGTCAATGTCACGGCGGTGAAAGCGGACGAGGCCTATCTGGCCAAGGTCGATGCGAAGGGGATCTATCCGAACGGCTACTATCCGCACAACATCCACTTCGTTCTGGAATCCGCACGCATGGCCGGAGCGAGTGATACCGCCCTTGCCTACGCGAACAAGCTGGACCAGGCGCTTGCCGATGATGTCGTAAGGCAGGTGGCGTGGGTTCAGGCGATCAAGGTGGCGCCGTACTTTGCTCATGCCCAGTTCAGCGACCTGCAGACGACGCTTGCGGTGGCGAAACCGCCCGAGGATCTGCCCTATGTCCAGAGCATGTGGCATTATATGCGGGGCATCGCCTACGCGGCCGCCGGCGATGTGGAGCGTGCCGCGGCCGAAGCGGAAGCGATGATGGCGATTGCCGGCGAGGCGGATTTTCAGGCGATGACCGACGCCGGGGTGCCGGCGCCCGACCTGATCACCCTTGCCGAGCATGTCCTGGCGGCCCGGATTGCCCAGGCCAACGGGGATCTGTCGCAGGCGGCGGACGAATTGCGTCAGGCGGTGAAGATCCAGGATGACCTGCCGTACACGGAGCCTCCTTTCTGGTACTACCCCGTTCGCCAGTCATTGGGCGCCGTCCTGCTGGAAAAGGGAGAGGCCGCGGAAGCGGAGATGGTGTTCCGCAGGAGCTTGATCGACGCCCCCAACAACGGTTGGGCGCTTTATGGGCTGCTGGAGGCGCAGAAGGTGCAGGGCGATGCTTTCGGTGCCGAGCAGACGAAAGACCTGCTGGCGAAAGCTTGGCTTGGGGAAAGGGCGGAGCTGTCGTTGGCGCGGCTTTGAGCGGCTGTTCTCGCCGCGCTGCCGGCCCTTGTGGTACCGTTCCCGCCAAACCCCCGCCGCATCTGCGGCGGGGGTTCACGCGGGTCGGACCGGTTTGTCCATTAACCGAAAGACCTTTCTTCGGACGCGCGCAGCCGCGCACAGCGGCGCGCCTGTGCCATCGCCAGATGCCGCATTTTGCGCAGATCGGCAGGGTCCAACGTAAGGGCCGCGTCGACCCACAGGTCGGCGATCTTCAGCAGCTCGTCGAGATGGATGGGATTGACGATGTTGCGTGCCTGGAAGGCGGCCTGCCGGGTCCGGCGCGTCCGTTCGTATTCGCTGACGAAGTCGGAGACGGCCTGGATCCCCTGGCCGGTCTCGGCGACAACGTCGACCACGCCCAGCGCGTGCATCTCGTCTGCACTATAGACACGCCCGCTGATGATCATCCGCTCCGCTTCGCCGGGATGGATCCGCCGGGACAGAAAGTTGTAAGCGCCCATTCCGGGAAACAGGTTGAACAGCACCTCCGGCAGCCCGAACTTCGCCTGTCGCTCCGCGATAATGACCTGCTGCGCGAGAGCGGCCTCGAATCCTCCGCCGAGTGCATCCCCCTGAACCAGGGCGATGGTACAAAGGGGCAAGCCGAGGTTGGTGGCAAAGCGATGCTGGCCTCGCACACAGCTGTGCGCATAGGTCCGCAGCCGGTCGCGATCGCCCCGACCGATCGCGTCGAGGAAAACATTGAGATCGCCACCCAGGTTGAAGATCCCCGGAGTCGGTGAGGCCAGCACCAGATGGGCGACAGGCGGCTCCTGCGGCGACGCATCACAAGCCGCGCAGACGAGATCCAGCAGCGATGTCATCCCTTTGATCAGGCCGGGCGTGAAACTCGGCCGCTCCCGCGGCGCCATGAACTGCCACAGGATTCGCCGGTCCTCCTCATAGCGCACCTCGATCTCGGGGATCTGTTCCGCCTGTCGCAACCATGCGGGCACGCCTTCGGCATCCGTCTCGCGCAGGGACGGCGTTGCGACACTCTCGGTCACATCGTTGGCGGGCTGGTGAAAAAGCTCTGCCGCATTCCGCGACACGTGAGACGCGAGGGGATGAAGTGCTTCGGCAAGACTGACACTCTGCATGGTTGTGCTCCGTCACTGATGATCGCCCCAATGTACACGTTTTGTTCTATAATGCAACCTGAATCTGCAACCATACCGGACTATCAAGTCAGATATGCTCGGAGGGCGAGCAATTGCGCGGAAATTGGATGATCATGCGCCGGCAGGAAGAACGCCCGAGCCCGATCGTGACGGCGGTCGGCCGCGGTTAGACGTACCGCAATGCCGGCCCCGAACGCACCCCTGGAGCAGGATGGCGGTCAGGATGCGGGCGTGGAAGACGCCGCCCCGGTCGGGCGGATCGGGCACTGGGAAAAGGCCGGGAATCATCCAGCCTTCGATCGTGAGCGACTTCAACGCAGGCTGGTTGTGCGGCTCTCCATGACCGACAGCGGGCGTGCGGAAACATGCTGGACCGCAAGGCGGTGGTCGGTCTCGGCATCGAGCAACGACTCCAGCCGCTGCAAAACGGTGACTTCCTCTTTTTCGAGGTGCCCGATCATCTCGGAGAACAACTCCTGGGACACGTTGCGGAATTCCACCCAGCGGCCGTGACCGGGCCCGTGCTTCAGAATGTCGGTCGCGAGCGCCCGCAAGTGGTAGGCGGTCGGCTCGATCACCACATGCTCGTCCGTGAGAAGATTGGCCAGATCAAGATCGCCCTCGGCCCGCAGGAGAGGGAAGACAACGTCTTCCTCGAAAGCATGATGGGCCATGACCTGATCAAGGCACTCGATCAGATCGTAAAGCTCCTCCCGATCCCGGAGCCTTTCCACATCCGGCAACCGACGACCGGCTTCACCGGTGACGCGGTTCTGTAGGTCACACATCCAGATCAGGATGCGGAAGTGCTCCTGATGCAAAACTTGTCCCAAAGCCGTCAGTCCGGCCATTGATCTCCACCCTTCTACCGCGTTGTTTATTTTTGGTTGCGTTGCGGTGCGCGGACACTGCGAGATAGCAGGGTACCTTGGTATCGCCCTCGTTTGTCATGAAAATTTAACGCCCCTGGGATGCACTGCGCAAAAAAGACACGCTTCAACGCAAAAAAAGCCAGCCTGAAGCGGCGGGCAAGCCTCCAGTGCCGATTCACCACATCCGCGTGCTTCGCTTACGGCCGTCGCGCCTTGCCGGCAACAACATGAGACAGCCAAAGCGCGCGACATGGGAAGGATTACTTCTCAACAACCAGCAAGGCCGCCGGCTTTGCGATGTCCGCGTGCTCCGGTGCCGCTGTCGCGAACGCAGACGAGTATCGCCTCGGTTCCGGCTTCTGACTTCCCCTGCCGGCTGGAAAGCCACGATTGTTGGGCAGAGCGGCACGATCCGCTCCGACAGAAGCAGAGGTGGGCTGATTGTCGGGAAGGTCGCGATCTTGATGGATCTGGTCGATCAGCCTCTGGGCAACGTCGACACAGCGACCGCAGCGGGGACCACTGCCAAGCGACTCATAGGCCACGTGGGCACAGCGGACACCGGACTGGGCGAGTTGACGAATGTCCGAGTCACGATAGCCATTGCAGATACAGACGTACATCCTTCCTCCATCGGCAATGTCCTTGCCATGAACGAGAATGATTGTCAATTGCAACCATGGGCGGCATCGGGGAAACCACGTTCACCGCACAAGCTTGGGCCGCACCATCACGACAACAGGGAAGGTTGGGATCGGTTCCTGGCCCCGCTTGCCCCTTAAGGCGCTCAAGACGTCACTGGTGGGGGCATCCGTCCCGGTAGTGGAGATAGCCGGCCGTGGCGCCACGGTAGTCGACCACACGCCCGAGGTAGCCGCAGGACACTTTGGGTGGATCTCCCCCGGAGGGCAAGAAGATCGGACCCCTTTCTCCGGGCAGTGCCGGGGCATTCGCAGCCAGCGCATCGATCCGCTCGACGCGGTTCGGGCCATCGATGACAATGCAATCGAAGCGTTCGCCTCCGCTGCCGGCAAGCCTGACGCCGATGCGGCCGTGGTTCATCGGCCATGCCTTGACGACGGTACCGGCATCGACAGGAACCTGAGCAAGGCAGGATTCGATGGCCGGGCTGAGGTCGGGCCACAGGTGCGTTGCGTTCTTTGTTGGCCGGGGCTTCGGCTCTGTCGTCGGAACGCCCGCCGGGACCAGCGCCGCAATTGCGTTACAGCATCCCGACGCGGCGCCGCCTTCGGGGAATGACACCAGCGCCCGATAATCAAAAACGGATTCGTCCGCCATGGTGTCCGAACACCGCTCGTGCCGGGACACCACAACAAGAATTCCCTGCTCGTCGGCTTCTTTCCCGCGCCACACACTCCAGGGCGGGTCCAGATAGTCAAACGAACTGAGGGAACCGTCGAACACCTGTTGTTCGGTACCATCGTGTCCAGGGCGTGAAACGATTGCCTCTGTCGGGGTGATCTCGATACGCCAGAATGGCTCATTGCCGGAGCAGATGTAGCTCCGCTCCGCAGGCTCGCCCGCACCAGCGGCCGGTGCCGATACGGTCGGCGCAACCGCCATCACCAGCAACATCCAGCACACCCGCACGGCGAGCGGCCTCAACGACAAACGGTTTTTCAACGTGGTGCTCCCAGTCCAGCATCACAATGCGGACCATACCTCCGCTGCCCACTCATCTTCAAGATGTATGGGCGCGCGGCTGCACGCGCTTGGCGGGATCGGTGGCCAGGCAGCGGCAAGCGTGCCCTTTTACGCTTACCCCATTTGTGTTATACAACTTTCCCGAGGGTCGCTCATAACTTTTACCCTCCCGTTGTTGATCCCGACAGGTCCCGGTGCATGGAGCCCGCCTCAATCCGATGCCATTGAAGATCATGCGCCACTGTCATTCACGCGCCCGAGGATGAACGGACCCTCGGCGCAAAAACGCGCGGTCTTGCGTGCCGTCGGCGAGGACAACCGTGCGCTCGCCACCGGGGCCGATATCCCCTCGCGTGGCGCCGGCACAGGCTGGAGCCGATTTCCCCGGGAGCGGCTCCGCCATGAGCGGGGCAGACGAGCAGGCCGGGCCTTGCTGATCGCAGGCTTGCTCCTTGCGATTCCGGCGATGACCGACACCGCGGCGCACCTCAACGAAAAACCGCCCTTCGCGCCGCCCCGCAGCGATCCGGAGTCCTCCGGCCCCCGCCTTTCGATTGTGATCCCGGGCGGTACATCGGAGCCGGCCGCCGATCTCTGGCGCTCCCCGTTCTCGAACCGCGAGGCTCTCGCACCGTCGCTTTCGTTTCAGGACCATCCGGGCGTGCCGGAGGCTGCCCCGGAGCAGATCGCGATGGTTGCCTTCGATCCCGTGCTCCGGGACGGAGCCCTCGGCCCGAGTGCTTCGATGCTGACGGATGGGACTCATCCGTCAGCTGAATCGAACCAGCGGATCAACGGCTTCGTGGATCAACCGATCCTCCGTTTGGACACCCAGCGAGGGATCCGCTCCACCAGCGAGGGCCTTCCGATCGTCAGCCTGTTCGGACTCAACGTCGGGACCATCGTCATCGACGCCGGTCACGGCGGCGTCGATCCGGGTGCTGTCGGCGCTTCCGGGACTCGTGAAAAGGATATTACCCTCGATGTCGCCCGACGGCTCGCATCGCGCCTTGAGCGCAGCGGCCGCTATCGGGTCGTCCTCACCCGAGCCGGTGATGAAACTCTGTCGCTGGCGCGGCGGGTCGAATTGGCCAATGCCGCCCACGCGGACCTGTTTTTGTCCATCCATGTCAATTCCCTGCCGAACCGGCAGGTCAACGTCATCGAAACCTATTACTTCGACATCTCCGAAGATCCGGCGGCGCTGCAACTGGCAGCCATCGAGAACAGGGGTTCCGGAATGCCGCTCGGCTATTTCCGCTCACTTCTCGAGACGATCGGGGACACGGTCAAGCTTGAGGAATCGAAGGCACTCGCACAGCACATCCAGACGAGCATGATCGACAATGTCAGAAATCAAAGCACCCGGGTGTTCGATAGCGGTGTCAAGGTCGCCCCCTTCGTCGTCTTGATGGGTGTTGGTGTTCCCGCCGTGCTTGTCGAGATCTCCTGCATCAGTAATCGGGACGAAGAAATCAAGCTTCAGACATCGGACTATCGTGAAAAGGTCGCCTCGTTTCTCGAACAAGGCATTACCCGTTACCTCGATCACAGGCAACTCCAAGCACAAGGACCGGCACATCATGAGCGAGAAAACGTCGATGAAACCGCGAACCACCGTCGACAAGGAGGCTGAGAGCGACCTGATCGTCGGCATCGATCTCGGAACGTCCCGCAGTGCAATCACGGCAAGCAACGGCAAGAAGACATGGATCGAAAGCTACGTCGGCTGGCCGAAGGATTTCATCGCGCGCAAGTTGATCGGCAAGTCCGTAGTGTTTGGGGAGGAAGCGCTCGATCACCGTTTGTCCCTCGACCTGTTCCGCCCCCTGGAGCGCGGCGTCATCAAGGACGGCACCCGCGACCAGGAAGCAGTCCGTGAAGTCATCGGGCACTTGATTCACCTGGTTGAACCGCGCGCCAACGGCCGGACCCGGGCTGTCGTCGGGGTTCCGGCGGAATCTTTCAAGTCCAACAAGCTGGCGATCAAAAACGCTTTGGGCGACTCGGTCGCCCTCTCGATGGTCGTCTCCGAGCCGTTTGCCGTCGCCTATGGCCTGGACATGCTGGATAACGCGATGGTGATCGACATCGGTGCCGGCACCGTCGATTTCTGCATCATGCACGGCTCGATCCCGACCGAAGAGGATCAGCGCACTATTTTCACCGCAGGCGACTTCATCGATCAGCACCTGAACGAGGCCCTGCGCGAACGCTATCCCAATGCCACGTTCAATCTCAACATGGTCCGCCGGTTCAAGGAAAAATACAGCTTCATCGGCGACGCTCCGGCCCCGGTGGAGGTGGAGATCCCTGTCGACGGCAAGCCCACCCGCCACGATATCACCAACGAGATGCGGCGGGCATGCGAGAGCATACTGCCGGGGTTGATTGAAACGACCTTGGAAATGATTGCCGGATTCGATCCCGAGTTCCAGGACAGGATCCGCAACAATGTGGTGCTCGCCGGCGGCGGCAGCCTGATTCGGGGCCTGCGTGCCCACCTCGAGACGAGACTAAAGGAATATGGCCCCGCGACCGTCACCTGCGTCGGCGACCCCCTCTACAGCGGGGCGGCGGGCGCCATGTCGCTGGCGATGGAGATGCCGGAAGAATACTGGCAGCAGCTTTGAGCCCTCTCTCCGGTATGGCCCCTCAGTGGGCCAGAAGCACCGGAACCCGGGCGTAATCGAGAATATGCTTGGTGGTGCCGCCGAAGATGATCTGGCGAAGCCGGCTGCGGGTGAACGCGCCTTTAAAAATCAGGTCGGCGCCGACATCGCCGGCCTCATCAAGGATGATTTCGCCGGTCGGCCTTCCGTCCGCAGCCAGTGTCCGGCTGCTCGCCGAGATCCCGTGCCAGGCAAGGAACGCCACAATATCGGCGGCCGGCGGACCCGGGACGCCGGCGCCTTCGATGCTCAAGACCTCGACCCGGTCGGCCACTCTCAGAAGCGGTAGCCCAAGTGCGATCGTACGCGCCGTCTCGATGCTGCCGTTCCAGGCGATGACAATGGAAGTCCCGACCGTCTCCGGGTTCTCGACCGACGTGAGGAGGACGGGCCGGCCGCTGTCGAACAAAGCCGCATCGCGGATCTCCTGCCACCGTGATGATGGCGAAGCGGGCCGGCCGATGACGATCAGGTGGAACGAACGCCCGCGTTGCCCGACAATCTCCGCTTCATTCCCGCTCGTCTCGTGCCAGCCTGCGGCAGGTCCCGCGCCTGCCGCCGAAAACTCGGTAAAGGGCAATCCACCGGTGGCGGTCGCCTCCGTGAACGCCTTGCGAGCCCGCTCGGCGTAGCGCCGCCATTCTGCTCCTGCCGCAGACAGGTACTGGGGCTCTACCACCGTCCCGGGCACAAACGAGACGACAGGTTCCCCGAACACCAGCAGGCCTTCAAGGTAGCTGTCGAAGTGGTTGGCGAGGAGAATGCCGGCCTTCAGCGCACCTCCGGCGGCCTTTTCGTCATGAGAGGGGACCAGAATCGTCTTCACTGCCGATCCTTCTTGCAGCGGGAACCGGTGCCACCCTGCCGCGCCTGCCATCCCTGTACCTGAAACAACGCGCACACGACGGAGTTCCCGTGTTGCCCGTCGAAAACGCGTGCGGGTCAACAACGAGTGTGCAAAGGCGAGGGGTCAGGCGTCGCCCGACCAGACTTCGGGCGGGATGTCGCGGATTGAGACGATGCCGATCAGCTGACCCTTTCGCGTGACCGGGAGATGGCGGAAGCCGCCGTCCCGCATCATCTGTAACGCCTTGCCGGCGTTCTCCTCGACATCGATCGTTTGCGGCTGCGGAGTCATGACATCGCCGAGGCGGGTGGCATCCGGATCCGCTTCCCGGGCAATCACCCGCGAAATCAGATCACGCTCGGTGAAAATCCCGATCAGGCGCCCGCGCTCCGTCACCGGGACCGCCCCGATCTTATGTTTGGCCATAACCTTGGTCGCCGCGCGGACCGCGGTATCCGGCGGTAGAGTGATGATATTTTGACCATCGATCAGATTGTAGACAGATGTTTGCTCGGTCATTTTTCCCCCTGGCCGGCAAGCGACGCTCACCCTTTTATGCAGATCATCGGCTCCAGCCGCGCCACCTTGCGCGCGAGGCCGGCGACCTCGGCAGCATCGACCACCGCCTCGACCTCCTTGTAGGCGCCGGGCGCCTCCTCGGCGACCCCCTTCAACGAGCGGCTACGGATGAGGATGCCTTGCGAGGCCAACTGATCGACAACCTCCCGGCCGTGCCAGCGCTTCTTCGCGGCGTTGCGGCTGATCGCACGCCCGGCGCCATGGCACGCGGAGCCGAATGCCTGCATCATCCCTTCGTGGGTGCCGCAGAGCACGTAGGAAGCCGTCCCCATCGTGCCGCCGATCAGGACCGGCTGGCCGGTCTCCCGCAAGGCCTCGGGTATCTCCGGATGGCCGGGGCCGAACGCCCGCGTCGCGCCCTTGCGATGCACGTACAGGCGGCGTCTCGTTCCATCGACTTCGTGCTCTTCCACCTTGCAGGTGTTGTGGGACACGTCATAGAGGACGGCCAGCCGGGCCTCCGGCAACACATCCGCAAACACCATGCGAGTCAGCTGGGTGATGATCTGGCGATTGGCCAGCGCGCAGTTGATCGCCGCGCGCATCGCGCCGAGGTAACGCTGTCCCGCTTCGGACTGGATCGGGGCGTAAGCCAACTCCCGGTTCGGCAGAGGGCGCCGGTCGATCGCCGCCGAGGCCACCATCTCGCGCACCGCTTCGGTGGCGATCTGGTGGCCGAGACCGCGGGAGCCGCAATGGATGCTGACGACGGCATCCCCTTCGCGCAGGCCGAAAGCTTTGGCAGCCTCTGCATCATAAATACGGCTGACCTGCTGAACCTCGAGGTAATGGTTGCCGGAGCCGAGCGTGCCCATCTCCCGCTTCTGCCGCTCCTTGGCCTTGTCGGAAACGAGGGCCGGAACGGCGCCCGCCATGCAGCCGGCCTCCTCGCTCCGGTCAAGATCGGCTGCCTCGCCCCATCCCTGCGCGACGGCCCAGCGGGCGCCGGCGGAAAGCATGTCGTCCATCGCGCCGGCGGAAAGCATGATGGTGCCGGTACTGCCGAGCCCGGCCGGAATCTGCTTCAACAGAGCGTCGGCGAGTTCGACCTGTCGGGCGCGGATGGCCTCGGCGCGAACGCCGGTCAACAAGGTCCGCACACCGCAGGAGATGTCGAAACCGACTCCGCCCATCGAGATGACTCCGCCCTGGTCAGGGTCGAACGCAGCCACCCCACCGATCGGAAAGCCGTAGCCCCAATGGGCGTCCGGCATCGCGTAGGAGGCCTTGACGATGCCGGGCAAGGTGGCGACATCGGCGGCCTGCTCGAAGACCTTCTCTTCCATGCCGCGAACCAGTTCTTCGCTGGCGAAGATCACGGCAGGCACCCGCATCGCCCCGTGCACCGGAATTTCCCACGCGCAGGCACTGCGCCGGATCAAAGAGTCCATGCTCGTGCCCTTTGCGAGACGCTCGTCCTCATCGCTTTAAACGTCGACCACGCATTGTGCGATCCAGCCGTTGCCTTCACGGGAAACCTTCAAGGCAGTGAAGCTCGCCCCTTTCACTTCGGGACCGAGCTCATGACGGGCCCGATCGATTCCCTCCCCACGGGCGGTTGCCTTCAACCGGTTGTCCTTGATGTGGACATCGAACCTGCCGAACACCATCTCTCGCGCGGCCATCTCGTAAATCACCGCGTTGAGCCAGTCGACCAGCAGAATGTCCCGGTCGGGTGCGGTGCACGAGATCGGAACGGCAACCTCAGGCCTGACGGTATCGGGATCGACCACGATGGCGGCCAAAGCCCGTGCGGCTTCTGCGAACGCGGCTTCCAGGCTCGGCCCGCAGCCCCGGACACCGACGTCCGCACCGTGCTCGAAATGATGCCAATTGCGCCTGTACTGTTCCTCTGGCGGCATCACGCTGTTCGGCACGGGTGCCGCCCCCATCGAACGCCTGCCTACTGCATGTGTACGTAAGTTCCGGGCGCATCGCAGAGCGGCGGCAGGCCCTTATCCGGCGCGCCCATCGACGGCGGCGGCATCCGCCCACTGCAATGGCGCGCTGACAGCCACTCCTGCCAAGCCGGCCACCAGGACCCTTCCTGTTTCGGCACTGTCTGCTGCCACGTATCCGCATCCGGGAATCGTTCACCCTCGGTACACGTGTCGATCTGGTAGCTGCGGCGCGCGCGCCCCGGCTCGTTGACGATCCCGACATTATGGCCGCCGCTCGTCAAAACGAAGGTGAGCTCGCAAGCATCGCTCTGCAGGCGGATCTTGTAGACCGATTTCCACGGGGCGACATGGTCGCGGGAGGCGGCGACAGAAAAGATCGGAATGTGGATGTCGCTGATCATGATTGGCCTGCCGTCGACCTCGTACTGGCCCTGGAACAGTTGATTCTCCCGGTACAGCTTGCGGAGCAGCTCCGAATGCTGCCGATACGGCATCCGGGTCGCATCCGCGTTCCAGGCCATCAGATCGAAGATCTGTTCCCGCTCGCCCAGATAATACTCCTTGACCATCTTCGACCAGATTAGGTCGCGTGATTTCAGCAACTGGAAGCTGCCGGCCGCCTGTTTGCCGTCGAGGTATCCCTGCTGCCACATCATGTCCTCCATGTACATGATCTGGCTTTCATCCATGAATACCGCCATTTCGCCGACCTCCGTGAAGTCGGTCAATGTGGTGAACAAGGTCATGCTGGCGAGCCGCTCGTCCCCCTCCCGCGCCATCGCAGCGGCCGCGATCGTGAGCAGGATGCCCCCCAGGCAGTAACCGACCGCATGAACCTTCTCGCCCGGCACGATCTTGCCGACAGCATCGAGGGCGGCCATGAAGCCGAGGCGCCGATAATCCTCCATGCCGAGATCGCGGTCCCCCGAATCGGGGTTCTTCCAGGAAATCATGAACACGGTATGGCCGTGATCGACCAGATATTTGACCAGCGAGTCGTGCGGCTCCAGATCCATGATGTAATACTTCATCATCCATGCCGACATCAGCAGCACCGGCTCGCGGCACACCGTCTCGGTGGTCGGCTCGTACTGAATCAGTTCGATTAGTCGGTTGCGATAAACCACCGTGCCTTTGGTGATGGCGAGGTTCTCGCCGACCTCGAACCGCTCGGTGCCGGCGGGTGGATCGCCGCGCATGCGTCGCCCGGCATCGTCAAGGACGTGCAAGGCGCCGCGAACGAAATTGGCGCCCCCTTCGGCGTAGGTGGCGCGCAGGATTTCCGGGTTGAGCAGCGGGTGGTTGGACGGCGACCACATGTCGAGAAGCTGCCGCGAATAGAATTCGACCATCTGCTCGTGGCCAGGCGACACGCCGCGGATCCCGGTGGTCGCGTTATACCACCACTGCTGATTGAGCAGGAACCACTGATAGAGGAATTTATACGGCGGTTGTTGCCACGACTCGTCGCGGAACCTTTGATCCTGGGGCAAAGGCTTGATGCAGGGCTCGACCTGCGGGTCCACCATGCACTGCGCCACATGCTGGCCAAAGCGATGATACTTGCGCATCGCTTTCTCCACCAACTGCAGTTGCTTGCCGGGAGAGCCAGCCAGATGCAAGAGCCAATCATAATAGGCCATCCCCATCGTCACGGGGGAGAGGCCAAACGTGAAGCGGCCGACCGCGGCATTCACCATCCGGTCGATGTTCTCAAGGGCGGCGGCCCCGAAAGCAGGACCCTCACTCTCGACCGGACTGGATGCCCGTTCCCCGCCGGCATCCTTACGCCTCGCGGTCCCCTCTTCTTTCAAGGGCGCAGGAACCGGATTGAGGATCGGTGCAGCATGCTCAAGCGGCTTGCTCATCTCATTCATGACCGGCGTCTCCCTGGTCTCGGTCTCGTGCCGCTGACGACACACCGGCGTGCATGTTCCATCGACGACACGGAAAAGTGATATCATCATATTATATGCGCTTATTGACGCGAGGATGGAAGTCGTCATGTTGCAATGCAACATGGTCATGTCTGGAATGCATATCTCGGCGGTCGGCAACCTGCTGCTCCGCGGGACGATCTTGAAGGGCCACGGCCTGATGAGGCGCATTCGATGAGAACGGGGGGCCAACTTATCGCCGCGGCCCTGCAGGCACATGGCGCATCGTATGTCTTCTGTGTGCCGGGCGAGAGCTATCTGCCGCTGCTGGATGGTCTCTATGACGTCAAGGAGACCATCACGACAGCCACGTGCCGTCATGAACAGGGCGCCGCGACCATGGCCGAGGCCCTCGGCAAGCTCAGCGGGCAGCCGGGCGTCTGTGCCGTCACCCGTGGGCCCGGCGCCTGCAACGCCAGCATCGCCATCCACACCGCCTTCCAGGATTCGACGCCGATGCTGTTGCTGGTGGGGCAGGTGCCGCGGCGCTTTCTCGGCCGGGAAGCCTTCCAGGAGGTCGATCTTGTCGCGATGTTTCGGCCGCTCGCCAAGCGCGCCGTTCAGCTCAGCAGTGCCGACGCGTTGCCGCAGGCAATTGCCACCGCTTGGCAGGTTGCCCTCTCCGGCCGCCCCGGTCCGGTGGTGCTGGCGCTCCCGGAAGATGTCCTGGCGGAGGCGTCCGATGCGCCCGATGTGCCGCCGCTGCCGGTCGACCCGGCAGAGCCGGATGTGGAATTGATGCACCGCCTCCATCGGGTTCTCGGCGATGCAGAGCGGCCGCTGATGATCGTCGGCGGCAGCGGCTGGAGCGAGGCCGCCCGCGCCGACATCCTTACTTTTGCAACGGCCAATACCCTTGCCACCTGCTGCACCTTCCGCCGCCACGACATCGTTGACAACGCCGCGCCCATCTTCATCGGCGAGTTGGGGATCGGCGCCGATCCTGCGCTGCTGGCGCGGGTGCAGGCAGCCGACGTGATCATCGCCGTCGGTACCCGGCTCGGCGAAATTCCGACCCAGTCCTACACGCTGCTCGGCCGCGAGCATCCGGCCCAGGCGCTGGTGCACGTCCATCCCGATCCGGCCGAAATCGGGCGGGTGTTCCGCGCCGATCTGGCGATTCCGTCTGCGGTGCCGGCGTTTGCCAAGGTGGCCCAGGCGCTGGCGCCGGCCGGCGGTAGCCGGTGGCAGCCATGGGCGGCCGAAGCGCGCGCCGATTACGTCCGCAACCGGACACCGCAGCCGTTTGCGGGCGCCCTCGATCTCGGCGCGGTGATGATGGAGCTGGATCGGCGGCTGCCGACCGATGCGATCGTCACCGTCGATGCCGGCAACTTCAGCGGTTGGCCGCAGCGGTTCCTGCGCTTCGGTGGTGGGCGGCGCCTGCTGGGTCCGGCCAACGGGGCGATGGGATACGCCGTGCCGGCAGCGGTGGCGGCAAAAATGGCGGTGCCGGAGCGGGCGGTGATCGCCTGCGTCGGCGACGGCGGGTTCGGCATGACCGGGCAGGAGCTGGCGAGCGCCCGCCGCTACGGAGTTGCGCCGATCGTTCTCGTGTTCAACAACGCGATGTTCGGCACCATTCGCATGCATCAGGAGCGGAAGTATCCTGAGCGGGTGATCGCAACGGGATTGACCAACCCGGATTACGTGGCACTGGCCGCGGCTTATGGCTGCTACGGCGAGACGATCACCGAAACCCGGGCGTTTGGTCCGGCCTTCGAGCGGGCCTGCGCGGCGGGAACGGCGGCGCTCCTGGAGTTGCGGATCGATCCGTAGGTGATTACCACCCGCACCACCCTCGGCGCGATCCGCCGCGCCGCCATGAAATCCGCCGGCGGCGATCCGCTTGCCTGAATCGGTGCGGCCCCTATATTGGCAGCCATGAGGCTTGGAATCGACAAGAGCCCGGGGGAGACCCGTGTCGTGGTCGCCATGTCCGGAGGGGTCGATTCCTCGACCGCCGCCGCCCTTCTCGTCGACCACGGATACGACGTGGTCGGCATCACCCTGCAGCTTTACGACCATGGCGTCGCCACCGGGACTACCAAGAGCGGGCATGGCAGGACCTGCTGCGCCGGCCAGGACATCTACGATGCTCGCCGGGTCGCGGAACGGCTCGGCATCCCGCATTACGTCCTCGATTACGAAGAACGCTTCCGGTCCCAAGTGATGAACCCGTTCGCCGCGAGCTATCAAGCCGGCGAAACCCCGATTCCTTGCGTTCTGTGCAACCAGACCGTCAAGTTCACGGATCTTCTGGACACCGCGCGCGATCTTGCCGCCGATGCCCTCGTCACCGGCCACTACGTCCGCTGGCATCGGGGCCGCCACGGCGCGGAACTCTACTGCGGTGTCGATCCGGTCCGCGATCAGAGCTATTTCCTGTTCGCCACCACCCGCGGCCAGCTCGACTTGCTGCGATTCCCGCTGGGCGAGCTGGACAAGGACGAGACCCGCGCCCTTGCCCGGCGGTTCGCTCTTCCGGTCGCCGCGAAGGCCGACAGCCAGGACATCTGTTTCGTTCCCAGCGGCCGGTACGGGCGAGTGGTGGAGGCGCTTCGTCCCGGTGCGTTCGCGCCGGGCGAGATCGTCGACCTGGACGGCGCGGTGATCGGGCGCCACGAGGGTGTTGCCGGATTTACCATCGGACAGCGCCGCGGCCTCAATGTGGCAAGCGCGCAGCCCCTCTATGTGGTGCGGCTGGAGCCGGAGGCGCGGCGGGTGGTGGCCGGGCCGCTCGAGGCGTTGCTGGCCGAGCGGATCGCGCTGCGCGACGTCAACTGGCTTGGCGACGGGCAATTGCCCACCGATGGCATCGCGCTGAAGGTCAAGATTCGCTCGAGCCGGCCGGCTGTCGCCGCCACCGTGTTCGGACGCGAGGCGGGCACTGCGGAGGTGATTCTGCGTGAGCCTCAGACGGCGGTCGCTCCCGGTCAGGCTTGCGTGTTCTACGATGGCGAGCGGGTGCTGGGCGGCGGCTGGATCTGCCGCAACGGAGCCGCCCGGTGAGCGCTCGGCCCCTCCCGTTCCAGTTGGCCGCGATCTGGCTGGCGCGGATCGCCTTCGCCGTCGGCTTGGTCATCGTCGTGGTGCTGAGCCTGCTGCCGGCATCCGGCTTGCCGTCGACCGACTTCAGCGACAAGATCGAGCATTTTCTCGGCTATTTTGTCCTGGCGGCGGCCGGTGCGGCCGGCTTTCATGGGCACCGCGGCAGGATCGTGATCATTCTAGGCCTTATCCTCTTCGGCATCCTGATGGAGCTGGGCCAAATGGTTGCGCCCGGCCGCGACCCCAGCATTGGCGATGTGATCGCCAATACCCTCGGCGTTCTCTGCGGCGTATCGGTCGGATCGCTCGGGGTGCTGGCCCTGGATGCCCTGCGCCCGCTGGTGAGAGCGCCGTAGGAGGCGATCACCAGCCGCGCGGCAGCAACTCGAGCAGGCGGTTGCGGTCCTGCGAGACCGCCTGGCGGAACTGTCCGCGGCGCTGAGCCCACTGCTCTTCGCGCGCCGCGTCGGCGACCTCGCGCTCGACCTCTTGCGGGTTCACCCTCTGCCCTCGCGCCCGCAACGCTGACACCCGCCGCGCCATCTCCGACGCCGGCTCACAGATCGGTGCGCCGACCCCGGGCTGGAATTGCGCCAGCGCGATCAGCCATCCCTGCAGTTGCGTCGGCGCATAGCGGTGAACCTTGGGCTCTTTCAGGCCCGAGAGCAGCGCGTCTGCGATCTGCTCCTTGGGGTGCGGCAGCTCGGCCTCATCGCGGATCTCGTCCGGCCCCAGCCTCAACGCATCGACCAATGCGGCGAAGGGGCCGACGATCGGCTCGATGTCTCCGCCCCGGTCTGTCCGGTCGGTCATGCGTTCGCGCCTCCTCGCCATCCTTTGCGGGCGGCCCGACCGGGGGCTCTCGTCGCCGCCCCAGCCGGCGTGTTCCCCTGCGTGCCCGCATCGTTGTGTGAAATTTGATCATTCTTAGCAGTTTATTGTGACCTTTGCCCGCTTAACATGTCCCAGCTTTCGATTGGTCACGCGTCCGCCGCGGAATGGCGCCTGTTGGCGGGCGAGGCAAGGGGCACCCGAACATTGGTCGCGCGCATCCGTACCGCCGCCTTTCAGGGCATCGACGTCCTCGATGTCGACGTTCAGGTTCAGATGGGCAGCGGCCTGCCCGCCTTCACCATCGTCGGACTGCCGGACAAGGCGGTGGGGGAAAGCCGCGAGCGGGTTCGCGCGGCGCTGACGGCGATGGGGCTCGCCCTGCCGCCGAAGCGGATCACCGTCAATCTGGCACCGGCGGACGTACTGAAGGAGGGCAGCCATTTCGATCTCGCGGTCGGCCTCGGTCTGCTTGCGGCAATGGACGTGGTGCCGGCGGACGAGGTGGCGGGGTACATGGCCCTCGGGGAGCTCGCGCTCGACGGCGCGCTGAGCCCGGTCGCGGGTGTGCTGCCCGCCGCCGTTCATGCCAGCGCTCAGGATCTCGGCCTGATCTGCCCGGCGGCGCAAGGCGGCGAGGCGGCCTGGGCGGCCGGCATTCCGATCCTGGCGGCGCCGAGCCTGCTTGCCCTGGTCAACCATTTCAAGGGAACGCAAGTGTTGGCCTCGCCGGCGCCGAAGCTGGTGGAGGAGGGCGATGCCTATCCGGATCTCGCCGATATCAAGGGCCAGGAGAGCGCCAAGCGGGCGCTGGAGATCGCCGCCGCCGGCAACCACAACCTGTTGATGATCGGCCCTCCCGGCTCCGGCAAGTCGATGCTGGCGCAGCGCCTGCCGGGACTCCTTCCGCCGCTCGATCCGGCCGAGGCGCTCGAGGTCAGCATGATCCACAGCGTCGCCGGCGCCTTGAAGGGCGGCGGCCTCACCCGGCGGCGGCCGTTCCGCGATCCGCACCATTCGGCCTCGATGCCGGCGCTGATCGGCGGCGGCTGGCGCACCAAGCCGGGGGAAGTCTCGCTCGCCCATCTCGGCGTGCTGTTCCTCGACGAGTTGCCGGAATTTCACCGCGCCGCGCTGGAGGCGTTGCGCCAGCCCTTGGAGAGCGGGCGGGCGACGGTCGCCCGCGCCAATGCCCACGTCACCTATCCCGCTCGCGTTCAGCTGATCGCGGCGATGAACCCGTGCCGCTGCGGCCACTTGGGCGACCCGGGCCGAGCTTGCGGACGGGCGCCCCGTTGCGGCGCCGACTACCAAGCGCGGATTTCCGGCCCGCTGCTCGACCGGATCGATCTGCACGTCGAGGTCACGGCGGTCAGTCCCGCCGACCTCGCCCTGCCGCCGGCGGGGGAGGGCACTGCACCCGTCGCCGCCCGCGTTGCCCGCGCCCGCGCGATCCAGAAGGCGCGCTATACCGGCGAGGGGAGCGGCGTTGCCATCCGCACCAACGCCGAGGCCGACGGTGCGCTGCTGGAGCGGGTGGCCGCGCCGGATGCGGCCGGGCGCAAGCTGCTCGGCACCGCGGTCGAGCGGCTCGGTCTCACCGCCCGCGGCTACCATCGTGTCCTGCGCGTCGCCCGCACCCTCGCCGACCTTGCCGGCGCCGCTTCGGTCGGCCGGATCCACATCGCCGAGGCCTTGAGCTACCGGCCAATGGCTACCGCCCGTACTCCTGCGGCAGTCCGCACCTGATGAGGGCGATCATTTACGCTCACGGCCGTCACCCGCTGACGTTGTGCTCGGCATTTGCCGAATTGCATGATGGCAAGCTCGCGTGGGCGGCTGCCAATTCCATTCTGGCGGCGCCGAGCCTGCTCGCCCTCGTCAGCCATTTCAAGGGGGACGCACGTGCTGGCCTCGCCGGCGGCCAAGCTGGTGGAAGAGGGGCAGGCCCACCCCGCCCTCGCCGGCGGCGGCTGACGGACCCGGGCGGGCGAGGCATCGCTCGCCCGTCTCGGCGTTCTGTTCCTCGACAAAACCTCAAACAATCAGGCGATCATCCACTCGGATGTGAACTGATATTCAATCACCCCATCGGCACCGAAGTCGCGCGTTTCGGAAACCATTTCATCGCCGTTCCATCCCTTGACGAACAGATCGCGGCTGTCGTAACCGCCGGCAAGCGGCCCGCCGTCGCCCTCGGGATCGTGGCTGATCAGCGTGTGGGTAAGATTGCCATCGGAGTTGTACCAATTCTCAACGAACTTGACGGCTTCGGGGTTCCCGTCGCCCTCAAAGTCGTACGTGATACGCCGGCTGTCGTAGCCGTCGCGCCAGGTGAACGTCGTATCGACGCGCTGCATCCATCCATAATCGGACCAGTCGGCCCATGACGTGTGGAGGGTCGGGCGCCCTTCGCTGTCGTAGTTGTGAAAGCTCTCATCGGTGCGCGGCCGCTCGTCTCCGAAGCGGATCTCGTTCTGTTCCTTGATCGCCCGCAGATTGCCCCCTTTGTCGTAGCTGTAGAAGCGGTTGATCTCGCAGTCGAAAAACGTCGGGTCATCGAGCCGGTGTTCCGAGAGCCTTCCCTGATCATCATACAACCAGAATTCATCACGGTAATCGCCTGGCGCCTGATCACCCGACGCGAGATAGTCGATTTCCTTGGAAATCATTCGCCCGGCATCGTCATAACCAAACGACGTGAGCGTTTGATAATCGCCCGGAACGCCATCACCATTAAAATCCGGTGAGTTCACAGTCTCAAGGGTAAGGCGTCCATCAGCGTCATAGGCGCGATCGGTTATGCTCATGCTCTCGTAGTGGCCGTCATGATCCGCGTCTACCCGAACGGTTTCGCGGGTGTTGTTGCCGGCCGTGTCGTACTCATACAACGTCGCCTTCCATCCGGCCTGGCTGTAATCGGTGCGCGCCCAAAGCTTCCCATCTGACGTGAATTCAAAGATGCTTTGGCTTTGCTCATCAAAAACGCCGTCGCCGTCCGTATCCTGCTTCACCGTCTCGATCTTCGTTGACATCTCATTCTCCGTAGAATGCCCCTATCGCGCCACAATTGTACCACAATTGAGAACCTCGCGCCATCAGCGTGACCAGTGTGTCGTATGCAAATTGGTTTCCACTGATCAGCAAACCGTTTGAACCCTGTTACGAGCTGTGGAGGCCGATCGGGCGAAGAACAATCCGCACGTCCGGTCATCGTTCGAGGATTTCCTCAGAAACGAAGGCACCCGCAATGCTGCCCATGCGCATACAATCAAGCGCGTTCTCCCGTGGCAGATTGCGAAGGCCATGGAAGCACAAGGGTCGACCAAGAGCGAAAGGGCCAAGCGCATAAACACGAGGCGGGCTATGTTGGACCGCCTTCTGAACCCGGACAACGACAAGGTGCAACTCGATACGCCGCAACGCGCGGCCTTGGCACTCGGCCGGACGCTGCGGCTCGAGCTTGCCTGACAGAATGAAGTCGTCATCGCGGTTCAACAGGCAGCGGGCGCTCGAAGTCGCCGCCGCCGCAAATCGCAGCCTGCTAATATGGTCTCTGATTACACGAATAACGGGTATAACGCTTGCGTTGGATCCAGAAAACGAACATAATAAGAACCTCGTTGCTCTTCCTACTGCGACTGGGTCAGTTCCCTCGTAATAGCAGCGCTAAGCTGGATCGCGCTGCGGAAAAGATATTGCGTCTTTGCACGGTATCCACCACACTATTATGTGTAGGAGGCTTAAATGAGTTACCGAGTCATCGATCTTTTTTCCGGCGCGGGTGGCCTGACTTTAGGTTTTTCCGATCCGCGTTTCGGCGGCGGTGATTTCCGCAGCATTTGGGCAGTGGACATAGATTCGGCCGCCATCAACACGTTCAACACCAACTTCGGCAACCACGGGGTGTGTGCAAATATTGAGGAATGGTTGGCGGAAGAGCGCGAGATTCCAGAGGCCGATGTCGTAATTGGCGGGCCACCCTGCCAAGGATTTAGCCTGCTCAACAAGCAGCGAAATGGCGATGTTCGGAGAAATCTTTGGCAGCCGTTTATGGATGTGGTGGAGCGATCCGGAGCTAGGACGTTCGTGATCGAGAACGTCAAGGAACTCCACTTGTCTGAGGAACACAAAGAAATCTATGCACGCGCCGCCGCCATGGGTTTCAACATGGTAAGCGATGTTCTGTTAGCTGCAGATTTCGGTACGCCTCAGGCGCGCCGCAGGACGGTGATCATTGGTTGGAAGGCGGACATGATGCCCATACCGGCATTCCCGCCTATGCGGACCCACGCTGACCCCAAAGAAAAATCCAACCTTCCCGACTGGCTGACGGTGCGGGACGCAATTGGAGATTTGCCCCCGCCAGTCGGGACGGAAATCCAAGATGCACCTCCACCGCTTGACCTGCACTTCGGGCGAAATCCCACCCAGTTGAGCCAGGACCGCTATCGCATGGTACCGGTCGGTGGAAACCGTCTCGACCTGCAACGTAACGCACCACATCTCACGCCCAACTGCTGGATCAAGAAGACCAGTGGCGGAACTGATCTTTTCGGTCGGCTTTGGTGGGATCGGCCTAGCGTCACCATACGCACCGAGTTCTTCAAGCCGGAAAAGGGGCGCTATCTTCATCCGGAAGCCCATCGCCCCATCACGCATCGTGAAGCGGCACGCCTAATGGGATTCCCCGATGACTTCCGGTTCGTAGGGACGAAGATCGAGATCGCGCGTCAAATCGGTAATGCAGTTCCGCCGCCGCTGGCGGGGACTGTGGCCGGGGTCGTGAAGACCCTTCTGCAAAGTGGCGCTCGGTCAAAGGTCGCCAGCCTCGAGAAGCTGACGTACTATTGTTCGAAGCTAAGCAAGATGACTGACTCGCCTGATGCTGAACCGAAAGAGACCGATCCTTGCGCTTTCGCTCGATAGGCGCTCGCCGGTATCGTGGGCTCCAAACTTCCGTCAGCATCCGGAAAGAAGATCGCGGACCGTCCGCTGGATGCGATCATTGTCGGGAAGTCAGGTCGCGAGCTTTCGTTGATCCTGAGGGACCCGACAAAAGTGCGGAGCGGGGGAAACCTCTAGCATAGCTAGTGCAGCGACCCATTCAAAAAATACGGAGTCACTGAACGTAACCTTCTGTCTTCTGAAATATATCTGACGCACTCGACTGAATCATTTGAACGGGTCGCTGCACTAGCGGAAGCTTTACGGAGATATCATCACGCCTCAGCCCGACTTTCCGCAATTTGATCGGACGGGGGCAGTGGGACGGCTGGAGATGATGTCGGTGTCCATGGCGCATGATGGGCTTCTCGGCGACCTCCTCCCGCCGGCGGGTGGGCTGAGCGGCGGCATCGGCATGTGGTGGCGGCGAGCGATCGAGGGGTCTTGCGCTGCCGGCGCGGCTCGACTCTACCGATGCGATGACGACGCATCGCACTCCCGCCGCTGCTGGTTTGGTCCTGGTGCCACCGGTCCTCGCCACTTGGTTGTCCATCTTCCGCGACTGCTTCATGGCACCGGTTTGGAAGCATGTTCTTGTCCTCGTCGCCGGGGCGGTGCTGGCCCCGCGCAAGCGTACGGTCAGCGCGGCGCTGCGGGTCATGGGGCTGGCCGGCCAGACCGGGCTTCGCCCGCTACCACGAGGTGCTGAGCCGGGCGCGCTGGGATGCGCGAGCCGTGGCACGCAAGCTTCTCGTCCAGGTGCTCGACGTCTTCTTGCCGACGGGCGAGGTGGTGATCGGCATCGATGACACG
>CAZFBS010000038.1:0-31610 GCA_964517265.1 uncultured Rhodospirillaceae bacterium | reverse complement strand
TTGAGCTCCTTTGCTCTCATCATGACCGACCTGACACGAAATTATCGATAGTCCCAATATCGGTCATGTGCCAACGGTAGGCGAAGCTTTTCAGCATGATGGTTTCCGCTTGGAGGTGGTGGGCATGGACAGGCGCCGCATCGACGAGATTTTGGTTCACACTACCGCGGAACCCGGCATGCAGGGGGCCTGACTCTTTCGGAAGGCGCGCCGCATACTGCAGATGACCTCACTGGATATTGCTCTACTACCGACGAAAGGTATTCAATCCATGGGGCGGGCCCCGAATAGAGGACGATACATGTACCAGTTGCGCCTACTTCAGGTACAGTTGGCTTATCAAGGTGCAAGGCTTCGGATTTTGTGAGGGGAAAGCATGCATCGCTACCCCGGCTGAGGATTGGTTCCCAGCGAACTATTCGCTGAATGATTATTAATATCATTAACGACACCACTAATATAAATATTTGCACCCACCTTGTGCTAGTTGAAGAACATCTATATAATCTTGCATATAGCGCCGAGCAATATGAGCGGCAGACGTTGTTGCATAGAAATAGACAGGCCATTTTGGGTGGTGTGCAGAGAATAATCTCAGTAGAGTAGGACGGGCGCTGCGAGTGAAAGCGAGACATTTTCCCAGGATGAAATTAAAAAATACTATTAGAGTATGTGCCGAGAGACGTAGTGTGCCGCTTATAACAACAGAGGTAACTTGATAGGCACAGTTAAGAAATACTATGTTGATGTAGGAAAATCTGTCGACGGTTAATTTCTTTTTACATTATGTATAAAAGAAAAAAAATAAAATCTAATTCCTAGTGGATTTCAATGACTTGACTGTTTTATTGTTTGATTGAATCCTAAACCTTCTTTTTCTGTATCGGTCAGCAGAGCTACGCTGTAGAAATCGGCGAGTGTCGTGTAATGAGGAGAGAATAATGTATAAGAAAAACAATAAGGGCACACAATACATCGGAATTTATGAATATGATAGGGATGATGACGGAGCTATCGATTATCGAATGTCGTTGAAGACGTGTTATGACAACAAGGGCAATCAAATCAGCGCTGTCCGTGAAGATGATTTTGGTGCAGACAGCGCAATCGATGAGCGGATTTCATATTATTACAAGTATGACAAGAAGGGTAACCTCATCCGCGAAAGCCGTGACTACGACTCCGATGCGGATGGTACCATCGATGATAGAGGCCTTTCTTGGTACACTTACGACAGGAAGACTCACCTGATCAGGGTTGTTTCTGAAGACGACTCTGGCGCAGACGGGACCATAAACTCCAGATCGTCGGCTCAGTATCGATACGACAGCAAGGGCAACTCAATCAGCGCCATTTATGAAAGAGATGATGGCGTGGATGGAATGACTGACCAGCGGTTATGGTCGCAGTATGGCTATGACAAGAAGGGCCGCCAGACCAGTGCGGTCTCTGAAAATGACTGGGACGGTGACGGTATTGTCGACGAACAGATCTGGGCGCAGTACGTCTACGACAGGAAGGGCAACCCGATCGGCACGGTTTCTGAAATCGACTATGGCGGGGATGGAGTCATAGATAATCGAGAGTTGTCGCAATACGTCTATGACAAGAAGGGTAACTTGATCAACTCGGTGCAAGAATCCGACGCGGGTGTGGATGGACTCCTCGACTACCGGCTGGTATCGTTGTACGTCTACGACAAGAAGGGCAACCAGATCCGCTCGGTCCATGAATCCGACTCGGGCGCAGACGGAAACATCGACCAGCGCTTGTCGTTGCAGAACACCTACGACAAGAGGGGCAACCTAATCAGCGAGATTCGTGAAGAAGATTATTATGCTGATGGCATTATCGATCAGCGGAGTGTTTCCTCCTACGAGTACGACAGGAAGGGCAACCTGATCAGGGAAGAACGAGACCAAGACGACGATGGTATGATTGACTATTGGTACGTCAAATACTCCATCGAGTTTAATGATGTAGTGGCCGCGTTGCCCGCGGATTGCCCGGACTACATTCTGCGTTAACGAGCGCAAACCCAATTGGAGGGGCGCTGAGGGTCGTCGGTATCCGCCGCTCCTGTCCCGCCGCCGACTTTGCGCCAGGGACAGCGCAGGGGTGGGCTGGCCAGCAGAGCCTTCGAGCGGGTCGCCACGGGATCTGACGAGGCTCATCATTAGGGAACATCCGCACAGAACGTCCCGCTACTCTGCCGCGCGATCATAGGCCGGTGGCGGCATCACGCTGACCTCGACCTCCCGCCGTCGCTCCCGCCATTCTCGAATATTCGCGCGGAGCATCAGAGCGCACGGTGTCACGATCAGGGTCAGCACCGTCGAGAAGGCAAGGCCGAAGACGATCGCCGTTGCCAACTGCGTCCACCACTGCGTTGCCGGCGCGCCGACGCTGACATGGCGGGCGATGAAGTCGATGTTGACCCGAAAGACCAGCGGCAGCAGCCCCAGGATGGTTGTGATCGTCGTCAGCGCCACCGGCCGCAGGCGCTGTGCCCCGGTACGGAGGATCGCGTCCAGGGGCGACTTGGTTGTCTTCACCAACCGGTCGAACGTGTCGATCAGTACGATGTTGTTGTTGACGACGATACCGGCGAGGGCGATCACGCCGATGCCGCCCATCACGATGCCGAACGGCTGTCCGGTCAGCAGGAGTCCGATAAAGACGCCGATGGTCGACATCACCACCGCCGAGAGAATCAGAAAGGCCGAATAAAAGCTGTTGAACTGCGTGACGAGGATGATCGCCATCAAGAAGATGGCGATGCCGAAGGCCTTGGTGAGAAAAGCGCGGGCCTCGTTCTGCTCTTCGTCCTCGCCCTTGAATGCAATCTGAATTCGGTCGTCCAGGTTGGCGCCAGCAAGCCATGCCTGAATCTCCCTGACTTTGGTGTCGGCAAGCACCCCGGCGGCGACATCGGCCTTGATCGTCATTACCCGCCGGCTGTTGGTGCGCTCGACCATGCCGAGCCGCGGCTGTGGTGCAAGCGTGACGAAATTGCTTACGGGCACCGGTCCCATCTCCGTGTTGACACGGATCTGATCAAGCTTGTCGATGGTGCGATACTGCTGCGGATAGCGGATGCGGATGTCGATCTCGTCGTCAACATCGTCCGGGCGGATGCCGTCGACTTTGATCCCGGTCGTCACCATCTGCACGGTGCTGCCGAGGGCCTGGGCGTCGACCCCGAACTTGGCGGCCTGGGCCCGGTCGATCGATACCTCCCAGTCGATGCCCGGCAACGGCCGGCTATCTTCGATGTTCTCAAAGCCACCGATCTCGGCGAGCCCGACGAGAACCGTCTCGACCGCCGGCACCAGCAGTTCGGGGAGGCGCGATGCCAGTTCGATCTGCACCGGTTTGCCAACCGGCGGGCCGGCTTCTTCCTCGCGAGGGTCGACGAAGATGCCGGCAATTTCCGCAGTGCGCGACTTGATCTCCGCGAGGATCTCCCGCGCCGGGCGGCGATTTTCCCAGTCGATGAACTCCAGGGTGATCGTTCCGATGATGTCCTCCGCCTCCTCGCTGCGCTCCGGCGTTCCGGTGCGGGCGTAGACGGTTTCGATCTCGGTCATCTCAAGAATGCGGCTTTCCACGTCCTTGATCAGCGCATCCTTCTCATAGGTGGAGAGATTGCCGCGGGCGCGGACCTGAAGCTTGGCGATCTCCGGCTCGACCTCCGGGAAGAATTCGATCCCTTTGCCGAAATTCGCGTAAACGACCTGTACGCCGATCAGCATGACGACGGCTGTGATCACGATCTTGCCGGGATGGCGAAGCGCAACACGGAGAATCGAAACATAGCGGCCAGTCCACCCGCCGACATCGGCAATATCGCCTTCTTCGCTGCCGGCGAGGCTTTTCATCGTTTTCGCGTCCGCCACGCCCGGGCGGCCGATCAGCGCGCCGAGCGTGGGTACGAACACCAAAGCCATCGCCAGTGATGCGGTGAGCGTGGCCAACAAAGTGATCGGCAGATACTTCATGAATTCGCCGACAACGCCGGGCCAGAACAGCAGCGGCAGAAAGGCGGCGAGCGTGGTCGCGGTCGAGGCGATCACCGGCCATGCCATCCGTTTGGCGGCCAGCGCATAGGCGCGAGCCGGCGGATCGCCCTCGATCATCTTGCGATCGGCCAGTTCGGCGACGACGATGGCGCCATCTACCAGCATCCCCACCGCCAGGATCAAGGCGAACAGCACGACAATGTTGATGGTCAAGCCAAGCGCCGTCAGCACCAGGATACCGGCGAGGAAGGAGCCGGGGATCGCAATACCGACCAATGCGGCCGAGCGCACACCGAGGGCCGCGACAATCACGATCATCACCAGGAGAACAGCGAACACGACACTGTTTTGCAGATCGCTCAGCATCGTGCGGATATGCGTGGATTTGTCCTGAAGCAACGCGATGTGGATGGCTTCCTGCAGTCCCTCCGGCCACGCCGCCCGTTCGGCGGCGACAACGGCGCGGACCTTTTCGACGGTCTCGATCAGGTTTTCTCCGGTGCGCTTGGTGACCTCCAGAGCAATCGCCGAGCGGCCATTGATCCGGGCAAAACCCTCGGCATCCACAAACGAGCGGCGCACCTCGCCGATGTCCGCCACCGTGACCACTGCATCGCCGCCGACCTTGACCGGCAGGTTGCGGATATCGGAGGCCGTCTCGAGCAGTCCCGGAACCTTGACCGAGAAACGGCCCTGGCCGGTATCCTGCGCGCCCGCGGCAATCAACAGGTTGTTGTTGCGAACGATTTCGAACGCTTCTTGGGCGGTGAAGCCGTAGCTCTCCACGATGAAGGGGTCGATCAGGATTTCGACCTGCTCTTCCCGCTCGCCGGCGATCTCGACGTCGAGCACGCTGGTAATCGACCTGATTTCATCGCGCAGATCACGCGCCAAGCGGAGCAGGGTACGCTCCGGGAGATCGCCTGCCAACGCGACCACGACGACCGGAAACAGGCTGAAGTTGACCTCGCTGACCGAGGGCTCGTCGGTCTCCTCGGGCAACTCCGCTTTTGCCTGATCGACCTCCTCGCGGACATCGAGCAGGGCTTGATCCGCGTCGAAGCCGGCATCGAACTCGAGCACGATATAGGCGCCCCCTTCGAAGCCGCGCGCCCGCATTTCCTTGACACCTTCGATGGCGCGAAGTTCCAGCTCCATCGGGCGGATCAGCAGGCGCTCGGCATCCTCGGGGGAAATACCGTCGTGATGGAGCGAGACGTAAATAATCGGAATATTAATGTCCGGCTCGGACTCCTTGGGAATTTCGATGAACGCGATGGTTCCGGTCAGCAGGATCAACACCAGGATGGCGACGACGGTGCGCGAGCGGTTGATCGCCGCATCGACCAGTGACATTACAACGCGCTCCCGCGTTCGGTGGTTCGTGGGGCCGTTTCGGGAACCACTGCGGGTGCCGCACTCATCTCTGCGCCGGAATTCGCATTGGTGCCCGGACCGCCAATGGCCGGCGTTCGCGTAGTGCCGAGCACGGCGCGGACCCGTTGCCCCTCGCGCACGAACTCCTGGCCGACCGTGATCACGCGCGATCGCTCGGGCAAGCCGGTGATCCACATGCCTTCCGGGGTGTCGTCGATGATGGTGACGGGAGCGAAGGCAACGTGATCTTCGGCGTCGACGAGCTTGACGCCCACCACGCCTGCGTCGTCCAGCGTGAGGATCGCGGGTGATATCCGATGAGCGAGCGCCTGGCCGACCGGCAATGCCAGCTCCGCTGTCAATCCCTCGGCAATCGTCAAGCCGGGATTCTCAACGAGAACCTCGATCCGGAACGTGCGGGTGGCCGGATCGCCGGTTCGGGCGAGGTAGCTGATGGTGCCGCGGGTCGCGGTGCCGGTGATCAAGCGAACGGCGGCTTCATCGCCAATGCGGACGCCGCCCGCGTTCTGCTCGGAGACCTGAGCGATGACCTTGATGGGATCAAGATCGACAACGAGCGCGACGTCATCCAAGGCATCGATGTAGTCCCCCTTCTCGACAATGATGTCGTCGACGACTCCATCAAAGGGGGCGCGAATGTCCGTGCGGGCGATCTCCAGCCGAACTGCCTCGAGCCGCGCTCGGGCGGCTTCAAGCGCGGCCTGATCCTCTGCGCTTTGAAGTGCAGCCGCAAATCCGGACTGAGCGAGGGAGGCCGAGGCCCGTGCCTTCGCTTGCCATTGCTCGATCGAGGCTTCCGCTTCCCGCAGCCTCGCGGCCCGGTCTTCCATATCGAGACGGATCAGCACGTCGCCTGTCTTCACGAACTGTCCCTTCTCGGCAACCTTCTCGACAACCTGTCCCGATGTCTCAGCGCGGACCTGGACCTTTCGCTGCGCCTCGGTTCGACCGAAGAGGGCAAGGCGCCTTTGATGGACGCTGGCCACCATGTCTGCCACCTGTACGGCCGGCATGGCCGATTCCATCGCCTCGGAGGGAGGTGCGTCCGGCTCTCCGTCATCGCTGAGAAACAGGCCGGTCGCCAGCCATGCACAAACCACGGCGGCGAGGGTGCCGGCGATGAGATACGAGCGTTTCACGGTGGTTTTGATCCTCAAGACGGGGTCCACTCAGTTGCCGGCTGTTTGGCGGCATCATCGTCCGGCAGACGTTCCCGAGACTCGGGCTCGTGCTCGGCAGATGCAAACAACAGCGCCTCGTTTTCCTCAAGGTAGGCGGCGCTGGCGTGATAGACGGCAAGACCGAGGCCGTGGACGAAGCGGCGCCCAGCACCGCATCGCGCCATGTCCTGCTGCTCCATCCGCTCGATCCGAGTGCGGTAGCGCCTCAGGTAATCGGTGTACACATCGCGCAGGTGGTCCCGATCGAGCAGGTCGCCAAAAAACATCATGAAGATGGCTTCGGAGCGGAAGGTGTCGGCAGATGGCGCGCGGTGCAGTTCCCGCCGCAACGCCTGACGTCCCTTGTCGGTGATGCTGTAGACCTTCTTGTCGGGACGGCCGTTCTGCTCCATTTCGACGCAGGTCACCAAGCCTTCGGTTCTCATCGCGCTCAACGCCGGATAGATCGAACCGAAGCCGGCCGCGTGGAAGTGAGCAAACGGCCCTTCCTCGAAGTGCTTCTTGATCTCGTAGCCGCTGGCATCGCCCAGCATCAACACACCGAGGCACAGCGTCTTCACGTCCATGGGGCCACCGTCTCACCCAGAATATATCGAGGCGATACATGTGGGTTCAGCATATAGTAAGTCAATATGCCGTCTGCGCCCCGGGCATCGGCCTTGTGCCGCTCTCTCCAATGGGTTCAACGCCTCGAAGGCGGGATCACCATCACCACCTCGATGCCGCGGCGACGAACACCGAAAGCCCGGGCGATGGTCCAGAAGCTCTTTGTGATCCACGTCATTGCTTGCCCCCCTTGTTGGTCAGCCGGTTGCCGGCGCACTGCCGCATCGCCGGATGACACCAGGAGTACGCACTTCGTGTTGCTCCTGGATGTCGAGCTTCGTTTCAATTGTTATGCTCGCATGCGGATGATGGTTTTGATCTCCGATCATTCCGGCGTGCTCCTCAGGGCCGTATCTCCTTGGGCAGGTATTCGAACGAGAAGGGTTCATGCGAGAGAACGATTGGCTGAGCGTGGTTCCGCTGCTGAAGGGGCTCGAGCCCGAGACGCTGCAAGTCCTCCGACAATCGGCAACGCGGGTCACGATGCCAGCGGGTTCTCCCGTGTTCACGGCCGGCAGCCCGTGCCGCAACGCGCTGCTCGTGATCTTAGGGTCAATCCGTGTACAAATGATTTCCGAAGGCGGCCGGGAAATTGTGCTCTACCGGGTGGGACCCGGCGAAACCTGTGTCCTCACCACCTCTTGTCTCCTCGCCGCCGAGGACTATCCGGCCGAGGCGAGGGCGGAGACGGAGGTTGCCGCGGCGATTCTGCCGGCTGCGGTTTTTCACGATCTCCTTGGCCGATCCGTTCGGTTCCGCACCCATGTTTTTCAGACGTACGGGCGACGCATCACCGATCTGATGCTGGTGATCGATGAAGTGGCGTTCCGCCGAATCGACTTGCGGCTGGCGAAACTTCTGGTCGAGCGGTGCGATCCAAGGGGACGGGGGCTGGCAGCGACCCATCAGCAGCTTGCACTCGAGCTGGGTTCGGCGCGCGAGGTCATCAGCCGTCAACTCAAGGAGTTCGAGCGGCGCGGCTGGCTGATTTTGCGGCGCGGCCAGATCGACCGGGTTGATATCCCGGCTCTTCGGCTTTTTCTTGCCGATCTTCCGTAACGGTTTGCCGGCGCGGCCGGCGGGAGGCCGGACAAGGAGCGTATCTGCCGATTGGTGGGTAATGCGATGCAGTGTGACGAAGTCACAGACGACGAGCGAGCGCATATGGTTCTTTGAGGGCTTCGATCACTCGGCTGGGACTGAAGGATTTTGCACCATGACCAGGAATATCGGTACTGTTGACCGAGCTCTGCGCATTATTGTTGGGCTCATCCTGATTGCTCTTGTCTTTGTCGGCCCGCAGACGCCGTGGGGATGGATCGGTCTGATCCCGTTGATCACCGCTCTCGTCGGCTGGTGCCCCGCGTATCGCATGATCGGCCTCAACAGCTGCTCGACGCGGAAGGCCTGACTCGGTCAGTCTGCGGCCGGCCGCTCGGTCCGCAGGCTCTTGATGGCGGAACGCCGCTTCTTGGCGTTGACCCGGCGTTGCCGACTGGCTGCTGTTGGCCTTGTCGGCTTGCGCTTCGCCGGCGGTGTTGCCGCGCGGCGGATGAGATCGATCAGCCGCGCCCGGGCGTCTTGGCGGTTACGCTCCTGGGTGCGGTGCCGCTGCGCGGTGATGACGAGCACCCCGTCGTGTGTCAGCCGGCGTCCGGCAAGGCCGGCGAGGCGTGCGCGAACGTCTTCCGGTAGGCAGCATGAATCCTTCACGTTGAAGCGCAATTCCACCGCTGTCGCCACCTTGTTGACGTTCTGGCCACCGGGGCCGGAGGCACGCACGAAGCTCTCCTCGATCTCGCGCTCATCGATGCGGATGCGGGCGTTGATACGGATCATGACCGAAACCTGCTCTGGCGGTCAGTCGCCGTCCTGCTGGTCGTTCGCATCCCCATCCTCTCATTGTCTTGCCGTGCCAAGTGGTCTTAATCGTCTGGCCGCCCGTAAGGAGTAGGAATACCAACCTTTTCGGGAGCGCACGGCGGCATGGTGCAATATCTGGTTGCTTGGATCGCGACGGCGGTCACATTCTTCGTCATTGATCTGGTCTGGCTTGGGCTGGTGGCCAACTCATTCTACCGGGACCGCATCGGGGCGTTGATGCTCGATCAGATCAATGTCTCTGCGGCAGTCATTTTTTACCTGATTTATGTTGTCGGAATCGTGATCTTCGCGGTGGCGCCGGCGCTGCAGTCGGGCTCTTGGGTCACTGCCCTCGTCTATGGTGCGCTGTTCGGCTTCTTTGCCTATGCGACCTACGATATGACCAATCTCGCCACGCTTCGCGGTTGGCCGCTGGAGGTGGTGGTGGTCGATGTCCTATGGGGAACCGCCATTACGGGAGCATCGGCGACGATCGGTTTCCTTGTCACCCGATCTCTGTTCCAATAGACATCCGGTGTCGAAGGAGGGGGTACCACAACGGCTGGAACGGATGGGATATGGCGGCGATGAATGAGGCCGAGTTGCGCCGGGCAATCATCGCCAACGGCCTCAAAATGAATGCAAGCGGACTGAACCAGGGAACGTCCGGCAATCTCAGCGTGCGTTACGGGGACGGATTTTTGATTACGCCGAGTGGGATCCCCTATGAGCACCTTGGGATCGAGAACATCGTTTACGTGGGCATGGACGGCCGGTATTGCCACGCCCTCGTGCCTTCGAGCGAATGGCGCTTTCACCGCGATATTCTCGCGACCAAGCTGGAAGTCAATGCGGTAGTACACGCGCATCCGCCCTACTGTACAACTCTGGCGATCCGCCACATGTCGATTCCGGCGATCCACTACATGATCGCGGTTGGTGGTGGCGATACGATTCCATGCGCCGCTTATGCCACCTACGGTACCGAGCAGCTTTCCCGCAATGCCCTCGAAGCCTTGAAGGACAGAACGGCGTGTCTGCTCGCCAATCATGGCATGATCGCCACCGGTGCTAGCTTGGAACAGGCGATGTGGCGCGCCGTCGAGATCGAAACACTGGCCCGGCAGTATTTTCAGGCCCTGTTGATCGGCGGCCCCACCCTCCTGCCGGCTGAGGAAATTGCGCGCGTTCTCACCACGTTCGCTGAATATGGCCCAAGACCGAAGCGTTCGAAGGACGGGGCAGTATGAGCCTGAAGCGGCTTCTCATCATCGCGCACGCGCCCTCGCCGAACACGCAAAGGCTGCTGGACGCCGTGATCGCTGGGGCACGATCGCCGGAGATCGAGAATGTGGAGGTGCGCGCGCGGCCGCCGCTCAAGGCCGCCACCGACGACGTGTTGGCGGCGAGCGCAATCATCCTCGGCACCACCGAGAACCTCGGCTACATGAGCGGCGCGCTCAAGGATTTTTTCGACCGGATCTATTACCCTTGCCTGGAGCAGACCCAGGGGCTGCCGTATGCCCTTTACATCCGCGCCGGCCACGACGGCACCGGAACCCGGCGGGGAGTTGAGACCATTGTCACGGGGTTACGCTGGCGGGCGGTGCAAGAGCCGCTCATATGCCGGGGAGGTTGGGATGAGGCCTTCATCGGCCGCTGCGAGGAACTAGGATTGGCAATGGCCGCGGCTCTGGACGCCGGAATCGTTTGATCCACTGCCTGACCGCCTTCCATCAAGTATCCAGAACGATGTTCTGTGTTCTCAGAATTGGCCTCCGGTACCTCGGTTGCCCAGCCACACGCTCCTCATACACCATCCCGAACACACAAATTGCTCCGTTTCCACCAGCCGGGCGACGAGCGGTTTGGCGATGGCCGGGGCAAGTGTTTGCAAGGCCGCGGTCATCCTGCCTGCGCTTCCGACGAACACCTCGCGTTAGGGTCTTGCAGCCAGCCGTACAATCGCCGCCAAGATCCTCGCATTCCGCCAGCGCCTCGTTCAGGGTCTGTTCCCGGCGCGCCGCCAGCACGATAACGGCGCCATGGCGGGCAAACTCCCGCGCACTTGCGCGTCCCATCCCGCTGGAGGCTCCGGTGACGACGACGGATTGGCGCAGGGGGCTGCGCATTCTCTACACTTGTTCCCGATAAGTGCCTGTGGCTTTGGGGTAGATGGACCTCAACGCGATCGCGCCGCCGTTTGTTCCGCAATGCCAATGCCTTTGCCTGGTTGGCTGTCCCGCGAACAGTTTCGCCACGACGGCGGCAAAAAAAGACCCGGCTGGGCCGGGCCTTGCAGTTCAGGGGAAACAAGATCTTGCCTACCGTGGTTGCTACGGCTCAGCGCTTGATCCGGACCAGTTCCTCGAGCATTTCATCCGCGGTCGAGATGATTTTTGTTGCCGCCGAGTAGGCGCGCTGCACCATGATCATGTCGGTAAACTCTTCGCCGATGTCGACAGTGGAGGCTTCCAAAGCCTCCTGTTGGATTTGGCCGGCGGGTCCCTGGTCTGCGGCGCGTAAGGTTGGATTGCCGGAAGCCTCGGTCGCGATCCAGGCATTGCCGCTGCGAGAGGACAAGCCATTGGGGTTGACGAAGGTGGCAAGCGGGATCTTGTAGATCGGGCGCAACTCGCCGTTGTCGAACAGGGCGGTGACCAAGCCATCCGACGAAATCGTAACGCCCGAGTAAACCCCGAAGCGGGCGCCGTTTTGTTGAATGAAGGCGGGAGCAAACTCGTCGCCGAACTGGGTCATGCCGTTGGCTTCGCCAATATTGCCGAAGTCGAGCGTGACCGCAGGAAGCTCGGCTCCGTTGGCAAGTCCGGATACCGACATCGAGGCAATATTGAATGCGCTCGGCAGGCCATTGGCATCGAAGCGGATCGAAGGCTCTGTGGTCGTAGGACGAGAGATTGCAAAGTTGCCTGTCTGAGCGGCGCCGCTAATGCCACTGACAGCGAGGGAGGAAGTGCCGCCGGCCAGGGCCGAGCCGTTGAGGAGGAGAACCGGTGCAGTGCCGGTTTTGGCTCTGGCAAGGCCCGGAAACACGTTGTTGATGTCTTGGATCAAGGTGTTCAGAGCATCGGGCGTGTTGACTCCGCCTGCGACTGCGAAAAATGTCGGGGCACCACCGTCTGCTTGAAGGGTGAATGTGACGGGATTACCAGTGAATTCCAATTGACCGGTGCTTTTGTGGACCTGCCCCTCCTTATTGTGGAGGTTGAGCGTTGCCGTGCCGGCGGCAGGCTCCACCCTTACGTCCCATTCGTTGGCGCCTGTCTTGACATACTCGAAGCTGACGCCGTTGGCGGTGCCGAGGCTGTCAAAAAACTGGACATCGACTTTGTGACTGTCGCCCGCCTCGCTTTGGGAGGGCAAGTTGGCGCCGATCGAAACCTTGGAGGTCGGAGAGGCGGTGCCGCCGACGCGGCTCAGATTTACCGACTGCAGGAAATCTGTTGAAATGATGTTCTCATTGGTGCGGCTGGCGTTACTGCCCGGCGGCAGCGTGACGTTGCCCTCGGGGTCCGTCGGCCATCCTTGAAGGTAGAAGCCAGCCGTGTTGCGCAAATACCCTTCATTGTCCTGATAGAACGAGCCGGCTCGGGTGAACAGGAACTCGCTGTTGATGGACGGGCGTGAGGCGTCGTTGACGACGAAATAGCCGGCTCCGGAAATACCCATATCGGTTTGCGAGGTCGATGCCTGCATCAGCCCCTGGACGTCGTTGAGCTGCAGTGGTCGTGCGTGGACGCCACCTGCGGAATAGAACGTCGCTGCCGTCTGCTTGGTCACCAAAGACTGAAAGTCGGTTTTCGTGTTCTTGTAACCGACGGTGTTGACATTGGTGATGTTGTCCGCGATTGCTCCCATCGCGCTGGACTGCGCGACCAAACCGGAAACCCCGGACGTCATTGCGCCGAACAGACTCATTGTGTTGCTCCTTCGATCTACTGCTGGTTGCCGGCGCCCGCCGGAGTTTGATAGGAAACCGTGTTTACCTCCTGGATCGATAGGACGTCGTCCATCGGCACTGCGAGAGCGCCCATGAACAGCATCACCTGACCGTCCTCAACGGCGGCACCGCTGATCCTGCCGAACGCGGTTTGGGCGACGTCGGCGGACGTTCCATCGCGCCGCTTAGCGGAAACTTCGAGACTGTAGGTGCCCTCGGGCAGGGCCCTGCCGGAGGTATCCTTGCCGTTCCAGGTGAACCTGTGCTGCCCGGACCCGCTTTCGCCTGGCGCGACGAAGACAACCTGTCCCGTTGCGTCTTTCACCGCGAGGGTTGTCGCAGCGACCCTTTCGCTCAGAGTGTAGGTGGCCCTCGCCGTGCCCTCCTCAAGCGGCAGCATGTTGCCGCTGACCTCGGCAACCCGGCCGAGGTAGTTCACCATCGCCGCCACTTGGCTGTTCTCGGTTGCGGCCAGCAGCTTTTCGAGATTGGCGTTCTGATAGATCTGCTGCTCGACGCTCGCGAACTGGACCAGTTGCGAGGTGAATTCGTTGGCGTCCATCGGATCGAGCGGATCCTGGTTCTGCAACTGAGTGACGAGAAGATTGAGGAACCGGTTCAGATCTTCCTGCAGCTCCCGCCCGCTCTTCGCGGAGCGCGATCCTTCCAGGGCGGTTGCTTCGGAAAGGCCTTGCATGATCATGGAAATCGCTCCTAGGCGCGGATGTCGATACCTTCGGGTCGTCCATTGGGACGATAAGCGGCTGCGGGCGGCATATCCTGCGCAGCGTTGCCAATGCCGCTCTCGCCCTCGGTCACGAACGACGCTGTCGCGCGAGCGTTTCGGCCGCCAGAACTCCCGTCCTCCCCGCCGCGCAGGTTGAAGTTGAGGCTGCCCCCGTCAGTCTGCAGCCCGGCCTCCTGCAGCGCTCGCTCAAGGCTTCGCGCATCCGCTCGCAACAGCTCGAGCGTCTGTCGCTGCTCGGTGGTTACCGTTGCGATGACCCGGTTGTCGGCCCCTAGTTCCAGGCGGATCTCCACCCGTCCCAGTGTTTCGGGCTTGAGCCGGATCTCGATCCGGTCGGCGCGATCGTGGATGGCCTTGTGGATCTGCACGCTGACCTGATCGCTGATCATGCGGTTTGGTATGGACGGAGCGGGAGGGGTAACAGAGGGCGCCGGCGCCGGCGCCGCTCGGCCGGTCTGCAGAGGCGTCGGCGTGCCCGCGATTGCCGATCCCTCGCCGATGCCGGCGGGGCCACGCGGCTCGGCGGGACCCGTGGCCGCGGGTGATGCCTTGATAGTTGAAGCACCGATAGCGGCGATCGTTGGTGTCGTGGCTGTCGATCCGCCTGTGTTGGTGTGCCGCGGCTCCACCTGGCTTGGCACTGTCTGAAACCCTGCGCCAGCGACCGCAGCAGAGCCTCCCGCAAGCGCGACGCTGGTTGCAGCAGCGGAGCCTTGTGGCCCGTCGGCGGGGCGCCCCGTAATGGCTGCGGCGAGCGTACCGTTGGTGCCGAGGTCTGTCGTGCCTTCGTTTACCGCCATGATCGCCGAGACGCCCGCTGCCGCTGTGATTGTCGCTGTCGGTGAGGGCGCCCGCTGCCGAGGGCCCGGCCCGTGGGCGCTGTCTGCGGCAAGGGCCGCGGCCGGTGTCAAGGCCGCCAATGGCTGCGAGTGCAGGGTGTCCGCCTCTCGAATGATCGAAGCTGCTTGCGCGTGCCCAGGCACCGCGATGGTGGACGGAGCCTCGGCGGTCGCCTGGGCGCCGCGGAGCAGGGCGATGCTTCCACCCGCCGCAGGGGCGGGCGCCGCGCTGCTCTGCAGGCTTGGCGCAAGCCCTTGCGCTCCTCCCTCATCCGCGATTTGCGCGGCAGCCGGCGGTGTTGCCGCCACGGGAATGAGGTGTGCGTTCGCTTCGCCCGGGTCCGCCCCATCCCGTGTTTCCCGCGCGCCGCCATGCGTTTCGCGGGGATGCTGACCCGGGCCTTCACGAGCGGGTGGATGGGCGTGGGTCTCAGCGCGCTCGCTGACTGCGGTCTCTGCCGGCGTCTCGTGGGCGCGTTCGGCCTCCCGCTGAACAGGCGGCGTGGTAAGTGCTTCGAGAGAACGATCCATCGCCTGCCTTGCCCGCATGCGTCTTCTGGACGACCGGGAGACCTCATCGGCGGCGCCCTCGGCCGGCCACGGATTTTTGCGATCGGCCGCATCCCGGTCGACCTGCAGTCCGTCCGCTGCGGGCAGCAGACGGGGGGCGGGAAGGAGGCGGGTCCGCAGCAGGTCGGTGAAGGGAGTTACAGCCGCAGATCGTGCTCGCCCGCTGCCGCCGTCGCTGCCGGGGCGCTCTGTTGCTGCAACCCCTGCGTGCCGGTATGGAATCGCCGCAAGATCCGCCATGATTCATTCGCTCCACTGTTCCTTGCGCTGCCGGTAAGCAATTCGCAGGCCATCGCTACAAAGGGGGCACTAGAGGGCGGGAAAGAAGGTAAAATCGGACCTTGCGGGCCGATCGGATCGGTCGGCGCGTTGTTGGCGCTGTTCGAGGGGTGGAAGTTCCTGCCGCCGTCCCGGCATTTGTTGCCGCGCATCTTCGCCATCAATGAGTCAAACCCGTAAAAGTTGTGGCGAAGGAAGGTGCGGAGTGATAGAATTTCGCTTAGCAGAAACGCGGGTTGATCAACTGGAGGATGTAATGGATGGAAAGGCCACGGTCTCCCAAGCGGCCCAGGCAAACAGGATGTTGATGACGAGAATCTTGGCGGCGCCGCTGCCCTGGGCCAGCAACGCGACAAAGGTTGACGAACAGGAGGCGTACAACATTGTCATGCTTCATCGCCGGCAAGAAGCAGGCGGCGGAGTGGTGGCGGCGCTGCCGGCATCAGAGAGCGCCGTACTTGCACTATTTACATAAGGATTCGAGCAGAGGAACGTCGTGATGCCGTTGTTGATTCACATCAGAAAAGGCAAGAAGATTTTCATCAACGGCGCGGTGATGGAGAATGCATCGGAGCGCACGATCACGTTTCTTCTGAAGAACCAAGCAGAAATTCTTCGCTGTGACGATGTCTTGACTCCGGACGAAGCTGGCACCCCGGCCAACCGGGTCTATTATACGTTGCAGTTTCTTTATTTGTTTCCGACCAGTCGGCGGCGGTACGCCTCTTTGTTCTTTGGCCTGGGCGAGAGCTACCGGCAGGCCGCGCCGAGCGCGAGCGAACTTGTCGAACGCCTGTTCGCCCGTGTGCGCGCCGGGCAATATTATGACGCGTTGAAGCTGGCGCGGGAGCTGATCGCCCATGAGAGCCGATGCCTTCAGGCTCTCGATAAGAGTCTGATAGAGAACAAGGCCACTGACGACGTCGCTAGTTCCGAAGCGCCTCGCAGGAGGAGTGCAATCAGGCCGCACGCGCTGGCTATCGGCAAGCGCCGGGAAACGGCAGCGACATGAATAGGTCTTGTCGACATTGTTATATAATGCGTGGCACCAAGGACTATCTGTGGCCGCTGGCGCGACAGGGGAGCCGCCCACTGACGTACAGGTAGGTGCTTCTTGGTGCGTGCCAGAGTTGATGTGTTAGGAAATTTTACATGCTTTACGTAGTGTAACTGTTTGGGTTCGCGTGTAGGTATGGACATTGCAACTCCGAGCGCGATTGCTCTCGTGCGAGCGGTCCCAGTGACGGCCACGCCACCGACCGAAGCGCCTCGGTCGGTGAGACTGGGAACCGCGGCGCCGGGCCTGCAGGTGGCCGCCCTGGCAGCACCGATGAGTATTGAACAGGACCGTCGGCAATCAGGGGACAGGGCGTTGGAGGAGAAGCCGGATCAGGCTGCTCCGCTTCGGTCTGCTCCATCCCTCTCGGATGAACTGGGCAACCGCTACCGATACAAGGTGGCACATGAGCCCGACCTCGACCGGCCGCTGCTGCAGATCGTCGACGAGAAGACCGATCAGATCATGGCCAGTCTGCCGCCGGAGCAGCTCGTTCGCATGCTGGAGGATACCAAGGCAATGGTCGAGGACCGGCTGCAAGAATCTCACGCCAAGCACCTCGACACCACCGCCTGATGCTGCACCTAGAGCGTGTGATGGACCATCTCCCAAGCCATTGATTTCTCTCAAGGTCTTTTTCTTGAGGATCTAAAAAACATATGCGAAATCAGGTACTTAACCGTGGTCCGTAACACGCTCTAAGCCGAGAGCCTTGGCAGGCTCGGCTAGTGAGCGAAAATCGTCTTGCGTTTGACTATAACCCACGCAGCTCGATCTTTCTTCGCAGGCTGGGGTAGGTGGCCTGAGGCCCTGGCGCTTCCTTGTATGCTGCTGCTCGTCCTCAGGCGCTGGCGGATGAGCCAGGGTGGGCGCCGGTTCCGGTTGCAGCTTGTGATGATGGTGCGGAAGAGGCCAAAAGCCCGGCGGCGAGGTTTCTGTTGATTTCGATCAATGGGTCGATCTTTTCCGGCACCGGTAACGCCTGGAGTTCAAGCGTCCGCTTGAACACGAAGACGGCAATGTTGGCGATATTGTTGCGGATCGGAACGGGCAGCGGGTTCGTATCGTCCGCGACTTCGGCTGCGAACACCGTCCAAAGTTTTCGATTGTAGAGGAGCGCGTCCTCAAGGTCCGGCTCGCGCTCCGGCGCCCAGTCCTGGCGAACCTCCTCGAGTTGGCGCGCCGCCTTGAGCAGCACGTTGGCTTCCAATTGCCTCGGATCGACCGCTGCCTTGAAGGTGCTTCCATAGGCGGTGGCGGCGTGGGTGTGCAGATCAGGCATGTGACATCAGCTCCGCTTCGTACTGGACAAGCCGTCTGGCCTGTTTGAGGGCCTTATAATAGGAGCCGGCAATTATGTTTCGGTTAATGTCGAGGATGAGCGCCGCAGTGCTCGGCGCGGCCTTTTGAATTTCGCGGGCGAGGTCGAAGTAGGTTCGCTGCAGCCGGGCAGGATCACCGCCGATATACATCAGCTGTGTTGCGAGGTAGAGCTTCTTGCAGGGCGTGTCGGCGTCGTCCGGACGCAGAATGTCTTTTTCACGAAGAATGGCAACGTCACCTTCGATATGCAGGCGGGTGCGTTGGTTGTCGTTGGTGACAACGGCGGCGCCGATGATCACCCGCTCGCCAGGCTTGAGGTCGATGATGAGGGCCATGGTTGTTTCCGCGACAGAGATTGATTTGGGTTCATCTTTGCAGCCAATGGATGCAGATGGCGCTTGTTTGGCAGACCCTTGGACCGGCAGCGTCCTTGGGGGCGCTGCCGGTTCTGGTTTCAGCCTGCGGAGGTCGCTTAGAACAGCCTGAGGACCGACTGGGCCGACTGCGATGCCATCGACAGGGAGATCACGCCGAGCTGCTGCTGTGTCTGCAAGGCCAGCAGCTTGGCGCCTTCCTCGTTCTTGTCCGCCAGGGTCAGCTTGTCGGAGCCTTCCTGGAGGTTGTTGATGGTCTCTTTGGTAAAGTCCTGACGAGTCTGGATGACCGTCAAATCATTGGCCAGGGTGCTGCCAAAGTTCCGCACTTCCGTCTTGGCGGTGCGCAGCTGGTTAAGGGCGGCATCAATGGCCTGGGTCGAACTGAAGTTGGCTTCGGTGAGGCCAAGTCCTTCCGTGGTGAAAGATTTGCCCTTGGTGGTCAGCGAGCTGGTCCGATCCTCGTTGAAGGTCGTCTTCAGGTTGTCGCCCTTGAGCAGGTTAACGCCGGCATAGCCGGTATCCTGAACCAACTGGTCGATCTGTGTACGGATGACATTGTAGTCATTTTCCAGGCGCGCAATTTCGCCTGCCGCGGCAGCGACAGTGAAGTTATTGAACCCATCGACAGTTTCGTCCTGAGTGCCGTCGCTGGTAACGCTCGAAGCAATGGCGTTGACCCCAAAGCCGAGTTTGTTGGTGCTGAGCCCGGTGGTATCGCCATTGGTGGCCGATTCCTCCGCGCGGATCCCGACCTGAATGGTTTCGACGTCAGTTGAAATCGCCTGGATCGAGAACTGGCCCGTCGAAGCGTCATAAGAAGCCCGCACCGCGCCCTTCAGGTCGGCGTTGGTGTTGATGTTGTCGACCAGTTCCTGGATTGTCGAGCTTTCGCTAATGGTGCCGGCGGCGCCACTTCCGGCATAGTTCAACGTGAAGTCGGCGACTGCCTGGGCCGTCTTGCCGTTCACTCCGATCATCAGCTTGTTGCCCGTTACGTCCTGCGCAGAGGCAGCCGCAACGGCGCCGGTTGCCGCGAAAATGCTGTTATTGTCAGCGTCCACGAGGTCCCCAAGCTTGGCGCTGGCGGTGGCGATGTCGGTTCCGTTGCTGGTGCGAAAAGAGGTCGACATCAGCGCCGGCTTAGCAGTCGCTGTCAGCGCCACTTCGGTTGTCGTTGTGCTGCCGGTCGTCAGGTTGAGGGCCTGCTCGCCGAAGCCCAACGCTTTGGCCAAGTTCAGGTTGTTTTCTGCACCACCGGAAGCGCCATTGTCCACAACGATACGAAGATCGCCGCCGGTGAGGGATTTGATCTCGAGTTTGCCCTCATCGTTCAGCGTCGCTTCGACGGCTTGCGTCTGGCTTCCGGCGGGGCCGAAACGCTGAGCATTGATGTCGGCGATCATCTGGTCGACAGTGGAACCGGCGGCGACGGTGACGGTCGCGGACGTCGCGTTGCCGGCGGACCCGAACGTGGTGATCTTGTCACCGTTCGCGTCAGTGGCTTCGAACGTGAGCGAGAACGTGCTGCCCTCGACACCGGCAAGCGCGGTGACGTCCTGAGAGCCGGTGAGCTTGACGGCGCCGCCCAGCGAGGCTTTCTGTCCGGCCCCACTCGCCGCGGTCGCCGCCTGGTTGGCGATCGCGTCTGCCTGATCGACCAGCTTGGCCAACGAGGAGACACCTTTGTCGGCCTGCTTGATGGTCGAAATGTTCTGCCCCATCGCGTCGAGCAGCCGGCTGAGGTCGCTGGCACGGTTGTTGAGCGACTGCGCGGCAAAGAACGAGGAGGGGTTATCGAGGGCGCTGTTGACCTTGCGGCCGCTGGCGAGAATGCCCTGCACCTTGTCGATACCCGACTGGGTCGACTGCAGGGTGAGAAGATTGCTGCGCATGGCAGATGTGAGAGCAACGTCCATTGTCTTCTTTGTCCTTTCCTAGGAGCGAGAGTTCCGGGAACATCCTTTCCGGTATTACGACTATACCGGGCATTCCCCCCCTTATCTAGTATAAAGTGTAGTCTGTGCTAAAAAACAATTTTAAGTAGTTTTGATGCAAACCTAGAGGAACTTCACCAAACTGAGTTGGCGGACTCGGGCGATGGTTGTAAGCGACGCCTCCAGAGCATTGGCTTGATTGAACAGACGGGTGGCGATCTCCGTTGGGTCGACGGTTTCAACGCCGGCGATGGATGCGTCGAGGGCGCCGATCGAGGTGCGCAGCCGCTCATTGGTGTCGTTGATCAGCGCCCGGTGCACCCCGAGCTCGACCTGGATCGTCTCAAGGTTGCCGGCAGCCTCGGGTCCGAACGGCGCCTCTCCCTTGGCGGCAGGGTCGAGAGCGCTGGCAAGCAGCGCCAGCGCCTGCTCGATCCGGCCCGGGTTCTGGTCCAATCCGCCCTCACTGCCGAACCGGCCTTGGGCGATCAGCTTCATCGCCCGGATCGTCTTTTCGAAGGCGGGATCGGCGGCGGTCAGTCCCATATCGACAGTGCGCTCGGGGTCGACCCGATGAGTTCGGGGAACATTATCCCCGCGGTAGTACGAAGCGGCGGGATCGCCAAGATGGTCCTCGCGCGTCGTTGGCACGGTGACCGTTGCGCCGTCGAACGTGGTTTGGAACGTCTCCAGCGTCGTCAGGCCGAAGTCCACCGGGCGCGTTGTTGCCTTCGATCCGGCGAGCAGGTACTGGCCGTCGACTTTCGTGTTGAGCAACCCCTGAAGGCTGACGAGAGATTTGAACGCCGTATCCTGGACCGCATGGACACGCCCGCGATCATCGGTGGCACCCTTGCCATAATCGAGCACCGCCGCCCGAAAGTCCCGGATGGTCTTGTCGACGGTGCCAAGGGTAGACTCCATTGTCTTGAGTCGAAGATCCACCGTCTGATTGGTGGTGAGGAACCTCTGATAAAGGTCGCGGGTGTTTTCCAGGCGGATGAGGCGCCCCGAATCGCGGGCGATGCCGGCGTAATCCTGGGAAACCTGGCCGCTGCTGAGCTGGGTCTGCAGGGTGTTGAGCCGCTGCTGAGTGCGCTGCACGTGGCTCATCAGCTGATTGGCGGAAGCGTGATCGACAATCCGGGTCATTGCTGCCGCTCTCCTAACGAACCGCTCTCTCGAGCGCCTCAAACATGGTTTGAACAACGCCGATCAAGCGGGCCGCCGCAGCGTAGGCCTGCTCATAGAGGATCAGATCGGACATCTCTTCGTCGAGATTGACGCCGCGCACGGAGTCCGATTTTGCCTTGAGGTTATCGACAAGGCCGGTTTGGAACGACGCGGCAGAGTCGTTGGCCTCGGTGCGGCTTGCGTTGTCGGAAATGATCTCGGCGGCATACTGGCTGAACGTTACCGAGAGGGAGCCAAGATTGCCTGCGTGGGCGAAGGACTGGGGGGCGCTGAGCGCCGTTGCCAGCCGGTGAGAGAGGGTGCCATCGCCGATGCTGGCGAAGTAGTGGGGACCGGCGCCGGTGACCTCGGTCTGAACCACCCCCCGCGCGACGAGCGAAGGCTTCGCCTTGATATCGGCACGCACCGCAAGGGTGCCCGCGACCATGTTGTCGTTCTCGGCGGCGACGAAGAAGTCGTTGAGACCGAAGAAGGACGAAAAACCGGTTCCGGCGGTAACGGCGGTGTTGTCTCCGCCGCCAACCTCGTCGCGAAATGCAAGAGAATGATCGGGGCTGGCAACTTTGATTTGCAAACGGTTGTTGCTATCGAAGAAAACGGATGAACCGCCGCCACCGTGGGTACTGATCCAGCCATCAAGAGCGTCCTTGACCGTCTCGACTGTTGGTGGGGGGGCAGGAGCGACAAGGTCGCTCAAATGAGCCTGGGCGACTGCGGCGCCGGTGCCGTCGAACAGGACAATGGCCACGTCGCCGGTGATGCCGAGTGTTTCGCTGCTGGGATCGGTGAATGTATGGCTGCCGGACATCTCGCGCAGGCCCGGGAACCCGACCCCGCGATTGTGGATCTCGTTGACAGTGGTGCGAAGTTCTCCCGCCAGCACGTTCAATGCTTCCTGGAAATTCGGCAGGATTCCGTCGCGCATTTCGATCAGGCCTTTCAGCTCTCCCGACCGGATCTCCGTCGTCAAATCGTTGGCCGGGAGTTTGTCCCCGCTGTAAATGCCGCTGATGTCGCCGCTGGCGTGAGTGAACGTGGCTGAGATGGCAGCAGCGGGATGATGGCTAAGAGGACGCACTCCGCCGTCGACGAGAATGCGGCCACCGCTGGTGAAGATCACCGTGTCACCATTGCCACGGTTGAAAACCTGAGTATCGATCAGCTGTGAGAGGCGATCGAGGGCCTGGTCGCGCTGATCCTCAAGGTCGCCGACGCCATGGCCGATTGTACCATTGCGGACGATCTTCTGATTGAGGTCGGCAACCTGATCGAGCAGTCCATTAACCTCGGAGAGCGCTTGGCCGATGCGGCGGTCGGCATCGAGACGCAGATCCTGAATGCTTGCGCTCATCTGGCGGAACTGGATGGCCACGTCGTCCGCTGCGCGAACCAGCTCACGTTGCTCCAGGGCGCCGTGCGGGGTCACCGAAAGCGATTCGAGCGCCTGGGTGAAACGGTTCAGGGTATGGCTGAGCGAGGCATCATCCCCGGGAGCACCGAACAGCTGCTGCGTGCGCTGAAAGAAGGTTTGCTGGACGCGTATCGCGTTCAAGGCGCTGGACTCGCTGCGAACGCTCTTCATCAGGCTTTCGTCGATCCGCCGGGTCAGCGCTGCGAGTTGCACGCCCGCGCCATTGCCGGCGAGGACTCGCTGCTCCAGCTTGACGATCTGGCGTGAGTAGCCTTCGGTATTGACATTGGCGACGTTGTTGGAGACCGCCCCGAGCGCTTTCTGGTTGGCGAGCAGGCCGCTCTGGGCTGTTCGCAGAGCGAGGGTCAGACTATCGGGCATGGGAAAGGGTCCGTCGGTTTCACAGCGAGCGATCGAGGGATAGCGCCGGTGCCCGTGTCGATGGCCGTCCTCCGCTGCCGAGAACACCGGTGCGGGAGTAGCCGGGCGCTCCTGGCGTCAGCTCCCTCGCTGCATCGGCAACGCATGCCATGAAGCGCCGGCTGATCTCCACCGCGACCCGGAGCAGGCGGACATTTTCCTCGGCCTCTTTCGCCAGCACCTCTGATGCCTGCTGCAGCGCCTTGCGCTGTACGCTGGAGAGTGTGTGATAGCCTCCCGTTGCCTGCTCCAGATCCGCGAGATGCCGCTGGTAAAGGCGGGCTGCGGTAGCCTTCTGCTCGGCTAGCAAGGCCAGTTCCCCCTTTGCCCGCCCCCGAAGGGCAGCATTCTCTTGAGCGACGGCGTTAGCCAATCGGTTGGCCGCCGTGGTCACGGCGGCAACGAGACTGGAGACATCTTGCTCAGGAACTGGGTCCATCCTCGTGCTCATCGCGGCAGCGTCCTCTCGACATGATGGAGATGGTCAGCGGCGATGGCTTCCTGGGACTGCAAGATCTCCCGCATCACTGCGTCGGCGAGACCGATACCACCTCGCGCGACAATCGCCTTGCCGTACTCACTCACCAGCATCGATTGCCAGATATCCTCGCCCGGCCCGCCGCCGAAGGGCGCCTCCGGGGCAAGCCCCGCCAGCATCGGCTGCAACATCTGGGCAAGAAAAACCTCCTCGAACTCGCGCGCCGTCCTGCGCACGGATTCAAGATCGCGCGCTGCTGCCGAAGTCGGTAATTCCGGCGTGCCGGCAAGCAGCGCCGTTTCGGCCTTCAGTGCAAACTGCGTCTCCATCACATCACCTCGAGTTCCGCATGCAACGCGCCCGCGGCTTTGATCGCCTGCAGAATAGCGATCAGGTCGCGCGGGCCGATGCCAAGGGCGTTGAGCCCGTTGACCAGGTTCTGCAGCGTCACCCCTTGTGGGACCACCGCGAGCCGGCGGCCGGCTTCCTCGTCCACCGCAATCTCCGTACGCGGTACGACCACCGTCGCGCCGGCTTCGGCGAACGGTCCCGGCTGGGAAACCTGAGGGGTTTCGCTGATGCGGATGGTGAGGTTGCCCTGGGCGATGGCGACAGTGCTGACGCGGACATTCTCGCCCATCACGATGACGCCGGTCTGCTCGTTGATCACCACCCGGGCGAGTTGATCGGGCTCGACGCGCAGCTGCTCGATGTTGGTGAGCAAATCCACCATTTGGTTGCCGGAGGCAGGCAGGCGCAGATGCACGGTTGCCGGGTCCGTTGCCTGGGCTGCCATCATGCGCAGGGACCCATTGATGGCATCGGCAATCCGCCGTGCGGTGGTGAAATCCGGGTTGCGCAGGTTCAATTTGATCGAACTCATCTGCCCGAGTTCGAACCCAACCTCCCGCTCGACGATGGCACCGCCCGCGATCCGCCCGCTTGTCGGCACGCCTTTGGTGACGCTGGCGGCATCGCCGCGGGCTTCGAAACCGCCGACGCCGACCTGCCCCTGCGCAACCGCATAGACTTCGCTGTCGGCGCCGAGCAGCGGTGTTACCAGAAGGGTGCCGCCGAGCAGGCTGGCCGCATCCCCAAGTGCGCTGACGGTGACGTCAATCCTGCTGCCCTGACGGGCGAACGGCGGCATCGATGCGGTAACCATCACCGCAGCCACGTTCTTGGAGGTGAGGCCCTTGTCGGTCGGCTTGACGCCAAGCCGGTTCAGCATCGACTGCAGGCTCTGCTTGGTGAAGCTGCCGTCGCGCAAGGTATCTCCGGTATTGTTGAGACCGACGACAAGTCCGTAGCCGACCAACTGGTTGTCGCGGATGCCTTCGAAGCTGACGATGTCCTTGATCCGCGAGGAGGCCTGGGCAGTGGAGGCGATCATCAGGACAGCAAGTCCGGTGAGAAGCGCGCAGACGATCCAAGGGTGCCGCTTCGGCATCATGAAGGGGGCGGTCAGCGCCATCGCCAATGCTTTCATCCCTGAGCTGAACAGTTGCAGGCAACCCCAGCTAGCAAGGCTCATGCCACACTTCCTTTTCCTGCATCCCATGGCCACTTCGGGCATGAGGCCGGTGCCTGCGGTCGGAGACGTGGCGCCGGAGGCGGGCAATTTCGCCGCCAGCAGGCAACTTTTGCCGGGTCGTCACCTTCCCTAATCGTCGCCGCCGAAACAGCACGATGTCGCAAGTTATTTGCGGCGTCGGCGCGTTGAGGCACCATAATAAGGCCTAAGCGTAAAGAAGAGCGAAACCCAAGCTGCAGTGTTGAAGCCATGAAGAACCTGCTTGAATCTTTTGAGTCCTGGATGGCAGTCTCGCCTGACGTTCAGACCGTCGTGGCGGCAGCGGAAGCGCTGAATGTCAGGGAATTCAACTTGTTCAACGTCGCGTATGCGTGGTGGTTTGGCCGCTATGCCGGTGAGAAAGAGGTCGAGAGGCCGTTCATGCGCTACCTGATGACGGAACAGGCGCCGGTGTGGGTGCGTCAGTTCGCTCGCGAGGTGCTGGCGCGCAAGCGGGAGGGCCGGCTCGATCCTCGGCTTTACGGATTGCCCCCATTGCCCCCGCCGCTCGGCATCAGCGCCGGGGAGATGTTCCTCCGCGGGGTCGTCTTTTCCCTTTGGGTGCTGATCATCGCCATCATCCTGATCGGCGTGATCAGTTAAAGCAGTCTTGCTTGCGGCAGCGTGTCCGGCAACCCATCCTGTCAGCGCTTAAGGTCGCGGGCGATCTCTGTCATCTCATCGACCGTTCGAAAGGACGTCGCGGAGGCGTTGTAAGCGTTTTGCGTCACGATCATGTGGCTGAACTCCTGCGCCAGGTCGACGTTGGACAACTCGTGTGCCTGAGGGATGATCCGGCCGAAGCCGTTCGTGCCGGCCGCTCCGAGTTCGGCGGTCCCGGAGACCGGCGATTGGGCATAGACGTTGCCGTTGCGGGCGTCGAGGTCGTCCGGGTTGGCAAAGGCGGCGAGGGCCAGTTTGTAGATCGGCTTGGTCATGCCGCTGGCGAAGATCCCGACCACGTGTCCCTGGGTGTCGAATTCAATCGAGTGCAACTCGCTGGCGGCGAAACCATCGCGGTTGTATCCGAACGGCGAGAAGGTGTCGCCGAACTGGGTGAGGCCGCTGACGTCCAAGTCGAACTGGGAAGCGCCGCCGCCGGGGTGGGTAATGCCGATCGTGTAGGCTGCCGGCGTCGCCAGCGTTCCATCCGGGCTGAATGTCAATGGTGGGGGCGGCGCGCCATCGGCGGTAACGCTCACAGCATCACCGGGGCCGCCGAACACGTTGAACCCCCACGTGTTGGCAATCGACTCGCGCTCGAAGTGGAGCATCAGATCGTGACGCGCGCCGGTGGAATCGAAGACGTCGATGGTAAAGGTTTCACTCGTGCCCGGAGCGGCGGACGCCGGCAGATTGAGGGCCAGTGATCCACTGCGTGTCGGCTCGCCGACATCGGTGAAGGCAGCGGGATCGACCCGAAGCGAAGTCAGATCGCCCGCACCCGCGGGGAAGGATCGGTCAGGATTAGCGGCCCATCCTTGCAAGTAGTGCCCGTTCTTGTCGACCAGATAGCCTTTGTCGATGCTGACCGCGCTGCCGTTGGAGACCCCGGTGCCGGGTATGGAGGTTCCTGCAAATCGGCCGTCGCGGCCATAAAGGGCGTCGCCGCTTCCATCGAGCCGGCTGTTGAGGACAAAAAACCCGTTGCCGTCGATTGCTGCATCGAGCTTGCGGTCGGTGGCTTCGATCAGGCCCTGCAGGCTCACGCGCTGCTGGTCCCACGGACGAACACCGCCGAGGTCGGCATGAGATGTGCCGGAGGCGGCGTTGTCGGAGATCCCGGGTTGGCTGGACAGGGTCTTGCTGAGAACGGTCGAGAACTGCACATCGGTCCGCTTGTGACCGCCGGTTCGCATGTTGGCGATGTTGCTGGCGGTGGCGTTCAGCGCATGACTCTGCGCCTCCATGCCGAGAACGCTGGGCTGAAAGAAACCATAGACGCTCATGAATGATGCGGTCCTTCTCTGCGGAGCCATAGTGGTGCCCGATGCCCCCTGATTGCACATCTTGCAAGCAACCTGTGTGCCAATGAGCGGTCGGCTCCGGAGGGCGGCACTGGCGAGGCAACGTCAAGGGATGGGAGTGCAAAAGCCGGGGCGTTCCTTAGGGTGAGTGCGGGTGCCGGAATGCTGAGCGTGCCCAGGCGCATCAATCCGGCAGGATCGACCTCCCGGCGCGGCAAATCCTGCCGCTCGCGACCACCGTGATGCGTCCGCCAAAAGGGAAGGGCGCCCACGTATTGGGTCCGCTCAGTCGGGCGGGAACACGAAGGTGTAGGCGGGGTCGACCTCTACTGCCACCGGCGCTCCTAGTGCGGGAAGAAAAACACCGGGCACCAGCGCCTGGAGCGGCTCGCGAACGCCCTCCATCCGCACCCGCAGCCAGCTTGATCGGCCGAGCAGGCGCGCCGCGAGGACCGTGCCGGTATGCTCCCCGCTGCCGGGACGAATCCGCACGCCTTCCGGGCGGATGCAGGTCGCCGCTTTGGTGTATTCATCAAGGCCCCCGGCGGGAAAGCTGCCGATTGAGGTGACGAGGTGGCCGTCTTTGACAACGCCCTCAATCCGGTTGAGAGGACCGAACAGGCCGGCAACGAACACCGTTGAAGGGTGCAGATAGATGTCCGCCGGGGTGCCGTGCTGGACGATGGTGCCTTCGTTCATGATCCACAAGCGGTCGGCCATGAACATTGCTTCTTCCGGATCGTGAGTCACGATCAGCGTCGCGACACCGGACTCCCGCAGGATGATCAGCGTTTCCTCTCGAACCTGGGTCCGGCGCGTGACATCCATCCCGGAAAACGGCTCGTCCAGCAGGAGAACATCCGGCTGCGGGGCCAGTGCCCTGAGCAGGGCGCAGCGCTGCTGCTCGCCACCGGAAAGCGTGTGCGGATAGGTATCGGCGAGATCGGCAAGGCCGATTTGCGTCAAGGCGCGATGCACCCATTGTCGGCGCTCCGGCGACTTTCCCTCAATGCCAAAAGCGACGTTGTCGAATACCGTGAGATGGGGAAACAGGGCGTAGTCCTGGAACATCAGCCCGACGTGCCGTTGTTCGGGCGGTACGTTCTGGCCGGTCGCGCCATCGGCAACCAGCCGGCCGCCGATGCTGATCTGACCCCTTTGCAGTGTCTCCAGGCCGGACGCCAACCGCAGCAGCGTCGTCTTGCCGCATCCCGACGGGCCGAGCAGACAAGCCACCTCGCCGGGACGGATGGTCAGATCGACGCCGCGAAGGACCTCCGTCGTGCCGAAAGCATGAAAAAGTCCCTTCAGCCGCAGCCCCATCACGACCCGGTCGCGGTTCCCGGGCGCGACCGGCCGAGGGTTTGGCTCAGCGCGATGACGGGAAGGATACCGACCGCGACGATCGCCAATGCACCCGGGGCGCACTTCTCGAGCAGATCGCCGGAGGCGAACTGGTGCACATAGGTGGCCAGGGTATCGAAGTTGAACGGCCGCAGCAGGATCGTGATCGGCAACTCCTTCATGCAATCGACGAAAACGAGGATGGCGGCGGTAAGGAGACTGCCGCGCATCATCGGCAGGTGAACCTTGGTCATCGTCTTCAGCGGCCCGAGACCGAGCGTTCGCGCCGCTCCGTCGACACCGATGGTGATCTTGGCAAGGCCGGACTCGGCGGTGCCCAGGGAAAGGGCGAGGAAGCGCACCAGATAGCCATAGACGATGGCGAACAGGGTACCGCTCAGGATCAATCCGGTGGACAGACCAACCGTCTGCCGGGAGAAGGCGTCCACGGTGTTGTCGAGGGCGGCGAGCGGGATCATGATCCCGACGGCGAGCACCGCGCCCGGCACCGCATAGCCGATTCCGGCAAAGCGAACCGCCCCTTGCAGCCATCGACCCCGGTTCAGCCGGACCGCGTAAACCAGGAACAGGCCGATCATGATGGCGAGGGCGGCCGAGAGCATCGACAGCGAAAGACTGTTCCATGCGTACCGCAGAAAGCCGCCTTCGAGAGACCCCGCCGGTAGCCGCAGCGTATAGTTTGCAAGAATGGCGGCAGGGACAACAAATCCGAGCAGCGGCGGCAGCAGGCAGGCGGCGAAGGCGGCCCAGCCCCGGCCACCGGAAAGGCGGTAGCTCGGCAGCGCCCGGTAGCGGGTCGAGGTGTGATGATAGCGTTGGCCGCGGCGCGCCCAGCGCTCGCCCGCCAGCAGCACCAGGACCAGAGCCAGCAGCACCAGCGCAAGCTGAGCCGCGCCGGCGACGCTGTTCATGTTGAGCCAGACGTCATAGATCCCGCGGGTCAGGGTCGGCACCGCGAAGAAATCGACGGTTCCGAAGTCGTTCAATGTCTCCATCAGCACCAGCGAGAGGCCGACGACGATGGCCGGCCGGGCAAGTGGCAGCGCCACCTCGACGAAGGCGCGCCAGGGCGTCCGGCCAAGGGTGCGGCTGACCTCCAGCACGCAGACGGACTGCGCAACGAAGGCGGCCCTGGCGAGCAGATAGACATACGGGTAGAGCACCAGCGTCATCATCGCGACCGCGCCGCCGAGCGAGCGGATCTCGGGGAACCAGTAGTCGCGCGGCGTGGTCCAGCCGAACATCTCTCGGAGCAGGCCCTGGACCGGGCCGGCAAATTCGAGCAGGTCGGTGTAGACGTAGGCGATGACGTAGGCGGGGACGGCGAGCGGAAGGAGCAGCAGCCATTCGAACACGCGGTGTCCGGGAAACCGGCACATGGTGACCAGCCAAGCGGTGCCGACACCGATCACCAGGGTTCCGATACCGACACCCAGCATCAGTGCGAAGGTGGTCCTGAGGTACACCGGCAGGACCGTGGACGCGAGATGCGACCAGATGTCGGTGGTCGATGCCAGCGCCAGGTACAGCAGCGCCAGAAGGGGCGCGGCCACCAGCAGAGCGACGGCCAGCGCGCCCAGCGTCCAAGGATCCGGACGCCAGCGCGCCTGTTCGCGCCGCGATGCGCTCTGAGCGGCTTCGCGCCGTCGTCCCGCCGTCTGTCGCAGCGGCGCGGGGAAGGTCGCGATACGCTCCGCCGTCAGTCCCGGGTCGGACATGAAGATCTGTTTCGTCATCTACCGCCGTCATGTTCCTCGCGAGCCGCGACGACACGCAAGGGGGTGAGGGCAGGTTGCGCGAGGCCGCCTCCGGCGCGGATGGGCGAGCGCATCCTCAAGAGCCGGCCGCCTGATCGTAACCGACCTTGTCAACCAGCCGGGATGCCGCCTCCCGGTGTTTTGCCACTTCGGAGAGGCTGACGTCATCGGCCTTGAAAGCGCCCCACGCGGCCACCACCGGATGTACCGGTACCCCTTCCTTGATCGGGTATTCGAAGTTCTGCTCGGCGTACAGCCGTTGCGCCTCGTCGCTGACGAGGTATTCCAGCAGCTTGATCGCGTTTTCGCGTTGCCCCGCGCTCTTCGTGACCGCCGCGCCGCTGACGTTGACGTGGGCGCCGCGCCCGTCCTGGTTGGGAAACACGATGCGGACCGCCTCGGCCCACTTGTTCTGTTCCGGCTCTTCCGTCGTGGTGGCGAGGTGGCCGAGGTAATAGGTGTTGACGACGGCGACATCACAGGCGCCCTCGTAAACGGCCTTTACCTGAGCGCGGTCGTTGCCTTGCGGTTTCTGCGCGAGGTTCTCCTTGACGCCCTGCAGCCACGCCTCTGCCTGTTCCTCGCCTTCGTTCGCGATCACCGAGGCGATCAGCGAGACCATGTAGACGTGCTTGCCGGAGCGGGTGCAGACGCGCCCCTTGAAGCGTGGATCGGCAAGGTCTTCGTAGGTTCGGATTTCGTCGGCGCCAACCCGCTCCTTGCTCGCGACGATCACCCGGCCGCGAGTGGTGAGGCCGTACCACAGGCCTTCGGGATGGCGGTATTGGGAGGGGATCGTCTCTTCGAGGACCGGCGAGGACACCGGCTGAAGCACGCCCGCTTCGACCAGATCGTTAAGCGCACCGACATCGGCGGCCAGCACCACATCGGCGGGGCTGTTGGCGCCCTCCACCTGCAAGCGCTCGAGAATGCCCTTTTCGGCATAAACGGCGTTGACCGCGATGCCGGTCTCCTTCGTAAACGCATCGAGGATCGGCTGGATCAGATAGGCCTGGCGGTAGGAATAGAGGTTGACGGCGTCGGCGGCGCGGGCAGGAGCGGCGGCAGCGAGACCCGCGCATCCGACCGCCAGGACGGCGATAAGGTGGCGCGCAAGAAAACGACGAACGTGGTGCATGAGCGGGGCTCCCCTCTTGAGATCCGTTCCGGTCTGCCGCCGCAATCGCAGGGCGAACCGGCCGCGAGTGTACGACCTCGCCAATGCTATTGCAAATCATTCTCACTTGAGTAATGCGGTTGGGTATTGACCGGCAATGCGGAAGAGCA
>CAZFBS010000037.1:1478-32799 GCA_964517265.1 uncultured Rhodospirillaceae bacterium | reverse complement strand
TCGTGCTCCAGTGCAACAACTACGAGGTGGTTGATCTGGGGGTGATGGTTCCGGCGGCAAAGATTCTGGAGACGGCGAGGAAGGAAAACGCCCACATGATCGGCCTCTCCGGCCTGATCACGCCGAGCCTCGATGAGATGGTTTACGTTGCCAAGGAAATGGAGCGGGAAGGGTTTACGATGCCGCTGTTGATCGGCGGCGCCACGACGAGCAAGGTCCATACCGCTGTCAAGATCGCGGCCAATTATTCTGGCCCTCTCGTTCACGTGATCGACGCCTCGCGGGCCGCCGGTGTCGCCGGACGGTTGCTGTCGGGCGCGGATGGGGCGTCGTACGCAACCGAGGTCCGCGAGGAGTACATCCGAATCCGCCAAGCCCATGCGCGGGGCCGAGATATCAAGAAGCGGCTGCCGATTGACGAGGCTCGGGCCAACCGAGCCAAGGTAGCCTGGAACGATTATCGACCGCCCGAGCCGATGCGGCCGGGCATCACGGTGTTTGACAGCTATGATCTCGGGGAACTGGTCGGCCGGATCGACTGGGGACCATTCTTCCGGGCATGGGAACTGGCGGGCCGTTATCCGGATATTCTGGACGATCCGCTGGTCGGCGAGACGGCGCGCAGCACCTTCAACGATGCGCAAGCGATGCTGCAGCGCATCGTCGGCGAGGGATGGCTCACCGCCCGTGGCGTAATTGGCTTCTGGCCGGCCAACAGCGTCGGCGATGATGACATCGAGGTGTTTGCCGATGACTCTCGGCGAGACGTCCTTGCAGTGATTCATACTCTGCGGCAACAGATGGTCCGGGATCGCCGCGAGCGGCCCAATCTGGCATTGGCCGACTTCGTGGCGCCCAAAGACTCCGGCGTTGCAGACTTCTTGGGTGGGTTTGCGGTTACTGCCGGTCACGGCATCGATGACATCGTGCGGGATTTCGAATCCGCCCATGACGACTACAACGCGATCATGATCAAAGCACTCGCCGACAGGCTTGCGGAGGCGTTCGCGGAGCGGATGCACGAGCGGGTGCGCAAGGAATTCTGGGGCTATGCCGCCGAAGAGAACCTTTCCAATCAAGACTTGATCGCCGAGGCCTATCGCGGCATCCGCCCCGCGCCGGGCTATCCGGCCTGTCCCGACCACACCGAGAAACGCATCCTGTTCGATCTCCTGGGAGCCGAGGAGAATGCGGGCATCATTCTCACCGAATCCTTCGCGATGGTGCCGACTGCCTCAGTCTCAGGGTACTATTTCAGCCACCCCGAGAGCCGCTATTTCGGTATCGGCCGCATTCACAAGGATCAGGTAGTCGATTACGCCCGTCGCAAGGGCGCCAGCGTTGCCGAAATGGAGCGCTGGTTGGCGCCCAATCTGGCCTACGATCCCGATTTGGACAACGAACAAGGGACGTAACAGGCAAGATCCAAATCAGGGCCTGCGGGCTTCGAAGAGGCGAGGCATGAGACAAAGTCGCAGATCCACCGCCTTAACCGCCGCCGTCGCTCTTATGGTTGCTGCTTGTGCCGCTGCCGAGGGCGAGCGGACTGCCTTCGAGCAACCCGGCGTGGCGCCCGGTGCGGCGCTGGGCGGGTTTACCGGTGCCGCCGCCGGCGGAACCGCGGCTTGGGGAGCCGGCGGCATGATTCTCGGCGCCTTGCTCGGCACCTATCTTGGGCAACGAGTTGTGGAGGAAGAGGGCGCCAAGGGGCAAGTCGGCGGCCCAATCCGCGTTGGGCCGGTCGAGATCTGCTTCCAGAATGCCTGTGTTCCCGAGGAAGACAGTTACCGGTACTCGGAATCGACAAACGCCGCGTTCCTGAACCAGCCGGTCGGCAGCGAAACGACCTGGCACAATCCGGCAACCGGCAATCGTGGGGCAACCATCATCACCGGGGAATTCGAGCGGGCCGACGGCACCCTGTGCAAAACGTTTACCCAGACGGTGATTTTCTCTGCCGAACAGCGGGTTGTCGATGGCACCGCGTGCAGGACGAGCGATGGGAACTGGGATGTTGTGGATGTGAAGCCCGGCCCGGAGAAGGAAGCGCCCGGAAAGGGGCTGCCTGGGACGTGACGGCCCCGGAACCGAGTGCCGCAAAAGAGAGTAGGAGGATCGTTCCCGGACTGAGGGGGCTGGCGCCGCACTATGACGCGCTGATCCTTGACTTGTGGGGGGTCCTGCACGACGGCTTGCGACCTTACCCCTGGGTGATCCCGTGTCTTCAGAGCCTTCGGGATGCGGGTAAGAAGCTGTGCGTGCTGTCCAATGCCCCGCGGCGGGTGAGCCGGATCGCTGCCCACATGGCAAAGATCGGTCTAGCTCCCGTGCGGATCGATGCCATCTATTCGTCGGGTGAAGCCACCTATGAGGCGCTGACAGGATGCTTCGAGGCTTCGCCGCTCACCTTCCCTCTCCGGCGCTGCTTGCACATCGGCGCGGCGGACGATGCGGAGCTCGCATTGGGGGCGGATATTCGTTTGACCGATGATCCCGCCGAGGCGGATTTCGTCTTATGTACCGGCGTCGGCTCGGTGGACGACCGGCTTGAGGATTATCAGGGCATTCTCCAAGCATGCCTTCGCCATAAGCTTCCCTTGGTTTGCGCCAATCCGGATCTTGAGGTCATGCACGGTGATCGGATCAAGCTCTGCGCCGGAGCATTGGCGGCCTTCTACGAAGGCGAAGGGGGCCTCGTCGTTTCCTACGGCAAACCGTACCGGCCCGTCTATGACCGCTGCCTTGGGATTCTCGCGACCCCGCGCGAGCACGTTCTTGCCGTCGGCGACAGCTTCCGCACCGACGTTGCGGGTGCCGCGGCAGCCGCTATCGATTGTCTGTTGATTGGGTCCGGCCTCGAGGCCGAGAGTCTGCTGGCGCCGGACGATTCGGTGGATGCTGCTGCGCTCGAACGCGTTGCCGCGGAATGGAAGCTGTGGCCGCGCTGGACTACCGCCCGCTTCGTGTGGTGAAGGTTGGTCCGGTTGCAACGATGGGGGGCGGGCAGGACGGCTGGGAATCTGTCTATTGATCCCCTGCCGCGGCGTAGGCATCCTCGAAGAAGTCCTTTTCCAGCACGACCGCTCGACGAAAGATCGCAAGGACGCGATCCTGACGTTCAGGATCGAGGCTCGGACCGTCACGGTCGAGTTGCGCGCGAAGAGTCGCGACGAAGGACTCAAATGTAGGATTCGCGTGAAGGGTGATCCATTCGCGGTGGTAGAACCTCTCCGGCTGGCGAGCGCCGATTGCGGTTGCCCATGTGTTGTACAGCCACTCGAACACCACCAGGGGCGTCAGGGTCTCCACGTATCCGCGATCGGCAATGGCTTCGGCCATCAGTTCATGGAACGCCAGCGTTGGTGCGCGCAGCACCGGCCGCACACGGATCTCCGCCGGGACGTCCAGCGCGTCGAAGGCGCGCTGAAAAAAGGTGTTCTCCTCGCCCGTCACGGCGCCAAGGAAGCGGCCGAGGGGAACACGCTCGGCCATCGAGGGCGCCTTGACGATCGCGCTTGCCACCAGTCTGACAAACGAGTCGAGGAACGAGTAATCCTGAACGAGATACCGCCGCATGACTTCGTCGACGAGGGAACCATCGGCCAGCTCTCGTGTGAACCGATGGTTCACCGCTTCGCTCCAGGTCGGCTCTGCGCTCTCGCGAAGCCATTCGGAGAAGCGGCGGTCAGCGCGATTCGTGGCCCAAGTCTCGTAAGCGGATGGCGGCATCGTGCCCTCGTATCGCGAATCAATCCGGCGGATCTTCACGATGATCGAGCAGGGGGAGACGGGCAAGCGCGAAGTTTTGTAACGCCGGCATTCCTCTCGTAGGCAGACATGGACCGAAGAGCGGCCCGGAACCCTGCTCGGGTTTGCCCGCTTGTTGACCGGTTTGGCTGCTTTGTAACAGACAGCATCAAACAGCTTCGGACCTGCCGACGAGCGCGGGCTGCGTTGTGCGCCGGATCAACAGGCAATTCAGAAAGTTGTACCGGGCACGCGATACGCCTTTGTCCTTTCACTCAGGTTTTGATCTCGATCTGGCGGCTGGCGGCGCGTTCCTTCCACTTCTGGCGGGCGTAGGCTTGCAGGTCTTCGATCTTGTCCGCTTCGTCGACGATCTCCTCGCCGAGCAGGGTCTCGACCACATCTTCGACGGTAACGACGCCGGCGGTACCGCCATAGGCATCCGTAACGAGCGCGATATGGCGGTCGTTCTTCAAAAGCGTATCGAATAATTCTTCGAGAAGCATTATTTCCGGAACGGCAGTGATCTCCCGCCTGAGTTCCACCAGCTTGCGGGCGCCATCCCCCGCCAGCAGGGCGAACAGGAGATCGGTTTTCAGAACGAAGCCGGTGATCTCGTCCATGCTGCGCTCGAAGATCGGGATTCGCGTGAAGCGCAGTTCGTCCTTGCGGGCCATCGTTTCCTCGATTGTCATATCCTGCGGAAGCGCGAACACCACGGTACGGGGCGTCATGATGTTCTCGACCGTCAGGCGATCGAATCGCAGCAGGTTGGCGACAACTTTGGACTCGCCTTTATCGATGATGCCCTCCCGGTGGCCGATATCGGCAAGGGCAACGATCTCCTCGCGCGTCACCGTATACTTGCCTTCGCCGTGCGCCAGTAGCCGGGTAATGAGCTGCGACATCTTCACCAGAGGCCACATTGACCAGATCAGCACCGGCAGCACCCCCGCCGCCATCGGCGCAAATCGCTGCCAGTAAATCGCCCCGAGGGTCTTGGGGATGATTTCAGAGAGAACGAGAATCAGGAAGGTCAGGATGGCGGAAAAGATGGCGACTGAAGCGCTGCCGAAGACGAAAGCAGCCTGGGCACCCGCGCCGGCAGCGCCAACCGTGTGGGCGATCGTGTTGAGGCTGAGGATGGCGGCGAGCGGACGGTCGATGTCGTCTTTCAGGCGCTGTAGCTTCCCCGCAACTTTCGGCTGGGCAGGCTGAATGGTCGCGACATAGGCTGGCGTGATGCTGAGAAGCACCGCTTCGAGGATGGAGCAGAGAAAAGAAACACCAATCGCAAGGGAGACGTAAAGGACGAGTAGTGTCATGGTTCCTCGTTTTGATGCTCCATGATACGAAATTTTCTCATGACATGAGAAGCACTTATCTTTTCAACCCTTGCGCAGGCACCATCTGCGGCTGAGAATGCGAGATCGGCGGATGGGATTCATCCGTCGGCTGAGTCGAACCACCCCATCAACGCGTTTGTCGCTTGCCCCATTCTCCGCTTGGCGACCAAGCGAAACATCCGCTCCAGTGGGTGGCGGAACCTATCCATCTGCGTCGCCGTTGTCTTGTTCATGAGGGGGCAAATGACAAAAAGAACAGGGTCACTCATTGTCGTCGCGACGTTGTTCACGGGGCTGGTGCTGCTCGCGGCGGATGTTCTGCTGGTCGTTTTCGCCGGAATCATTTTTGCTGTTTTCCTGCGCGGCGGGGGCAGTTGGATCGCCAGACGGACCGGCATCCCGGAGGGATGGGGTATCGGGATTTTTGCTTTGCTTGTCATCGGCGCTTTGGTGGGATCATTCGCCGCATTTGCGCCGGCGATTTCCGACCAATTCGACGAATTGGCGCAGAAAGTACCCGAAGCTCTGGATAATCTTCGGCAGCGGATCAGCCAGTATTCATGGGGCGGGGCTCTTCTCGATCGCGCCACCCCTGAAGGGCTGTTCTCCCCCGCCGGTCGGAGTGCGGCCACGGCGGCGGTGTCGACAACGTTTGGCGCGCTCGGTAATCTCGTGATCATTCTTTTTGTCGGCCTGTACGGAGCCGTTGACCCCGGTATTTACCGCAAAGGCCTATTGGCCTTGATCGCGCCCTCGATGCGCCAACGCGGTGAGGAGGTGCTGAAAAAGGCCGCAGCCACACTCTCCAGTTGGCTGGCCGCGCAGCTCATGGCGATGGCGGTCGTCGGCGGTCTGACCGCTCTGGGTCTTTGGCTGATCGGGATCCCGCTCGCGTTCCTGCTCGGGCTGATCGCGGCGCTTCTGGCGTTCATTCCGAATATCGGGCCGGTGATCGCAGCTGTACCGGCGCTCCTGTTGGCGTTCCCGGAAGGAATTACGACGGTATTGCTGGTTATTGGCGTCTATGTTTTTGTTCAGACTCTGGAAAGTTATGTCATTACTCCGCTAATCCAACAGGAGCAGGTCTCGCTGCCGCCCGCGTTCATCATCGCGGTACAATTGCTTCTCGGCGTGCTGTTCGGGCTGCTCGGCCTTGCCTTGGCAACACCCCTGGCGGCTCTCAGTCTGACCTTGGTGCATGAGCTTTATGTCGTTGAGTATCTCGCGCGCGAAGATGCACCCGAAACGGGCCGAAGTGTTCGGACGTAGTTTGGGTCGATGCACAGGATCTTGCGCTCCTTCGCTCTGTTGTTTCTCTTCCTCCTGCTGACGAGCCCTACGATATCGTCGCCGGCATCGGCGCAGGACGGTCAGGCAACCGTCCGACTTGACGGCAGGGCCTTATTCCGCGTCAGCTCGGACGAGGAGACACCCGCGGAAGCGCGAGCAGAACGAATCGAACAGCGGCTTCAACTCTTGCTGCGTAACTCTGACGTCCACGCGCCGGCTATGGTCACGCGCGCTGGCGAAAACCGTGTTGTCAGCATCGCCGGCGTTCCGGTGGTCACCATTCAGCCAATCGATGCTGAAGAAAACCTCGCCAATATCGACACTCTGGCCCAACAATGGGCGCGCTCGATTGATGCCGAGCTCGAACGCGCACGCGCACGGCGGCTCGGCCCGGGCGGGCGCCTCGTTGCTGAAACGGGTGGCGTGCTGCAGAGTGCCTTCGCCCGGATCCTCGATTCCATCGTCAGCGTCGTCCCCCGCGTCATTGCTGCCATCATTGTCATCACGGTGTTCGCGGCGCTCGCTTGGCTGGTCCACCGCGGGCTGCGCTTGCTGTTCCGCAAGACGATCTCCGACCGTACCCTGGAGAACCTCATCAAGCAGCTGTCCTATTATTCGATCATTGTGATTGGTGTGATGATTGCGGCAGACGCGCTGGGGTTCAGCCCGCAGGCTTTGGTAACCGGCCTTGGCCTGACCGGCCTCGTGCTCGGCTTCGCGCTCAAGGACATCCTCTCGAACTTCGTCAGTGGATTGTTGATCCTGGCACTTCGCCCCTTTGAGATCGGCAACCAGATCGTTGTTGGCGATACGGAGGGCGCGGTCGAGAGGATCGAATTGCGGGCGACGCAAATCCGGACCTATGACGGGCGGGTCGCGCTTGTTCCCAACGCCGAGGTTTTCACCTCTCGCATCGTCAACAACACCGCCGATCCGGTGCGTCGCGGCAATGTGCATTTCATGGTGGGTTACGACATCAACCTCAAGAAGGTCGTCGAGATGCTGCGGAGCAGTATCGCCGAGGTGCCCGGTGTTCTTCCTGGGCGTCCAGTTGTCGTCCGAATCGAGGATCTCGGAGCTGACGCCATGGTGCTCAATATCGGCTTTTGGACAGACTCTCAGCGCTCCGATTTCAAGGAAACCTCATCGGCCGTCCGCGCCAAAGTCGTAATGATGATGGAGGCGCTCGGCATCCCGCCGCCACGGCCTGACCTGCGCTCCATTGCTCCTTCCGATCCGGCAGCGGGGCGAGCTATTGTTCAGGGGCGGGCCTCCTCTATGGAAGAAAGGGGCGGCCAGTGACAGCAACATTTTCAACACCTTCGATAATATCTCAGATGTTCAACATGCTGCAGCCTTCTTTTTATTCAACTCCGGATGTGACTGAAACCTGCCCCTCACGCAGCCATCGCCGCTGTTTGCTGCATCCGATTTGCTGGGATCGACGCAGTTCTGGTGTAGATTTGCGAGGCGCTCTTCTGGTGGCGGCGCGCATCCAACAGCCTGACGTCACGTTCATCCTCAACTTTGATAGTCTCAGGGTATAATGTCAGGGCAAGGACCGGTCCAAGTCCTCTCGCCCGGTCGCAACTGCTGGCGTATCGAGCGCGCGGATCGGCTCGCGCTGATCATCGATGCCGCGGATTATTTTCGTGCGGTGAAGGCGGCCATTCTCGAAGCCCGCCACTGCGTCTATCTGATTGGCTGGGACTTCGACACCCGCATCAAGTTCGAGCCGAAGCATCAAACCCTTGAGGGTCCCAACAAGCTTGGTCCCTTCCTGCGCTGGATCGACCGGAACCGTGCAGATGTCGAGGTCTACGTGCTCAAGTGGGACCTGGGGGCAATTCAAGCTCTGGGCAGGGGCACCACCCCGCTGGCGGTACTGAACTGGCTCACGAGCGAGCGCATCCACTTCAAGCTTGACGGTGCACATCCCAAAGCTGCCACGCATCACCAGAAGATCGTCGTGGTTGATGACACTCTCGCCTTCTGCGGCGGTATCGACATGACCGCCGATCGCTGGGACACGCGAGAGCATCTCGATGACGATCCCCGTCGGAGGCGGCCGAGCGGCCGCTCCTCCGGCCCTTGGCACGATGCCTCGACCATGGTCGATGGCGAAGTCGCGAGAGCCCTTGGAGATCTGGCGCGGGAGCGCTGGCGTCGGGCAAGCGGGGAGGTGCTTGCACCGCCACCGCCCCGATCGCCGATCTGGCCGAACGGGATCGTGCCGACGTTCACCGACATCGAGGTAGCGATTGCGCGAACCCACCCCGAATATGACGGCGAGGCGGAGGTCCGAGAAATCGAGACGTTCTATCTCGATGCGATCGCCGAGGCGGAGAGGACCATTTACTGCGAGAGCCAGTATTTCGCGTCTCGCCGTATTGTCGAGGCGATGGCGGAGCGCTTGCGGGAGAGGGACGGCCCCGAAATTGTCGTTGTCAATCCGGAATCGGCGGATGGCTTCCTTGAGGCGGTGACGATGGATACGGCGCGAGCGCGGCTTCTCGGGCTGATCGATAAGGCCGATCGTTTCGGACGGTTCAGGATCTTCACTCCAGTGACGAAGAACCGCCAGCCGATCTACGTTCACGCCAAGATCCTGATCGTCGATGATCGCCTTTTTCGGGTGGGCTCTTCCAACATCAACAATCGTTCGATGGGCTTCGATACCGAATGCGATCTCATTGTCGAGGCAGCCCCGAGCCTTGAACGCTCGGCAGGTCTGCGCGAAACCATCTGCGCGATTCGCGACGATCTCTTGGCCGAACATCTTGGCACTGAGGCAGAACGGGTCCGCCAGAAGATTGCGCGGGAACAATCGCTGGTGCACGCCATCGATTCGATGCTGACAAACGGGAAGTCGCTGGTGCCCTACACGCCGGACGAGCCCGCCGCTATTGAGGACGTGCTGGCCGAGAACGATCTGCTGGATCCCGAACGGCCGCCTTCGTTCACCAAAAAAATAAGAGATTTGCTCGGGCTGCGATGGCCCGTCATACGCTGAACGAAGGAATGAAGATGCAAACGAACACGCCTCGCATCGGGGGAATGGAAGGTGAATTATAAGCAGTGGCCCGGAGCAAGGGCCGATGATGCGGACTGACACGACCCACTCCAAGAATAGCCACCCCCGTCTGCACGATTTGAGCGGCAAGAGGTGGCTGGTGATCACGCTTCGGGAGGGACATCCGTGAGACAACCTCATGCCCGCAGCGTCGAGGAGACGCTGAAGACGCTGGCAGTCAGTGCCGACGCTGGTCTCGATGACGACGCGGTCCGCCGACGGCTCGAGGAGCATGGCGCCAACCGGCTGAGCGAGGCCGAGGAGGCCAGTCCCTGGCGCATTCTGGTCGAACAGTTCAAAAGTCTTGTGATTGGCATCCTCGCGGCCGCTGCAATTCTCTCGTTCGTTATGGGCGACATCGTCCAGGGCTTTGCCATTCTCGCCGCCATCCTGATCAATACCGTCATCGGCTTCGTCACCGAATGGAAGGCGGTGCGGTCGATGGAGGCCCTCCGCAGCCTCGGCACGGTCCAGTCCCGGGTGCGGCGCGGCGGCGAGAGCCGAATGGTGGATTCGGAGGAGTTGGTCCCGGGCGACGTGGTGTTGCTGGAGGCCGGCGACGTGGTCACCGCCGACCTCCGGTTGCTCGAGGCCAATGGCCTTACTTGCGATGAGTCGGCGCTGACCGGCGAATCCGTCCCGACCACCAAGACGACCGAGCCGGCCGACGCTGATGCTCCTTTGGCCGAGCGCCCGTCGATGGCTTTCAAGGGAACAGCCGTTACCGGGGGCAGCGGCGCCGGCGTGGTCGTCGCAACCGGCATGAAGACAGAGCTGGGCCAGATCGCGCGGATTGCCGAGGAGGCAAAGGAAGAGGCAACGCCTCTGGAGAAGCGGCTCGACCGGCTGGCGAGCCGCCTGGTGCTGCTGGCGCTGGTCGTAGCGGCCGTGGTCGCTCTGCTTGGCTGGCTGGGCGGCAAGGACGTTGTGACGATGCTTGAGACGGCGGTTGCACTGGCGGTTGCCGCCGTTCCCGAAGGACTGCCGATCGTTGCGACGGTGGCGCTGGCGCGGGGTATGTGGCGGATGGCGCGGCGCAACGCGTTGGTGGAGCGGCTGGCGGCGGTCGAGACTCTCGGGTCGACCAACGTCGTCTTCGTCGACAAGACCGGAACATTGACCGAGAACCGGATGCGGGTTGCCCGGCTGGCCCTGCCCGGCGACACCGGGGACATCGACTGGCGCGCGGATCACCGTCCTCAGGACCCGCCCCCTCTCGCCGGCCGGCTGCTCGAGGTCGGCATGCTGTGCAACAATGCCGAGTTGGCTGAAGATGGCCGAGCCGGCGATGCTGAGGACCACAACGGAAAAGATGCGGTCGCGCAGACGGCCTCGGGTACCGGTGATCCGATGGAAGTGGCGCTGCTGGCTGGCGGAGCGGCGATTGGCCTGGATCGCAGGCGCTTGCTGGACGAACAGCCTGAAGAGCGCGAGGTCAGTTTCGATGCCGAAACCAAGATGATGGCGACATTTCATCGGGTTGAAGACGGCGGTTTCCGGGTCGCGGTCAAGGGTGCGCCGGAGGCTGTGTTGGCGGTAGCGAGCCACGCCGCTATGGTGGGGGGTGAACCGCAGCAACTGTCCGACGAAGACCGGGAGCACTGGCGCGAGCGGGTTACAAAACTGGCGGAGAATGGTCTGCGCGTTCTGGCGTTCGCCGAGCGCAACGTGTCCGCGGCCGATGCGGAGCCGTATCAAGACCTGACGCTCCTGGGGCTGGTCGGTCTCGCCGATCCTCCACGGAGCGATGCGGCGAATGCTGTCGCGCAATGTCGGAAAGCCGGCATCCAAGTGATTATGGTGACCGGTGATCAGCCGACGACCGCGGCGTCGATCGCAAAGCAGGTCGGGCTCGTTGACGACGATCCTCGAGCGATTGCGGGTCGTGATTTGCCCGACATGGACGCCGTCCAAGAGGAGGCGCACGCTGATTTGCGCAAGCGGCGGGTGTTCGCCCGCGTCTCGCCAGCTCAGAAGCTGGATCTGGTCCGCCTTTGGCAGGAGACCGGCGCCGTGGTCGCGATGACCGGAGACGGCGTCAACGATGCACCGGCGCTCAAGAAAGCCGATGTCGGCATCGCGATGGGTCAGCGCGGGACCGATGTGGCGCGCGAGGCGGCTGATATCGTGCTGAAGGACGATGCCTTTCCGACCATTGTCGCGGCGATCGAACAGGGTCGGACGATCTTCGAGAACATCCGCCGCTTTATCGTTTTCCTATTGTCGGGCAACCTCGGCGAAGTTCTGGCCGTTGGCTTCTGCGCCGCGCTTGCGGCGCCGCTACCGTTGCTGCCACTCCAGATCCTGTTCATCAACCTGGTGCTCGACGTATTCCCGGCACTGGCGCTCGGCGTCGGCGAAAGCCCCGCCGGAATCATGGATCGCGCGCCGCGCGACCCGAGGGAGCCGGTGCTGACTCGCGCTCACTGGATTGCCGCGACACTATGGGGGCTTTTGATTGCGGTCACGGCGACCTCGGTGTTCTTCGCAGCGCTGGGACCTCTTGACCTGGGCCGAGATCAGGCGGTGACCATTGCGTTCCTGACGTTTGCACTGGCGCGATTGTGGCATGTCTTCAATATGCGTGACCGGGGTACCAACCCGATCGACAACGAGATCGTGCGCAACCGCTGGGTGCTGTACGCGATCGTGCTGTGCCTAGCGTTGCTGGCAGCGGCTGCCTGGCTGCCCGGTCTTACCACCATTCTCAGTGTCGTTCCGCTCGACGCGGTTGGCTGGGCGTTGATCGTCGGCGGCAGCCTTGTGCCGGTCGCGATCGGCCAAATGGTTCTGAGCCTCACGCCTGCTCCTGCGCGTCACGATGACAACGATCCGTCCCGATCAACAGTGACCAGATAGTCTTGGAACACCGGCAAGCTGATCAAGTCCGTGCCAGTACTGCCGGATCCGCCATGACGGGTTCGGCCCTGGCTTGCGCGCCGGCGGCTTCATCTGGGCACCTGCAGAACATGACCACAGCACGAAAGCACGCCGTGTTCTCGTTGGCCAGACTCCAGAAGCTTGCTTAGGGTGGTTCTTCGCAGGCTTCGCGCCAGCTATTTCGCGGGAACCGACCCTCCCGCAGGCGCGGCAGGAGGCGCCGCATCGACAGTGCCCGGTTCGGGACGGGATCCAACAGATCCGAGCGCAAGTTCGAAGGCCTGATCAATGTCTTCGAGCCATGCGAACTCAACCAGCCGTCTTGCGTCGGCGGGAATGTCCTCCAGATCCTTCTTGTTTCGCGCCGGCAGCATGACTGTCTTGATTCCGGCGCGCGCCGCCGCGACCACTTTCTCCTTGATTCCTCCCACCGGCAGAACCAAGCCGCGCAGGCTGATCTCGCCCGTCATCGCCGTGTCACTGCGGATCGCCCGGTCGGTGAGGAGCGATGTCAGCGCCACGGTCATGGCGACACCGGCGCTGGGGCCGTCCTTGGGAATGGCGCCCGCGGGCACGTGAACATGAATATCGCTTTTCTCAAAGATATCCGGCTTGAAACCGAGCCGGCCGCTCCGTGATTTGACCAGGCTGAGAGCGGCCTGGGCGCTTTCCTTCATCACCTCCCCAAGTTGACCGGTCAGGATCAGTTTGCCGCTGCCGGGTATCCGTGTGGCCTCGATGAACAGGATGTCGCCGCCGCTGGGCGTCCAAGCAAGGCCGGTGGCGACGCCGGGGGTGCTGGTCCGCATCGCCACCTCGCTTTCGAAGCGGCGGGGCCCCAGGATTTCGGGCAGTTCGCTGGCCTCGATGCGCACCTTTTCTGCGGTTCCTTCAGCAATGCGCATGGCGACGCGGCGAAAGACGGCGCCGATCTCGCGCTCCAGGTTTCGGCACCCGGCCTCGCGGGTATAGTCCCGAATAATGGTGCGCAAAGCCTCGTCAGTGATCTCGCATTGATCCGCCGGCACGCCGTTGGCGGTGAGCTGGCGGCGGACCAGATAGCGCCGTGCAATCTGCAGTTTCTCATCCTCGGTGTAGCCGGGAAGTTCGATCACTTCCATCCGGTCGCGCAGCGGACCGGGGATTGCATCCAGCACGTTGGCGGTGCCGATGAACATCACCTGGGTCAGATCGAACGGCACACCGAGGTAGTTGTCGCGAAACGTGGAATTTTGTTCCGGGTCAAGCACTTCAAGCAGAGCGGAGGAGGGATCGCCGTGGAACCCGGCACCCAGCTTGTCCATCTCGTCGAGCATGAAGACACAGTCGCGGGTCCCCGCCTTGCGGATCGACTGGATGATGTTGCCCGGCATGGCGCCGATGTAGGTTCGACGGTGGCCGCGAATTTCGGCTTCATCATGGACACCGCCAAGGCTTGCCCGCACAAACTTGCGCCCCGTCGCCCGCGCGATGCTCTGCCCGAGGGAGGTCTTGCCGACACCAGGAGGGCCGACGAAGCAGAGGATCGGGCTGTGGCTTTGGGGGCTTAGCTTGCGCACGGCGAGAAATTCCAGGATCCGGCGCTTGACCTTTTCCAGGCCGTAATGGTCTTCGTCGAGAATTTTTCTGGCGGCACCGATGTCGATCGGCTCGGCGCTGGTTACCGACCATGGCAGCTCGATCAGCCAATCGAGATAGGTCCGCACCATCGAGTATTCCCCGGCCGCCTCCGGCATTCGCTCCAGCCGCTTGAGTTCCTTGCGCGCCTGCTGCTCGACCTCGGGCGGCATCTTCGCCTTCTCGACCGCGGCGCCGAGTTCCTCGATCTCCGCCGATTTTTCGTCGAACTCGCCAAGTTGTTGCTGGATCGCCCGCATCTGCTCGCGCAAAATGTACTCACGCTGTCTCTCGTCGATCGACTCCTTGGTCTGCTCGCCGATCTCCTGCGAGATCCGCATCACCGCAAGGCGGTGGCTTAGCGCCCGCAGAACCTTGTCGAGACGCGCATGCAGCTCGAACGTCTCCAAGATCTCCTGCTTGTCGTTCGGGCTCATGTCCATCACGCTGGTGACAACATCGGCGAGCACCGAAGGGGATGTGATGCCCTGGATCGCGGCGGCGATTTCCGCCGGTGCCTGCGGCGTCAGCCGAAGTGCCTCCTGTGCCTGCTCACGGAGCAGATGGGCGCGCGCCTCGGTCTCGGTGGTGAACGCCGCCTCCGGCTCCTCGTAAAGTTCGACTCTCGCCGCGAGAAAGGGGTGACCTGTGATGAACTCAAGCACACGAAAGCGTTGTTCGCCCTGGCAGACGAGATGATGAGAGCCGTCCGGCGCGGTCAGGTAGCGCAAGACATTCGCCTGGGTCCCGACCCGGTGCACGTCCTCAGGTCCGGGGGCCTCGACCTCCGGATTGCGCTGCAAGATGACGCCGACGGGCCGCTCGGTGCGGACCGCCTCCTGTGCCGCCGCAACTGACTGCTCCCGGCCCACTGCGATCGGCAGGATGACGGTGGGAAACAGCACCAGGTTTCGCACCGGGATCAGGATCAGGCTGTCATCGGGAAGCGGGTTGGCCTGATTGGGCGCAGCCTTTTGCTGCTCTTCCCCTCGTCCCGCGTCCAGCCCCGAGCGGGAGTCGGCGGGACGCTCCAGAGCGTTGTGGCGTGGCGTTCCGGTCATCGTTCGGCTGATCCTACAGCTTGCGCAAAGTCACCACCAGGCAGCCATTGACAAGCTCCCGTCGGCGCAACTCATACTGTCCGGCCGGAAGCTCAACCCGCCGCTCGAATCGCCCATGGGGGATCTCAAGGCGCCGGATCACGGAGGCCCTGTCCGCCGCCGGCATCGTTCTCACGCCGGTCACGATTAGAACCCCCTCCTCGATAACAACCTGCACATGGGCGGGTTCCACTCCCGGCAAGGCGACAAGGATTCCGATTTCCTCGGCAGTTTCATAGAGATCGACCGGCGGCTCCCAGCTGGGACCCTTTTGTTGACATTCACTCACTTGGAAGAACTGGCGGTGAAGGCGGTCCGCGCGTTCCAGCATTTCGCAGGCTTCGGCCCACATCCACAGGTGAGGATTTCGCGGCGGCATGACGGTCAATTCGGTCCCTCTCGTTCTCGGCCGTCCCCTTGCGGCTTCGGCTTCGGCGCCCTTTTTGCGGACGCTCCTCGGTGTCTCGGCTTCATCGATATTCTTGCCCTTTTCCTTGCAATGCAACGGCGGACTGAGGAGCACGCTCTCTCGATCACAAAAAAACCCCTCTCTCTCTGGGGCTTTCGCGCTTGCACAAAAAAGCATATAGTATGTTGGTCGGGGTCCTCGCGGGAACAGAAGGCAGCGTCGGCTCGGGTCAGTGGGGAACGCATACTGCAGCGGCGTGAGGGTTTATTGAATACAATCAGTCCGTCCAATGCCGTTTATGACGCCACGGTGCTGGTCGACCACGCAATGTGGATCACCCGTTTGCGTGAGCATGTGTATGGCTCGCTTCGATTGGAGCCGGGGGCGGTTGGCCGCTCCGATTCGTGTGCGCTCGCTCGCTGGCTACTCGAGGAGGAGCCGAACATGCGTCATGTTCCTGATTACTGGCGCTGTCTTGCTCTTCATGCCCGCTGGCACAACTGTGCGGCACGGGTGGTCGATCTCGCCAACCGCGGACGCCGACTCGAGGCGGAACTTGCGTTGGCGCCGGGGGGGCAGTTGCGTTGCCTGTCCGCCGAACTTGTCAGCACCTTTGCGCGACTCCGACAGGATTGCACTGGCGATGACGCGCATGCTATCCCCGCGCGAGAATTTGGGGGCTGCGCTCTCGAAAACCACTGATTGGCGCACTGATCGAACGCTGCTGCGGGTTTGGCGGTTCGGATCGGGCGCGGCGTGCGGATCATTCGCTTCCAAGATCCGTTGAGCGGCGGTCTTTGCAACGCGCGCGGCAATGGCGAAAGTCCGACGGAACGTGTCGATCCGGCGGCAAACGTCCGGTCGGCCTCAATTGCGCAAGGAAACGGGACATGCGTTTCGAGGGTACCGATACCTACGTTGCCACCCAGGACCTGATGGTGGCGGTCAACGCGTCGATCCGGCTCGAGCGTCCGCTTCTCATCAAGGGTGAACCTGGAACCGGCAAGACAATTCTTGCTCACGAGGTCGCCAAAGCGCTGGGCGTTCGGCTCATCGAGTGGCACATCAAGTCGACGACCAAGGCCCAGCAGGGGCTTTACGAGTACGACGCGGTCGCTCGTCTGCGCGATTCTCAGCTGGGCGACCCGCGCGTCCACGATATCGCCAACTACATTCTCAAAGGCAAACTTTGGGAGGGGTTCGAGGCCGAAGAGCGCCCCGTGCTCATCATCGATGAGATCGACAAGGCGGACATCGAGTTCCCCAACGATCTGCTGCTCGAACTCGACCGGATGGAATTCTTTGTCTACGAGACCAGGCAGCGCGTGGTCGCTCGCCACCGGCCGATGGTGTTCATTACATCCAACAACGAAAAGGAGCTGCCCGACGCCTTCCTGCGCCGCTGTTTCTTCCATTACATCCGCTTTCCGGATCGAGAGACGATGGAGCGGATTGTCGAGGTTCACTTTCCTCGCATCCAGAAACGGCTGGTCCACGAGGCGCTGAACACCTTCTTTCAGATCCGAGAGGTGCCGGGATTGAAGAAGAAGCCCTCGACGTCGGAACTTCTCGACTGGATCAAGCTCCTCGTGGTGGAGGATATTCCCCCGGACGCCTTGCGAGCCAAGGACACCCGCCAGTTGATTCCTCCGCTCCACGGGGCGCTGTTGAAAAATGAACAGGACATCCATCTGTTCGAGCGCCTGGCGTTCCTCGCCCGCCGCGAGGAGCGGTAGCTGGCCCGCCAAGCCGAGAGGTCCCCGAGCCGTGTTCATCGATTTCTTTCTTCAGCTTCGCGAGGCCCGCATTCCAGTCACCTTGCGCGAATACCTGACCTTGCTTGAGGCAATGGATGCCGGCCTTGCCGAATACAGCGTCGATAATTTCTATTATCTGAGCCGATCCTGCCTGGTGAAGGACGAGTCCAATCTGGACCGCTTCGACCGCGTCTTCGGATCCGTCTTCAAGGGACTGGAGCCATCGCCCGATGCCGAGACGATCGAGATTCCCGAGGAGTGGCTGCGCCGGCTTTCCGAGAAGGTGCTGAGCGATGAAGAAAAAGCGCTGATTGAATCCCTCGGCGGCTGGGACACGCTGATGGAAACTCTGAAGCAGCGGCTGGCGGAGCAGAAAGGCCGGCACGAGGGAGGCAGCAAGTGGATCGGCACCGGCGGGACCTCGCCGTTCGGCGCCTGGGGCTACAACCCCGAAGGCGTGCGCATCGGTCAGGACAAGAACCGCAACAACCGGGCCGTCAAGGTCTGGGACAAGCGAGAGTTCAAGAACCTGGACTCCAGCGTCGAGTTGGGCACCCGTAACATCAAGATCGCCCTGCGGCGGCTGCGCCGGTTCGCGCGAGAGGGCGCGGCGACCCAGCTGGACCTGGATGATACCATTCATTCGACGGCGCGACACGGTTACCTCGACCTCAAAATGGTGCCCGAGCGCCACAACGCGGCGAAGGTTTTGCTGTTCCTCGATGTTGGCGGCTCGATGGATCCGTTCGTCAAGACTTGCGAGGAGTTGTTCTCGGCTGCCCGTTCCGAGTTCAAGCACCTGGAGTACTTTTACTTTCACAATATGGTGTATGAGCGCGTCTGGCGCGACAACCGGCGCCGCCAAGCCGAAGTGACAGGAACCTGGGAGGTTCTTCACACCTACCCCCATGACTACAAAGTCATCTTCGTGGGCGATGCGTCCATGAGCCCGTACGAGATCCTCTATCCGGGCGGCAGCGTCGAGCATTGGAACGAGGAAGCGGGGCACGTCTGGATCGAGCGGGTGCTGAACGTCTATCCCCATGCGGTCTGGCTCAATCCCGTGGACGAGGGCTGGTGGGACATGACAACCTCGACGAAGATGGTCCGACAACTGATGGCCGGGAGGATGTTCCCGCTGACCCTCGATGGTCTCGATCGCGCCATGCGCGAGCTGAGCCGGTGACGGACGCCAAGGACGAACAGACCATGCCTGCGGCAGCGAGGGGGATTCCGGGGCGGCAGGTTTGCTGCCACCATGCTCGCGAAGGATCAGAACCGCTGCGGTATCTGTTGTTCCTGCCGGCGGGCTACGACGACGCGGCGGGTGATTGGCCGCTGATGGTTTTCCTCCACGGGGCCGGCGAACGCGGTGACGATCTGAGCCTTGTCAAGACCTACGGTCCGCCGATGCTCGTCGAAAAGACCGCAAATTTTCCATTCGTTCTTGTCTCCCCCCAATGCGCCGCCGGCCGGCAATGGGAGCCGGAGCGGCTGCTGGCACTGGTGGAAGACGTGGTTTCCCGCCACCGCATCGACCGTCGGCGCATCGTGCTGACCGGCGTCAGCCTCGGCGGTTACGGCACCTGGATGACAGCGGCCTCAGATCCTGCGCGCTTTGCCGCACTCGCTCCCGTGTGCGGACGGGGCGATCCGGCATGGGCGGCTTGCCTTCGTGACGTGCCGAGTTGGATCCTGCATGGCGAGGATGATGAGGTGATCCCGATCACCCGGTCCTTCGAGATGCGCGACGCGCTCCTCGCAGCCGGAGCGGACGTTCGGTTCACTCCGTTTCCGGGAGTGGGCCACGATGCCTGGACGCAGGCATACGCAATGGCGGACCTCTACGACTGGCTGCTGCACTGCGTGGCGCGTGGCGCTTCGCCGGGTTGACGCCTCCAATCACGCGCCCCTCTCGTCAAGCAGGCGGGCGTGGTGGGCGATGTGATCCGCCATGAAGGTGCGGATGAAGTAGTAGCTGTGGTCGTAGCCTTCCTGCCGTCTTAAGATCAAGGAAACGCCGGCATCACCGCAGGCGGCTTCGAACAACTCCGGCCTCAGCTGCTCGGCGAGAAAGCCGTCCGCCGCCCCCTGGTCGATCAGGATCGGACTCGTCCAGCGCGAGTCACTGCCCATCCGCCGGACGAGCTGACAGGCATCATGCTCCCGCCAGACCGCCGGATCCGAACCCAAATAGCCATTGAAGGCTTTCTTGCCCCATGGCACTTGGCTTGGCGCAACGATCGGGGCGAACGCCGACACAGACTGGTATGTCCTGGTTTTTAAGGCAATGGTCAAGGCGCCGTGCCCTCCCATCGAGTGGCCAAAAATGCCCTGGCGCTCGATGTCCACGGCAAAGTGGGCGGCCGCCAGCGCCGGCAGTTCGCACGCAACGTAGGTGAACATGCGGTAGTGCCGGGCCCAAGGCTTCTCGGTTGCATCGACATAGAACCCGGCACCGGAGCCGAAGTCGTCGGCATCGTGCTCGCCCGGCAGATCGGTGCCACGTGGGCTGGTATCGGGACACAGCACGATAAGGCCATGCTCGGCGGCGAACTGCTGGAAGCCGCCTTTCTCGGTCACGTTCGCCCAGGTGCAGGTCAGGCCGGAAAGATAAGTAAGGAGAGGGCGCTTCTCGCGTTCCGTCTGCGGCGGCAGATAGATCGAGAACTCCATCCGCGTGCCGGTCGCCCCCGAATGGTGGGCATAGACGTACTGTGTTCCGCCGAAGCAGCGGTGCGTCTCGATCAGCTCGAGTGTCATCGAATCCGCCGCCCCCCTCAGAACGTTACCACGGTGCGGATCGACTCGCCGTTATGCATCAAGTCGAAGGCGTCGTTGATCCGCTCCAGCGGAACGACATGGGTGATCAGATCGTCGATCCTGATCTTGCCGTCCATGTACCAATCCACGATCCGGGGCACGTCGGTACGCCCGCGGGCGCCGCCGAAGGCGCTACCGCGCCACGAGCGGCCAGTCACCAGCTGAAACGGCCGGGTGGATATTTCCTGACCGGCGCCGGCGACGCCGATGATGATGCACTCACCCCAGCCCTTGTGGCAGCACTCGAGCGCCTGCCGCATCAGGTTGACGTTGCCGACGCACTCGAAGGCGTAGTCGGCGCCGCCGCGGGTGAGATCGACGAGGTAAGGCACGAGATCGCCTTCGACCTCCGCCGGGTTGACGAAGTGGGTCATGCCGAAGGCTTCGGCCATCGCGCGCCGGGCGGGATTGATGTCGACGCCGACGATCATATCGGCGCCGACGAGGCGCGCGCCCTGGATCACGTTGAGACCAATGCCGCCGAGACCGAACACCACCACCTTGGCTCCGGGCTGGACCTTGGCGGTAAAGATCACCGCGCCGATGCCGGTGGTCACACCACATCCGATGTAGCAGATCTTGTCGAACGGCGCGTCCTCGCGCACCTTGGCAACCGCGATTTCCGGCAGAACCGTGTAGTTGGCGAAAGTGGAACAGCCCATGTAATGATGGAGCATGGTGCCGTTCAGCGAAAAGCGGCTGGTCCCATCCGGCATCAGGCCGCGTCCCTGGGTTGTCCGGATGGCTTGGCAAAGATTGGTCTTGGGGTGAAGACAGAATTCACACTCGCGGCACTCAGGCGTGTAGAGCGGAATCACATGATCACCTTTCCGCACCGATTTCACGTCCGGCCCGACGTCGACCACAACACCCGCCCCTTCGTGGCCGAGAATGGACGGGAACAGCCCCTCAGGATCGTCGCCCGAGCGGGTGAATTCATCGGTATGGCAGACGCCGGTCGCCCGGATCTCGACCAGCACTTCGCCGGCTTTCGGTCCTTCCAGCTGCACCGTCTCGATAACAAGGGGTTGGCCGGCTTCATGGGCCACGGCGGCGCGCACGTCCATAGCCTTTCCCTCCGTTCTGCCGCGATCATTTAAGTTCAAGGCGCGATAACGCCCAGAAATACGCTGCCAGTCAATATGGCAGTCCACTCGTCTGGCATGGCTCGCAGTCCCGCGGGCCCGCTCCGTGCCCTCTTCGCCTCGAAGATGGGTGATATGCGCGGCGCGTCCTATCCCGCCTGCGCAACCCGGCCGTGAGCCTTGCCATTCGCGATGGTCATCGCGACGAACTTGCTATCGAGCGCCACCTCGGCAAGATCGGTGAAGCCGACAATGCCGAGCAGGACACCGCTGTTCAGGGGAGGGAGCCTTCAAATCTCCATACGGATAGTAAAGGATAGGGTGCCAATAAGTTCCCGCGCCTTTACAGACGTTCACCGGACCTCGCAAATGCGAACCATACGGGCGGCGCGGGTCCTGTGCGCACCGGCATCGATCGCAACGGCTGAGGGCTGCTGAGGCTTCGCTCCGGCCCGGGACTGAAATAATCAACCGAAGGGCGAGGGAGCCCCCCAACGGCACTGCTCAAGCGTTGCGAAGCTCGATCAGCTTGAACAGTCCGAATGGCGGAATGTCATGGCGGGCGGCAATCCCGAGCGAGGTCCCGTCCAGCAGCTCTGCCAGCGCAAAATCCGGATGCCAGCCGAGCCACTTCGCCAACGGCTGCATTCGCCGCGTGATCCATTTGTCGGCCTTGCCGGCAAAATGATTGCAGATGAGAATGGTTCCGCCCGGCTTGCAAACCCGCTTCATCTCGGCGAGACAGCGATGCGGGTTCGGGACCACGGACATCACGTGCATCGCGACGACGGCGTCGAACTGGCCGTCGCGGAAGCCAAGCTGTTCCGCGTCCATTCCGGCCAGCGAATCGATGTTTTTCAATCCGCAGTTGGCGACGCGCTTGCGGGCGATCTCAAGCATTTCCGGGGAAACATCGATGCCGACGATACGCTTGTCCGAGCGATACTTCGGCAGCGACAGGCCGGTGCCGACTCCGACTTCAAGGATGGTCTTGCAGTTGAGGGCGTTGATCCGTGCCACCGAGCGGGCACGGCCCCATTGGAACGCCGGACCAAAGACGAGGTCATAAATGCCTGCATATCGGCGATAGGCCTTGATGACCGCATCGAGGTCCATTCTGACAACTCGTCTTGAGTCATGCAGCGGACGCCTGGACATGCGCCCGTCCGGGTTGTTCACCCGATGCACGGCCTCCCGAGAGCGGGACCCCGTGGTGGCGCCAACGATCTCATTTTGATTTCCCTCAAGCATCGTCTCATCCTGTTTCTGGTGCCAGCCTGTTTCCTGAGTGCGCGTCGCCGCCGGCTTCTCAGTCGCCAACCACGCGGCAGTCATGCAACGGCGGGATTGGCCGCGGGTTCCGCCCCGATCCACCGCGACGCTGCAAAAAAGCGCGGAACGTTGTCGGGCGCACACGCCATAGCAGAGCGTTATCCCGTGTGCGAGCATAAAGTTGCGGCAAAGAGCCATTGCGATACGCTCGGCCGCGGATCTACCGCGCTTTTGGTAGTACTGCGCAGCGGCGGAACTTTGGCTATGCGGGCCACGTTGTTGCTTCTTGTCGTCCTTGAGCGGGCGTTGAGCACAATCGGCGCCTCGTTACCCTTGAGCGATATTGGCGTGCGCAATCAGGCCGCGTCCCCCGGGCGGCGGGGCAGGCAAGAGGGAGACGAATGAGGATGGAAAGAGAGCGGATGACCGGTTGGGACTCGCACGCAGGCGCGCCGAGTCGGAAGCGCTGGATCGATGGGCGCGGACCTCTTATCTTGGCCGCGGCCGCTGCGGCTTTGGCCGGGACCGCCGTTGCGGTGAACTGGCAAGCAAGGCGGATGGAGCGGAAGTATCCGCCGATCGGCAAGTTCGTCACGGTAAACGGGGTACGCCTGCATTACGTGGAGGCAGGTGAGGGTCCACCCGTCGTTCTGCTGCACGGCAACGCGAGCATGCTCAATGACGTCGCCTTGAGCCTCCTCGAGCCGTTGTCCAAAAAATATCGGGTGATCGCGTTTGATCGGCCCGGCTTTGGCTACAGCGAGCGGCCGCGAAATCGCGTGTGGTCGCCGGAGGCGCAAGCGACCCTGATGCGCGACGCCTTCAAGGCGCTCGGGCTCGACCGGCCGGTGATCTATGGCCACTCCTTCGGTGCCGTGGTGGTCATGGCGTTTGCCATCCATCACCCTGAAGACGTTCGCGGTGTCGTTGCGGCCTCCGGTTATTACTACCCCGCCCGGCGCCTCGACGCCGCGATTGCGTGGATGAACGAGTTGCCGGTGATCGGTCCGGTGTTGCGCAACACCTTGACACCGGTGGAAGGTCTTCTGCTCGGCCGGCTTGCCGTGCGTTTGCTGTTCGATCCCGCGCCGGTATCGCCGGCATACCGTTACTTCCCTGCCGGCTTGGCGTTGCGGCCGGAGCAGCTCCGCGCGGCGGCCGAGGACGGAACCACCCTGCGCGCATGGGCAAAGCGGAGCGAAGAGCTTTATCGCGATATTCGCGTGCCGGTAACGGTGGTCAGCGGCGATGGCGATCGCGTGGTCAGCTATCAAGCACACGCGCTGCCGCTCAGCCGCGAGGTGCCGGGTGCGCGGCTGCGGCTTGTCCCCGGGAGCGGACACATGGTTCATCACACGCGCCCGGGAGACGTGGTCGAGGTGATCGACGCTGTGTTCGAAAGAGCGGGATAGACAAATCCGGGTTTTAGGAAATCATGTCAGGTATCTCGCGGTCAGATGCCTGCTTAACCAGAACATGCACCGTCCCGATCACGAGATCACCGCGATCGACTTGGATGCGCAGGTCGAGGCCATGGTGGTGCCCACCCGGCAGCGGACCCACGATAAGGAAAAGCTCGGCGCCAAGGCGTTGACGTCCGGCGGCGCCTAGAGGGCCATGTTTGGCGACATGATGGAAACGTTCGATACCGTCGCCGGCCACACTACCGATCGGACCGTCGATACTCTCCGACCAACCCCCAGAGCGGGATGACGAGGCCATTGTTGGCGTGCTCCTTGCTGGCGGGCAGGGGCGACGGATGGGCGGCGGTGACAAGTGCTTGATCGAATTGGGTGGCCGCACGCTGCCCGACGATGTGATCGCTCGCGCCCGCCCGCAGGTGCGAGCGCTTCTACTCAACGCAAACGGGGACAGCGCCCGCTTCCGGAACTATCGGCTGCCGGTCGCGGCGGACGCGATCGGCGGCTTCGCTGGACCGCTGGCCGCAATCCTTACGGCAATGGAGTGGGCGCAGCAGGTGCAACGGCCGCAATATCGCTATATCGCGTCCTTCGCCACTGACACCCGGTCGACCTCGTCCTCGTGGAAGGCTTCAAGCCCCATAACCACGACAAGCTGGGAGTGCACCGTCCCGCCCTCGGCAAGCCGCTGCTGGCGACAAGTGATCCCGGCATCGTCGCCGTTGCCAGTGATGAAGCGTGGACGGGCTTGCCAGTGCCGCTGCTGCCGCTCGGCGACCTGCCCCGGATTGCCCATTTCATCATCGGCCAGTGCATTTCACTCTGATAGCGATGATCATCGTCCAGTGTCTTCTGATGACGCCGATCATCGGCGCCATGGTCCGGAAGACCGTTGAGGACCTGCCCGGCGACAATTGGGATGTCCGATCCAATCTCTGACAGTTGGGCGGGTTCCTCAGACAACCGCCATCAACAGTTGGGGACGTTGACGGCCAGCCCGCCCAGCGACGTTTCCTTATATTTCTCCGACATGTCGCGGCCAGTTTGACGCATCGTCCCTATTGCGGCATCCAGTGGTACGACGTGGCGGCCGTCGCCACGCAACGCAAGGCTGGCCGCGCTAACCGCCTTGATCGCACCCACGCCGTTCCGTTCGATGCAGGGTACCTGCACCAGCCCTGCGACCGGATCGCAGGTCATCCCCAGGTGATGTTCCAGCGCGATCTCTGCCGCATTTTCAACCTGTTCGGGCGTTCCACCCAGAACCGCGGCCAGCCCTGCGGCGGCCATCGCGCTTGCCGATCCGACCTCGGCCTGACAGCCACATTCTGCGCCCGAGATCGAGGCATTGTGCTTGATCAGCCCACCAATCGCTGCCGCCGTCAGCAGGAAATCCCGCACCTGCCGGTCTGACGCGCCGGGCACATGGTCCAGCCAAAAGCGGATCACCGCTGGGATCACCCCCGCTGCTCCGTTGGTCGGCGCGGTGACGACCTGCCCGCCGGCGGCGTTTTCCTCGTTCACGGCCATCGCATAGGCCGACATCCAGTCGTTGATAACATGGGGGGCGGGCAGGTTGAGCCGGCTCTCGGCCATCAGCGAAGCGTGGATCGCGCGTGCACGGCGGTGCACGTTCAGCCCGCCGGGCAGGGTGCCGTCGGTGCCGAGCCCCCGGTCCATGCAGTCGCGCATCACCTGCCAGATCCTGTCCAGACCGGCATGGATCTGGGCGTCGGACCGACGGGTCCGTTCGTTGTCCATCTTCATCTGTGCGATGGATTTCCCCGACTGCGCAGCCATTGCCAGCATCTCGGCGGCATTGGCGAAGGGATAGGGAACCTCGGCCGTCGCGTCGCTGCGCCGCTCAGCAGCCTGCTCGGCCAACTCGGCCTCGGTCAGCACGAAGCCGCCGCCGACGGAATAATAGGTCTCCAGCAGGATCACATCCCCTAGCGCGTCGACTGCCATCAAGATCATCCCGTTGGCGTGCCCCGGAAGAGCCCGGTCATAGTCGAAGACAAGGTCGCGCGCCGGATCGAAGCGCAGCTCGCCGAGCCCTTCGGGCCGCAGAATCCCGGTCGCGGCATTTTTGGCCAGCGCCGCATCGGCGCGCTCGCGGTCCATCGCCTCGGGCGTAAAACCGGCCAGCCCGAGGATCGTTGCCCGGTCGGTCGCATGGCCCTTGCCAGTGAAGGCAAGACTGCCATGCAGGCTGACGCGCAGCCCGTGCGCATGAAGGGGCGCGGCCCGTAGCAGGTCCAGAAACCGCGCCGCAGCCACCATCGGTCCCATCGTGTGCGAGGACGACGGGCCGACACCAACCTTGAACAAGTCGAAAACCGACAGGAACATCAGACAGCTTCTCCCTTCTGCAGGTGTTAGAAGCCAAGGCAGGTGCCGCGGCGGGCATTCCACCAGCGGCCGCGGCCCGACGGCCGAAAATCTGCCATCCCTATTGTGTTAAGTCGCGTGGCAACTGCGTCAGGTCAACCCATAGAGGATTGCACTGATTGCGATCAGCCCCATCACGATGACAAAGATGTTTGTCGGGCGTCCGCGAAAACGGGCGAGCGCCGGTACTTTGTGAATGGCATACATCGGCATCAGGTAGAGGATCGCTGCGATGATCGGGCCACTCAACGATTCGATCATGCCCAAGATCGACGGGTTCATGATCGCCACCATCCACGTGGTCACGAAGATGAAGCCTGCAATCAGCGCGTTCAGCACCCGGTCCGGCATCCGGCTGCGGTCGGGCACGACCGTGCTGCGCATGATCCCGTGCAGCCCCTCGGCCGCCCCGAGGTAGTGACCGAAGAACGACGACACGATGGCAACGAACGCCACGATCGGCCCCAGATAGCTGATGAACGGGGCGGCATGAACATTGGCCAGATAGGATAGCACCGGCAGATTCTGGCTCTTGGCCTCGGCGAGCTGCGCCGGGGTCAGCGCCAGCACGCAGGAAAAGACAAACAACATCACAAAACCGACCAACATGATTGCCGTGTTCCTGAGGATAGAATCGGCCCGGGGGCTTGCCTCGTCGCCGTACTGACGCTGCAGTGCACAGGAGAACTGCGAGATCGCTGGCGAGTGGTTGAAAGCGAACACCAGCACCGGAATCGTCAGCCAAATGACCGACAGGCCCTCTCCCAGCGGAGTCCATTCCTGGACCATCGACAGATTGTAGTCTGGAACGAGATACAGCGACACGAGAATCAGGATGCCGACCAGAGGATAGACCAGCCACTGGGTCACGATCAGCATCACCCGTTCGCCGGCGATCATGACCAGCATCATACCGGCGACGAGCAGAAACGACAGCAGCCAGCGTGGCGGCGGCGCGACCCCCATCTGGTTGGCGAGGAAGCTGTCCACCGTGTTCGTGATCCCCACGCCGTAGATCAGGACGATGGGATAGATCGCAAAGAAATACATGATGGTGATGAACCGGCCGGCACCAGCGCCGAAGTGCTCGGCAACCACCTCGGTAATGTCGCTACCCGGACGCGCGGAGGAGCAGACGAAGCGCGACAGTGCACGGTGCGACAGATAGGTCATCGGCCAGATCAGCACCGCCATGACCACCAGTGGCCAAAAGCCACCGATTCCAGCGTTGATCGGCAGGAACAGGATCCCGGCACCGACCGCGGTGCCGAAAAGGCTCAGCATCCAAGTCGTATCGTATCGGCTCCAGCCCGTCCGAACGAAGGGTGGATTGCTGGTTGTCATGTGTCCCCCCATCATGTTTGTGTTATGAGGGAACTATAGGCTTATTGTACCCGGTTGGGTAGATAAACGGTATGGGCGGGCTCTGCTCGTGCGAGATCCTTGAACCGGTAAAATCTGCCCTTGGGAAACGTCATGATCCGGCAGGCTTGGCTTAAGCTCCCCCGTTGCCTGTTTTTGGACTTTGTTTCCTCACCACTTTGCCGCAAACTAATATAAAGAATGGACGAGACCATGACGCGGCTGTTGTTCTTGGGGCGCCTGCGCGAACGGACTGGGTTGTCCGAGCAGACCGTCGTGCTGCCTCCTGAGGTAAAGACCGGCAACGACTTGATCGCTTGGCTCGGTCAGGGCAACGTTCGGTTGGCTGAGGCGCTGGTGGACCGTTCGCTCCGCCTTGCCGTCGATCTGACCTTGACGGAGCGCGAGGCGAGCATCGAGCGCGCCGGTGAGATTGCCTTCCTGCCGCCGATGAGCGGCGGCTGAAGGATCTATGATCGTCGTCACCGGCGAAGCATTCGATCCGTCCGCCGCGCTGGCCCGGTTCACCGCGGCCCAGTCCAGCGTCGGCGCCATTGTCTCCTTCATCGGCACCGTTCGCGATCGCTCCGACGGCAATTCGGTCTCCGAGCTGTTCCTCGAGCATTACCCCGGCTTCACCGAGAAGGAGATCGCCCGGGCGGAGGAGGAGGCCCGGCGCCGCTGGGCTCCCGATGACATCCTCATCGTCCACCGTTACGGCGCACTCGCGCCGGGGCAGCCGATCGTGTTCGTCGCGGCATCGTCGGCGCATCGCCATGCCGCGTTCGCCGCCGTGCAGTTCCTGATGGATTATCTGCGCACCGATGCGCCGTTCTGGAAGCGGGAAACCGGTCCCGGGGGGACGACATGGGTCGAGCCTCGCGACGACGACGTCTCGGCGCGGGCGCGATGGGATCAGGGTTCTGCCACGGCCGCCGCGCCAAAAGTTCCTGAGAACTCGGGCTGAGCGCCTACCATCCGGCGAACGCCGTTGCGAAGTCGAGAAACGCGAGCGCGTCTCCCGGCCGGATCCGCTCCGCCGCCGCCGGCAGACGAGCGATTCCGTCGGCCTCGATCAGCGGCCGCAGGCGCGCGGCGCCGCCCTTGCCGATCCGCCGGACCTGCGGTCGTCCCCAGCTGTCGGATCCCTCGATGGCAACCGGCACGTACTCGTCCCGCGTCCGGCTCTGGTGGTCCTCGAATGCGGCGATGGCCACGCGAGTGCCGCCCCCGCCACCCTCGATCCCGCAAAGCCGTTTCAGAACCGGCCGCGCCAGCAAAAGGAAACTGGTCATCGCGCTGAACGGGTTGCCCGGCAACGCCAGGGTCACGCAATGCGGCGCGCGCCCCGCCGCCAGCGGCTTGCCCGGTTTGATCGCAATCTTCAGGGTCTCGGTGTGCCGACAGTAGCGGCGAAGAACTTCCGGCAGGTGATCCTCCTCGCCGACCGAAACCCCGCCGGTGGTCAAGATCAGGTCGTGGTCTTCTGCTGCGGTGGCCAGAACTTCGGTCAAACGATCCGGATCATCGACGCACGCGCCGAGGTCGCTGATCCGCACCGGCCGTTGGGCGAGCAGCGCATGCAGCATGTGCCGGTTGCACTCATAGATCGCGCCGCCGCTAACGCTCTGGCCCGGCTCACGCAACTCGTTGCCGGTCGACAGGATTGCGACGCGGACCCGCCTGCGAACCGGCAGGGTTGGGATCCCGCAGGCGGCAGCAATCGCGACATGGCGGGCGTCGAGCTGGATGCCCGTGGTGAGAATGACGGCGCCGGCCGCAACGTCCTCGCCCATGCGGCGAATGTTGAGGCTAGGCGCGGCCGCTTTTTGCACGAGGACGTGGCTGTCGTCCTGAATGCAATGTTCCTGCATCACCACCGCATCGTAGCTGGGCGGCAGCGGCGCGCCGGTGAAGATGCGCACGGCACCCAACTCTGCCAAAGCCTTTGAAGCAGCGTCGCCGGCGGCGATCCGGGCGAGGAGTCGCAGCCGAAAGGGCGGTTTGCCGGTACAATCCTGGGACCGAACCGCATAGCCGTCCATCGCCGAATGATCGAATAGCGGCACCGGCACCGCCGAGACAACAGACGTGGCAAGGATCCGACCGCAGACGGAAACAAGGCTCAACTCTTCCACCTCCGGGATCGGCTGTGCCAACGCCGTAATCCGGGCGATTGCTTCGTCCAGGCTCAGCAGCCCCCTGCCGGCGGGCGCAGCAGTTTTGGCCTCCTCAGCGCGCACTCTCATAGAGTCTTGTCCTGCAAGGGCCTCCCGCCGCTCATCCGCCGGTGGCATTCATTGAGCGCCCGCTGATCCTCGATGCCATTTCACCATTGCTCTCGCCCCCGCCGGCGAAACGGTGGCCCCGGGGTTTTCTCGCGATCGCACTGCGGATCGTTTCGTCAAGATCCGCGTTGCTCAACCCGGACCGCACGCATTCGCGCAGGTCGGCCTTCTCGTTCTGTCCCAGACACAGATACAGCAGGCCCGTGCAGGTCAGCCGCACCCGGTTGCAGCCCTCACAGAACCTTTGGGTGAGCGGTGTGATGAAGCCGAGCTTGCGGCCGGTCTCGGCGACGCGGACATAGCGCGCCGGCCCGCCGGTTCGCTCGGGTGTCTCGATCAGCGTCCAGCAGTCCGCCAGCCGTCTTCGCACCCGGGTGAGGGGGAGATACCGCTCCGGCCGCGCGCCCGCCGCGCCGACCGGCATCATCTCGATCACCGTCATGTCGAGCCCTTGCGCGCCGCACCAGCCGACCAGATCCGGGAGTTCCTCCTCGTTGACACCCTTGAGGGCGACAGTGTTGATCTTGACCGAGAGGCCCGCGGCCTGCGCGGCGGCAATGCCGGAAAGAACCTGACGCAGCTCCCCGAAGGGGGAGATCGCGCGAAAGCGGACCGGATCGCGCGTATCCAGCGAGATGTTGACCCGGCGCACCCCACAGGCGGCGAGCTCGGCGGCGTGGCGAACCAGCCGGCTGCCGTTGGTGGTCAATGTCACCTCTTCCACCGTGCCGTCGGCGAGGTGCTGCGAGAGCCCGCGAAACAGGGTCAGAATGCCCCGCCGCAGCAGTGGCTCTCCGCCGGTAATCCGCAGCTTGCGCACACCGAGCCGGACGAACGCCGCGCAGATTTGCTCCAGTTCCTCCAGCGATAGCACATCCGGATTGGGCACGAAGGTCGTCGTTTCCGGCATGCAGTAGCCACAGCGGAAGTTGCAGCGGTCGGTGACGGAAATGCGGAGATAGGTCGTGCGTCGCCCAAACCGATCGATCAGCGGTGTCGGCGCCGCTTCGGGTACCAGACGGAGCGGCTCCTCTCGCGCCGTCACGGAAGCCCCCGTTGCGCCCTCATCCGACGTGCTCATGTCGAGGGAGTTCCGATCGAAACCATCCGGCACCGCTTTAGTGCCTCCGGGGCTGGAACAAGACAACAGGCCGGGCCATGCCTTTCCTCTTCCCGCTATGCAATTCAGGAAGCACAACGACCCCGTCGCCTGAACGGCCCACGCTCCGCACGTGTTTTCTGCCTGTCGTCCGCTTCTGCGGGCCGTCCCCGAAAGACGAGGACTTCGCGAAGCCGATTGTTCCGTTGGTTGCCGATCATGATAGCGGATCGCTCCCCCCTCGCAAATCGGTTCTATGCCGGATGTCGCGTGTGCAGCTAAGGCGCCGGGAATCACTGGATGCCGACGCGGGCCTGCTGAGCCTGCTGCGGTTGCTGTGAAGCACCCCAAGAGGGCATAA
>CAZFBS010000037.1:0-1378 GCA_964517265.1 uncultured Rhodospirillaceae bacterium | reverse complement strand
TGATTGCGGATGTGGACACCGCCCGCGAATGGTACGAGGACGGGGTGCAGGCTGCGGCGGAGCAATCCTCTTTTCCGGAGACGGCGACGGTCGGTGGCTCGCCAGAGCTTCGAACACTCTCGGAACGGGCCCAAAAGGTTGCCGATCAAACTAGGGCGATCGCCGACGAACTGGCCGACGGGGCGACGCCCGGCTCCGTTCGCGCAGAAAACCTGCATCGCCGGGTGCGCGACGTCGCGGTGCTCTCACGCCAGGAAGGGATCGAGCTTGCCGCGCCACGGCCTCGCCCACGGCTGATCGATCAACTCAACCGAGCCATTGCGGCTGGCGTTCCCTGGGTGGAGACAAGCCTGCGCGCGGTGGAAGTGGCGGCGGATTTCGCGAAAATCAGCATTGAACAGTTCAGCAACGTCTCGACCCGCATGACCACGGTGATTTTTGAGGGAGTCCGCGAATTCGCTCGAAAATGCCAAGCACTTCTTGCTCAATACCAAAAAAAGTTTGGAAGCGCAGACCCGCCGCAACCTTTTTCTCCTGGATCATCAGGAGAGGAAGAGTTGGCCGACTTCTCGGTGTTCCGCGATTTCAATGCACCGTGGTGTCCGCAGATGGTGGCGCTGCCGGCGGGAGAGTTCCTGATGGGCTCGCCGGAGGATGAGGAGGGAAGGCAAGACAATGAAGGACCGCAGCACCGGGTAACGATCGGCTATCGGCTTGCGATTGGCCGCTATCCTGTCACGTTCGAGGAGTACGATTATTTCTGCGATGCGACGAAGCGGGAGAGGCCCAAAGATGAAGGCTGGGGGCGTGGCCGGCGTCCCGTCATCAACGTCTCCTGGCGCGACTGGCCGGCCTACCTCGCATGGCTGGCCGAGGCGACGGGTAGGTTCTACAGGTTGCCGTCGGAAGCGGAGTGGGAGTATGCCTGCCGCGCCGGGACGACGACGCGCTATGCCTTCGGCGATGAGATCACCGCGAAGGACGCCAACTTCGGCATGTATGTCCGCAAGACCACGGAGGTTGGCAGCTATCCGGCCAACGCCTGGGGTCTTCATGACATGCACGGCAACGTCTGGGAGTGGGTCGAGGATATCTGGCATGACAGCTACCAAGGCGCCCCGGCTGACGGCACAGCGTGGACGGACAGACGCGGATCCTATCTGCCCTCCCGCGTCGTCCGGGGCGGCTCCTGGGACGCCAACGCGAGGTACCTGCGCTCGACGGTCCGCATCCAAAGCGGACCCAGCAGAGGCATCAACGGTCTCGGCTTCCGCGTTGCCCGGAGGCTCAATTAAGACCGGAATCTCTACTGCTCTCCCTCTTGGGGTCCAGGGGCGTCAGCCCCTGGTCGCGGCTTCTTGGCATTTGACGATCCCCC
>CAZFBS010000036.1:0-33500 GCA_964517265.1 uncultured Rhodospirillaceae bacterium | reverse complement strand
CATGTCGAGGCCGGCAACGTCTATGTCCCCGAAGAGGTCGTCTCCAGCTTCCTGACGTCCTCCATGCAGGACGGCAGCCAGGCGATGATCGGATCGGCGGCGCCGACCAGCCGCACCTTCACTCCGCGGCAGCTGCAGGTCCTCACCCTCCTGCGCGAAGGCAAGCCGAACAAGATCATCGCCTACGAGCTGAAGATGCAGGAGAGCACGGTCAAGGTCCACGTCCGCGAAATCATGAAGAAACTGAAAGTCACCAACCGCACCGAAGCCGCCTTCCGCGCCGGCCAACTCCTCGCCAACGTCAATGGAGAGACCGGCATCGCCAACGGAACCGGCACCCTCGGCCTTATTCAACGTTGAGAAAGGAGTGTTTTGTTCGGCGACAGCCGGTGGGCGGACTGAATTCCGCCGTCCCGATCCCGCGATACGGGACTGTACGCCTGAGACGGGAGATTGACGATTCCGATGATGGGGCACGTCTGATCTTGGCTTGAATCTGGGCAAGGCCGTGGCCCGCATGTCCTTCCCCGTACACGCGCGGGCCGCGTCCGCCCTGCCGGCGCGAAAGGACGGCTTGGCGCGCGTTCCTGTAGCCGGCGCAAAATAAATTTATGTTGCACCCGCGAAGGCCGCGAAGCGCCCCCGCCTTCGGCATTTCAGCTCGTTCGGCAGCGAGAACGGCTTCTTTATGCCGAAGGTTGTGTCCCGAAGCCATCAGAACGCCTGCTGGCGGATGCCACTCAGCATCCAAGCCACCCTTGTATTCGCAGCCGCACAAAACCATATCTGATCTACTGGGTAAGGTTTTTCGTTTCGGTAAAAGATGCGACCATTGCGGTCGCAAGGTAGTTCGGGGGCGGTTACGGGAGAGCACATTGATGGGTCGTGATGACATCGCCAAACAGGAAGTGTTGAACCGGCTTGCCGCCATTCAGGCCGCTGCGGAGATCCTGCATGACAACCACGACCTGCCGGACCACCAGCGTCACGTTTTCCTTGAGGCGATTACGCATGAGACCGGGCGCCTGTCCCGCTTGATCCACAGCTGTCCCGGCGCAGTGGCGATCACCGCATCTTAGGGAGAGCGTGTTTCAAGAACCCTGAGTGCGTGCCGCGCCAGCAAGGAGTGCGCCTCTGCCGTGGGATGCAGGTGATCCCAGAATAGAATCCCCTCACACCGCTCATTGCGGCAGGGTGTCGTCACATCGCGGAATCCGGCTTTCTGCGGGTCGGCGAAGAGGCCCTCGGCAAGGGCAAAGGCGTCAAGCCGGAGCAGCCGGACTCCCCCTTCCCGTTCCGCCTCCATCAGAACCCTGTCCAAAGCGGCATTGTAGACCCTGGTGAGCGCGCGCGCGGTGCCGACACATCCGGCGCCTTGCGCCCGAACAACCGGCGCGCGCCCGATGTCCGGCAGGTTGGGAACGAGAACGTGGACGGCGCCGGCTTTTGTCAGGCGCTCGATCGCGCTGCCGATCGCCGCCGCCGCTTCACGTGCCACGCCTTGATCGTCGGCATCACAGGCCGAGGCCAGCAGATCGTTGGCCCCGCCGAAGACGACATAAAGGGCATCGGGATCGGCTTCGCGCTGAGCCAGAAACCTCTTTGTCTGAGACAGGATATCGATCACACCGCCTTGCGCGCGCGCTCCGCCGACCGCATAATTGGTGCCTCCTACCAGCGCCGGCCGCAGATCCAGTCCCAGAGCCTCGGCGACGCTTTCGACCCAGACCGGCCCGTTGGTGAAGCGGCCTGCATTGCCGGTATCGGACAGGCTGTCTCCGAAAACGACAAGGCCGCTGAAGGACGCGGCCGCCGTGGGGCTTGCGGCAAGCAAGCCGGCCACCAACCCTCCGTATAGCCAGCTGCGCTTCATCCGCGAAATCACGATCTTGTTTGCCTGCGATTCGAGTCGGAAGAGCGGCGTGTCGATCTGCTCATACCCACTGCCCGCCTTCGGCACGGAACAGCATCGTCTCGGCGGTAAGACCCGGGCCGAATGCCATCCCGCAGCCCAGCGCGCCCGGCCGCGCGTCGCGCATCAGGGATTGCAGCACGAACAGAACCGTGGCCGAAGACATGTTCCCGAATCGCAGCAGCACCTCCCGCGAAGCCGCCAGCGCCGCCGGGTCAAGCCCCAACGCCGCGTCGACGGCATCGAGAATGGAGCGGCCGCCCGGATGCACCGCCCAAAGTTCGATCGCGTCCGGCGCGGTGCCGTTGAAGATCGGGGCGCTGCCGGTGGTGAGCGCCTTGCCGAGCGCGGCCGGCACCCTGCCCGACAACAACATATCGAAGCCGGACTCGCGGATGTGCCACTGGATGAGATCGGCGTCCTCCGGAACCAGCACGGCGTGAAACCGCTCCAGCGCCAGCCCGATCGGCTCGGCGGTCACCAGCGCCGCCGCACACCCGTCGCCGAACAGAAGGAAGGAGAGCACCTGCTCCAGATCGTCCGTCTCCTGCAGGTGCAGCGTGCATAGCTCGATGCTCACGATCAGCACCCGCGCGTGCGGCTCGGAGCGAACGATGTGGCGCGCGAGCTTCAATGCGTTGATGGCCGCATTGCAGCCCATGAACCCGACGATGGTCCGCTCGACCGAGGGATCGAGCCCGCAGCGCCGGATCAATTCGACGTCCAACCCGGGCGCTGAAAAGCCGGTACAGGTCACGATCAGGACATGGGTGATGCTGCCGGCACCGGCACCGAGATCGAGCCCCTCGACCGCTTCCGCGGCCAGTGGCGGAGCGGCCGTCTCGTACAACCGCATTCGATCCGCGGTCGACGGGAATTGGCCACGGACGTAAAAGCGTCCGGAATCCACCACCTCGCCCGACGGATCGAGCGAAGGCTCCAGACACGACCACCGCTCGGCGATCTGCGCGCGGTCCACCATCCGGTCGAACAGCGGCAGGCGGCGCTTGCCGGCCAGAAGGTTCCGCGCAAAGCGGATGAAGGTATCGTGAACCTGATGGGGCGGGACGGCGGTTGCAATGCGGTTGATATAGGCACCCGTCACACTCACCCCCTCCTGATCCGCACGGCCGATTCAGACATCGATCGGCGCCGTGCTTTGATGCAGCCATTCCACGGTCTCGCGATCCACCAGCGGCGCAAGGTTGACCCGGACCCGGGCGTGATAGGCGTTGAGCCAATCCCTCTCCTCGCGGCTGAGAAGCCCCGGCGCCACGAGGCCGAGATCGATCGGCGCCAGGGTGAGCGTCTCAAAGCTCAGCAGGTCCCTCTCCGCGCCCTCGGGCGGATCTGCCGCCACCACCGCCACAAGGTTTTCGACCCGGATTCCGTATTCCCCGGTCCGGTAATAACCCGGTTCGTTCGAGACTACCATTCCCGGCTGCAGCGCTACGGAACTGGGCACCTTGGAAATGCGCTGCGGGCCTTCGTGCACGCTCAGATAATTGCCGACGCCATGGCCGGTGCCATGGTCATAATCGAGCCCGACCTCCCACAACGCCCGCCGCGCCAGCACATCGAGTTGCGAGCCGGTGGTCCCGGCCGGAAAGCGCGCGGTGGCAATGGCGATATGGCCCTTCAAAACGCGCGTGAAATGTTCGCGCATCACGGCTGACGGCCCGCCGATCGCCACGGTTCGTGTCACATCGGTGGTGCCGTCGAGATACTGAGCGCCGGAGTCGACCAGATAGAGGCAGCCGCGGTCGAGCGTCCGGTTGGTCGCCGCCGTCGGACGATAGTGCACTACGGCCCCATGCTCCGCCGCGGCCGAGATTGTGGGGAAGCTGAGGCCGCGGAACATCTCGTTGATGCGGCGGAACGCCTCCAGCCGATCGGATGCGTCCAGTTCGCTCACACCACCACCCGGAGCCTCGCGCGCGAGCCACGCCAGAAACCGTGTCAACGCGGCCCCATCGCGCCGGTGGGCGGCACGAATGCCCTCGAGTTCTTCCGGAGACTTGATCGCCTTGGGCAACAGGCACGGGTCGGGGCCATGGGTGACGCTTGCGCCGGCGCGCTTGAGCCGCTCGACGATCCATTCCGGTGTTCCCGACGGATCGATCCGCACGATACTCTCGTCCGCTCCGAGACGATCCAGCGCCGCCCCCAGGTGTTCAGGCGGATGGACCGTCACCCCGCTGCCGAGATCGAGACCGGGGGACAATTTGCGCGAATCGACGAACAGGGCGACTTGGCGATCAACGCCAACCACAGCGAAGGCCAGCGGCAGCGGAGCGTAAGACACATCGCCGCCCCTGATGTCGAGCAGCCAAGCAATGGATTCGGGAGCCGAGAGAACAGCGGCATCGTCCTCAGCGCAGGCAAGGCTCTCCGCCACCTCGTCGCGCTTGTCTGCCGAACGTTTCCCCTCTGCCGGCAGCCGGTGCGGCACGATCGGCGCCAGCGGCGGCGGCGGTCGGTCCGGCCAGACGGCATCGACAAGATTGTGCTCAAGCGCAACCAGCTGGCCTCCCGCCTTCTCGCACGCCGCCCGCAGCGGATCCAACTGCGATAGCGTATGCAGCCACGGATCGTAGCCCAACCGCCCTCCCGCCGGCAGATGGTTCGCGATCCAGGCGCTCGGCGGTTCCTCCGTCAGATGGCACACTCGCCATACGGCGGCATTCACTTCAACTGCCGCCTGAACCGTGTAGCGCCCATCGACGAACAGGGCAGCGGCGTCCGACATCGCAACGGCAAGCCCGGCCGAGCCGGTAAAACCGGTCAGCCAAGCCAGTCGTTCCGAGCATGGCGGAACCTGCTCGCCCTGATGCTCGTCGGCCCGCGGCACGACAAATCCGGCCAACTCACAGCGGGCGATTTCGCCGCGGAGGGCATCGAGGCGCTGGTTCAACAGCGTTTTCTGGGTTTGCGGCGCTATATCATCCTGGCAGACTGCAGCGCTCGCGTCCTGCAGATCGGGAGGTAAAGTCATGATCTGTAGCTAGCCATCGGCATACCCCGCGGCAAGTGCAATGCTGACGGCGACGAGAGAGCCCCCGCCAGAACCGATCTACACCTTTTTGCCGTCACTGCGCCTCACGCGGGCTCTGTGGTGCGCCTTCCGCCATGCACCGCTGGTACAGCGACTGGCGGCGCTGTTCGGCATCGAAGCGGTCGAACCGCTCGCGCATGGGGATTGTCCGTCCAAAGGCGGCACCGCTGTCGGCCTGGACGCGGGCGAATTCCCGCTCGCTCTGCGCCGATGCCCATTGCCGGCACGCGGTGCGTCGCTGCTGCTCGTCGGCGGTGGCCTCGGGAAGAGACGTTGATCCCGGCTCTTCGGGCCGCTGGCACGCCGCCAGCCCGACGACCAGTGCCGAGACCGCGAAAAGCGCTGAGGCCGTTGTCATTCGTTTCTCTCTCATCGTCAGACATCCTTTTGATGTTCGTCCATGGCTCGCTGCCGGATGACCTTGATGCGGTGGTGTCGGTTCCGCCGGATCGTTCAGCCCGGCTGGCCAAGATGCTTGAGCCGCCACAGTCGCCGCGCCAGATCGATCAGATCCTCGGCACGCCACTGTCCGCGGTCGTTGAGCGAAGAAACCAGTGCCGCCGGAATGGCGGCGAGCCCGTTGTGGGCACCGGCGATGGCGCCCGCCATCGCAGCGGTGGTGTCGACGTCGCCGCCGACGGCAACGGCGGTATGGATCACCTTGATGTAATCCTCGGGCGAGCGCAGGAACGCATAGAGGCTCCACAGGACGCTGGTCATCACGAACGGGTGGATTCCCTCAGGCGGTTCACGGTAATCGGGCTGCCCCGCCTCGACAACCGCCCTCACCGCCGCATCGGGAGCGAGAGCGACGATCGCCAGGAGTTGATGCAAGGCGTTCGCGGCGCCCTCATCGTAAGCTGCCGCCCCGGCGGCAAGGACATCGAGGAGGCCTTCAGCGTCAACCGGCTTTCCGTTCAGGACGTATGCGACGGCGCCGGCAATGGCAACGGCACCGGCCGAACAACGGGGATCGGCATGGGTGATGCGGCCTTGATCGTGCGCCGCCGCGATGAGGGCTTGCGGATCGTCATGGAACATCAGCCCGATCGGCGCCGCCCGCATTGCACTGCCGTTGCCTGCGCTCGGAGCGGGTGTGCCGGCCTGATCCCATGGGACCCCTTCGGCAAGCCGGGCCGCTGCTTGGGTGGTCGACCATCCCGCCCCGACGACGCGTCCTTCCGAAAAAATCGCCGCGATGCGCTGCGCGTAGTCGGCCGGATCGAACCGCCCCCTGACGAGGCAGCTCTCGATCAGCTCGCGCGCGAGCTGGGAGTCGTCCGAATACTGGCCAAAGGCAAAACCGCTCCGCCATCCATGGTAGGGCTGGCCGGCATACAGCACGCCATCGGCGTAGCGGCGACAAACCTCCGGCGATGATCCCTCGACCATGAAACCGACTGCATCGCCCACACATTGCCCGATCAGGCATCCCGTAAACCGCTCTTCAGAAATCGGCATTGTTCGTCTCTCCGATCAGGAACTCGGCGACGACGGGGGCATGATAGGATTCCGGCGAGCCCTGCACCGCGTGGGAGCTGATCAATTCATCCCCCAGCGCCTCGTTGTGGATCTCGACTCCGCGATACCAGGCCAGCAAAGGCCGGGAGACGAGAAGATGATCGAGCATCTGCGGACGGCCATGATGCACGACCGAGAACCGTCGGGAATGGGCGACGGTCCGCTCGACCGGCACCAGGGTGCGGAGAATCAGATGCGGATTGCCGGCATCTTCTTCATCGCCGCGGATGGTCCGCACCGGCACCTCATGGGCGTCTGCGTTGAAATCACCGCAGACGACGATCAGCGCCTCTTCGTCGGCGTCGAACAGCTGGTCCACATACAGCCGGACCTCCAGCGCTTGCCCCGATCGCTTCACGGCAGCAAGAAAAAACCCCTCGGCCCAGCCGGACATGGTGCGCCAGGTGCGCGCACTGGTCTTCTGCCCGGCCAGGAAGGCGGCTCGCGGCGCCCGCAGATGGACGTTGAGAACGTGCAAGGTGCGGCCATCGGCCACCTCGATCGCGGCGTGGAGAAACGGGCGGTCCCACTCGATTTTCTGCGCGTCTTCGTCGGCACGCGCCGCCGTCGCAAGGCAATGGCGCGGTGCCGCCACCAGATCGTGGAAGATCTGGCGTTGGTGGAGGATCGGCGTTCGGCTGAGGGTCACGAGGTTGTGCTTGTCACGGATGCCGCCGGTGGTCCGGCTGACGGTCGTAGCGCAATGGAAGGACTGGTAAGGCGTATCCGCCAGCAGTGCCTCCATCGCCTCCAATGTGCGATCCTTCTTGCTCGTTTGGCGCTGGCTGTCGACCTCCTGAAGACAGAGGATGTCAGCGCGCAGGCGCAGCAGCTGCGGCCTGAGCAGCCGGATCTTCTCTTCCAGACTTCCTTCCGGTTCAGTTGAATTGCCGAGATTCTCGACATTGAAGGTCGCGATCCGCAGACGGTGCGGTTCAGCGTGCGCCATTCGAAGAACGGCCTAGCCGCTAGGGGTGAGGCAGGCGCGAAGGAACGCGACAACTTCGGGGGCATTCCATTCGGCCCGTCCTATCACCCGACCGACCTCTTTGCCCTCGGCATCGACCAAAAGAGTCGTCGGCAGACCGTAAACGTCCAGGCTTTGCCCCATCCGGCTGCGCGGATCCATCAGCACGCCAAGGTTTTTGATCGCCGTCTTTTCGTAGAATGCGCGGACCGCATCGGCGCCACCGAAGTCGGACGAGACCGCCAGCACCGCAATGCCGTCGCCGGCGATGTCGGCATGCAGCGCGTCGAGCGCCGGCATCTCCTCCACGCAAGGCGGACACCACGTCGCCCAGAAGTTGACGACGAGACCACTGCCGCGCCAGTCGGCGAGCCGGACCTCCCTCTCGCCGTCCTGAAGAATGGCAACATCGCTCTCCACTGCCGCCCCATCCGCAGGTTGAAACTTGGCGAGCGCCTCCGGCGGGCTCGTACATCCGTTTGCTTCGGCCCTTGCACCCGCAGACGATATCATGACAATCAGCGCCGCCAGACCGGCGAGAAGGAGGGCATGGCGCCCTTTCCGTTGTTCAGTCATTTCGTTTAAAGGTTCCCATGAGCAAAAGTCCCCCCTCGCAGACGCCGACCAGTACGATGTGGGGCGGCCGGTTCGCATCAGGGCCGTCGGCCGTCATGGAAAGCATCAATGCCTCCATCGACTTCGATCAGCGCCTGTTCGCGCACGACATCGCCGGCTCCAAAGCCCACTGCGAGATGCTGGCGGCACAGGGGATCATAACGCGATCCGACGCGGACGCCATCGTAGAGGGACTGGATGCCGTGCTTCGAGAGATGGAAAGCGGGGATTTTCCGTTCAACCGCGGTCTTGAAGATATCCATATGAACGTCGAGCACCGCCTCGCCGAGTTGATCGGCGAGCCTGCCGGCCGCTTGCACACGGCGCGCTCCCGCAACGATCAGGTGGCGACGGATCTGAAGCTGTGGGTGCGCGACGCGATCGACTCCCTTGATGGCGATCTCCGCGCGCTTCAAGCTGCCTTGATCGAGCAGGCCGATGTCTACGTCGATGCGGTGATGCCCGGATTCACCCATCTTCAGGTGGCGCAGCCGGTGACCCTCGGGCATCACCTGCTCGCCTACGTGGAAATGCTGGGGCGGGATCGCGGTCGCCTCGCCGACTGCCGCCGACGGCTGAACGAGTGCCCGCTCGGCGCCGCGGCGCTGGCAGGAACGTCGTTCCCGATCGATCGGCGGATGACGGCGGCGGCACTCGGTTTCGCGCGGCCCGCCGCCAACTCCCTGGACGCAGTCTCGGACCGGGACTTCGCTCTGGAGTTCCTCGCCGCCGGGGCGCTGCTCGCTGTTCACCTCTCGCGGCTGGGAGAAGAGATCGTGATCTGGGCGTCGGCGCAGTTCGGGTTCATCGTGCTGCCGGACGCCTATTCCACCGGCAGCTCGATCATGCCGCAAAAGCGCAATCCGGACGCGGCCGAGCTGGTTCGCGCCAAAACCGGACGGGTGATCGGCGCGCTGATGGGCCTGCTCACGGTGTTGAAAGGGCTGCCGCTGGCTTATGCCAAGGACATGCAGGAGGACAAGGAGCCGGTGTTCGATGCCGCCGATACGCTGCTGTTGTGCGTGCGGGCGATGACCGGAATGATGACGGGGGCAGTGTTCGACCGGGAGCGCATGCGAGCCGCCGCCGGGCGCGGCTTTGCCACCGCGACCGATCTGGCCGACTGGCTGGTGCGGGTGAAGGGAATGCCGTTCCGCCGCGCCCATCATGTGGTCGGTGCGCTGGTCAAGGCGGCGGAGGAGAAAGGGGGCGGACTTGAGACTCTGTCGCTGGCCGAGCTGCAGGCGGTAGAGCCGGCGCTGAGCGCAGAGGCGCTCGCCATTCTGAGCGTCGATTCCTCGGTCGCCAGCCGAACCAGCGAAGGCGGTACCGCGCCGACGCGAGTTCGTGCCGCCGTCGCCGATGCCCGCAGACGCTTCCTTGCCCGATAGGGATTTGCCGGGAGGCGTTTTGCAGGCAAACCGGTCCGCTGGACCCGAGGACGCCGAGAGGACATCATCATGCTGCTCACCCGGATCGCCGCTGTGGCGCTGGCTGCCTTGCTCACGAGCCCGGCCGCGGCCAGGGAAACGGCGGTGCAGCCGGAGCGGACTACGGCGATTGCCGAGCGTACCGCCGTCACCGCTCAGCAGGTCATGGTCGCCGCGGCCCATCCGCTGGCCACCGAGGCGGGTTATGCCGTCCTGGAGCGCGGAGGCTCCGCGGCCGATGCGGCCGTCGCCGTGCAGGTCATGCTCGCTCTCGTCGAGCCGCAAAGCTCGGGCCTCGGCGGCGGCGGGTTTCTCCTTTACTGGAACGCGGCCTTGAAAGAGCTTACCACCTTCGATGCGCGCGAGCGCGCGCCGCTTGCCGCCGATGAAGGCTATTGGCTGGAGGAAGACGGGACGCCGGTCGATTTCTGGGATGCGGTGGTCGGTGGCCGATCGGTCGGGGTGCCGGGCATCCCGTTGCTGCTGGAGACCGTACATGCCCGCTATGGCCGCCTGCCTTGGGCGGGGCTGATCGCCCCCGCGATCGCAGCCGCCGAGAACGGGTTTCCGATCTCCCAGCGCTTGGCCGAGGCCATCGCCGGGGCGCGGGAGCTGGACCGCTTCGAGGACATCCGTGCCTATTTCTTCGAAGCGGACGGCAGCCCCAAGTCCGAAGGCACGATCCTCAGCAATCCGGCCTTCGCCCGCACCTTGCGCCTGTTCGCCGCCCATGGCGCGGCACCGTTCTACACGGGTGCCATCGCTCGCGATATCGTTGCCGCCGTACGCACCGAGAACAATCCCGGCATCCTGACGCTGGAGGATTTGGCAAGCTACCGGGTGATCGAGCGCGCGCCGGTGTGCATCGCCTACCGTGGCGACGATGTTTGCGGCATGGGTCCGCCGAGCTCGGGCGGCCTCACCGTCGGCCAGGTTCTCGGTATGCTGGAGTCTTTTGATCTGGCGACCCTCGGTCCGGGAGTTGCCGCTCGGCATCTGTTTCTCGAGGCTTCGCGCCTTGCCTTCGCCGACCGCGATCTTTACATGGCCGATCGTGACCATGTCGCCATGCCGAGTGGGCTGCTCGACCGTGACTATCTTGCCGCCCGCGCGGAGCTGATCGACCTTGAGGCGGCGATGGGCACGGCAGCCGCCGGCATACCGCCCGGAAGCGACATCGTGCCGCTCTCGCCGGACCGGTCACGGGCCCGGGAAGGCACGACCCACTTCGTCATCGTCGACCGCTACGGTGACATGGTCTCGGCAACGACGACCATCGAGACGGGCTTCGGCTCGCGGGTGATGACGAGTGGCTTCCTGCTCAACAACGAGCTCACCGATTTCGCGCTGGAGCCGGCGGTGGGCGGCACGCCGGTGGCGAACCGGGTCGAGGGCGGTAAACGGCCGCGCTCCTCGATGGCGCCGACCGTTGTCCTGCGGGATGGCACCCGGGTGCTGCTGACCGGCTCGCCGGGCGGCGCCAACATCATTCCCTATACCGCCGCTTCGATCATTGCGATTCTCGACTGGGGCATGGATCCGCAAGAGGCAATCGATCTGCCGCACGTGGTCAACCGCAATGGTCCCACCATCGTCGAACAGGGGCCAGGAGCGGATGCCACCGCGGCCGCCCTTGCGGCGCTTGGACACGAGGTGGTGGTTGAGGATCTGAATTCGGGCCTTCATGTCATCGTCATCGCGCCGGAGGGACGGCTGATCGGAGCCGCCGACAAGCGCCGCGAGGGAACGGTGCTCGGCAACTGAGCAGGTGCGGGCACTTCTTGCGGCTTCTGCGGCAGGGAACGCGCACGTTGCCAATGACCCCGAGGAATGATGATGGAGCGGGTCGATGAGAGGAAACGCGTGAGGGAGGATCTGGATGGGCTGCCGGAGCGCGACGTCCAGGCACTGATGCGCGACGCCGTAGCTGCGGGACGGACCGGATTGGCGCGTAAGGCGGGGCTGGTCGATGCGCGTCCGGCGCGGCCCGGCGAGATCGTTGTCACCGAGATTGCCGGGGAAGGCTACGAGACGCGGAGCCGCCCCGCCGCGCGCGGAGATTGGCTGGTTCGCAACCGGAGCCCGGCGGGCGGAAATGAATGCTACCTTGTCGGCGCCGCGGCGTTCCGCGAGCGCTATGAGGGTCTGTTGGGGAAGGCTGACGGCTGGCAGCTCTATCGTCCCAAGGGCAAGATGCTCCGCTACACGATCGTCAGACTCGAAGATGGCACCTTTCGCTTCATGGCGCCCTGGGGCGAGGCGATGATCGCCAGGCCCGGCGATGCCATCGTCCAAGACCCGGCGGCGCCCATCGATACCTACCGCGTCGCCGCCAGGGTCTTTGCCGAATCCTACGAAATCGTCTTGCCGGCGGGATAGAGAGTCCACCGCACGGGTGCAACTCAGGCCATTGTCGCCGCGAGGGTGCGTTGCTTAACAGCCTCCAAGGCCGCAACGAGGTCGTCGGTTTCGGGTGTGAGGTCTCTCAGCATATCGACGAGGAAGTCAACCTGCCCGATGACCGACGCGATTTCTCGGCCGGAGCCGGTATCCCTCCAGACCGCGGCATAGTCGCGGGCAATTTCCTCCTGCTCGCTCTCGGGCAACGCGCCCCTCCCGACCTGCTCCAGCAAGCGCAGGTCGGCAGGCAGCACCCGCCGCCAGAAGTCATCCGATGCGGCTGGCCTTAGCGCGCGCTGCAAGGCGGCGAAGTCGGCTCGCGGAGGCTTTCGGTTGCGCAGAGCCAAGATTATCTTCCCGGTAATTTCCTGAATCCAGGGATAGTAAACGTGCGGGTTGCCGCGGGCTTGGCCGAGCTTGCGGGCCTGCCGGTACATGCGTTCCATCCGTCCGAGCGCCTTTGTCCGCTCTTCACCGGTCTCGACATGGGCAAGCCGCTTGTACGCAGAGGCGAGCAGGCTCAGCCGCTCCTGGGTCTCTCCGCAGGCGTCGATCAGCGCTGCCAGTTTGCCGACCGAGGCCACGATCCGTTCCTTCGGACTGGGCGGGCCTGAATCGGGCGGACATTGGCATGCCTGCCGAGCAAGCAGGTTTAACTGCTGCTCGATCGCACGGACCGGCACCAGCCCATCCTCCGCCACTGCCGCTGCTTGATAGTGCTCGATCGCCGTGTCGAAATCATAAAGCTCGGCATAGACGCCAGCCAGCGATGCTCGGATCTCGGGCCGGTCGAGCCAGCCCTTGGCGGCGATCGCGCCTTCGATCTGTTTGATCGCCTCCAGGTCCGCCTGGACATTGCGGTCTCCACCGACATTGACCAGAGCCTGGATTCGCTCGATTTCGGCAAGAGCCTCGGCGGGAGCGGCATAAGTCCGTCGCTCTCGGAAATGACGCGGCGTGAGCACCACCTCGCTCAGCCGGAAATCCGGATGACCGTAGGCATGATAAGCGCCCCAGGTGCTTTTGCTCGGGGACTCCCGATAGACGTCCTGGCGTGCATCCTGCACGATCCTGCCGTAGCTGCCACCGCCCAGCATGCCATCGTAAAATGTGTTCGCGAATTGCGCGGCCAGCGTGTCGTCCACCTCCCAGCCGGCGGCAATGACGGCCTTCACGCCCATGCGGATCAGCTGAACCCCGATGCTGCTTGCCAGAGCCGGGCGATCCGAGCGCAGATAGGCATTCTCAACGACCGGATCGAGCGCCCCGAGTGAACAGCAATTGACGAACACCAACTCCGGCGTGACCGGCATCTGTTGGAACATGGGACTTTCCAGCACCAACGTTTCCCTCACGCCGCCGAGAACGATCCCGGTCTTTCGTTCGCGCGACGATTCATTCTCGAAGCGATGATTGAACACGCCGTGGGCGGCAATGTGGATGATCTGCCAAGCCTCGCCGAACAGCGCCGAAATGACATCCTCGGGTTTCGCCTTGGTGCCGATCAACGGCGTCACATCGAAACCACGCCGCTCGAGCGCTTCCTGGACCTCGTTTGCCTCACGTTGCGCTCCCGGCAACTCCGGAAGCCTGCTGCCGCCGCCGATTGGATCGCCGATCACCAGTGCCTTGCGGCGCGATGCGGCGGGCATCATCGCTTCCCGAGGGCGGGTGACCAGTTGCCGAACGACCCCGAACCGCACCACCGGAGGCCCCAGCTCCGCTGCCGTATCGTCCACGCCCGGCATCAGCCACGGGCGCCGGTCGTCCATCATCTCCCATGGCAAGGCGGCGGCGGTTTCATCCAGAATGAGCCGGATGTTGCGGTCGTCGAGGCTGTGCTCCTTCAAGACGTTCGGCCAGAGCATCTCGAAAAGGGTGCGGGCGGCCGACATCGTCCCTTGCTCGACCCGCTGCTGACTGATTCGGTGCAGGTACAGATCGATGAAGCTGCGGCGGGTTGCGACCATCGTCGCCTCCACTCGTGCGCGTCCGGAGAGAACGACATAATGAAGCGCCCCTCGCTCACCATCGGGCGATGCGCCAACGGGTGATGCGCCAACGGGTGATGCGCCATCCGGCGATCCCCCGATATCGCCGTTCTCGCCCTCCGTGGAGGAAGCGCGGATCGTTATCGGCGTCCACCAGTCCCGATCGCCGTCCGGGCCGATCCGGCGCCAAGCGCCGCGCTGGCGCGCGACCTCGCTCTCCAGCGTGAACGTCTCCTTGAACTCGGCGCGCTCCAGGCGCCGGTTGATCGTGTGCCAGGCATTGATCGCCTGCTGCTCCACCAACTCGATCAGCTCGATTTCGCAAAAGCAGCCATCGCCCAACTGAAGGTTGACCTCGCGCACGGCCCGCAGGATCGCCTGAACGGAATCGACGACGGTCACGACACCGCCGCCGGAGCCGATCAGCACAGCGGATAGGCCGCGCGGCGGTCGCTCGGCGGCAATCCCGGCTGTGCCGGCGGCCATCTCGTCACGCTCATCCATGGCCGTCGCCAACGCCAGCAACCCGGTCCGAATCGTCTGCCTGAGGGTGCCCCCGGTCAACTCGCTCACTTCGCCGAGACCGACGATGACGCTGCCCGGCGGATGGCTGTCGGCATCCAGATGGACATCGAAGGTTCCGATCGGGCCCGGGTGCAAACCGCGGGCGCGGCGGCGCTCGATGCGGCCGTTCTGCTCGCGGTCGAGAACCAGTTCGCTGCCGTTCAGGGTGTCGCCGATATAGTGGCCGACCAGCAGCGGGTGGCGAGCGAACTTTAGATGCCCGTTTACGACGCGAACCGCAACGCGTCGCTCCGGCCTGAGCGGCACTGCGGGGGCTGCCCCCATCGCCGTGGCAAGGAGGTCGTCCTCGGACGGAACCCGGTGCATCAACTCGCGGGCGACGGCAGGCGGAGCCCCGCGCGGCCGACTGACAACCGGCGGCGTCTGCGACAGACGATCGGTGGTGCCGCGCTGCAGAAGATCGAGAATGGCCGGGAATGCCGGTGCGTGACGGGCGAGGTCGCCGTGCGCGGCCGACGTGTACCAGGCCCGGATACCCTTCGGAATGCCGGTGCTCCAGAGGACCTGACCATCGCCTTCCATGGTGATACTAAATCGGATTCGCTCGGCCTTATCTCCCGCTTCCGCAATCTCCAGACTGTCGTAGGTCTCTGCCTGGCCGGCCACGTAGACCATGCGGGCGGGATCGACCGCCGCGGCATTGAGCACCGCGCGCAACCGCCGCGCATCCTCCAGCACCTCGGCCGACGGCTTGACCCATCCTTTGCCGCCGTCCGCCGCCGCGAGGGCCGTCCAACCGGCGACGGTATACAGATCAATGCCACCCGTCGCCCCATGGTCGGTGGTCGGCTCGGGCAGCATCTGTACCGCCCCGGGCCAGCGCGACACCACCTCGAGCTGCTCGCGGGCATTCGCCTTGAGATCCAGCAAGGCCAGATACCGCATCAGGCGGTTGCGGCCCAGCAGCAGCATCGGGATTGAGAACGAGCCGCCATTGGGTGTGCCGAGCATGACAAGGCGCGTGCCCGCGCGCGCATTGAACCGCTGCCGGAGGTCGTCATCGAGCGCGAGCGCTGCCCGCGCGATAAGACCGCCCATCGAATGCGCGACGATCCCGACGGGATGTTCGGTGGCGTCGAGCGCCGCCCCCAGATCGCGGGCAAACAATCGGGCGGTCTCGAGGATCGAGCGCCGCCAGTCGTAGGGCCAGGCTCTGACCTCGTGCGTCACTTCGAGAAAACGGAAGAGATCGCCATAATAACGCGCCACCGGTTCATCCGGCTCGACGGCGGCGTTCGTGATCGCCAGCCGCCCCACGCCGCCGCGGGCCAGCCTGAAAAGGTCGATCCAGATCCGCTGTTCGCCAATCTTCAGATGAGTACCGCTGATCCCCGGAAGGATCATGACAATGGGCAACCGCCCCGGCGTTCCGCGGCTTCTCGGCTTCGGCATCACCTCGCTGGCGGCGCGCGCCAACGAAACTCCCAACGCCCCCCGCTGAGGCGGCAACGCCGCCGGCTCCACCAGCGCGTTGACCATCACCGAGGCAGTGTCATGATTGGCGAAGTAGTTGAAATGGATGACCTTGGGACCCTTGTCGAGAAACACATAGAGCGGCTGCGGGCGCCGGGCGCCGCCGTCCATCGAAGCCGTATCGACCACCAGATCGTGATCCTGGCCGAAATAGAGGTCGGCAAACCAAAGCGCGAGCCGGCGCAGGATTGTCGTCGGCTCGACATCGCCGGCGATCACATGGAGGCCGTCGTCCTGATGAACGTCGGCGCGGTTGAGCACGCGCAGGAGCGGCGAGGTTTCGGGCGACATTGCCGCCAACCCCGGCAGCGTCTCGGGCGAGGTGCGCTCCTTGACGACCGCCTGCACCAGCGCCTGCAAGCCATCGAGCAGGGTCTGCGTGACCGGGTTGAGCCTGCCCCCGGTGGCGAAGCCCAGGACATTGAAGACGAGGTTGAGCCAGCGGTCGATTCGCCCGCCCATCAGACTGGTGCCTCGCGCCGGACAAGCGACCCGGACGAACCGCGTCACCTTGAGCCCTTTCCGTATCAAGCTCTCGCCCAGTCGCCCCAGCGCCGCCAGCTCGGCCGCGTGCTCCGCGCCGGCAAATTGGCGGAGTTCAATCTCATCGAAAGCGGCGCGCGGCACGCCGGCCGTATCGGTCAGCCGGCCGCGGCCGATCAGTTCGCCAACCAGACCGCCGCGGCTGTGACTGATGAGATGCAGCTCGGCCCCCGCCGGAAGCGCCTCGACGAGCGCCGCCGCGTTGGCGATCGGGCTCTCGGTCAATGTCCGGTGCTCGAAGGCGAGGATCCGCCCCTGATAGGTGCGGGCGAGAAGCTGCCAGAGCCCCTGCTGCACGATGTTCAGATCGCCGAAGCTGCCGCGCGTGTTGGACGCTGCGCCGTGGATGAAGACGAGCCAGGGCTGGTCACCGGCCGCGGTGGCGGCGAATGCCTCGAGTTGCCCCTCGCCGTCCCAGTGAAACAGCCCCTCTGCTTTGATGGCTTTGCTTTCCAGGGCTTCAGCGATGTTGCGGGCTCCCGCCTTGCCGATATCGATCCCCAGGACCCGAACGGCCTCGATCGCCCAGCCGCCAATTCCGCGTGCCCGATCCACGAGCGGCAATTCCCCGTCGATCTCGACGCTGCCGTCGTCTGCCGCACCGCGACTGCTGGCCGCCCCGATTCGCTCCGCCGCTTCGTCGGCTCTCACCCAGAGAACCGCCCCGCCCTCAAGTCTGAGTTCGACGAGATCGTCGTCCGCCGCCTCAACGACGACGCGGTCGCCTGCCGCCCGGACGGCCAGCGGCCGCACCGCCGCCTTGACCTCGAGCGCGAGGCCAAGTTCGTTTTCGGTGAGCTGCGCCAGCGCCGCCGCGTCGCTCACCCCGGAGATCCGCAACAAAACCATGACCCTCAACCTCCCCATGCGCCGCTAAGGAGACGTGCGGATGTTGATCCTGCACTGCCGCGGACGCGTTGTTGTTGGGACGCGAACGCCCAAGCGTTGAGACGCTTGTTCGAATCGCGTCATCGTGCCGGATATGCTGGCGCTACTCCCTTCTTCTCCGCAAAAGGAAATGGAACAGCGGCACATCTTCCAGCCGTCTTCCGAGCGCGGATCGAGCCGGCGCCAAAGCCGCTCGCTCGCCGACGGCGGGGCCCCGGGCGTCGCGTGATGGCGATGGTGTTCCTGGATGGCGGCGGTTGGCGGATCTCAGCCATCTGGCGCCTCACCTCTCGCGCGGCATCCGGATGAAAAGAAAGGATCGGAGACAGCAGGCCCGCTGCAGGGGCCGTGTATAACCCGGCATGGCAACGCGATCCTCCCCCTTATTCTCTCGCTGACGCGCGTGCTACGCAAACAGCCAAAGCGTTTTATGACGCAGTTTACGATGCTGCCCGAAACGGGGGTAGAGAAAGTTTGCCGGCAGCGTGGCCGCGCTCGTCATCGATGCGGCTGAGGCAGGCGCTGCGGTGCCATCACCGGAACAATATCCAATATCCCGATCCTGCCGCAGCCGCCGGCGGGATCGATGCCGACTGCCGCTCGAGGACCGTGTTCAGATGCCGGCGCCGAACCCGGCTTCCTCGGCCGGTACCGGGTGGTGCTCTTCGATCAGATCGCGATAGGAATGCCAAGTCGCGTACGCCAGCACCGGCAAGGCCACCGCAAGGCCGATAAAAAAGGTTGCCACCGCACACACCGTGACCAGGGCAATCAAGGCGGCCCACCCGAACATCACCTGCCAGTTGGCGCGCACCGCAAGCACACTGGCGGCAATTGCCGTGGCAATGTCGACGGGCCGATCGTACATCATCGGGATCGACACGGCGGTTATGGTGAAGATGACGGTGGCGAATGCCGCGCCGACCAGGGTGCCGATGATCAACAGCGGCGCACCGGCAGCCGACAACAGAACGTCGTCGACGAAGTTGCCGAGTGCCGGCAGCGGCGCACCGAAGAACACCGCAAAGAGGACGATCGCGATTTCGACCCAGACGAACCAAAGGATCAACAGGACGATTCCCATTGCCGACAACTGGCCAATGTTGTCCCGAAAGGCAGCGAACACGCTGCCGAGCGTAATCTCGCGATTCTGCTCAAGGCTCCGGCTGACATCGTAGAGCCCGACGACAAGGATCGGCGCGAGCAGCACGAATCCCCCGGTCAAAGGAAGAACCAGAGCTCCCAGCCCGAAGGCGATCAAGGCATAGGCAATGAGGATGCTGAGCACCGTGAAAGCGCCGCCATAGAGCAGGCTGACCCCGGGAGCGCGCAGGAAATCCCGCCAGCCAGCGGCCAGCCATTGCCCCGACCGGTCGACATCGACGCGGCGAATGTCCATCGGAAGTTGGTAGAGTGCCGTTGCCATCACCTTTCGTCCATCCCCGCCGGCGGCAGGTGCGCAATCCCGGCTTGAGCCCCCGCCCCTGTTCAGGTTCCGCCCGGTCGACCCGGTTCGTCCACCGCGCGGACCCCGTACTGCACCGCGATCGTCAATCCCTTCAACGGCCGCAGCAGGAGCACCGCACCGATCACGGTGAGGGGGATCCAAAGCGCGGCGTGAACCCATAATGGCGGCTCCAGCCAGCGCTCCAGCCCCCACGCCAGACCGGTAATCCCGAACCCGAGGACGAAGATGCCGGCCACCGCCGGTCCATCTCCGGCATCATGACCGGCGAAGTTCAAGCCGCAAACGTCGCACTGTTCGGCGACTTCAAGGAAGCCGTTGAAAAGACGCCCCCGTCCGCAGCGGGGGCAGCGGCCACAAGCCCCGTTGAGAAGCACGCGCGCCGTGAGCGCATCAGGGCCCTCCGCTGCCGGTGGTTGCAAGTTCACCGTCCTGCCGTCATGCCGTTCTGCCGGACTTCGTTCCGATTCACCCGCCTTAGTGGAACGATCCCTCGTAGCCCGAGCCGCCCCACCAGTAGATGAAGACAAACAGGACCAACCAGACGACGTCGACAAAGTGCCAGTACCAAGCGGCGGCCTCGAAGCCGACGTGATGCTCGGCGGTGAAGTGTCTGGCGCGGGCGCGGAAGAAGCACACAGCCAGGAAGCACACACCGACGAACACGTGGAAGCCATGAAAGCCGGTCGCCATGTAGAAGGTCGACGAATAGATCCCGTCACGGAAGCCGAACGCGGCGTGGGTATACTCATACATTTGGAAAAACAGGAAGACGATGCCGAGCAGAACCGTCAGGCCAGTCCAGAACACCATCTTTTGCTGCTCGCCCTCGCGAATGGCATGGTGGGCTGCGGTCACCGTCGCCCCCGAAGTGAGCAGGATCAGGGTGTTGAAGAACGGCAATCCCCAGGTCTCGAACGGGACGACTCCTTCCGGCGGCCAGACCTCGTGCGCGGTCCGGCTGAACGCCGGCATCGTGGCATCGAAGAACGCCCAGAAGAAGGCGAAGAAGAACATGACTTCGGAGGCGATGAACAAAAGCACGCCGACGCGCAATCCGTGGCGCACCGTATCTGTATAGACACCGCTTCGGCTCTCACGAACGACGTCGCGCCACCAGCTGTAGAAGGTGTACAGCAGCAGGGCGAGGCCCGCGAGGAGCAACCAGGGCGGCCCGTCGTGCATGAACCAGACTCCACCGGTCGCCATAACCAGTGCCGCCAAGGTCCCCAACGCCGGCCACGGGCTAGGGTCCACCATATGGAAGGGATGTGATTTCACCTCGTTTGCCATGCCTTTTCCCCCGGTCGAGAGTCACCCAGTTTCCATTGTTCAGCCGCCGAGTTCAACACGCCGATCAACCATCGCTTCACCGGCACCCGACGTTTGCGTTTCTTCCTGATCCTCCCCGTCCACGGGATAGAACGTATAGGAAAGGGTAATCACCGTCACGTCCTGCGAATTCATGTCCTCGCGCATCGCCGGATCGACATAGAAGATCACCGGCATCGAGACAGCTTGCCCCGGCTCCAGCCGCTGTTCGGTAAAGCAGAAGCAGTCGATCTTGGTGAAGTACTGCGCAACCTTGTACGGCGTTACCGAGAACGTGGCCGTCCCGGTGACGGGCCGGTCCGAGAGATTGACGGCTTCATAGTGGATCAGGCGCTCTTCACCCAGATTGACCGTGACCTGCCGCTGCTCCGGCCGGAACCGCCACGGCAAGCCCCGGTTCACATTGGCGTCGAAACGCACTGTCACCACCTCGTCCGTGACCATGTCCGAAGCGCTGACGCCCACCGTTTTGGGCGTTCCCCCGTAGCCGGTCACTTGGCAAAACAGGCGGTAAAGCGGGACCGAGGCGAACGATACGCCGATCATTCCGAGGACGATCCCGCTCAGCACAAGAGCAGTCATCCTGCGCTTGCCGCGTTGGCTGTTGCCGCGCCGAGCGGGCCTCATTGCCTGAGCCTCACTGGATACCGCCTGTCCACACCGATCCTCTGCCCGTTACTCCGCAGGCCGTGCCGCCCCAGGAGGCAAACCATGCTTGGGCACGCCTGCGCTGCCGATGACCGGCAGTTCTTCATGGGTATGGAAGGGTGCCGGCGAAGGCACCGTCCATTCAAGCGTCGTCGCGCCCTCGCCCCACGGGTTGGCCAGTGCCTTCTTGCCGTACCGATAGGTGTGCCAGACATTGAAGAGGAACATGAATGTTCCGAGCATGGTGATCGCCGCACCAATGGAACTGACCATGTTCCAACCGGCATAGACATCGGGAAAATCGGGAATGCGACGCGGCATCCCGGCCAGCCCGAGGAAGTGCTGCGGGAAGAACAGCACGTTGACGCCGATGAAGAAGACCCAGAACTGCAGCTTGGCAAGGGTCTCGTTGTAGTCGTGACCGAACATCTTCGACGCCCAGTAATAATAGGCACCGAACATCGCGAAGATCGCGGCGATCGCCATGACATAGTGGAAGTGGGCGACCACGTAGTACGTATCGTGGACGACGAAATCGAATCCGCCGTTGGCCAGCGCCACGCCGGTCACGCCGCCGATGACGAACAACCAGATGAACCCGATCGCATACAGCATCGGCGTCTTCAACTCGATCGAGCCGCCCCACATCGTCGCCAGCCAGCTGAAGATCTTGATGCCTGTCGGCACCGCAATGATCAGCGTCGCGACGGTGAAGTAGGCGCGGGTGTCGACATCAAGGCCGGTGGTGAACATGTGATGGGCCCAGACGATGAAGCCGACCACGCCGATCGAGACCATCGCATAAGCCATCCCGAGGTAGCCGAACACCGGCTTGCGCGAGAATGTCGAGACGATCTGGCTGATGATGCCGAACGCCGGCAGCACGATGATATACACCTCCGGGTGACCGAAGAACCAGAACAGGTGCTGCCACAGCACCGGATCGCCACCGCCGGCGGGATCAAAGAACGCGGTGCCGAAATTGCGGTCGGTCAGCAACATGGTGAGGGCGCCCGCCAACACCGGAAGCGCCAGCAGCAACAAGAACGCGGTGACCAGGATTGACCACACGAACAGCGGCATGCGGTGCAACGTCATTCCCGGCGCACGCATGTTGAGGATCGTGGTGATGAAGTTGATCGCTCCCAACACCGATCCGGCACCGGCGACATGCAGAGAGAGAATGGCAAGGTCGACGGACGGGCCGGGATGGTACATGGAGGTGCTGAGCGGCGGGTAGACGGTCCAGCCCGTGCCCGGACCCGCGCCGACCATGGCCGCCATCAGAAGCAGAACGAACCCGCCAGCGGTCAGCCAGAAACTGACGTTGTTCATCCGCGGGAACGCCATGTCGGGGGCGCCGATCATCAGCGGCACGAACCAGTTGCCGAAGCCGCCGATCAGCGCCGGCATCACCACGAAGAACACCATGGTAAAGCCGTGAGCCGTCACCAGCACATTATAGAACTGGAAGTCCTCGATGAACTGGATGCCGGGCTCGGCCAGTTCGAGACGAATGATCCAGGACATCAGGCCGCCGAGAATCGCGGCAATGATCGACAGGATGATATACATCGTGCCGATGTCCTTGTGGTTGGTCGAGTAGACCCAGCGCTTCCAACCCGTCGGGTGATGCGCGTGGTGTTCGTCGTGCCCCGCGGCAACTCCGTATGCCATCGTCAACCCTTTCCTTCACTCCGCATGGTCGTACAAAATTGCGGCGTCAGCGCACTTTCTCCGGCGTTGCCGCGACATCAACGGCGGGACGAGACTCCCGGCTGGCGAACTCCTCCTGCGCCTGGGCAACCCATTCCGCAAACGCTTCCTTGGAAACGGCATGCACCTCGATCGGCATGAAGCCGTGATTGATCCCGCAGAACTCCGAACACATGCCGTAGTACACGCCTTCCTCGTTGATCCTGACCCAACGCTCGTTGATCCGGCCGGGGGTCGCGTCGAACTTGAGGCCGAGCGATGGCACCGCCCAGGCATGAATCACGTCTTCGCCGGTCATCAAGATCTGAATGGTCGTGTCGACGGGCAGGACGACGCGGTTGTCGACCGTCAGCATCCGCGGCTGCCCCTCTTCCAGATCGGTGTCCGGCACCATGATGCTGTCGAAGGTGAAATCGCCATGGTCGGGATAGCTGTACGTCCAGTACCATTGATGGCCGGCCACCTTCAGGGTCATTTCATAGTCCTGGGCACGATCGTGGAAATACAGCAGGCGCAGGCCTGGAATGGCGATGACGATCAGAATGACGACCGGAAGCGCCGTCCAGATCACTTCCAGAACGGTGTTGTGGGACGTGCGGGAGGGAACCGGATTGCGCTTCGCATTGAAGCGAATGATGCAGTAGGCGAGAATGACCAGGACCAGTGCCACGATCCCGAATTGCACGACCAGCAACAGGTTGTGGTAGCTGGTCACTCTTTCCATCACCGGCGACATCGGTTCTTGAAAAGAAAGCTGCCACGGGTGAGCAAGTCCTTCGGCGCCAAATGCCGGATTGGCCAACCCGGCCAGCCCGACAAGCAGCGAAAGCGAGAGCAGTGGCACTTTGTTCAACATATCCCCTCTTCCATCCGTCCGGGGCTGTGCGCCCATCTTCAAAGGCTTTAACTTAAGGGTTCCCGCTCCCAATTGGGAGTCGAAGATCGTGACGCCACGCTTGATGTCCGCATCCGGCAATTTGGCCGTCTGCAGCCGTTTTTCTACTGGTGACTCGATCTTGCAGCGAGAGGTTAGCTAACATGAGAAAAATCGCATGAAAAGGATTTTCTTTCGCAACTGGGCGGTGTAGGTGTCCTGGAAGGCCGAGGCGGCCGCGAGCGCGCAGATCGCCGCGTCGGCCGATGGTATCCGGCAACTACGGGTGGACACCGCCGATGAAGGGACCGATGAAGGGACCGATGAAAGGTGAGCAGCGGATGAACAACGGGCGGGTGAACAAGCGGATCTTCGGGGCGGTCCTCGCCGCCGCGGCGTTGCTGATGTACGTCAGCATTTTCCTCAAAATCGGCTGGGGATAACGCGGGCAGGACCCTGGGTGCCCGGCCCAGTCAAGGATTCCTCTTCCAAAACAGTAAGCCATGGCGTCAAAAAGGGTTGGCCACGGCGCCAACACACGATCGAGCACAATGCTGGAAATCCATGAACTTCCTCATCTCAACGCGACGTTGAACGGGGCAACGATTCTTTTCCTCGCGGCCGGTCTCTATTTCATCTTGAACGACCGGCCCGAGCGCCACCGGGCCTGCATGGTGGGTGCCCTGGCGGTATCGGCAGCATTCCTGGTAAGCTACCTCATCTATCACTTCAACTCGGGCTTGGCCCAGTTCGGAGGCACCGGAGTTGTCCGCCCCATCTACTTCTCGATCCTGATTGCCCACATCATCATCGCGGTCGTCATCACGCCGCTGGTCCCGATCACCGTCTTCCGGGCCCTTAGCGGCAGTTTCGAGCGCCACAAGCGGATTGCGCGCTGGACTTGGCCGCTGTGGATGTACGTCGCCATCTCCGGCGTCGTCGTCTACGTGATGGCCGTTCATCTCTATCCGTCGCCGCAAGGCCCCTATATCAATGGATAATCGCATTACGGCGTATGGCGGCGATGTGCCGTCCCCCCTTCGCGTCTCCTTCGGAACCTTGAGAGCGGATACCCTCGGCGCGCCGCTGCAGGGCGAATTGCGCTTATGGTGCGCGATCGCGATCGGATCGCTGGCCATTGCCGGGGTTTTTGCATTGCTGCTGGCCCTCTCCCGGATTCCCGGCATCGAGACGGTGTTCGCGTGGCCGTTGGGCTTCTTTCACAAAGGCCTCGTCATCCACGTCGTGTTCTCGTTCGTGGTCTGGTTCCTGGCCGTCTTCGGCGCCCTGCTGGTGGTCGCGACCCACGCGGTGGCGGGACCGGCGCCCCGTCTCGCCGGCCTTGGCCGTCTTGCCGTGATCGGGATGGTGGCGGCGCTGCCGCTGTTGTTCGTGCCGGCCCTGCTCGATCGGGGCGAGGCGACGCTCAACAACTACGTGCCGACCATCATCGATCCGCTGTATTACATCGGATTGTCGGTCATGGCGCTGGCATTGGTCGTGGTGGTCGTGCGCCTGCTGGTCAACCTTCCTGCCCGCCGGGTGAAGGAACAACCGATGGTTTTGGCGATGACGGCAAGCGGCGGAGTTTATCTTCTCGCCCTTGTCTGCTTTGCGATGAGTTATGCGCTGCTGGCGGATCAGACTCCCTCCTATGCCTTCAACGAAGAACTGTTCTGGGGAGGAGGCCACCTGCTGCAGTTCCTCAACACCCAACTGCTGATCGTCGCTTGGGCTTTCCTCGCCGGCGCCGTTTTCGCTCCGGCCACGTCGTTCGGACGTCCGGCGATGATGGCGACCTTTTTTCTTGCCGCGGTTGCCCTTGTCGGCCCCTGGCTTTACGTGGTCTATCCGCCGTTCGCGGCCGAGCAGATGCTAGCCTTCACGAACCTGCAGTACGCTTTGGGACCGGGCGCGCTGGTGATGCTGGTTGCGATCGCGGGGCGCTGGGCCAAGAGCGATCTTCACTGGCGCGAGCCGGCGGTCCTGTGCTTGGTGCTGTCGGGGGCCCTGTTCATGGTCGGTGGCGCGTTCGGGCTGTTCGTCGATGGTGCCGACACCCGAACCCCGGCCCATTACCATGGCGTCATCGCCGCCGTCACGCTGGCGTTCATGGGCCTGTTCTACACCTTGTTCCTGCCGGCTCTCGATCGCGCTCCGGTGTTCGGCAGAGCGTTGCGCGGTCAGATTCTGCTGTTCGCCGGCGGCCAGTTGATGGCCTGTATCGGCCTCTTTCTGGCCGGAGGCTTCGGCGCTCCCAGGAAAACCGCCGGCGCCGCTCAGGGGCTCGAGGACACCGGTGCGGTGATTGGCATGGCAATGAACGGTATTGGCGCCTTGATCGCGATCATCGGCGGGATCATGTTCATCTGGATTGCCGCCGCGGCGTTGCTGGGCGCCCCGCGGGATCGCACCGGTGCCGTCGTCGGCTCGTTGCAACCGTGAGAGCGGCAACAAGCGCGGCAACGAATGCGCTCGCACCCCCTGGGGTAGCCGCAACACCCCAGGGTAGACGGGAAGAGAGGGGATAACGTGTCGACAGTTCAGAGTGGGCAGGCTCGCCAACTGATGCCATCCGAGGTTCGCGCAGAACCCCGTTTCAGCGTCCGCGATTACGCCATTCTGCTGAAGCCGCGGGTGATGTCCTTGGTCGTGTTCACCGGCTTCGTCGGACTGATGCTGGCGCCGGCGCCAATCGACCCGCTCATCGGCATCATCGCTGTCGTCTGTATCGCCATCGGCGCCGGTGCCGCCGGTGCGGTCAACATGTGGTACGACCGCGACATCGATCGCGAAATGGTCCGCACCATGAACCGGCCGATTCCCGCCGGCCGTCTCAATCCGCAGGCCGCCCTGGCGTTCGGCATCGTACTGGCGGTGGCCTCGGTGGTCATCATGGCCGTCATGGTCAACGGCACGGCGGCCGCACTGCTCGCGCTGACCATCGTCTATTACATCTTCCTCTACACCATCTGGCTCAAGCGGCGCACGCCCTACAACATCGTGATCGGGGGGGCGGCCGGGGCGTTTCCGCCGATGATCGGCTGGGCCGCCGCCACCGGCGATGTCGGCCTCGGCGCTCTCAGCCTGTTCGCCATCATCTTTTTATGGACCCCGCCCCACTCCTGGGCGCTCGCCTTGTTCCGCCGTTCCGATTATGACCGCGCCGGCGTGCCGATGCTGCCGGTTGTCGCCGGCGACCGGGCGACTCGGCGACAGATTGTGGCGTACACCGCCGTCCTGATCCCGGCCACCCTGTTGCCGGTCGCGGTCGGGCTTTCGGGCGCGCTTTACGCCGCTGCCGTCGTGTTGCTCAACGTCGGCTTGGCGATGCATGCGATCAAGGTATGGCGCGACACCGGCACGGCGACGGCGCGCAAGATGTTTTTTTACACCATCCTCTACCTGTTTCTGCTCTTCGCCGCCCTGCTGGTCGACCGCGCATTTCAGGGTATCGTTTAGCGGCGATCTCGGATGAACGCCGCTTATCACGATCTGGAAAGCCGGTTCAAACGGCTGCTCGCGCTGCGCGACGCGGAAGCGATGCTCCACTGGGACCTCGCGACGATGATGCCGCGGGGCGGCACCCAATCCCGCAGCGAGCAGTTGGCGGTGCTGAAATCGTTGCGTCACGGCCTGTTGACGGCATCCGAGATGGGCGACCTGCTCGACGCAGCAGAGGCCACCGACAGCCTGACGGCATGGCAGGCCGCCAACCTGAGGGAGATGCGAAGGAATTGGAATCACGCGACGGCCCTCAGCGCGGAGCAGGTGGAGGCGCTCTCGCGGGCCGTCTCGGCGTGCGAGGCGGCATGGCGCTCAGCGCGTGCAGACTCCGATTTCGGGCACGTTCTGCCGAAGCTTGAGAGCGTTCTTGCGCTGGTTCGCGAAACTGCGGCCGCCAAGGGTGAGGCGCTCGGCTTGTCAGCCTACGACGCCCTGCTCGACGAATACGAGCCCGATGTCCGGGCCGCCGAGATCGACCGGGTGTTCGATGAACTGGAACCGTTCCTAAAAGGGTTTCTGCAACAGGTGCTGAACCGCCAGGCGGCGGAACCGGACGTCCTGCCGTTGAAGGGGCCGTTTCCGATCGAAAAGCAGCGGAAGTTGGCCGTCGGCCTGATGGAAATGCTCGGCTTCGACTTCAATCATGGTCGGCTCGACATCAGCCTCCATCCGTTTTGCGGCGGAACGCCGGACGACGTCCGGATCACCACGCGTTACGATGAGGATGATTTCGCCTCGGCGCTGATGGGCGTCCTTCACGAAACCGGTCACGCGCTCTACGAGCGGGGCCTGCCCGAAGCGTGGCGCGGCCAGCCGGTGGGAGAGCCGCGCGGGATGGCGCTTCACGAAAGCCAGTCGCTGCTGATCGAGATGCAGGTCTGTCGATCGCGCGACTTCCTTGCCTTGATTGCGCCGAAGGTGAAGGAAACGTTCGGGGGCGAGGGAACAGCCTGGGACGTCGACAACTTCCATCGTCTCTACACCCGGGTCGAGCCGGGCTACATCCGGGTCGCTGCCGATGAAGTCACCTACCCCGCCCACGTGATCCTGCGCTACCGGCTGGAGCGGGCGATGGTGGCCGGCACATTGGAGGCACGCGATTTGCCGGGGGCATGGAACGAGGCAATGCAGGATCTTCTTGGCCTCACGCCGCCCAACGACAGGCTGGGGTGCCTGCAGGACATTCACTGGTATGATGGCGCCTGGGGGTATTTCCCCACCTATACCCTTGGCGCGATGACGGCGGCACAGCTGTTCGAGGCGGCGCTGGCCAGCGATCCGGCGATTGCACCGGGAATCGCCAGCGGTGTGTTCGGGCCGCTCCTCGTTTGGCTTCGTGCTCATGTCCATGGCAAAGGCTCGCTGCTGACGCCGCGCGAGGTGCTGATCGAAGCGAGCGGACGTCCGCTCGATCCGGCCAGCTTCGAGCGCCATTTGCAAAGGCGCTATCTCACATGTTGATCGGGTCTTGATTGGGGAAGCGACTTTGGCATCTTCTGGCAACGCGGAGCCCGGCCCCGTCGCCCGCCTGCCGGGGGCTCGTTGGCCGGGGCCGGAAGCATGAAGAGGACGAAATTGGAAGGACTCATTGGTAATGGCTGAGGAAAGGCCCGCCAACGGGCAGCCGTGCCCGGCGTGAAGTATTGCAGTACCCGGGGCAAGGCCCCGTTGCTCGGGTTCGAGGATACCGTCATCGCTGGCTTGGCGACCGATGGCGGTCTTTACCTTCCCGAACGCTGGCCCCGGTTCACGCCGGACGCCCTGCAATTGATGCGCGAGCTCGACTACCCCGCCCTTGCCGCCCGTGTCATCGCCCCTTTTGCCGTTCCCGCGGTCAAGGAAGCGGAGCTTGCCGAGATTGCCGCCGACGCCTACCACTCGTTCGGCCATGAGGACGTCGCGCCGCTGAAGCCGATTGCGGAGGGCGAGTGGATGCTGGAGCTGTTCCACGGTCCCACCCTCGCGTTCAAGGACTACGCGCTTCAGGTGCTGGGACGTCTGTTCGAACTCGTCCTCAACCGGCGCGGGACGCGGATGACGATCATCGGCGCCACCTCCGGCGATACCGGCTCGGCTGCAATCGAGGCGTGCCGGGACCGGCCGGCAATCGAAATTTTCATGCTGCATCCGAAGGGGCGGGTATCGGAAGTTCAGCGGCGGCAGATGACCACCGTGACATCTGCCAACGTCCACAACATCGCCGTCGAGGGCACGTTCGACGACTGCCAGGCGCTGGTCAAGGACATGTTCAACGATGCGCCGTTCCGTGAACGCTACCGCCTGGGGGCGGTCAACTCCATCAACTGGGCGCGAATCGTCGCTCAGGTTGTTTATTATGTCCGGGCGGCGCTCGCGCTCGGCGCTCCCGACCGTCCGGTTTCCTTCGCGGTGCCGACCGGCAACTTCGGCAACGTGTTTTCCGGCTATGTTGCCCGCTGCATCGGTGTGCCGATCAAGCGCCTGATCATCGGCTCCAACCGCAACGATATCCTGACCCGGTTCTTTGCCACCGGCCGGATGGAGTTGGGGGAGGTGTACCCGACCCTCAGCCCCAGCATGGACATCCAGATCTCGAGCAACTTCGAGCGGCTGCTGTTCGAGATCTACGATCGCGACGGCGCGGCGGTTCAGCGGTTGATGGATCAGTTCCGCGCGGACAAGGCATTCGCGGTCGAGCCCGAGCGGCTGCGGCGGGCGCAAGCCTTGTTCAAGGCCGTTCGCTTTGACGATGAGGAAACCAAGGCGGCAATTCGCGATGTGTTTGCGACGAGCGGCGAGTTGATCGACCCGCATTCCGCCATCGGTGTCGCCGCTTGCCGGGCTGCCCGCAAGGAGGGTGAAGGGGACGACGATGTGCCGATGGTGATGCTGGCCACCGCGCACGCGGCGAAGTTTCCCGAGCCGGTCGCGGCGGCAACGGGGGTCCATCCTGCCCTGCCGCCGCGCCTTGCCAACCTGTTTGAGCTTGCCGAACGTTGCGAGGTGCTGCCCCCTGATCTGCCGACCATCGAGAATTACGTGGCAACGACGCTGGTACAACGAGAGGCTATGGGATGACGAATATCCGTGTTTCCACCCTGGACAACGGGCTGAGAGTAGCGAGTGATCCGATGGACACGGTGGAGACGCTCTCCGTCGGTGTCTGGATCGAGGCCGGCGCCCGCGACGAAGATCCGGCGGTCAACGGCGCATCGCACCTGATCGAGCACATGGTGTTCAAGGGGACCAAGCGGCGCGATGCTCGTGCCATCGCCGAGGAAATCGAGGCGGTCGGCGGCCATCTCAACGCGCACACCTCGCGCGAATACACCGCCTATTATGCCAAGGTTCTGAAGGACGATGCCGGTCTCGCGCTCGACATCCTCGCCGACATCGTCCAGAACGCGACCCTGGACGCCGAGGAACTGGAACGCGAGCGGGCGGTGGTGATCCAGGAGATCATGCAGTCGCACGACACCCCGGACGACATCGTGTTCGATCGCTTCCAGGAGACCGCCTTTCCCCGCCAGTCGATCGGCCGCTCCGTTCTCGGCACGGCAGACCTGATCCGCAGCATCCCGCGGGAGGCCCTGGTGGCCTATGTCAACACCCACTACCGGGCGTCGCAGATTGTGCTGGCTGCGGCGGGCCGGATCGAGCACGACCGTCTGGTCGATCTCGCCCAGGATGCGTTCGGCGGACTGCCAGCGGGAGCGGAAAAAACCCGCGTGCCGGCGGTCTATGTCGGCGGCGACTGTCGCGAGAACCGCGATTTGGAACAGGCGCACATCATTCTCGGCTTTGAAGGCGTCGCCTACCGCGATCCGGATTTCTATGCCCTCTCGGTACTCTCGACGCTGCTCGGCGGCGGGATGTCGTCGCGCTTGTTTCAGGAAATTCGCGAAAAGCGCGGGCTGGTCTACAGCATCTACTCGTTTCCCTCCTCGTTCGTCGACGGCGGCGTGTTCGGCATCTACGCCGGCACGGGAGAAAACGAGGTCGCGGAGTTGATCCCGTTGGTGTGCGCGGAAATGCTCAAAGCGACTTCGGACGTCAGCGAGGCGGAAGTGGCGCGAGCAAAGGCGCAGTTGAAGTCGAGCATCCTGATGTCGCTGGAGAGCACCTCGGCGCGATGTGAGCAGCTGGCGCGACAACTGGTCGTATTCGGCCGCCCGCTGCCACTTGGCGAGGTGGTGAGCAAAGTGAGCGCGGTCGACGTGGCCGCGGTGCAGCGGGTCGCCCAGAGGTTGATCCAAGGCCCGGTGACCCTGACGGGGCTGGGCCCCCTCGACTGCATGCCGCGATACGACGATGTCGCGGGGTGTCTTCGCCACTGATCCGGCACCCGCTCGCGGCGGTGGGTCGGCACCGTCGGCCGCCCCCCCGCAGCTATCCCCCGCCACAGCTACCCTCGTGCCATCATCAAGAGGAACAGGGTAACCAGCGTTTCGATCACGGCGGCGAGGAAAAGCACGGGCAGGATCAGAACGACGAACAGGCGCCACGCGTCCACCAACTCCATCTTGATGTCGGTGGCGGGATGCCGGACCCGCTCCAGCGCGGCCGCACCAAGCCGCAGGCCGGCCGCGGCCGCAAGCAACACAGCAGGAAGTTCCAGGATCCCGTGGGGCAACAACCCTACGATTGCGACCGCGACCCCCTCCCGCTCTGCGATAAGAGCAGCCACCACCGCCAGCACGATGCCGTTGGAGACGAGAAACAGGACGGGGATCACGCCGAACGCGATGCCAAGGGACATCATCACGGCGGCCTTGACGGCATTGTTGAGGACGATGAACACGAATATGCCGAGCGGGCTGAACCCGCGGGCCAGTTCCACGAACTCGGCGACCGATTCCTCCACAGCCGCGCTCGCTTGGGGAATGGCGGCCAGAGCAATCAGCCCGCCCGCAACCCCGATCAGGAATACGATGGTGCTGGCCGCCATGTATGGCAGCAGCGCCACCAGATAAGAACGCCTCAAGGATTCACCCCAGCACCGTCTCTGTTCACCCGGCCTCCTTCGGTTCGTGACGCGGCATGGGATCACACTACTGCAAAGTGAGCCCCAAAATGAACGAGAAGCCGCGGCCGCTCAGGCGCCGGGATACGCGCCGGCAGGCTGCCTTTATATGCGAAGAGCCTGCTTTAGCGCGGTTGAGCGCAACAACGGCTGGCAGTTGTCCGGGGCAATCGGGGATACCCGGCCATAACGGACCCGGCGCATGCTGAGCCCGGTGCAGCGGGACCAAGCCGAGCACGCGTTCTCGGCTGAGCGGCAGGGCCGCGGCGCCGCTCGCCGGCGCACCTTTGCGGCGAAATCCGCCGCTCCTCGCGCCAGCGCCGGCCTCCGGTTTATGCGAGGAAGATGTCGCCGTCCTCGCCAACGTTGAGCTGATTGGTCCCCATCACGGTGAGGACGCCCGCCCCTTCGCCCACGCCACTTGCCTCGAAATCGATCACCAGCAGGCCGCCTTCCTGTCCGCCTCCCGGGTTAGGATCGACCGCGGCGACACCATTGTCAGCGGCATCAATCGTGTCGCCGAACAGCAAGGCAAGGTTTTCCGCCGTCACCCCCTGCAATTGAATTCTGTCAACTGCGATGCCGGCGACGAACTCGAAGTCGGTGATGGTGTCATTGCCCCCTCCCAGGACATTGTACATGAAGGTGTCGCTGCCCGAGCCGCCGTTGAGTTCATCGTCGCCGCTCCCGCCGTCGAGCATATCGTCGCCGCCGCCGCCCGCCAGCGAGTCGTTCCCATCACCGCCAGTGAGCGTGTCCATGTCGCTGCCGCCAACAAGCGTGTCGTCGGCGGCACCCCCGTCGAGCACATCGTCGGCGCCGCCGCCGTCGAGAAAGTCGTTGCCGTTTCCGCCGAGTACAATGTCGTTTCCGCCACCGCCGTAACCGTAATCGTTGCCGGTGCCTGTATCCAGGGTGTCGTTCCCGCTGCCGCCGTAGAGGATATCATTCGCGTTGGCGCCGTTGAGGACGTCGTCCCCGGCACCGCCATCGAGCACATCGTCGTTGCTGCCGCCGTCGAGGGTGTCATTCCCGCTGCCGCCCAGGAGAGCATCGTCGCCGCCTTCCCCGTTGAGGACGTCATCGTCGCTGCCGCCGTCGAGGGTGTCGTCGCCGGCCCCGCCGAGAATGGTATCGTTGCCGCCCAGCCCGAACACACGATCGTCGCCGCCTCCGGCCTCGATCCTGTTATCGGACGGCGTTCCGAAGAGAAAATCATCGCCTTCCGAAGGCTGAATCCCATTCCGCAGAGAGTTCAGAACAGAGTTGAAGAAGGCTTGAAGAAACTCGCCAAAGCTCGCCATGATGTACGCTCCCCCTCACGCTTTTGATAGCGATTTCGCTCATCCGGCACGTGCAGCATCAGACAGAGCGCATCGTCATGTTCGGGTGGCGTCCGGAACGACCCGTCCCGGAGAGCCTTTCGAGCGGCTGACCGCATGCTCGTATCGCGCCGGGTACGCCCGCAAGATTACGAAACTGGTGAAGATCTTCAATCAAAATGTCATCTAACGGTTTCGCTAAGAGCCTGCTCAGCAATTAAGTTGCGTGCTTAGCTGTAAGGCGACGTAGCGAG
>CAZFBS010000035.1:0-34845 GCA_964517265.1 uncultured Rhodospirillaceae bacterium | reverse complement strand
AGGCGCTGCAGCAGGGCTCCAAGGCACGGGTGCTGCTGTGTGGCCCCGGCGGCGACATCGCCCTGCGGGAGCCGCCGGCCTCCGCTACCCAGCCGCAGAAGCCGGCGAACATGAGCCCGCAAGGAGTGCTGAAGAAGATCATCGAGGCCGGCGGCCCGGTCGATGTCTGCGCGATCTATCTGCCGAATAAGGACCTGGGGGCCGATGCGCTGCTGGAGGGGGTCGGGCAGGCTCGGCCGGACGCAATGGCCGCGCACCTGCTGGGTCCCAACACCCGGATCCTGTCGTTCTGAGCGGAGGCCTTGATCGAATGACCCGCACTCTGATGGCCGTGCTCGCGGCCTCGACCCTGGCCTTGGCAGTCACCGTGGCGCCGGCGAGCGTCCGGGCGGCGGAGACACCAACCGATCCCGAAGCGCAGACGCCGTTCGGCCTCTATCTCACCGCCGAGGAGGCCGGCGCGATGAAGGCTGCCCAGGGCGAGAGGGTCCTCTTTGTCGACGTGCGCGAGCCGATCGAGATCATGTTCACCGGCTTCACCGACATGGTCGACATTAACATCCCGTTCATGCTGGTGAACCCGAGCCAATGGCATCCGGAGAAGCCGGTGTTCCTGATGGAGCCGAACCCCGATTTCGCCGCCGGGATCGAGGCCGCCCTGGCCGAACGCGGGCTCGGCAAGGACGCGCCGATCATCCTCATGTGCCGCTCGGGCAGCGATCGCGGTGCGCCGTCGGCGCGGGCGCTGGACGGCAAGGGTTTCACCGCCGTCTACGTGGTGGTTGACGGCTTCGAAGGGGTGACGTCGAAGGACGATCCGAAGTCGCCCTGGCGCAACGTCAACGGCTGGAAGAATTCGAGCTGGCCGTGGAGCTACGCCCTCAACCGGGACAAACTCTACACCCGCCCCGCCGCGTTCGAGTGAGGGCGGGCGGCGAGCATGGCCGCGGACACTGAGAGGATCGACGGCGCGGCCATCGCCGCCGAACGCATCGCCCGCGAGGCCGTCGAGCGGACCGGCTCTCTCGATCTTGGAATGCTGGGCCTCACGGCGCTGCCGGAGGAACTGTTTGCCTTGAAACACCTGCGGCGGCTGTACCTGGGTATTCAGTTTGTTGTTGAAGACGGAGAAAGGATGGACAGCAGAGCGGCCGTCGCGCCGAATAACATCGAAGCGTCTCTCGGCCGGCTGACCGAACTGCCCGAACTTGAGGTCTTGTCCTTGAATCAGTGCAACCTGGGGAGTCTCCGTGGCATCATCGGCCTGACAGCTTTGCGCCACCTCGATTGCTCCGACACTGAGGTGTACGATCTTGCCCCGCTGTCTGGTCTGAACGGGCTACAAGTGCTTTGGTGCTCCGGCACCCGGGTGGGCGATTTGGGTCCGCTATCCGGTATGGTGGCTCTGCAGAAGCTCGATTGCTCCGACACTGAAGTGTGCGATCTGGGCCCGCTGTCTTGTGTTAGCATGCTTCAAGAGCTCTATTGCTCCCGCACCCAGGTGAGCGATCTCGGGCCGCTGTCTAGTCTTACCGCGTTGCAAGTGCTCTGGTGCCCCCTGACCCCGGTCAGCGATCTAGATGCGTTATCTGGTTTGACCGCGCTGCAAAGGCTCGATTGCTCCCTCACCCGGGTGAGCGATCTTGAACCGCTGGCCGGGCTGACCGCGTTGCAGGCACTCCGTTGCGCCGGTACGCAGGTAAGCACTCTTGATCCGCTGGCCGGGCTGACCGCGCTTCAGACGCTCGACTGCCGCGGGTGCGCCCTCAACGACTTTCCACAGGGACTATTGTTCAATCCGTCCCTGGAAAAACTGGTCCTGCACGGGTGCCGCCTGCCAAGTGTGCCTGCGGCAGTTTTGTCTCAGACTCTATTTAATGGTTGCTTGGAGGCGCTCCGTGCCCATGTTCGGGATCTGCAAGCCGGAACCGTGCCTGTGGTCGATGTCAAGCTGATGGTGCTTGGCAACGGCCGGGTCGGCAAGACCCAACTCTGCCGGCGTCTGCGGGGCGAGAATTATGACGAAGGCCAGCCATCGACCCATGGCATCATCGTAACGAGCGCGCTGCTGCCAATATCCGATGAAGGGCCACCGGCGCGGCTGCGGATCTGGGATTTCGGCGGGCAGGACATTTACCACGGAACCCACGCCCTGTTCATGCGCACCAGCGCGATTTTTCTCCTGGCTTGGACGCCGGTGCTGGAGGACGCGCGCGAGTATGAGCATGAGGGCATCATCTTCCGCAATCATCCGCTGGCTTATTGGGTCGCTTACGTCCGCCATCTTGGCGGCGCAGGCAGCCCGGTTCTGGTCGTGCAGACGCGGTGCGATCGTCCGCAAGACGATGCCGCCTGCCCGGTCCCGGAGGCGGATCTGTTCAAGGCATTCGAGTTCCCCCAGATCGTGCGCTATAGCGCCCGCACCGATCGCGGCCGCGCCGCTCTGAATGACGCTTTGGCCGAGGCGGTGCACTGGCTGCGCGAGCGGGAGGGGATCGCCGTCATCGGCCGCGGACGGCACCGGGTGCAGCAGCGCCTGGAAGCGATGCGGGATGCCGATGCCGCGCTTCCGCCGGAGGACCGGCAACAACGAACGATTAGCCAGGCGCAGTTCCACCAGTTTTGCGAAGATGCAGGCGGGATCAGCAGTCCCGACCACCTCCTTGCCTACCTGCACGACGCCGGGATCGTGTTCTATCGGCCAGGACTGTTCGATGACGCCATCATCCTCGATCAAGGCTGGGCGCTGGAGGCGATCTACGCCGTCTTCCACCGCGATAGGTGCTACAAAACGATTCGCTGGCAGCTCGGCGGCCACTTCATCCGGCCTAACCTGGAAGACTTGGTGTGGCAGGACCACAGTGTCGAGGAGCAGAAGCTGTTCCTCAGCATGATGCAATCGTGCGGCATCTGTTTCGAACACTGGCGCATCGGACCCGAGGACGAGATCGAATATATCGCGCCCGATCTCCTGCCCGACCGAACCGATCCCCGGGTTAATAGCGTGCTTGAGCAGAAATGGGACGCGGATGAGCCTGTGGAGACTGCCGAGTTCGAGTACGCGATGCTCCATCCGGGCCTCATACGGAGCGTGATCTCCCGGATCGGCCAGCAAGCCGGACTCGCTGGTGAGTACTGGCAGGACGGGGTCTACGTCTTCGAGAAGCAGACAAAAAGCCGCGCGCTGATCGAGCAGGAGATGATTGAGGGCTGGCGCGGGCGCATCCGCGTGCAGACCCAGCGCGGGCAGGCGGTGGATCTTCTGCAGCGGCTGATGGCGCTGATCGAGCAGGAGCAGAATCAGGCGGGCATGACCAGCGTAGTCACGACCACAGCCCGTAAGGAGGCGATAGCGTCGGGCGCCATGCGCGGCGCTGAGCCAAGCCAGGAGCCGGCAAAAATGGAGTTTGGCCAGGAACCATCCTCCGCTCCCGAGTGGTGTGTCTCCTATGCCTGGGGCGACGATACACCGGAAGGCCGGGACCGGGAGGCCCTCGTCGATCGCCTGTGCGCCGAAGCCGTGGCGCAAGGCAAGCAGATCGTGCGCGACAAGAAGGACATGGGCCTTGGCGAGCAGATCTCGAAGTTCATGCGGCGGATCGGCCGGGCTGATCGCGTCTTCGCCGTACTCAGCGACAAGTACCTGAAATCGCCCTTCTGCATGTTCGAGCTATCGGAGGTGTGGCGGAACAGCCGGCAGGAAGACAAGGAATTCTTGCGACGCATCTGTGTCTATACTCTGCCGTGCGCGAAGATCTGGACGCCAAGGGACCGCACAAATTACGCCATTTACTGGAAAGAGCAACATGACGCTCTGGAAGCCCCGGTAAAAGAACATGGCTACCACATTCTGGGCGAGAGCGGTGCGCAGCAATTGCGGCGCATGCGCGATTTCTCCCAAAATGTCGCCGACATCCTGGCGACGGTGGCCAATACACTTCAGCCACGCAGCTTCGATGAGTTGGTGAAACATGGCTTTAAGGATTTGGACTGACTCCAGGGCTGGTGCCGGCAAAAGGCGGCTTATAGCCAAGAAAGGAACAGCGGATTTGCGTCACAGTGCCTTGCGCCGCCCCATCATTGCCTTGGGAGCTGCCGCCGTTGCCATCACCGGAGTCGTAATGCTCAGTTCAGGCAGCGGCGAAGGAGCGTGGATCTCCCAGGACGCCTTGCTGGCGGTGATGGAAACGGGAGTCGCGCCGCGCATCCTGGATGTCCGCACGGCCAGGGAATACGCGGCGGGCCATATTCCCGGCGCGGTCCACATCCCGTATCATGTCCTATGGCGGCGCCACGCCGAACTCGCGGCCGGCAAGGATGAGCCGATCGTTGTCACCTGCTCGCATGGTCCGCGCGCCGGTATGGCCAAACTACAGCTTTGGGCTCTGGGCTATGAAACAGTCGCCTACCTGGAAGGGCAGATGTCCGGCTGGAAGCGCCGCGGCCTGCCGACGACATTGCCCTCCTTTTAAGGCTTGGCTACAGAACCATCGCCTTATCGCGCTGCACGTGAGCGGATCAAGGCCGCTTGCCACCAGTACCGCGGAGGAGGGAAGCGCCGAGGGCGGGACCTGTGGCGGAGGCCCGCGCCCCGGCAATGGCAGTATCGGTGTTTATTGCCTCTGCAGCCGGATCCAGCGGGCGACCGAGGGGATGCCCTGGGTGTCGACGAGGAACAGCATGTACCAGCCCGGCGGCGCAATATTGGGATTGTCGGTCACCGTCGCCTGGATCGTGCCCCCGCCCTGCGACTGGATGTCGAGATCGATCAGCCGCTGGCAACTGTCGAAGGAATGGGTGGCGGCGCCGTTCTTGATCAGGCTGGCCCAGCGAATACCGGCGGCCTGGGGTGAGGCGATGGCGACGGTCTCACCATAGGTCCACACCGCCGGCGCATCGGTGATCGTCGGGCGGGGACCGCGGAACAGATAGGGCGGGCTGAACACCTCGAGCCGCATCTCCTCATGCGGATCGGGCGGAAAAAAGACGTCCTGATCGCCCCCGTGCGGATTGCCGCCAGCGGCGATCACCCGGCCATCCGGCAGCAGCAGGGCGGTCGAATGATAGAGGCGCTCGACGCTCGCCGCCGCCATCAGCCGCCATTGATCGGTGGCGGGATCGTAGAGTTCTCCCTGCAGGCGGGCCAGCGGCTGATCCTCCTGTTGCAGCGATCCGCCGCTGACGAACACGGTGTGATCCGGCAACAGGACCGCGTTCAGATGCATCCGCGGCAGCGCCATCCGCCCCGCCGGCATGTATTCCGGGTTCGCGGCCTTGAGATCGACGATGCTGACGGTATCGACCGCGTGGGTCTTGTCCTCCGGGCCGAGCGGACCGCCACCGCAGATCATCACCCGCTGATCCTGCGCCGGCGGCAGGATGACGCTGGCCGACTGATTGCGCAGGACCGGATCGAGCAGGTCATGCACCGAGACCGTCGGGATCGGGTCCTGGGTCAGGTCGAAAATGCACGGCTGGACGTTGAGAGGATCATCCATTCGCCCGCCGGAGAAGAACACGCGCCCGTCGGCCATCAGGAACAGGTGGGCATAGAGCGGCAATCCGGGGAAACCGCCGCCGAAGTCGAAGTGCCGCTCTTCCCAGCTATTGGTCGCGTCGGAATAGATTTCGAGTTCCTGGCTGTGGCCATTGCCGGCCTCGTTCAGGCCGCTGGCGGCAAGAATCCGGCCGTCCCCCAGCGTGATCAGCGTCGGATACCAGCGCCCGTGGTCCATTGCCGCGACGAACGACCATTGCTGGCTGACAGGATCGAACACCGCGCACTCTTTCAGGCCCTTGAAATTGTTGTAGCCGAGGGTGCCGCCCGCGTTCAACATGCGGCCATCGGGCAGGAACGCGTGGCCGCCGCAAAAGAAGTCGTAGGGTCGGTTGCCACGCTCCGGGCCGAACCGGAGGGTGTTGGGGAAGGTCAAGTCGGCTCCCCCATTCGGGCCGGCGGGATCCCAGATCGCGCTCAGCGGCACCCCCGCCGCGACGTCGCCGAATGTCGGGGCATCGAAGCGGAAATTGCTGCTGCCGGAGCCGGAGAAGAACATCACCTTGCCCTCCGGCAACACCGCCGCATGCACCCCCAGCACGCCCGAATGGAACGGAAGCACGTCCCACCGTCCGTGCACCGCCGGATCCTCCTCAAGGTCAAACACCTTGTAGAAGCCCGCATTCTGGCCCGGCGGGTTATCGATCATCAGCACCGCCAGTCTGCTGCGGCCGCCGATCCGGACATGGGCGATATCGCCGCCCTGGTTCTCCCAAGAGAACCAGTGGGGCACCCCGAACCACTTGCTCCAGCCGCCGCCCGGCGTGCCGTCGGCGCCGATCGACCGTGCGATTCTGTAGAACCCCTGGTTTTGCAGGTTCTGGATGATCGGGTTGTCGACCGCAAAGGTGATCAGGTCGAGGGTACCATTGTTGTCGAGATCGGCAGCGGCGATGCCGCCGCCCTGGTTCTCCCACCAGAACCAGTCCGGCACGTCGACCCAGGGGGTCCAGCCGGAGACGTTGCCGTCAGCATCAAGGTTGCTGCCGACGCGATAGACTCCGCGGTTCTGCTCCGGGCCGTTGTCGACCACGAAGACAGCAAGCGCCGCCTGACCGCCCGCCGATGAAACCGCCACGCCGGCTCCCTGGTTTTCCCAAGAGAACCAATCGGGCACGTCGATCCACGGGGTCCAGCCGCCGGTGACGTTGCCGTCTCGGTCGAGGCCGCGGCCGATGCGATAGACGCCGCGGTTCTGCCCCGGCGGGTTATCGATCATGAAGACGATAAGATCCTGCTGTCCGGTGTTGCCGAGATCGGCAACGGCGATGCTGGCCCCCTGGTTCTCGAACGAGAACCAGTCGGGCACGTCGATCCATGGGGTCCAGCCGCCGGTGACGTTGCCGTCTCCGTCGATGCCGCGGCCGATGCGGTAGATGCCGCGGTTCTGGTCGGGCGAATTGTCGACGATCAGGACGATCAGGTCCTGCTGGTCGGTGTTGCTGAGATCGGCAACGGCGATGCCGGCGCCCTGGTTCTCGAACGAGAACCAGTCCGGGATTGGGATGAATCCATCGGGCATGTGTGCCTCCCTGCGTATACGTGTGCCTGGCCGCTCAGACCATTGCGGCTTCGGGGGGGGCGTCACCCAGCGGGTTCAAAAGATCCGCGCGGCCTTCGAAGGCGAACAGCATCAGGTCCACCATACGGAAGGTATTGCGATCTGGCCCGAGGCTCGGCCGCCACCAGGGCTGCCGCAGGATCGAAATCTGACTACCCTCGATCGCGCGATGGAACACCTCGGCGACGATCCGGCCGCCGACGCCGGTCAAACGGCCGTTATTCAACTCGGCCTCACGCAGGGCGTAGAACCAGAGCGGAGTGTTGCGGCTCAATTCGGACTTCTGCTCTGGACTAAGACCGCGGAGATCCGCCCCGCCGTTGCCGTTGATGATCTGCTCCTCCGTCAGCGGTGTCACATCGATGCCGCACGCTGCCATCAGCTCGGCCATCTGCTGGCCGCTCGCCAGGCTGACCATCTGCGCGCGGGTGAGATTGCGGAACGCGAGATTCCTTTGCTCCTCCGGCGGCCTCTCGGGAAGATCGCGGGCATCAAACGAGCCCAGCGGCAGCAGCTTCAACGGATCCACCAGAAGCGTGTCGATCCGCTTGGTCACGTTGAAGTCGGCCTCGGGCACCTTAAGGTCATTGCGGCCAGCCTCGCCGAAGTTATAGAGCCGGCGGAAGTCAGCGATCCAGTTGGTCGGCAGCCGCTCGAAATCGCCTGCCTCCGGATCATCGGGGTCGACAGGCGGCTCCGACGGCGAGGGCGGCGGCAGCGGCGAGAGGGTGCCGCTCGTACCGGAGAAATTGAACAACAGGTCCAGCGTTGCGATCGGCCCTGGCCCGCCGCTGCGGAACACCCGGTTCCACTGATAAGCGCCGCGCACCATGCTGTGGCCAAGTCGGTAGGCGGCAACCGAGAACTCGATCGGCATCGTCGGCATGTCCCCCGGACGTACCCACATGTGCGGACGGGCGGGCTGGGATTCGTTGTTGTCGACATAATAGTCAAGCTTGTCATAGTCCTCGCGGCCCGGGATGATCTCGAACACCTTCCGGCCGTTCTTGAACACGTCATGAAGAATGGTCCTGTCGACGATCCGCGGCAGGAAGTCCGTCACTACCATCCACTGATAGTGCTTGACCACCCGCCGCCGGGCGCCCGCGAACAGCATGCTGCTCGGAATGCCTTTGCTGGCCAGCTTGTCGACCATCCGGTTGTGGAAGCGGATGAAAGCGAGATGCGTTTGTGCGACCGCCAAGTTTTCGTCGTTGCGGGGATCAGGAATCATCGCCTGCCGGCGGGCACTTTTTGTCGAGCCGAGGCCGCTGCGCGGCAGATCGAAACCGATCAAGTCGGCGTTTGTGCCAGCATCCGGAAACGGCGTCGCGGCCGTCGGCCCAGTCCGCAGGCGCACGCCATCCAGGTAGAACTTCTGGTCTTCGGGGTTGCTGGGCCCGCGGCCATAAAGGCTGTCCAAGTCCAGGGCTGGTGAGCGACCCTGGATCAGGGCCTCGACGCTTACGTTCTCGCCGAGTGCGGCCTGGGTCTTGTCGAAGGTCAGATCGTGGTCGATGAACTGGCCAAGATAGGTGAACCCGGCGGGAACGGTGGGATCGTCTTGCTGCTCGGTGTTCGCCGTCATTGCCTTGGCCAGCGCCAAACGCAGAGCCTCGTCGGGAGCCTGTCCTTTCGGACCCATTCGCGAGAACCGGAACTTGCGGACCTCGGCTTCCGTGGACGGCCGCTCGCACATCGCACGATGTTGCCGATCGTAGGTCAGGATGCCTTCGCCAATGATAAAATAATTGTCCCGAAAATGACGTTTCATCATCAACCTCCCCTTTCTTCGCGCCTTTGGCGACGCGATAGATCTTCTCTCGATCGACCGTAGCGCAGTAGGCCGATCCGACTTTGGTGCCAAACATCCCGCCCTGTCTGTGGGATTTCTCACACCGTTCTCGTTTGCCCCGTAGATCTCCGAAAACAAAATTCCTCGGCGGTTGAAAAGCCAGGCGGCGATCGTCGAAGCTTTTTCCCTGGGTCTAGTCTTGGTTCCTTCCTAAGGATCCTATCAGGAGAGACACTCTGGACACGGAATAACCAAGTTATTCAAGATATTTAGAAGGAATCTAATAACACTTTCTAAAAATGTGCCGTATACTATGGCCAAAGGCCTGTCCCGGATATTGTATTTTGGAAGATTTCTAAGAAACCTTGGTGATGGCGCCCTCTACTCGTTCATGCGCAATTCTTAATAATAATCAGTCGCGATTATAGCACGACTGTCGTTGAATGAACAGGATGAAGAGCGGCATGGGTTGAGGTGATCGACCGAGCTTTGGCTTGCTTAATTGGGCCTGCCGTTAGCGCCATCTGGCACTTGGCATGCCCGATACTGCGCGAGGATATCTCGGAACGCATCTTCAGGAGGCCTGCTGTCAAGGCAGGTGCCCATAGGCAAGCGAACACCGCGAAACGCGGCTGCGCGCATGGAGGGACCTGCCTCTGGCATCGGCTTGGGACGACTCGAACGTGATGCCTGGCCGGCGGGCGACGTCAGCGTGCCCGCCGGCGATCTTTCTCGGAGATCGCTGTTAAGGTGCAGTGCAGCGAAGAAGTGTCAGCGCGGCATTATATCGGCGAATCGAATGTGGCAATTGCGAACCCTGTTGATCGCTAGGCGCCCCAGCGTAAGCGGCCGCAGTGTTCGCGAATCATTCTTGCAAAGCTTCAGCCCGCCACGCGTTCTTCCCATTGCGGGAAAGTTGGAAAAGGAAAGCGCTCAGTGAGGACATGAGCGATCGGCTCGTGCTGATCACTGAAAATAGCTAATCTCTTCAAGATCTTAGACGCTCTTCTTCGATTTAAGCGCGGCTTCATTCCACGGCCGGTTACACAACGGGACGGGTTGAGTATGATATTTTTGCCACGGTGGCCAGCGAACCGTTGAAGTTCATGCGTTCATGCCGCTCTTCCTTGTGTACCACATCAGAAAAAACTCGTAACATCTTGTCATAGCTTTCTTCGTTTGCGTCACGGCTGACAAAGCGCACTTCTGACCACCGGTACGGGAGTAGAGGGAATGACCCAGGAATGGACTGCGGAACGAACGGCGGCGCTGATCACGCTGTGGAACGAGGACATTTGTGCAAGCGAGATCGCTCGCCGCCTGTCAATTACGAAAAATGCTGTCATCGGTAAAGCTTTTCGTCTCCAACTGCGCAAACGCCGGATGCCGCCAGCGGCACCCTCCCAGGAGCCAAGCGTCATCCGCCTGGAGCGTCTCAGCACCGGAATGTGCAGTTGGCCCCTTGGCGAAGCTGACCGTGGCGGTTTCCATTTCTGCGCCGCTCCGACGGTCCCTGGCAAGCCTTATTGTCCCACTCACTGCCGTCTCGCGTATGTGCCGGCGAACAGAAACCGCAGGATGCCTCAAGCAGTCTGACGTGGGCGGTCGAACAGGGTGCCTGCCTGCAGCGGCATTTCCGTGCGGTCGTGTATCCCTGGACAGGTCTTTTCCAATCGGCGCGTTGTCGATCGGCAGCAACGCCGATGACAACGAAAGCCATTCTCCCCACTCGGAATCCCTCCGCCGGCTTCTGGGCCGCCAGCCAGCGCAACGGCTATGACACAGAACGCGTTTGGGCGGCGGCCAGCGTCGCACTCGCGAATATGTTCGGATTGAGCCCGCCGGTGGTCCGGAATCTTCTTGATGGAGAAGCTGGTCGGGTGCTCGCTGACGATCTGAGCTTTATTGCCGAAGGCCCGATCAACGTCGAGGCGATCGAGACGCTGCTCGCAGCGCGGCTGACTCATCTCGGCTGGCAAAGGTTCTACGAGAGGGCGATCATGCGCGCACGAAAAGGGGATTAGCCGCCCCTCATGAGGATCCCAATTGCAGTCATTCCCGATGCTCGTTGAGTCCCAGTCGGTACAGCTGTGCCCAAGGCATCCCCACTAGATTCTGGTTGCCTTCCCTCCCTCGAGAGGCCGACGATGATCGCCGGCATCGACGCGGAGTGTCGTGGCGTGTTGGTGAGCCCGATTGTCGCGGTGGGTCGATCATCTTCTAACCCGCAGCAGAACGCGAAGGAGGAGGAATGCGGATCCAACTGCCCGAAGACTCCGTGCTGCTGCGCATCTTCATCAGCGAGCTTGATCGGTTCAACGGCCGCCCGCTGCACGAGGCGCTAGTGGTAAAAGCCCGAGAGCTTGGCCTTGCCGGTGCTACCGTGTTGCGCGGCGCGCTTGGTTACGGCCACGCTAGTGTCATTCATACCTCAAAAATTCTACGCCTTTCCGACGATCTGCCACTCGTCGTCGAGATTGTCGATACGCAACAGAAAATTGACCAATTTTTGCCGATACTGGACAGAATGTTGAACAGCGGCCTTGTTACCATCGAGAAGGCGAGGGTCCTCCGCTACGGCCCGAACGCCGGTTGATGGTTTCGGCAAACGTCGGCGGCGATCCACAACCGGCTCAGCGTTGGGCATAGGCACAGTGCAGCAGCCAGAGGGGTTGGCAGGAGCGATGGGGTTTGCGCCACTTGCAACTATCCCGTATATTACAGCGGCACATCCTATCCATCTGGGGTAGCAGCGATGCCACAGTCTTGGCTGTGTGCTGTAACAGGGCGGGAGAGGGTGCAGGTGAGGAGGATCCGTTAAGGAATTATGGTGTGGATGACACAGTCTGTGTAGCGAGGCGGCAGTAGAGGTGGATAAGCTTCAAAAGGCGCTGGAGAAAGCTCGGCAGCAGCGTTCGGGGCCGCTAGAGGGGGGCGGCGAGAGTCGTCCGTTGATCCGCTCCGAAGGACGAATTCGGCCGGGCGGAGGGTCTCGCGTCGAAAGTTCGGCTACGGAGATCGTCTATCAGCAGACCCGCGTCATGTTGCCGGCAGAGGAAACCCTAGCCGAGGGGCGGGTGGTTGCGGGGCTGCCCCAGCACGCACTTGCCGACGCCTTTCGCCTGCTGCGTACGCAGGTGCTGCAGCGGTTGACGCTGGCGGGCTACTCGACGTTGGCGATCACCAGCGCCAATCGCGGTGAAGGCAAGTCATTGACGGCCGTCAACTTGGCGATCAGCTTGGCCTTGAATGTCTCACGGACCGTACTGCTGGTCGATCTCGACTTGCGGTGTCCGCGCATTCACACTTATTTCGGGATCGAGCCGGAGGCGGGCCTGAACGACTACCTGCTTGAGGACACTCCGCTGTCCGCTTGCCTGATCAACCCCGGCATTGAGAGATTGGTGATCCTGCCGGTGCGCGCCGCTCTGCATGCCAGCTCCGAGCTTCTTTTGGCGCCAAAGATGATCCGTCTGGCTCAGGAGTTGAAAACGCGCTATGCCGACCGCATCGTTCTTTACGATCTGCCGCCGGTGCTTGCCTCCGATGATGCCCTGGCTTTTCTCCAGCATGTCGATTGCTGCCTGTTTGTGGTGCAAGATGGTCGAACCCCAAAGGGGGACATTGTCCGCGCCGCCGAGTTGCTGGCAGAGTGTGACGTCATCGGCACTGTGCTCAACAAGGCATCTTCCGAGGTCAAGCCTTATTACTGACGCACCCCGTGAGGATGGATCTGTGTATTGGTTAGCTCTGATCCACCCTGTCTCGATCTGGTCATGAAAGCATGTATGAAACCTATTTTGGCTTTCACGAAAAGCCTTTTTCGCTAATCCCCGACCCTGACTTCCTGTACTTGAGCGAAGGGCACCGCACTGCGCTCAGCCTGCTCGAATACGGCATCAGCGAGCAGACCGGCTTCGTGGTGATCAGCGGCGAGGTGGGCTCCGGCAAAACCACGCTTGTGCGCCGGCTGCTGAGCAGTGTTTCCGAGGACATCGTTGTCGGCCTGATTACCAACACCCATCCCTCGTTCGGCGAGCTTCTGCAGTGGATCTGTCTGGCTTTCGATCTTGAGCATCGCGACAAGGGCAAAGTTGAGCTCTACCAGGGCTTCCTTGATTTCCTGATCGAGCAATATGCCGCCAGCCGCCGCACCGTCTTGCTGATTGACGAGGCGCAGAACCTCAGCCCGGAAGCGCTTGAAGAGCTGCGGATGCTTTCCAACATCAATGCTGACAAAGATTACCTAATCCAGCTGATCCTGCTTGGTCAGCCGGAGCTTCTGGCCAAGCTGCGCCGCCCGGACCTGCGCCAGTTCGTCCAGCGGATCGGCGTCGACTACCACCTCGGCCCGCTGACGCTTGCCGACATGCTCGCCTACATTCGCCACCGCCTCGTCGTCGCGGGCGGCGAGCCGCAGCTGTTCGATGATGCCGCTTGTGCCGCTGTCTACCACTACTCTGGGGGTGTGCCGCGGGTGGCGAACGTGCTGTGTGACCTTGCCCTTGTCTTCGCCTACGCTGAGGATCGTCCCCAGATCGACATCGACATCATCATGGAAGTGGCGGCCACCCGCCGCAAGAGCGGTCTTGCCGTATTCCGCGCGGATCCCGAAAACCAGAACCGCGAGGAGATCAAGCGCACCATCCTCAGGCCTCTCGCCGCTGCATGGCAGCCCGAACCCCTTCACAGTCATCCTCTTCGCCACGACTCCCGAAGCTGACGGACAATGACGTATTTCGCCTGTTAGTGAATGGCCGCTTCGTCATCTCGGGGACGAATAAGGGGTTCTTCAGGTGCCGAGGTCCGATAATGGGGTCCTGGAGAGATCATTTGCGGCGGCGACGGGCACGAAAATCAGGATGGCTTCCAGCCACCTGTAGGGACGCAAGGTCCCGAATATACGCGAGTCACCGCTGGTCAGAGACCGCTCCTCTGGTGTTGAACATTGGGCAAGACCGCATCGACGGCGCATCCCAGCGCCGCCGGAACGCCTGCGGTGAAGGCCCGCCAAGCGCCTTTCCAAACGGGAAGGTCGACCTGCGCATCTTTGATGCACTCCCCCCCCCGCGCCGAATCAAACCATCGGAAAGTCTTCTTTTCCTCCTCCCAACCCATCAATATGCATACTCTCGAAACACCGGGTCAACAGTGCCGCGCCAGCGGCGGCTATAGGCGGCGAGAAGATCCTCCGCTGGGCTGAAACCGGTTTCCGCGATGCGGAACAGCGGCACCAGAAATTTCGATTCCGTCTGACCCAGTGCGTCGACAATCCCGCGTCGTTCAAGCCCGCGGTGGGCGATTGTCAACACTTCTATTGCCACTGCGCCGACGGTGGTATCGCCCACCATCGCTTTCAAGGCGATCCGCGGCACCTCCCGGTGCATTGCCTCTCGGTCGGCCGTGGTCCACCCCTTAACCAGATCCCAGGCAGCGGCACGAGCGTCATCGTCGTAAAGCAGCCCGACCCAGAATGCCGGCAGTGCGCACAGGCGCGCCCATGGTCCGCCGTCGGCCCCGCGCATCTCCAGGAATCGCTTCAAACGCACGTCGGGAAAGAGGGTGGTCAGGTGGTTCTCCCAGTCAACGATTGTGGGGTATTGGCCCGGCAGGTCCGGCAGCCGGCCGGCAAGGAAGTCGCGGAACGACTGTCCGGCGACATCGATGTAATGGCCGTCCCGGTAGACAAAGTACATCGGTACATCCAGCGCATAATCTGCGTAGCGCTCGAAGCCAAAGCCTTCCTCGAACACGAACGGCACGGTTCCGCTGCGCTCGGAATCAGTGTCGGTCCAGACGTGGCTGCGATAGCTCAGATATCCGGTCGGCTTGCCTTCCTTGAACGGCGAATTGGCGAACAAGGCGGTGGCAATAGGTTGTAGGGCCAGACTGATGCGAAACATCTGCACCATCATCGCTTCGCTGTCGAAGTCCAAGTTGACCTGGACCGTGCAGGTCCCCTGCATCATCTCCAAACCCATTGTGCCTTTCTTGGGCATGTACCGCCGCATGATGGCGTACCGAGGCTTCGGCATCCACGGCATCTCCTGCAAAGGCCACTTCGGCTGGTAGCCGAGCCCGAGGAACCCCACGCTGAGTTCGGCACCGATAGTTTTGACCTGATCGAGATGCCGCGAGACCTCCGCGCACGTCTGATGAACGTGCTCGAGCGGTGCGCCCGAAAGTTCGAGCTGCCCGGCCGGCTCCAGAGTAATAGCGCAACCTTCGTTGTCGGCTAGCGCAATGAGGTTACCGTCCTCGACCACTGGCCGCCAGCCGAAGCGGGTGAGTTCCTCAAGAATGGTCTTGATTCCACGCGCCCCGTGGTAGGGGAGTGGCCGACAGTCCTCCAGCGTGTAGGCGAACTTTTCATGCTCGGTGCCAATCCGCCAGCGCCCGCGCGGCTTGCATCCCGCTTCCAGATATTCGACGAGCTGCCGCTTTTCGGTGACCGGTTCACCGTTCTGCGCCTGCTTGACGGAAGACATCATCCCGCTTTCCTCCATTTGCGGAGACTCGCTTTGCCGCGAGCAACGGGCGTAACAAATGGCACGGAGAGAGAGGCGTCAAGCTCCGACGGCTCGATCGATCGGCCCGATCATCCATAAACCCTGGAACAAGGCATAATAAACAGTCATCACACCGGGGGCCTGCCAGCGCGTTAAGAGTGCGAAGGCAGCAACAGCCTCAAGACGGTCTTGCTACGCCCTCGTACATGAAGGTAGCGAACCTTGGCATTCCCATGTAGCCTTTCTCAAGCTTCGTAATGGCGAACCCGGCTTCTTGGACAAGAACCTCGATCGGTCGATCAAGGTGGCAGCCGCCGGTGCAGCGGCGCCAGAGCGGTGTCAAGCGGCTCTGCCAGCGGGCGATGGTTGGCTCCGGAGCAAGGCCATGCTCAACAAAAAGAAGCTCTCCCTCTGATTTTAGGACCCTTCGGATCTCACGCAGGGCCCTAAGTGGATCGGGGATCGTGCACAGCGACCACGTTGTCACGGCGGTATCAATGCTGGCATCTGGCAAGGGCAGCACTTCAGCCGAACCGATCAACACCTCAAGGGGGAGCCGACTTTTTCGCGCGTCCTGCTGCGCGAGACGGACCAGCGGCAAGGACGGCTCAAGCCCCAACACCCAACAAACATCATCGCTGTAGAAAGGCAGGTTCAGCCCGGAGCCCATGCCGATTTCCAACACCTCACCCCGGGCCCGCGCAACAGCTCGCTGACGATAAGCCGCCAATCGCGGACTGCGCATCACGAGGTGCGTCAGGCGCGGCAGTATCCAGCGGTCATACAGTCCCAAGCGCATGCTCCTGCCAAGCGGCACGACAGGACTCCAGCAAGAACCTGCACGGCGCGGGAATAATCGCTTGCGTCCAGGACTTCCGGGGCGGCATTGGCGAGATCCGAGATGATGTACGCAACCCTCGCGATGAGAACAAGGCATTCTTCGACGGCAACAGCCTAATCCCGTCCATCACAGCCTCAGAGAACTTCTCACATCGTAAAGGGGTGAGCACCGCATGGGCCTCGGACCGGCCGCGGTACCCAAAGGCACAGGCAGCGGCATGCCAGACATCCGCGTCAAGGTCCTTCAATGATGTCGGCGAGAAAGCAGGCATTTCAGTCGGAACAGACCGGGGAGGTATGGCGGATGGGGTGGGATTCGAACCCACGAGACCCTTGCGGGCCTGCCGGTTTTCAAGACCGGTGCCTTCAACCGCTCGGCCACCCATCCCGCTATGCCCGCAACCAGTTAATGGAGACAGCGCCCCGCCGCAATAGGGCTGACCCGGTGCGCCACGATCTCCCCACGTGAGCGCATCGGGAAGGAGCCGCGCGGTCCCGACCGTGGTTACCCAGCGCTGCAGTAAGGCTTCTCGAGGCAGAGCACCAACCGGTCCGCCCAACCATTGAGGGCGATACCTCGGTTTTTGATCCGGTATCGGCAACAATCTTCGTTCCACCCGTTGCTGCCAGCCGCTACATAGGGATCTGCCCAATCGCCGATGGACCGTGTCCGCCGCTGGAGCGTTGCTGAATGGGAATGCGATGAACACAAGCTTTGGACAAGATCCGTTTGCCGATTTCTCACACTGGTTCGCAGACGCGGAAAAGAACGAGCCGAACGATCCTAATGCAATGACGCTGGCGACGGCGACCGCCAGCGGTGCACCGTCGGCGCGTATGGTCCTTCTCAAAGGCTATGATCAAGCGGGCTTCGTCTTCTACACGAATTTGGGCAGCCGCAAGGCGAAAGAAATCCAGGAGAACTCGAAGGCGGCCGTCTGCTTTCACTGGAAGTCGGCGCGTCGGCAGGTGCGAATCGAGGGGGCGGTAGAGCCGGTCAGCGATGCCGAGGCGGATGCCTATTTCGCCACCCGGCCGCGGATTAGCCAACTCGGCGCCTGGGCGTCCAAGCAGTCACAGCGGCTCAAGGGGCGCTTTGAGCTGGAAGGGCGGGTGGCCAAGGTCATGGCGCGGTTCGGCGCCGGCCCGGTGCCGCGGCCGCCGTTCTGGTCGGGATTTCGCCTCGTTCCCGAAACCTTCGAATTCTGGGAGGATCGTCCGTTTCGCTTGCACATGCGTTTTGTGTATCGGAGGTCGGCGCAAGGATGGGTTGTGGAAGAACTGTTTCCATGAGAGACAGGACCATAGAGGAACGCAGCGGCACCGGCCCTGACGGGCTCTTCTTCAGAGGGCCAGGAACACGAAAAGATGAACGACCATCTGGATCGGCTGAAGCGGCGTGCGGCCATTGCATCGGTCACCGTAGCAACAGTGTTGATTTCCGCCAAAGCAGCTGCATGGTTGATGACCGGCTCAATCAGCCTGCTTTCGACGCTGATCGACTCCGCACTTGATCTGGCAGCGTCGCTCATCAATCTGATCGCGATCCGCCAAGCGCTGCAACCGCCCGACAAGGAACACCGCTTTGGGCACGGCAAGGCCGAGCCGCTCGCCGGGCTCGCTCAGGCCGGCTTCGTGATGGGCTCGGCAGGGTTTCTGCTGGTGCACGCGGGCGAGCGCTTGGTGCGCCCGGCGCCGCTGAGCAACACCGACGTGGGTTATGTCGTGATGGCGCTGTCGATCGTGTTGACGGTCGGGCTGGTGCTCTATCAGCGCTTCGTCGTGCGCCGAACCGGCTCGCTGGCGATCGGCGCCGATTCGCTGCACTACAGTGTCGATCTGCTCAGCAACATCAGTGTGATCATCGCTTTGGCCCTAAGCAGCCGGTTCGGCTGGTTGTGGGCTGATCCGGTGGTGGCCATCGCAATCGGCTTGTTTATCGTGCGCAGTGCTTGGCAGATCCTCAAACAAAGTCTGAATCTGCTGATGGATCGCGAACTTCCTGACGAGGACCGTGAGCGCATTCGGCGGGTTGCCCGCTCTCACCCGGAAGTCATCGATATTCATGATTTGCGAACTCGATCCTCCGGAACCCACGTGTTCATTCAATTTCATCTCGAGCTCGACGGCAACATGACCTTGTTAGATGCACACACGATCGCAGATCAGGTGATGAACGAATTGGAGCGGGCGTTTCCGGATGCAGAGGTTCTGATCCACGAGGATCCCCATGGCATCAGCGAGCCGCGCGCGCTGTTTGGCTGAAATTGCCGAGCCCGTCGCGACACTGGAAAAAACCGGCACGGGATACCAGAGTGCCTTAGAATGCTTGATAGAGAGGCATCGCGTCTCGCGGCCGGCATCAATCAGCTTCGTATTTTTGCGCTTTTGCCTTGGCGGTAAGAGAGCTTAGGCTACAAGAAACACTCAGGGAGCTCGTCTGGATGATCGTCGAGGAGCAGATCGAGGTCATCGAATTCCTGTCGCGGCCGGAAAGCTACCGCGGCGTCTCGGCGTTTGCCGACCGCGTCGAGCGGATCGACACCCATGCTTCGATCATTTTTCTGAACAGTGATCGCGCATACAAGCTGAAGCGTGCTGTCAAGTTTCCCTACCTCGACTTCTCTACCCGGAACCTACGCCGCCGATACTGCGAGGCGGAAGTCCGGATCAACCGGCGAACGGCGCCGCAGATTTACCTTGGTGTCCGGTCGATCACGCGAACGGCGGGCGGCTCGCTCCAGTTCAACGGCGAGGGGGAGGCGCTGGATTGGGTGGTCGAAATGGTCCGGTTCGATCAGGAAACCCTGTTTGACCGCCTCGCGCAAAAAGGTGTTCTCGATCGCTTCGCGATGGAAGATCTTGCCGATACGATTGCGCGATTCCACAGCACCGCAGAACGCTACTCCGAGTCCGGAGGGCGGTCCCTTGCTGCCACTGTCATTCAGTCGAACGCACGCAGCTTTGCGGAAGTCGAGCCACACATTATTGACAGCGAGAAAGCGGCACGATTGACGGAAATGTTATGGCAAACCCTGGCGGCAATCGCGGATCTGCTGGAGGATCGGCGGCGCCGTGGGTATGTCCGCCATTGCCATGGGGACCTACACCTTCGCAACATTTTCTTGTACAAAGGGCAGGCAACCTTGTTCGACGCGATCGAGTTCAGGGCCGACCTTGCGCAGATCGATGTCCTCTATGACATCGCCTTTCTTGTCATGGACCTTGATCATCGCGATCTGCGTCCTCTCGCGAGCATTGTGCTCAATCGCTATCTGGACAATACGGCGGATGCTGGTGGGCTCCACGCGCTGCCTTTGTTCTTGTCGCTGAGAGCCGCTATCCGCAGCCATATCGTTGCGGTTGCAGCGGGGTGTCAGTCGGATGCGGACAAGGCCGAAGCGCTGAAGCATGAGGCGCGTGCCTACCTTGACCGGGCCCTTTCCTATCTGATGCCCCGCCCGCCGCAGTTGATCGCCATTGGGGGGCTTTCGGGGAGTGGCAAGTCCCAATTGGCCCGCCGTCTGGCACCGTATATCGGCGCAGCACCGGGAGCGCGGATTGTGCGCACCGATAGCACGCGCAAGCGGATCGCTGGCATTGCCCTGGGTGCACGCCTCGGCTCCCGCGGTTATTCGAACGAAATGAACAAGCGGACCTATCAGGCTGTTACCGAGGAGTGCGCCATGGTTCTCGCGGCGGGCCAGAGCGTAATTGCTGATGCAGTGTTTGCGGACCCGGAAGAAAGAAAAGCGATCGAGCAGGTTGCTGACGAGGCCGGCGTTCCTTTCCACGGGCTCTGGCTTGAGACCTCACCGGCCGTCATGCAGGAGCGGGTCACACGCCGCACCCGCAACGTGTCCGATGCCAATGCCTGGGTGGTTCGTTTGCAGCTTCAATACGACCCCGGGGAGGTGACCTGGACCCGGTTTGATACCACCGGTTCACGCGAGAATACGTTGGCGAAGGCGCTGCAGATTCTGGGCTTGGAGAAGGAGTCCTGAGGTGTCAATGTCTTCTCCAGGGGATTTGATCGATCCTGAGGCGACGCAAGGGCGGGGGTGATGATCATTCGCAAGGTTGTGGTGCCTGTCGGTCCGACCCAGGCGGGGCGGTGGGGCCTCGAAGCCGCATTTGCAGTTGGCCAAGCGCTGGTGGCGCATGTCGAGGTCGTGCACGTGAGGCCGGATCCACAGGACTCGGTCCCGCTGCTAGGCGAAGGCGTCTCCGGAGCGATGGTCGAAGAACTGATCAGCTTGACGGAACGGGAAGCGGCCGCGCGTGCAGCGACAGCCAAGCAAATCTTCGAGGAGCGTTGCACGCAGCGGAGCATCGCCCGCACGGAAAGGCCGGTGGCGGGATGTTCGACCCGGTGGGTAGAGGTTGTCGGCCGCGAAACGGACGTCATCGTCGCGCATGGCCGGCTCGCCGACATGATTGTGATTGGACGCTCCCACTCCGAAGCCGACTCAGCTACCTCGGCCACGTTGAGTGCGGCGCTGTTCGAGAGCGGCCGGCCGGTTCTGGTGGTGCCGGACGCGCCGCCGCCAAGGATCGGCAAACGAATCATTATTGCCTGGAATGGAAGCGCGGAGTCCGCCCGAAGCGTCAGTGCAGCGCTCTCGTTCTTGAATGATGCCGAGGTGGTGCAGGTGATCAGTGCAACCACCACGCGGACTCCCGGTGGCGTGGGAGCAGGATTGATCGAATTTCTGGCATGGCATGGAATTTCCGCAGCCGTTGAGGCGGTCTCGGAGGGGCCGGGTTCGGTCGGGCAAACGGTGCTTGCGGCTGCCGGGGCGGCACGGGCGGACCTGCTGGTGATGGGAGCGTACACCCACAGTCGCCTCCGAGAGTTGATCCTGGGTGGCGTCACCCACCACGTTCTCGCCGAGGCCCGCATTCCATTGCTGATGGCGCACTGAAGTCCCGGCGCACATTAGATGGAGGACAAGTGCTGCCTGAACGGAAAACCGTGATCATCACTGGTGCCAGCAGGGGGATCGGCCACAGCACGGCCCGGATGTTTCTCGAGAGAGGCTGGCAGATCCTGACCTGCTCGCGTGATCCTGCTCCACCCGAGTGCAAGCGCGACCGGAACTGGACCTTGCATATCCCGACCGATCTTGCCGACGCCGAAAGTCTCAACGGGTTCATCCGAACCGCCAACGAACGTCTTGGCGCCGGCCCGGTTCACGCACTCGTGAACAACGCCGGGATCTCGCCGAAGACGCCTTACAAGGAACGCCTCGGCTGCCTGAACGGAGATCTTGCTGCATGGCGGGAAGTGTTCGAAATCAATTTCTTTGCCGCCTTGACTCTGGCGCGCGGTTTCGCGGCTGGCCTGCATCGAGGTCGGGGGGCTATCGTCAATTTGACGTCCATTGCGGGACATTCCGTTCATCCCTTCGCCGGATCCGCCTACTCCATCTCGAAGGCCGCCCTATCGGCGCTGACACGGGAACTTGCCCATGAATTCGCCGCTCTCGATGTTCGGGTGAATGCAGTCTGCCCCGGCGAGATTGCGACCGACATGATCCAGCCGGAGTACGAATCGCTGATTCCGAGAATTCCGCTGGAACGTATGGGCACGCCGGCCGATGTAGCTGCCGCGATCTATTATTTGTGCTCGGAGGATTCCAATTATGTCACCGGGACCGAGCTCTCGGTGACGGGAGGACAGCACCTCTATTGATCGGCGACGTGCAGGTGGGGCGATGTCGCTCTCACGTTTCGGTTATTGGCGCGGTTTCCTGCGCGCCCGCGCAAAGGGAAGCGCTTTGCCCGAGGGCATCGCCCTCATGACCGAAGGAAGGGAGATCCTTGTTCAGCCTCTCCGGCCGCCCCGCCCGGTCCGGATGCCGCGCTCACGGCCCATGCCAGCGCTGGCCGAGATCGTGCGCAATGCCGAACTGGTCAAGGAGGCGCCCCACGCTCTGGTGGACGATGTCCATCACGCTCTTTGGGCGCTGATAGAAAGCGGGCAACGGCGGCATGATCACCGCGCCCATCTCGCAGACCTGAGCCATCAGCCGGATATGCCCGATATGAAGGGGCGTTTCCCGAAACATCAATACCAACGGACGCCGTTCCTTGAGGGTGACATCGGCAGCACGAACGAGAAGATTTTGCGTGTACGAGTTCGCGATCCCGGACAGCGTCTTGACGGAGCAGGGGCAGACCGCCATGCCGCGGGTCAGGAAAGAGCCGCTCGAGACCGCAGCCGCCAGATCTTTGATACTGTAGCAGACATCGGCCAGCTTGCGGACCTCCTCCAGCGAGAGATCGGTTTCTAGCCCAAGAGTGCGGGATCCCATCTCGCTGATGATGAGGTGGCGCGGATGACCGAGACGCTGGAGGGCGCGTAGCAACTCCACGCCGTAGATGATCCCGGTGGCGCCGGTGATACCAACAACGAGCGGGTGTGGCGTCACGGGGGTTGGTCCTTGTTTCGGTTGCCGCAACCGCACAGTCCATTCCGACAGTGCGCGCTCAACTTGTACCTTTTGGGCATCCGGGATCGAGTGCAAAATTAGTTCTTCCCCATCGAGTAGGGCAAAAGCGTGCATCCATGGTGGTGATCGGCTGTTTATTGAAGCAGCATCGGTAAATCCGTGCCATTCAACAGGCGGATTCTGCCGATAAGGCCTATGTCGGCGCCGCTGTGAGGAAGACGGTCGATCTTGACGAGCTTGCCCGCCCGCCATGGTGCTGGAGCGCCGCGAGCGGGATCCGTTTGCCGTTGAGCGGATGCCGCGGCCGCGCTATAGGGACCGCTGTGACCGACCCGATAAAAATCCTGGTGTTCTTTGCTCTGATGCTGCTGCTATCGGCCTGCAGCGCCTTTGATCCATATGTTTTCCGGCCCAGCGAGTTCGACCGCCAATCTGTCACATTCAATACCGAGCCGACCGATATCACCGAGGTCCGGATTTGTTACCAAGGGCTGTTGACCGGTCAAGAAAGTATTGTCGCGCTTGCCGAGGAGCGATGCCGCCAATTTGATCGAACCGCAGAGTACATCAGCACCCGTTACGGCCAATGCCCGCTGTTGACGGCTGCCCAGGCCCGGTTTGCCTGCACCCGGCCTTGAACCCACAGCGCCAAGGTACGCGCCTCGGTATGGCGATCACGGTTTTTGCCTTCGTTGTCGCTGCCTATCTTATTCTGGTCGGCAGCCTGTATGTCTTTCAGCGCAGCCTTTTGTACCTGCCGAGTTCGCGGCTGGGCGATCCGGCAGCGAGCGGTGTTCCGGAAATGTCGGCAGTGAAACTGCGGACCGCCGACGGACTGGAGCTGGTATCCTGGTATCGACGGGCCGATCCCGGTCGTCCGACGATGGTTTATTTCCACGGGAACGGCGGCAACATCGCGTATCGTGTCTTCCGCATCCGTCCCTATCTCGAAGCTGGTCTTGGATTGCTGCTTGTCGAGTACCGGGGCTATGGGGGAAATTCTGCCCGGCCCGACGAAGAGGGGCTTTACGCCGATGGTCGCGCGGCGATGGCGTTTCTGGCCGCCGATGGGGTTCCCACCGATGAGGTTGTGATGTATGGCGAGTCTCTCGGCGGCGGCGTTGTCATACACATTGCTGCGGAGCTGGGGCGGGCAAAAACTTCGGTAGGGGCAATCGTTCTTGAGGCTCCGCTGTCCTCTGTCACCGATGTGGCCGCCTATCATTATCCTTTTGTTCCGGTACGATGGCTGCTGAAGGACCGGTTCGAGTCGGCGGAGAAGATCGGCCACGTGGCGGCACCTGTGTTGATCATTCATGGCGAAAATGACCGCATTGTACCGGCCCGTTTCGGGCGCCTCCTCTTTAATGCAGCGCGGGAACCCAAGGAGAGCCGGTGGATCGCCGAAGGAGGCCATGAGGATCTCCATCTGTTCGGGCTGCAGCCGTCAGTGCTCGAATACATAACCCGTCACCTCGCGCCCCCCGAGCAACAGCGGGGCACTTGATTCATACAAGGTATGAAAACCAACAGGAACCAGGGCTTGACGCAGAGCCGCTCTGGGCAATGCTGCTCAGGTGAAGGCTTTGAATGCGATGGTTGTAAACGTTTCCTTGACGCCGGGCAGCGTCTGGATTTTCTCTGTAACATAGTGTCCGATGTCGGAACCGTCCTCGAGATAGCATTTCAGAAAAAGATCATAAACTCCGGAAGTTGAATATACCTCCGAAATGCCGTCTACGTTCTCGATGGCGTTTTCGGCAACTGCGTAGGCTTTTCCAAGTTCGCACTTCACTTGCACGAATATGGTTTGCATGGCTCCATCTCTCACAGGATCAGCGCATAACTGCTGATCAGGATCCCTTGTCGTTGATCTTGGGCTCGCGAAGCAGGAAGGCCGGAACGTGATCCCCCATCCCTATCACCGGTTTGTCCGGCTTTCGCACCGCGGCGGGCGCGTTCCTCCGGTTCCGTGGATGCGGTTTCGCCGCTGCGAATTGCGGCTGGTTGTTCGCCCCGCTACGCTCAGCCCTCGCAGCTGGCCGTGGCGCGGGCGTCGGCGTCGCTGCTGCCGGCCTCGGCGTGCGGGGCTTGTCCGCAACGGCCGGAGACTTACGACGCCGGCCGCGACGTGCGGCAACGACCAATTCCCCCGTGTCTATCCCCACAACGGTCACACGCGGAAGCGGCCGACCGATCAATGCCTCGATCGCGCCAACGTACGGCCCGTCTTCCGGCATCGCCACCGTGAGGGCTCGGCCCACTCGCCCCGCCCGACCGGTGCGACCGATGCGGTGAATGTAATCTTCTGCAGTCACGGGAACATCAAAATTGAAAACGTGGCTGACCCCGGCAATATCGAGGCCTCGGGCAGCAACATCGCTGCATACAAGAAACGGGATTTCGCCCCGTTTGTAGCGGGCCAGCACCTCGGTCCGCGCCGACTGGGCCATATCGCCGTGAAGCATCGCCGCCTCGAATCCGTGCCGGGCGAGCGAGCGCTGAAGAATACCCACTTCCCGCTTGCGGTTGCAAAAGATCAGCGCATTGTCGACGTTCTCGGTCTCGATCAGCCTGCGTAGCGCAGCTCGCTTGACCGCCTGCAAGCCGCGATGACCGGTGTCCAGACCTTCCGCGACCACGACAAGCCCTTGGGAGACCGTCTCCGCAGGTGTGGAGGGAGGGCTGACAATGATCTCCTTCGGGTTGATCATGAACGTGTTGACGAGGCGGCGGATCTCGGGCGGCATTGTTGCTGAAAACAGCAACGTCTGACGCATGCGCGAGACCAGCGACATGATCCGCTCGACATCGGGAATGAACCCCATGTCGAGCATTCTGTCGGCTTCGTCGATGACGAGGATCTTGACCGCGTTCATCAGCACGTGGCCGCGATCGAACACGTCCAACAAGCGCCCTGGTGTGGCGATCAGAACATCGACACCGCGATCGAGCAGCTTCACTTGGTCCGCCATCGATTCGCCGCCGATAATGAGCGCCTTGTTCAAACGGTGGTATTTGCCGTACGTTTCGAAGTTGTCGGCAACCTGGGCCGCAAGTTCCCGGGTCGGTTCAAGAATCAGGGAGCGCGGCATTCTGGCCTTTGCCCGTCCCGCAGCGAGGATATCCAGCATCGGCAGGGTGAAGGATGCCGTTTTTCCTGTTCCGGTCTGAGCGCATGCCAGGATATCACGCCCCATCAGCAGATAGGGAATGGCCTGTGCCTGAATTGGCGTCGGCTCGGTGTAGCCCGTATCGGCAACGGCGCGAAGGATGTCTTCGCTCAAGCCAAGATCAGAAAATGTCATGAAGTCTCTTTAGTGGTGGACACTCAACGGATGCAGAGCGTCGCACAATGTATTGGCTCAACAGAACATATCGGTTACGCGGTGGACAAGTCAACGCTGCCTCCACCTGTCTTCGCAGATTCAGCACAGAGTTCCCCCCGTCGGCCCCCGGAGCGCCCGTTGCGCCTTTGATCGGCGGAGATTTGTCCCCGAGCAAGCCTTCTTGATCATGCCGAATCGGCACCAAGTAATGGAGGGCGAGGATATTGCAGAACCTCGGAACCAACTGAAGAAGGATATCGAGCCGTTGTTCCGGACTCGCCGTGCCGTTCTGAAAATGCTCCTCGGCGGCATCGCCACGGTGGCACTTCATTGCCTTGAGCAGCGCGCCACGGCCGCTGAATCAGGGCCGTTTGCGCTCACTCCCCTCGTCATTCGGACGCCAACGGAATCGCATCTTTTTCAAGTCGAACTGGCTGAAACCGCGGATCAACGCATGCAGGGTTTGCAGGGACGCCGTACGCTGGATCCACAAGCCGGTATGCTGTTCGTGTTCGACTCGGAAGCCATTGCAACCATGTGGATGAAGAACACGCTCATCCCTCTCGACATGCTGTTTGTGTCTTCCAACGGCAGGATCGTGGGGATCGCGACGAACACAAAGCCGTTTTCGCTGCGGCCATTATCGTCACCGGGACCCGTCAAAGCTGTGCTTGAACTCAATGCTGGGACAGCCAAACGGCTCGGCATTACGCCGGGCGATCGGGTGCTTCATCCCGCCTTCACGGTGCCAGCCGACTAAACCGTTTCTTCGCTCGGCTGGTCCTCAACAAACTTACTTCCGGTAGTAAAACCGTAACCATATCTTGCAATGCTGCACCGCAGCGTTTACATCGAAAAAGGGGTGCGGCGCAATATCGCAGACACCCCGAGTGCGGCAACAAGACCGCCACCCGAGATGGAGGAACGGCTTCTGAGGTGTGTTGATCAGGAGGGTTCCATGTCAGACGTGAAGTTTACTGAAGAAGAAGTCGCCGCTTTTGCCAATTGGTACCAGCAGTCGCCGATCTGGTCCTACTGGCGGCGTCTGCGAGGTGAGCATGGCGAGGATGTTCTCGAGGTCGGCTTGGTCGGCAAGCGGCCACAGACCCTGAAATTGGCGCGCTCGGAGCGATTCGGCTATATGATTGCAGGGTTCGACGGCTGGAACCTGACTGTGTGTGATGAATTCTCCGAATTGCTCGCGATCCTGTCTTGCTACCGGCCGCGTGCCCAAGAAGAGCGGGGCGATCGGGAGGCTTTGTCACTCGCCGGTTAGAAGGCGCCTCCGCCAGAATCGCGGTAAAGCGGCGACAGCCGCCGGGTTGTCGGCAGACGCCGATGTCGATGGTGGTGATGTCAATGACAGTCTTCCGGGGATTGCTGCCGCGCAAGTGCCAGCCGGCAGTCCTAGCGTCTCCGCTGCCTCGGGAAGCGGGATGTTGTTTGCCTGCCGCGATCAAATTATGGTGTGGACAGGCGGGGAGTAGCGCAGCCTGGTAGCGCATCTGCTTTGGGAGCAGAGGGTCGCTGGTTCGAATCCAGTCTCCCCGACCATCCTTCCGCCGTCAATTTCGAGGCCATCCCAAGCCGATCTTTTCTTTCTTGCAGGCCCGGCGGCGTTGGTTGGGCCTGCCTTGGTCGTGGACACGGCCGCCTCATATCCGGTCCGCGGTTTCGCAGACATCGTCGCCAACGAAATTTTGCTCAGCTGTGATGATTGTCACATCTAAAACGAGCGGTGTTTGGTAAAACTACAACCGTCAGGGGCTTCTCCCCCCAACTCCTGACAGCCCCTTACGGGGACGAGCCGGGCCTCCCAGGCCCGGCTCCTTCAGGACCGCACGGGTGCTGCTTGAGGCATGTTCGCGGCACTGACGGATGTCTCCCCCGTTTTTCCCCATCAGGCGCTCCTGTGACTGTCGTCGTACCCGGCACTAACCACTCGCGACTGAAAAGCCGCTGCCGAGAATCGACAGGATGAACGTGCTCAATATCGACGGGGAGTTCCCGGCCGTTCCATCCAAGACCTCGTCAAGAGGGGATCATGCGGCACTCCAAATGAGCCTGCTGAGCCGAAAGGTTGTGCCTGCCGCTGCAAGCTCGTTCCGAGTCTTCAGTTCAGATCAGAATCGTTCCGCCCGCAGGACCCGGGCGTCGGTGATGTTGACAACGCCCATATGACTTTCCACCACGGCAAAAGCGGCATCCAGCAGCGATTCCAACCGCTCGGCCCGGATCAGGCAGATCACCGCCACCATGCCGCCGGCCCGGCTGACTTGACCTTCCCGGCTCCACTGACCCGAGCGACCCGATCCGCCACTCACGGGAAGCACGGTGAAACCGGTGACCCCGGCGTTGATCAAAGCCTGGGTCAGGCGCCGTTCCATCATTGCCTCGATGATGATTTCGACCCGCTTGGCTTCGTGCATCTGCATGCTGTCAACTCTCCATCACGGCACGAGCAACCGCCATGTAAAGCGGTATGCCCAGCGTCAGGTTGAATGGAAACGTGATGCCCAGGGCCAGGGTCAGCGAGAGGGCAGGATTGGCCTGTGGCAGCGCCACGCGCATCGCCGCAGGCACTGCGATATAGGACGCTGAGGCTGCCAGCACCATCATCAAGACGGTTCCCCCCGTCGACAGCCCCACCACCAGCGCTGCCACCAGCCCCAGGACGGCCCCGAGCACCGGCATCACGATGCCGAAGACGACGACTCCCAGCGTCAGAATGCCCTGGCTCTTGCGCAGTCCGCGGCCGGCGACCAAGCCCATGTCCAACAGGAACAAGCAGAGCACTCCCTTGAACGGAGCCAAGAAGAAGGCCTCGATCTCGGCCATGCCGTCCCTGCCGGAGATCCAGCCGATCAAGAATGCTCCCAACAACAGAACGATCGAGCCATTGAGCAGAATCTCTCGCCACATCTCGCTGCCCGTGGCTGCGCCATTTCCGCCGCGTCGCGCCACCAGCCACAGCGCCGACAGAATCGCCGGCGCCTCCATTGCGGCGGCGACAGCGACCATAAAACCTTCTGCGGCGATGTCCTGCCCGGTGAGAAGCGATGAGGCCGCGACGAAGGTAACGATCGAGATCGAGCCATAATGCGCTGCCACCGCCGCCGCGTCGATTACCGAAACCTGCGTCAATGCCCGAAGAAGGATGAAAGCGATAAACGGCAGCAGGAAGGAGAGGGCGATGCCGGCGAGCAGTGCCGACGCCAAGCGAGCGTCAATGCCATGGGCAGCGACCTCTACCCCGCCTTTGAAGCCGATGGCAAACAGCAGGTAGAGCGATAACCCCTTGGCCACCGCTTCGGGAAACGTGAGATCCGAGCGGGCAAGCGCCGCGATGAGCCCCAGCACGAAGCTGAGAATAATAGGGGAGACCAAGTTCTGTCCCGCCAACGCGACGATTTCGCTCATGCCCCTCGCTCCTCAAGATCCGCACCGCAGATATCCTGCGCGATCCTTCGTGACAACAAGCACTGATCCTTTCCCCTGCGATGGTATCGCGGAACCTGTGCGGTGTGTGATGCGGGCGAACGCACTCCCGCGCATTCGCGCAAACATTGGATGCGGCCGCGTGCTTAAAGATAGGGAGACGCCAGCCACGCGGTTCCATCGCGCAGCTTCTGGAAAAGGCTGCGGTTGTCGACCTCCTCGCGCGTCAGGCGGCGGGCACCGGCACGGCGCTGATCGATAAGAGCGTCGAGAGCCGACGTTACGCCCACCCCGTAGCACTCGACATTGAATTCGAAATTCAGCCGCAGACTCCGCTCGTCCCAGTTCGCCGAGCCGATCATCGACCACAAGCCGTCGACCGTCATTGCCTTGGCGTGATCGAACGGCGGCGGCGTCAACAGCACGGTGCACCCGCAACCGATCAACCAGCCGAGTTGCGCCCAGGAGGCCCACTGGACCAGACGAAGGTTGCTGCATTCGGGAAACAGGATCTCGACCTCGACGCCGCGCATGGCCGCCAGCGCCAGCGAGGTCATCAGCATGTTGTCCGGCAGGAAATACGGGCTGACGATACGCACCCGGGTTTTGGCGCAGGCCAGTGCGCCCAGCAGCGCCCATTTCAACTGCTCTTCGTCTTCGTCCGGTCCCGTTGCGATTCCTCGTGCCGCCGCATGGCCCCGGCGTGAGAGTTCGGGAAACCACTTCGGTCCCGCCAGAATTTCCCCTGTGCAAAAGGCCCAGTCCGCCGCGAAGGTGTGGGCGAGGTGACCGACGACCGGCCCTTCCAGGCGGAAATGGATATCGCGGACGGCCTCCCGGCGGCTGGCGGCGCGAAGGTAGCCGCCGCGCACGTTCATCCCGCCGGTGAACCCGACGCAGCCGTCCACGATCAGCAGTTTGCGGTGATTGCGCAGGTTGCTGTAGGCAATGTGGAGCGGCACGAACGTGGGCAGGAACTCGGTCACCGGAACGCCCAGACGCCGCAGCCGCGAGGGACCTGTCGGAAACGAATAGTGGGCGCCGGCACCATCGATCAAAACCCGGACCGCGATGCCGCGGCGGACAGCCTCCGCCAGAGCCGAGGCGAACATGTGTCCGCCGGCGTCGTTGTCAAAGATGTAGGAGGCCATGCCGATCGTTTGCCTGGCGCCGGCGATGGCGCTCAGCATGTCGCCGTAGGCGACTTCCCCGGTGTCGAGCGGGGTGATGGCGTTGCCGGTCGTCAGCGGCAGCGGGGTGATGGCGCTGACGAGATTGGCGATCGCAATCAGATGATGGCCGTGGTCCGGCAACACCGGATCGAGCAAAGGCGCGTCTTCCTGGGACTCGTGATGCTCGAGCGGCGGCCGCCATCGCTGCGGTCGCAATTCGGTGGCGCGCCGGCGAATCCGGTTGATGCCGAACAACCCGTACAAGGCGGCGCCGATCAGCGGGACGAGAAGGATCAACCCGACCCAGCCGATCGCCGAGCGCACGTCCCGCTTGCCGAGGATGGCGTGAGCGGATGCCAGCAGGCTCGCCACGACGGTGACCACGCTGAGAAATACGGTGGAGATGAGGTCGATCAGGTCTGTCATCGGCGGCGCCGGCGCTCGCTGTCCGTTACCGAAGATATGGCGGCAGAGCCATCCGGAGGAAAAGCGCGATGTCCGCCCGGCGAGGGCCGTCCGGCGGCACTGAGGCAGCGGCTGTCATGGACGCGATTGAAGCAAGTTTGCTTGGCGGCTGGCAAGCGGCACGAACCCCCGGCCTGCCCGCCGCACCTCGGGCCGACCAGGACCGATCCCCCCCCCGCGCGGGCTCCCGGCGGATTCCAAGGCGGACGGCGCCGGCGATCCCGGCCCGTGCCGGTCTTTCCCTTCTCAAAAAAATATGGTTAATCTGGCTCCCTCCGCGAGCGTTGTTCGTGCGCATGACCCAGCCGGAAGAGGACAGGATGACCAGCGTCACCATTTACCGCCCTAGCAAGACGGCGATGCAGTCCGGTGTTCGCAACACGCAGCGGTGGGTTCTGGAATTCGACAGCGTCGACAACAAGTTCGTGGAACCGTTGATGGGCTGGACGGGTTCTGCCGATACCAGCGGCCAGCTGCGGCTGCGGTTCGAGAGCCGGGACGCGGCGGTGGCGTTCGCCGAACGCCACGGCCTTTCCTACCGGATTCGGGAGCCGAAGGTTCGTCGCGTCAGGCCCAAGAGTTACGCCGAGAATTTCGCTTACGATCGGCGGATGGAATAGACGGATCGTGGGTGCGCCCGTAGCTCAACCGGACAGAGCAACGGCCTTCTAAGCCGTGGGTTGCAGGTTCGAGTCCTGCCGGGCGCGCCATTCTCTCACGAATGGTCGCCCTATTATTTGAAAGTGAGTTCAAACTGCGTTCGAAAGGGCGCGCCATTCCTTCAGGAATGGGCGCCCTTTTCTTTGAACGAGTGTTCGAACTGCGTTCGAACGGGCGCGCCATTCGCATGTGAATGGATTCCCCATCATTCCAACCGGCGCCGGAACGGACACGGTTGCAACGCGTTTCCGGCAGACAACATACTGATTCCGTTGAAAACTTCTCAATCCTGCGGGTCAATGCGTCGTCATCTGTCGTCATCCGTCGTCTTTTGTCGTCAGAAACCGTCTTACCCGCCAACGCGGAAGGGGGGGAGAGCGGGTGACGTCGCGACGGTTGCCGAGGGAGATGGCCGCCCGCATGGTCGCGGTCAAATGGTTTTTTCGCCTCCCTTCGCATCGCTGCCCGGGCGCTCGCCGGAGTCTCCACCCGAAGTGCGCAAGCCCCCGTCTCTCGAGCTGCGATACTTCGCACGCTGAACAATGCAGCGTTGCAGCAGCTGCGGCTTGCGGCCGACTCACGATATGCTATACTTTGACGACCGTGCCGCCTTCTTGACGAGTGCTAAGGCCCGCGGGCATCTCTCGATTTTCTATAGCTTCTTAGAATGGAGAAAGGCGATGTCTACAGAAGGTCGTCCAGTTATATATTTAGAGAACACGATTTATAAAAATTACTCATTTGATGAGGCTTTATCCCAGATTGTCTCATCTTATGACGCATTTGGCAATCTTCTGTTCAAGTCGACTTATTTTCAGGCCAACTCCGATCCGTTTACGACAACGACGACTTATAATACATATGATGTTCGCAACAATCTTATCAGGGAGATCATCAAGCTGGATTTAACGGGTGATGATGTTGTGGATGTGATTTACGACTCCACCAACACTTATAATGATCAAAATTTGCTGATAAAGATTGTTTATAAGAATGACAACAATGCTGATGGTGATCTGGATTATATTGTTACAACCGAGTATCACTATAATCAAGATGGCCGTGTCGTGAAGAGATCTGATTATCAAGATCTTGATGGTTCCGGTGCTTCTATCGAAGCCACCAGTATCACGGAGTATGCATATGATGGCAACGGTCGTTTGATTTTGGAGACGAATGTTTTTGAGTCGGATGCCGATAAAGATGGTGATATAGATAGTGCCTCTTCTCGAATTGCTAAGTATGCTTATGATAAAAGTGGTAATATTATCAAGAAATTTACCCAGGAAGATGTAAATGGTGATGGTCAGATAGATATTGAAACGACTCGTGATGTTACCTACAACAAGCGAGGTGATATCCTCACTTTTCGCGAGTTTGACACGTCTCAGTCTGATCGGACATTGTCTGGTTACAATCAGTATGATAAGAAGGGGAACGTGACCTTCACATATATGCAGAGAGAAAATGAATACTGGATTTCTCAGGAGTTTCAATACGATAAGAAATGCAATCTGATCAAAAAGATTACCAAACAGAACGATTCAGATTCCCAAGGAGATCCGCTCTCTATTGAGACGGTGACCTATCAATACGATAAAGAAGGAAATCGGACTCGGGAGAATGTTAAGAATGAATTCTTCGGTTATGAGGATCCAGAGAATTATGTCTCGTTTTCTTCGACGGTTTATGATTATGATGGCAGGGATAACCTCATTTACAAGGGTTTGGACCAGGATGCTGATGGGAATGTGGACATCGCCACATTTTCTATTCATGATGTTCAAGGTAACAAGCTGTTAGAGCTCACACAGTATGATTTCAATGATGACGGAGAGATCGATTCGCAAGATCTCAAGAACTTCACTTACAATAAGGAGAATGATCTCGTAAGAGAGTATAATGATTTCGGGAATGACGGTTCCATCGAGTACGAGTACACGCGGCAGGAACTGGACAACGAAACGTTCCTTGCGTACAACCTGCCTGAAGATTTTCCTATTCTGGTCTGACGTGGTGGTCAAAAGAAATTTCGCTGGTACCGAGAAAAATATTTAAAAAGGGCCAAACTGTGGGGCGCGCCGCGGCTGCGGCTTGCGGCCGTCTCTCGATTTGCTACACTAGTCCGTGGCCGAACTGCTAGGCGCAGAAAGCTGCGGCTTGCGGCCGTCTCTCGATTTGCTACACTCGGCCAAACCGTATCGTTCCCGGCCGGCACGCTGCGGCTTGCGGCCGTCTCTCGATTTGCTACACTCCAACCCCGACGGTTACGAACGGGCGCCGGCTGCGGCTTGCGGCCGTCTCTCGATTTGCTACACTGCACCGGGGCGACATGGGTGTCGGGCACCCGCTGCGGCTTGCGGCCGTCTCTCGATTTGCTACACTATTCCGGCTATACGTGGCGACGGCGGACTGGCTGCGGCTTGCGGCCGTCTCTCGATTTGCTACACTGCCGAGCAATCATGAGGCGGGCATGTTTTTGCTGCGGCTTGCGGCCGTCTCTCGATTTGCTACACTACATTGGTGCGTTGAACGTGCCCCGATTAAGCTGCGGCTTGCGGCCGTCTCTCGATTTGCTACACTAAGAGCGACTATTAAGACTAAGTACCCAAAGCTGCGGCTTGCGGCCGTCTCTCGATTTGCTACACTCGTCAGCATCGTCGGGGTGATCAGTGTGTTGCTGCGGCTTGCGGCCGTCTCTCGATTTGCTACACTGCGGCCGCGCCGACCCTTGCCGCCGTCGCGGCTGCGGCTTGCGGCCGTCTCTCGATTTGCTACACTGAAATCCTCGACGAACAGGAGTGGCACGGCGCTGCGGCTTGCGGCCGTCTCTCGATTTGCTACACTCTTGTTACGAAGTTCTAGCCACTTTCCGATGCTGCGGCTTGCGGCCGTCTCTCGATTTGCTACACTGAAATCCTCGACGAACAGGAGTGGCACGGCGCTGCGGCTTGCGGCCGTCTCTCGATTTGCTACACTCTTGTTACGAAGTTCTAGCCACTTTCCGATGCTGCGGCTTGCGGCCGTCTCTCGATTTGCTACACTGAAATCCTCGACGAACAGG
>CAZFBS010000034.1:3812-35254 GCA_964517265.1 uncultured Rhodospirillaceae bacterium | reverse complement strand
TAGATCGGCACGGTGCCGATCGGCACCGGCGCGTTGCGGATGATCCATTCGCGCGTGTTGTGAATGTTACGCCCGGTCGAGAGGTCCATCACGGTATCGGCACCCCAACGGATCGCCCACACCATCTTCTCGACTTCTTCCGCCACCGATGACGCGACGGCGGAATTGCCGATATTGGCGTTGATCTTGACCAGGAAGTTACGGCCGATGATCATCGGCTCGGCTTCCGGGTGGTTGATGTTGGCGGGAATGATCGCGCGGCCGCGCGCCACCTCGTCACGCACGAATTCCGGCGTGACCGGATCCGGCAGCTCCGCGCCGAAGGACTCGCCATCTTGCTGCCGACCGCTCGCATTGAGGCGGCCGAGGTTTTCGCGGATCGCGATGTACTCCATCTCCGGAGTGACGATGCCGCGCCGGGCATAAGCCAGCTGGGTTACCGCAGCGCCAGCCAAGGCTCGGCGCGGCCGCGGCCGCCCGCCGGAAAACTCGGCAACATCGGCGCCTTCGCTGCGCCGCAAGCCGTTGTCCTCCGGGCGAACCGCCCGTCCCTCAACCTCTTTGGTGTCGCCACGAGCCTCAATCCAGGCGCTGCGCAGCGGCGGGAGCCCTTTACCGATGTCAATTGTGGCCCCGGCATCGGTGTAGGGGCCGGAGCTGTCGTATACCCGGACCGTCGGCTGATCGGGGCTCGACACCTCGATCTCGCGCATCGCGACGCAGATATCCGGAAACAGCCGGCCTGGAACATGGATTTTGCGTGAGGCCGGCAGGGGCCCGCTCGAGACTTGAGAACCGGTACCGAGGTGCGCAGATGCCGGGGAAAGGGTCTCAGGTGTGTCTTTGGGCATAGTGATCTCCTGACTGTCGAGGAGATCCGGTGCAAAGGCAAGGGGTGAGGAGCCATCGGCCATGGAGGATAAAGAAAATCGATATGGCCAAAGGCTGTTCCATTCCTACGCCGGCATAACCCGGATCAGGTTCGAAGGGTTTGCGCGTCGCCTTGGCGGCCGGCGCTCTCTCAGCCCCCTACCGGGGCTCCCCTGGAAAGGGTTGATGATGCGGCCAGTGACCGCGCCTGTCAATCTCGCCGACCTGCTTTTCCGGCCACCCTTTCAAAACGGCAGGATCAGGGGAACGGCAATCAAGGAGATCGCACCGGCAAGGATGGTCATCGGCACGCCCACTTTAACGAAGTCGATGAACCGGTAGTTGCCGGGGGCGAGCACCAGCGTGTTCACCGGCGAGGAGATCGGGGTCATGAACGCTGCCGACGAGGCAAGGGCGACGGTCATCGCGAACGGATAAGGCGAGACGCCAAGGCTGTTCGCGGTCAGGATGGCGATCGGCGCGAGCAGGACAGCTGTTGCGGTATTCGAGACAAACAGACCGATCAGGGCGGTCAACACGAACAGCGCGGCCATCATCGCCCGCGGCCCCGCGCCCCCAATTCCTGCCACCAAGCCTTCGACAATCAGCTCGGTGCCTCCGGTCTTCTGGAGTGCCGTGGCCAGCGGGAGCATGCCCGCGATCAAGACCAGGCTGGGCCAGTTGATTGCCCGATAGGCCGCCTCCATGGTGACGCAGCGGGTCAGCACGACGGCAAGAGCCGCAAGCAGAACCGCGGTGACATTGGGCACGAGGCCGAACGTCATCAGAACGATCATTCCGAGAAGGATCGCCAGCGCATAGGGTGCCCGACTCCGTGCCGGCGCCACGTCCTTCATCTCGACCGGCAGATGAAGGACCAAGAAATCCCTCTTGTTCGATTGCAACAGATCGATATCGCGCCAGCGGCCACTCACCAACAGGGTATCGCCAAACGCCAGTCGGACTCCCGCAGGGGCCGCGTCGAGGAGTTCTCCCTTTCGCCGGATGCCGAGGACGCTGACCTTGTGCCGCGAGCGAAAGGCCGCATCCATCAGCGATTGGCCGATCAGTTTCGAATCGGGCGGTATCATGACTTCGGCGAGACCAAGCTCCTGAACCACGCTGTCGCGCGAGGAGGCCTCGATCGGCAGCCGCCGAAGCCGTTGAGACTCGACAAGATGAGCGACCGGCTCATCGGCCCCCACAACAAGCAGAATGTCGCCCGCCTCGAAATGGGTGTCAGCAAGCGCGGGCATCACCACCACACGTCCCGATCGCCGGCGTTCCACTCCCACCGCCACCACCCCGAACAACGTCCGCAACTTCAACTGGCCGATGCTGCGGCCAATAAGCGGCGATCCCGGACGGAGCCGTAAACGACGGAAGCGATCCGCAAGGACGTAGGAGGCGATCAGATCGGACAAGGTGCGGCCGCCGCGATCGGCAGCTGCAGCCACGGATGGTCCACCGACGAGGCGGCGCCCGACAAGGAGCATGTAGCCTATGCCGGCAACAAGGACGATGACGCCGAACGGCGTGAACGCGAAAAAGCCGAAGGGTTCAAGGCCCGCCGCCCGCAGCTCGTTATTGACGATCAGGTTCGGCGGCGTTGCGATCAGCGTCATCATCCCGCTGATCAGCGCGGCGAACGCCAACGGCATCATCAACCGGCTTCGGCTCAATCCGGTCTTATCGGCGATCGTGACGACGATGGGAATGAAAATGGCGACGATTCCCGTCGAGCTCATGAACGCACCGATGCCAGCGACCACCACCATGATAAGGGCGATCAGACGCGTTTCGCTGGTGCCGCCGACGCGCAGCAGCCACTTGCCGATGGTCAACGCGATCCCAGTGGTCGCCAGCGCTTCGCCAACGACGAACAGTGCGGCGATCATGATCACCACCGAATCACTGAAACCCGCCAAGCCTTCCTCGACCGTCAGCACATCTCCCAACACCAGTGCAAGGACAACCATGATCGCGACGATGTCGAGGCGCACGCGGTCACTGGCGAACAGGATGATGGCTATGCCCAGGACGGCAAGAACGTAGATCATCTCGCCGGTCATGGTGTCACACGGGCTTGCATGGTTCTCCCCCCCCAGCGATCGAAACGCCCCGCACGCACGAGAGCCGCAGGCTCTTTCGTGACCACCAGGGCTTGGCACAATGATGTTTCCCCGGCAGCTCCGCCCGCTGGGATGATGGAAGCAGGCCTTTGATCCCGATGCCGGTTTGCGGCATCATCGCGGCGATGGGCAAACTTGAAAAGCAGGAAGGGCCGTGTCCAGCGTTTCTTGAAGAACGCGTTCTGTCGGACGCTGAGAGACTGGACTGGCTGCGCTTGATCCGCACCGAGAACATTGGACCGCTAACCTTCCGGCGGCTGCTCGAACGATTGGGATCGGCTGCGGCAGCCTTGGATGCCCTTCCCGGGCTTGCCCGGCACGGCGGGAGTCCGCAGGGAATCCGCATCTGTTCGCGGAGCGCGGCAGAGCGCGAGCTGCGAGCCGCTGATGCCATCGGGGGGCGCCTGATCGCCGCATGCGAGCCAAACTATCCACCTCTTCTGGCCCACATCGACGGGGCACCACCTCTTGTCACGGTGATCGGGCACCCGCGTCACCTTGCCCGCCCCGCGATCGCCATTGTCGGTACCCGCAACATGTCGCTCAACGGCCGCAGGCTGGCCGAAGCGCTCGCGCGCGATCTTGGCAAGGCGGGGATGGTGGTGGTGTCCGGATTGGCGCGCGGTATCGATACCGCTGCACATCGCGCATCACTTCCAAGCGGTACCGTCGCCGTTGTCGCCGGGGGTGTCGATATCGTCTATCCCCCGGAGAACCGCGATCTCCAGGCGGAGATTGCGGAGCAGGGAGTCCTCATCTCCGAAATGCCGGTGGGAACGCAACCGCAGGCGCGCCATTTTCCCCGGCGCAACCGTCTGATCTCCGGCATTGCCCGCGGCGTCATTGTCGTCGAGGCTGCCCTGCGCTCGGGTTCGCTGATAACCGCCCGGTTTGCTCTGGAACAGGGGCGGGAGGTTTTTGCTGTTCCCGGATCTCCCTTGGATGCCCGGGCACGCGGGGGAAACGATCTGCTTCGGCAGGGTGCGATCCTTACCGAGTCGGCTGAGGACGTCCTTCGCGAAATCGGGCCTCTCAGTGCCGCGGAGCAGGCCTTCGGCCGAGCGCCTGCGCTCCGAAGGGCGGTATCGCTTGAGCCCAGCGCCCCGTCGGAGGACGGCATTGCTGCCTCCCTGCCGGCCGAGGGGGAACTCGTCGCGGCGCGGCGGGCGATTGCCGAGGCAATGTCCCCGGTACCGGCGACAGTTGACGAGATCATTCGTAACTGCCAATTGTCGCCTGCCGTTGTCACTACTGTCCTTCTCGAGTGGGAGCTGGCCGGGCGCCTGGAACGACATCCCGGCAACCGTGTTGCCCTGATTGCCATCGCCTGAAACACATTTGCGTTCGCCAAGAACGGAAACCTATGGACATCGTCGTCGTTGAATCTCCGGCCAAAGCCAAGACCATCAACAAGTACCTGGGGCCCTCCTACCGAGTGATCGCCAGTTACGGCCATGTCCGTGATCTGCCCTCCAAGGACGGCTCGGTTCAGCCCGAGGCCGACTTCTCGATGGACTGGGAGGTCGACCCGAAGGCCCGCAAGCATATCGAGGAAATCGCCTCCGCCTTGCGCGGCGCCCGTCATCTTTATCTCGCAACCGACCCCGATCGGGAGGGCGAGGCAATTTCGTGGCATGTCTTCAGGGTGCTCGACGAAAAGCGGATGTTGAAAGGGATCGACATCAAGCGGGTGGTGTTCAATGAAATCACCCGCGACGCCGTCATCGATGCGTTTGCGCATCCCCGCGAACTCGACCAGGAGCTTGTCGAGGCCTATTTGGCGCGGCGAGCACTGGACTACCTTGTCGGGTTCACGCTCTCGCCGGTTCTGTGGCGCAAGCTCCCGGGCAGCCGGTCCGCCGGACGGGTGCAATCGGTCGCACTCAGAATAATCTGCGAGCGCGAAACCGAGATCGAGGACTTCCGTCCCCAGGAATACTGGACCGTCAAGGGGCTGTTCCGGACCGAAGATGGCCAGAAGCTGACGGCGACGCTGACCCACCTGGATGGCCGCAAGCTCGACAAGTACGATCTTGGCAATGAAGAGGCGGCGAAAGCCGCCGTGCAAGCAGTGGAACAACGCCTGTTCGCGGTGGCCAAGGTTGACCGCAAGCAGACGCGCCGGCACCCCTCTCCCCCGTTCATCACTTCGACGCTGCAGCAGGAAGCCTCGCGAAAGCTGGGGTTTAGCGCAAACCGCACCATGCAGGTCGCCCAGCGCCTCTACGAGGGCATCAATCTGGGCGGAGAGTCCGTTGGGTTGATCACCTACATGCGGACGGACGGCGTGCAAATGGCGGCGGACGCCATCGCCGGATGCCGGCAGTTGATCAGAAGCGATTTCGGCGACCGTTACCTTCCTGCCGCGCCGCGCCACTACAAGAGCAAGGTCAAGAATGCGCAGGAAGCGCACGAATCGATCCGGCCGACGGACGTGATGCGACGGCCGGACGACATCGCCCGCTATCTCGACGCCGACCAGCAGAAGCTGTACGCACTGATCTGGAAACGCGCGATCGCAAGCCAGATGGAGTCGGCGGTGCTCGATCAGGTGGCGATCGACATCGCATCCGCCGACGGTCAGGTGATCCTGCGCGCCACAGGGTCGGTCATTGCGTTCGACGGATTCTTCAAGGTCTACCGGGAAGGCTCCGATGATCCCGCTCAGGAGGAAGGCGAGAACGTTCTTTTGCCCAACTTGGAAGCCGGCGCGCCCCTGGAGCGGCTGAAGGTGGAGGCTGAGCAGCACTTTACCCAGCCCCCACCGCGCTTCACCGAGGCCAGCCTCGTCAAGCGGCTGGAGGAGTTGGGGATCGGTCGACCGTCCACCTATGCGTCGATCATCACGGTGCTGCAGCAGCGCAATTACGTCCGCCTGGAAAGCAAGAGGTTCGTTCCCGAAGATCGCGGCAGGCTGGTCACGGCGTTTCTCACCAGCTTTTTCGAGCGCTATGTCGCCTACACCTTCACTGCGGAGATGGAAGGCAAGCTGGACGACATTTCGGGCGGCCGCATCGACTGGAAAGCGGTCCTGCGCGAGTTTTGGCGAGACTTCAGTGCCGCTATCGATGAAACGAAGGGGCTCGGCATCAAGGACGTGCTGGAGGCGCTGAACGAGCGGCTCGGCCCGCACTTTTTCCGCAGCACCGACGGCAGTGACCCCCGTGCCTGCCCCGCCTGCGCGGAGGGTCGGCTGAGCCTGAAGGTGGGCCGCTTCGGCGCTTTCATCGGCTGTTCCAACTATCCGGAATGCCGTTACACGCGTCCTCTTGTACCTCTCAGCGGCGACGACAACGACGCGGTCAAAGCGGCAGAGACAGGCCCGCGCCCGCTCGGGACAGATCCGACAAGCGGTCTGGACGTATCGCTCCGTAAAGGCCCATACGGCTATTACGTCCAACTCGGCGAGGAAACCGGCGAAGGCAAGCGCAAGATCAAGCCGAAGCGGGCGTCGCTGATTCGGGGAATGGATCCCGAGCAGATCGACATTGATCAGGCGCTGAAGCTGCTTGCCCTGCCCCGCGAATTGGGCACCCATCCCGAAACCGGCGAGCCGATCCTTGCCGGTGTCGGTCGCTACGGGCCATACGTCAACATGGGGGACGTCTACGTCTCGCTTAAGGACGACGATGTGCTCTCCATCGGTTGCAACCGTGCAATTGCGCTGCTCGGCGAGGCTATCGAGCGCAAGGGCCCCAGCCGGGTGCTCGGTACCCACCCTGCGGACGCCAAACCCGTGACCTTGAAGGAGGGAAGGTACGGAGCGTATGTTCAGCACAAGAGCGTTCGCGCGACGTTGCCGAAAGGAGTCAGCGCAGACACTCTGGAACTGGATCAGGCCCTGGAGCTTCTTGCCGCAAAAGCCGGACGCAACGGAAGCAACGGGAAAGCGAAATCGGGCCGGCGCAAACCGGCGGGCAAGGCCGCGGCGGCACCCGCGCGCAGCAAGCCGGCCCGGGCCACCGATGCCGCGAGCGGGACGAAAGACGGCACCAAGGCAGAACCGACAAAGGCGAAAAGCGGCGCTGCCAAGACCAAATCCGCAGCGGCAACAACGAAATCAACGAAGGCGAAACCCGAGGGCGGCAAATCCCGAACGACGAAGGCCAAGCCGAATACAGATACAGCCGCAAAAAGCTGAGATAGGGCTGAAGACCTCGAAAGGTTGGCTGGCCGGATGAAAACACCCGGAAAGAAGCAATCACCATTCCCCAGCCGGGAGCAGATTGTCGCCTTCATTCGCGAGAGCGACAAGCAGGTGGGCAAACGCGAGATCGCCCGCGCCTTCGGACTCGACAGCGACCAAAAGGTCCAGCTGAAGGCAGTGCTCAAGGAACTCGAAGCGGAGGGCATTATTGGCCGGTCGGCAAAGCGCCGCTATGGCGAGGCGGAAGCGCTTCCTGCGGTCGCCGTCATTGAGATCACCGGCACCGACATCGATGGGGAGTTGTTGGCCCGGCCGCAGAACTGGCCTAAGGACACCCCGGCGCCCGTGATTTATGTCGCCCCGGAGCGACGCGGGCCTTCGGCGCTCGGGCCGGGCGAGCGTGTGCTGGCCCGACTGCGGCGAACCGCCGGCGGTGGGTACGAGGCCAAAGTCATTCGCCGGTTGCAGCCGGCCCCCCAACGTGCGCTCGGCATCTATCGCGAGATCGAGGGATATGGCCGGATCAAACCGATCGACAAGCGCGCCCGGGAGGACTTCATCGTAGCCCAGGGCGAGACTCTGGGCGCACGTTCGGGAGAACTGGTGTGGGTGGAGGTTCGCCGCGGCGCACGCCCGTTGGGGCCGAAGCTTGCGCGGGTGGTCGAGCGTCTGGGTGACGCTGAGGGCACGCGGTCCATTAGCCTGATCACAATCCACGACCACGACATCCCGACCAAGTTCTCCAAAGAGGCATGGCGACAGGCAGAGGACGCCGGGCCGGCCACGATCGAGGGGCGGGAGGATCTTCGAGCGGTGCCGCTCGTTACCATCGACGGGGCCGACGCGCGGGATTTCGATGATGCGGTGTGGGCGGAAGCGGACACGGACAAAGCCAATCCTGAAGGATGGCACGCGCTCGTTGCTATCGCCGATGTCGCCCTCTATGTCCGGCCGGGCGGCCCGCTCGACCGCGATGCCTGCGAGCGCGGGAATTCCGTCTACTTTCCTGACCGCGTGGTCCCGATGCTGCCGGAAGCTTTGTCCAACGGCTGGTGCTCGCTGGTTCCGGGAGAGGATCGCCCATGCCTCGCGGTCCACCTGTGGATCGACCGCGACGGGCGGATCGTGCGGCATACCTTCGTGCGCGCGATGATGCGCTCGGCGGCGCGGCTGACCTATGATCAGGTCCAGGCGGCGCGCGATGGCCGGCCGGACGACGTCACTGGCCCGCTGTTGACCTCGGTAATCGAGCCGCTTTATGGCACCTTTCATGCCCTCTTGAGAGCCCGCAAGCAACGAGGCGTTCTCGAGCTGGACATTCCGGAACGCCGGGTGATCGTCGATGATGACGGCAACGTCCAGCAGATCAAGCTCCGCGAGCGGTGGGACAGCCACAAGCTGATCGAGGAACTGATGATCGCGGCCAACGTGGCGGCCGCCGAGGCCATTGAGGCCAGCCGGCTGCCGTGCATGTACCGCATTCACGACCAACCCGGACCGGATAAGCTGGACTCACTGCGGGAGTTTCTCGGCACCATCGGCCTCAAACTGCCACGCGGCCAAGTGATCCGCGCGGCCCAATTCAACCACATCCTGGAGCGGGCGGAGCGCACGCCCTATGCCCGTCTGGTCCACGAGGTGGTTCTGCGAAGCCAGGCCCAAGCCCAGTATGCTCCGGAGAACATCGGCCACTTCGGCCTGTCTTTGCGTCGCTATGCGCACTTCACCTCGCCGATTCGCCGCTATGCCGATCTCCTCGTTCACCGTTCTCTGATCGCCGGGGCGCGGCTGGGGGAAGGGGGCCTCCCCAAAGTACCCGGCGACTTCGTCAGCTTAGGAGTGCATCTCTCGGCGACCGAACGGCGCGCTGCCACCGCGGAGCGGGATGCCGTCGACAGATTCACCGCAGCGTATCTCGCCGCCAAGGTGGGAGCGGAATTCCCGGGGCGCATCAACGGGGTCACCCGATTCGGGCTTTTCGTCACCCTCGACGACAGCGGCGGCGACGGCTTGGTGCCGATCCGCAGCCTTCCCGAGGATTATTACGTCCATGACGAGACCCGGCATCAACTGGTCGGGCGAAGCGGCCACTTGGTCTTTCGGCTCGGCGAAGCGGTGAGCGTGCGCCTTGTTGAGGCCGATCCGATCACCGGCTCGTTGATCCTGCAGCTTGTTTCCGGCAGTGGGCGCGCAAGCGAAGGCAAACCGGCCAGGGCCAGGCCAAGACCTGCCAGCAAATCGGCAAAGGTCGGACGTCGCAGGAAAACGGGATAGATCAATTCGCGGCTCCATACGGATGGCGACTCCTCATTTGGAGGATGACCGTCGGCCCCGGATTCGCTATGAATACCCCCCATGGGGAAGCTGGGGCTGGCGCCGTTGGGCGTGGGCGGCATATTGCTGGGGTGTGCCTTGCTTGCCGGGGGAGTTCTCGCCGGCGAGCGGGAAGCGTTTTCAATCGGCCATGTCTCCTCCTTGTCCGCGGACTCCCGATCCGCGGGCAGGCCACTGCGGGCGGCAGCCGAATGGTCCCTCACCGAAGCGGTCATCAACAGTGTCTACAATGCCATTGCCGAGCGCTATCTGGACCCTGTGGCCGTGCAAGCGTTGGCCCTCGAAGGGCTTCGGGGACTTACCGCCCTCGATCCGGCACTGTCGATCCATGCAGAAGGCGCGTCGGTAGCACTCGCCTCACACAAGGCAACCGTTATCCGGTTTCCGGTGCCGGCGTCGGAGGACGTCCGGGGCTGGGCCAGCCTCAGTGCGCACATCATCGAAGCCGCCCGCCAGACATCCAAAACCGTGGCCGCTGCCGGCGAGGAGCAGATCCGCCAGACGGTGATTGACCGGGTGCTGAGCAGACTCGATCCCTTCTCGCGGTACTTCACTCCCCATCAAGCCGATAATCATCGGGCGCGGCGTCGAGGTTCAGGCGACATTGGAATTGAATTTCTGCTGGTGGACGGCCGGCTCATGATTACCCATTTGCGGTCGGCCTCCTCTGCCGGCAAGGCTGGCCTGCGCATTGGCGACCGCATCAGCAAGATTGACGGAGCCAACGTAGCAGAATTGACGCGAGAGCAGATCTCGGCCCGGTTGCGCGGCAAGGTGGGCACGAGGCTCACCATTGAGATCGCCCGGAACGATCAACCGCCATTCGCTCTGCAGGTTGGACGCACCCTGTCGATCCCTGCCACGGTTCATGTGCGGCGCCTTGACGGCATCCTGTACGTCGCCATCGAGAGCTTCAACCGTGACACGCCGGGCAGTCTCGCCGCCGCCCTGCAGGACTACCGCAGCGAGGCCGACCGGGGCATCGTGCTTGATCTCAGGGGAAATCCGGGCGGTCTGCTCCAGCAGTCCATCAACGTGGCGGATCTCTTTCTCAACGCGGGCTCCATCCTGTCTACGCGAGGTCGGCACCCGGACAGCCTGCAGTCTTATGAAGCCGGTGCCGGAGATGCCGCCGAAGGAATACCGCTGGTGGTACTGGTGGACGGGGGATCGGCGTCGGGCTCGGAGGTGGTCGCTGCGGCCCTTGCCGAGCAAGGGCGCGCCGTCCTCGTGGGGACCGCCTCCTACGGCAAGGGAACGGTCCAGACCGTGGTGCCCTTGCCCAATGACGGGGAACTCATCCTCACGTGGTCGCGGATGATTTCCCCTTCGGGTCAGATGCTGAACGGACTGGGTGTCGTTCCCACTGTTTGCACCTCTGGTCTCGAACATCGCGATCCGGTCATGCGGAACAGACAGATTGCCGAAATGATCGCGAAAGCGGCCGCGCGATCCGCCGTGCCCCGCGATGCTTGTCCCGCAGAGCGTCACGCCCACGAAGTCGACATCGATGTTGCGCAAAAACTACTCAGCGAACCGGAGCTTTTTGCAAGGCTGACCGGCACCCGTTCGCCGCCGGTGCCGCTGCTCCACCGCGCTCGGCTTGACAGGATGGAAGACCCGGTTATGGTACCGAAACCCGCACGATTCGAACTGCCGCTGTAGAACGAGGACCCATGGCGAAACCCAAGCAGAATACCGTGCTGATCCGACTGCTGAGCAGCGCCGGCACGGGCTACTTCTACGTCACGAAGAAAAACCCGCGTACCGCAACAAGCAAGCTAGAGTTTCGAAAGTACGACCCCATCGTGCGCAAGCATGTGGCGTTCAAGGAAGCCAAGATCAAATAGGCGGGTTGCCAAGCGCAAAGACCGGGGAAGCGGTGCGCCAGCCGTGTCAGGCGCGTGCTTCCGCGACTATCTGACGCAGAGCCTCAACGTCGTTCACCCGCAATGCGGTCTTCTCCCTTGAGACGATACCACGCCGGGTCAAGTTGCTGATGGCGCGAGCCACTGTCTCCCTTGAAGTATTGGTCTTGCCGGCGATTTCGCTGTGCAAGGGGATGGGAGCAATCTTGGCTCGATTGTCGCCAGCCATGTGCTCGCGTGCACGCCGAAGCATGTCTGCGTAAACCCGGTCATGGGCGGTAAGGGTGCTGAGATCCATGATCCTCTCGTCGCCCTCCCGAATCATGCGGGCCAGCCGCCGCATCAGCGCCAGCGCAACCTGTGGATGAGACCTTAGCGTCTCGAGGAAAACGCCTTGCGGAATCACCGCAACGAGCATCTCCTCGGTGGCTACGACATCGGCCTCGCGCGGCCGATCGTCGAGGGCACCGATCTCTCCGAAGGAGCATCCAGGAAGCAAATCGTCGAGGACAATTTCCCGTCCCGACACCGAGTAGTTGAGGACCTTCGCTCTTCCACTGACAACCACCCGGACGTCCCGGCTACGGCTGTCGCGGTCGACGATCCGCTCGTCGCGGACATAGCGGCGGGATGTACATGTCTGCTCGATCGCCGCAAGAGAGTCCCCGCACAAGCTTCGGAACAAATGAAAGCCGGATAGCAATGATCCGGCGGCACGGCAGTTCGTATAGGGCCCCCTCATCACACCAGCAGGCGATCTCACTATGAGGAACGATACCACCATGTAACGATATTTATCGATCTTGGACAACCATTATTAGATGTCGCCGCTGAGCAAGGGCGATTGCGACGGGGATTTTGCCCGCTCGGGCGCAGGGCATCTCCGGCGGCGGTTTGACTCTCTTCACGATGAACGCAGGGGTGCCAGGGGACCTGTAAGCCGGGTTCTGTACCCGCGCGGGCGCGGGCGATGGCCATTCATCTGGGACGTCCGTTACCGGACGCCTCGCGCGACCGACCCGGACGGCGGCGCGGAAAACGCGCTTGACGGCATGAGCCGGCGTGCCGTCCCTACTTGGTCTTGCTCCCGGTGGGGTTTACCATGCCGGCCCCGTTGCCGGGTCCGCGGTGCGCTCTTACCGCACCCTTTCACCCTTACCGACGCCTGACGCCGGCGGTTTGCTTTCTGTGGCACTTTCCCTGGGGTTGCCCCCGCCGGGTGTTACCCGGCACCGTGTTTCCGTGGAGCCCGGACTTTCCTCCCCCGCTATGGCCTCGGCCATGCGAAGGCGGCCATCCGGTCCCCTGGCACTTCTCTATGGTAGTTCACGAAAGGTTGCCGTCAAGCTCGGGGCCAGAGCCACCCGTGCCTGCGCCCATTCTGCTCATGCCCCTGCACACATCTCCATCAGCCCGGCAAGACGGCGGGCGGTGCCGAAATCGATGCGGCCGGTTACCCGTTCCGGCCGGAAATGCCGTTGAAAAGCTCTGAGCGCTGCGATCGGGTCCGCCATCTCGTAGCCGACCTTTGCCAGCATCTCGGCAACGACATCGGGATCCATGATGCAGATTTCAGAATCGGCAGGCCATAGCCCGATCCCTGCTTCCGCCAGCCGCTTCCAATCGAACAGTTCACCCGGATCCATCTTGCGCCGCGGTGCAACATCGGAGTGCCCGACAACGTTGCAGGCAAGAATTCCATGGCGTTGGACGATGTCCCGGCACAGCGCGCTGACCGCCGCCATCTGCGGCTCGGGAAACGGCCGGTAGCCGAACGCATGGCCGGGGTTCACCAGTTCGATGCCAATCGAGCGCGCGTTGATGCCCGTCATCCCCCTCCAGAATGAGGCTCCCGCATGCCAAGCCTGCTGCTGCTCGGGCACCAGGCGATAGACCGCCCCGTCCTCGTCAACGAGATAATGCGCACTGACCGCCGCCTGCGGATCGCATAGCCGCGCAAGAGCCTCCGCAGCTGATTCCATTCCCGTATAATGCATCACGAGCATGTCGATCGGCATTGCCTGCGGCCGCACATCGAAGTTCGGCGATGCTGCTTCGATTATGGTCATGGCGCCTTCACTGGGCCATTCACAGCGGGACGGGAGGCTTTTGCGTCGGCCTCAGCGCCCCCGGCTTTAGGAACTGGATCATGGCAACCCCCGTAATGGTCACGCCGCCGCCAAGGACAACACTCAGCGTCAGCGGTTCATCAAGAAGAACAGCCGCGAGGAAGACCGCGAAAACCGGCGCAAGCAGGGTCAGCGGGACAACCCGGTTCACTTCGTACTTACCGAGAAGATAATACCACAGACCATAGGCGATAATTGACGCGCCTACCGCCATGTAGACAATGGCTCCCCACCCGCGCCAGCCGGCATCGCCGACGGCGCGCCATTGTCCGGTTTCCAGCAGGCTCGACATCACGAGCAGCTGCGGCGCCGCCAACAATGCGAGCCAGCCGTTGACGACGATCGGCCGGATCGCGACCAGACGCTTGATCAGAATGTTGGCCGCAGCCCAGGCCAAAGCGCCGCCGACGACAAGGCTGAAATAGAAAAGGTTCGGCGAGCGTGCGGGATCTCCAGCCAACGCATAGACGCCGGCAAATGCGACGGCCAGACCCGCGATCTGCCAAGCTCCCATGCGCTCGCCATAAACCCCCCAGGCCAAGATTGCGCTGAACGGCACCGAAAGCTGAATGGCGATCGCGGCCGGGCCGGCATCCACTTCCTGCAGCCCGACGAACAGCAAACCGAAATGCAGGCTGCCCAGAATTACCGAAAGAGCCAGCATCTGCCTCCAGGCCCCTCGCGGCGGCTTCAGGAACGGAGCCAGCAGGATCGCAACCAACGCAAACCGCAAAGCCAGCATGAACAGAGGCGGGAACTCCCCGATCCCGACCTTGGCGACGACGAAGTTCAGCGCCCAAATGAAAATGACGGCGAAAGCCGCGCCCCAGTCCAACTTGGTCATCGGCTGTCTATGGATGCCGATACGGCGGGACGATCATACCGCATGCGTTCTACTTGATACCGCGCTGTTTTTCGATCTTGTCGTAAGCGCCGTTGATCGCCGCCATTCGCTCGTTGGCGATATCAATGAACTCCTGAGGCATCCCTTTCGCGACCAGGGTATCGGGATGGTTCTCACGGATCAATCGGCGGTAGCTGCTCTTGATCTCTTCGTTGCTCGCACTGCGGCTGACGCCAAGAATTTCGTAGGGATCCGACTCGGCCGGACCCATGAACATGGCATGAACCCGCTCAAACGAGCGCACGTCGAGGCCGAAGATGGTGGCGACCTCGCGAAGATAGGCGAGTTCCGAAGCGCGTACTTCGCCATCCGCCTTGGCGATATGAAACAGACCCGCCAACAGTTCCTCGAGTACTGCCGGCTCATTGCGGAACATCCAGGCCACCTGCCGCGCATATGGCTCGAAGCCGCGGGCATCCTGCTTCGCCATGTCGAAGATGCGGCCGACATTGCGCATTTCATTGGGCGGCACGTGGAAAACCTGCTTGAACGCCTCCACCTCTGCACGACTGACGGCGCCGTCAACCTTGGCCATCTTGGCTCCGAGGACAATCACCGCGACCGTGAACGCCACCTGCTTGGCGCCAGTGGCAAGACCCTCCTCCCCGCCTTCCAACTCCGCCAGGGCCTGCTCTTCACGGATCTTGTCCACTGCATGACCGGCAACGCCGCCAATCAATGCCCCAAGCGGGCCACCCAACGCGAAGCCGGCGACGCTTCCAATCACTTTGCCCCAGATGCTCATTGCTCCGTCGCAACCGTTCCGCCGATCATGAGGCTCCCGACAGTGACAACCGCTCGGCGAGATCCTGATGCCGCTACCATAGCGGCACGCGGGTTGCGGGCAAAGCCTTCCGCTCAGGCCGGCTCAGACCGAATGCAGCCGGAGCAGGCGGCGATAGAGGGGTGTCAGCAGAGCCGGCATTACATAGATCGGAATCTGTGCCAGCGCAAAGTAGAGCAAGACATCCGAATTCATGTCGGCTGGCATCACCGCAAGCAGCAGGCCCATATTACGATTGCCGCTGGCGAACGCTGCGGTCAAGGCGGTGCGCCCGTCAAGCCATGCGAAAGCAAGCGCCGCCCCTGCCTGAAGAGCAATATTGGCGGCGAACGCGGCCACGAGAACGCCAAGAACGTGAGATGGCTGAGCAATAAGACGCTCGGTCACTCCGTCCATGATTGCAATCGCGAACGTCAGCAGCAGCACCAGAGCCGCCATATCCAGGACAGGAGCTGCCTGAGAAATCCGGTTGTGACGGTCCATCCCGCGAACGAGGGCTGCCGCCACCACCGCCGTTCCGATCATACCTCCCAGGTGGAGCATCAGCATGCCGGTGCCAAATTCCAACGGTAATGCCAGTTGCTCCAGAGCGATGACCGGAAGCACCAGCGGCACGGTGAACGTCGCACCGATCATCACCACCAGCATCAGCGCAGGATCAAGCCCGATCAGCAGTGCCATCGCTGGGGCGGACATGATCGGTGGCGCCGCGGCCATCAGCACCATTGCCGTGACCATTCCTGTGGAAACAGAGGTGATCGCAAGAACGGCGGCAACCGCCACCGGCGAAATCACCAGCAGCCACACCACGATCAGCGTGATCCGTCCCCCGCGCCGCCCGCACCGCACCACCTGCGGCCAGTCGATCCGGAGCATGGCAAGAACAAGCAGGCCCCATACGCTCGGCGCCAGCAAGGGCCGCAGCGCCGTCGCCGTGGCGGGCAAAAGAAGCCCCGCGAACACCCCGGCGGCGAGAATGAGCGGTGCGTGTTTCAGCAACTGGACGACGATTCCCGGCAGCCTCATCCCATCCGGCTCGGGAGGAAGGTGACGATTTCAGGAAATGCGGTTACCAGGATCACGGCCACCACGAGCAACAGGAAAAACGGCAGTGCCGAGCGGGCAACCCAAAGGATGTCGCGGCCGGTGAGCGCCTGGATAACGAACAGGTTGAAACCGATCGGCGGTGTGATCTGCGACATCTCCACCACCAGGACGATGTAGATCCCGAACCAGATGCGGTCGATTCCGGCAGCCTCGACCATCGGCAGAATCACCGCGGTGGTCAGCACGACGACCGAAATGCCGTCGAGAAAGCAGCCGAGGACCACGAAAAACAGCGTCAGCATCGCGATCAAGCCGTAAGGCGAGAGATCCATCCTCGTGATCTGCTCGGCCAGTGCGCGTGGCAGACCGGTAAACCCCATCGCGACGCTGAGGAAGGCGGCTCCGGTGAGAATGAAGGCGATCATGCACGACGTCCGCGTCGCCCCCATCAGGCCCTCGCGGAACGTCCGCCACGTCAGGGTCCCCGACAGCGCCGACAGGACCAGGGAGAGCAGTACGCCGACCGCCGCGGCATCTGTCGGCGAGGCGAGCCCGGCATAGATCGAGCCGATCACGCCCGCCACCAGCAGCAGCACGGGGATCAGTCGGCGCGATGCGATCAGCGCCTCCCGCCAACTGGCCGCCCTCTCCATCGCCGGCACCCCGGCCGGATGCACCAGCGCCCAGATAATGACATAGCCCATGAACAGGGCAATCAGCATCAGGCCCGGCAGCACTCCGGCGACAAACAGGCGGGCAATCGACTCCTCGATCGCGACACCATAGACGATCAGGATGATGGAAGGAGGAATCAGCAGACCGAGCGTGCTGGAGCCGGCAAGAGTGCCGATGCTCATGCGCGTGTCGTAGCCGCGCCGGCTCAACTCGGGCACCGACATCCGGCCAATGGTTGCCGCCGTCGCCGCCGACGATCCCGAAACGGCGGCAAAGAGTCCGCACCCCAGGATGTTGACATGCAAAAGACGCCCCGGTAGGCGGCCAAGCCACGGTGACAGCCCGCTGAACATGTCCTCCGAGAGCCGGGAGCGGAACAGGATCTCGCCCATCCAGATAAACAAGGGCAATGCCGCGAGCGCCCATGAGTTGCTGGAGCCCCATGTGGTCGTGGCCAACACCAATCCCATCGGGGCGTTGGTGAACAGGGCCATCGCGCCGAGGCCGACTGTCAGGAGCGACAGCGCCACCCATAGCCCGCTTGCGAGCAGGAGCAGCATGAGGACGACAACAACCGCCGCGAGGCTGAGGGTCTCCAAACGCTCAGCGCTCTTCGGCAGCGGCGTCGGCTGCTGGCGTACAATAGGGATCGCCGCCCCGGATCAGGGTGAAAAATATATCGACGAGGCAGATCGTAAGGATGATCAGCCCTGCCGTCATCGCCGCCTGCGGAATCCATAACGGAACGGGAACAAGGCCGGGCGAAAGGTCGGTAAACCGCCACGATTGGTGCACGAGCGCCGCCATGTACCAGCCAAAATACCCGGTCACGACGGCGCCGAGGCCTGCAGCCCCTATCTCGGCCCCTCGCCGTCCACGTGGTCCGAGGCGCTCGACTACCAGGGCAATCCGGATGTGCGCATCCTTCTTCAGCGTGTAGGCCAGCGCGAGGAACGACGATGCCGCAAGAAAATAGCCCGCGAAATCGGCATAGGACGGGATGAGCAGACCGATCGGCTCACCGGTCAGCCAGCGCGAGAGCGCGTCGATCACGTTGGCCCCCACCTGCATCAACACGACCAGGGCGATAGCGGCAAGGAAGAAGGCCGCCACGCCGCCACTCGCGCGATACAGCCCGTCAAGAAGGCGCCGCATTGGAGGCAACCGCGAGACAGGCCGGACGCCGACCCAAGGCCAAGTTGCGTCCGGAAGCCACTGTCATGGGGCCCACTGTCACTGCGCGGGGTACTTGGAGCGGAACAGGCGGACGATTTTCGCCCCTTCCGGTCCCGCACGTACGGTCCACTCGCGGGTCATCACAATGCCAATCTCCTTGAGCCCCTGGGCAAGCGCTGGCGCAGGATCCGCGACCGTCATGCCGTGGTCTCGCATCACCTGCATCTTCTCGTTGGTCTCATCGACGCTCATTTGCCAGCCGCGTTCCTCGGCATCCGCCGCCGCGTTAAGGATTGCCGTTTGGGTCGCCTCATCGAGGCTCTGGAACACCTGCTTGTGGACCACCACCACGTTCTTGGGCAGCCAAGCTTGGATATTGTAAAAGTTGTTGACATAGTCCCACGCCTGACTCTCGGCACCGGTAGACGGCGAGGTGACCATGGCGTCCACCCGACCCGTCGCAAACGCCTGCGGAATGTCAGGAACCTCGACCTGTGTCGGAACGCCACCGACCAGTTGCGCCAGCTGTTCCGTTGCGGCGTTATAGGCGCGGAACTTCATCCCTCGCAGGGCCTCGACTTCGTAAACGGGCTTTGCCGAGTAAAGTCCTTGCGGCGGCCAGGGCACAGCGAACAGCACGCGCAGATCCTGAGCGTCGAGGAGTTCGACGATCGTGTCCCGGGAAATCTTCCAAAGCTCGCGCGCCTGAAAATAATCGGTGGCGAGAAACGGCACGGAGTCGACTTCGAACACCGCACGTTCATTGGCCAGCCGGGAGAGCAAAAACTCGCCAATCGGCACCACCCCACTGCGCACTGCGTTCTTGATCTCCGGATGCTTGATCAGCGATCCGGCAGGATGAACCGTGATCTCCAGCGCGCCGCCAGTTGCGCTTTTCACGTCTGCCGCGAACCTCTTGATGTTCAGCGTGTGGAAGTTGTTGTCCGGATAAGGTGTCGGCATATCCCATACGGCCCCGGGCGTCGCCGCAGACAACGGCGCTGACGCGAGCAAGGCTATCCCGACGAACAGGCTGGCCAGGGATAGGCGGACCCAGATCCACGGTGTCCGCAATACGCTCAATTCGATCATCGCGTCTCCCTTCTTTTTTCTGCGCGCCCCTTCAATCGCTCCGCGAATTGTAGGCAGGTGCCAACGCTGCGTCCACGTCGGCGGGCGCGCCATCGGCCTCACTCAAGCGATCAGGGAACACCTGTTCCCGATCACGATGCCCACGTTATCGGTGCCGCCTCACCCAGGCGATCAAGAAGAGCTCTCATCTCACGAAAAGAACACAGAAAAAAGAAGGCAGAAATAAGGTTGCCCACATTGCATTGAACCCATAGGGGCTGAGGTTTACCCTTCTCTCCGACAACCACGGCCGCAGCCTGCCGGCCATCGCCGAGTCAGGAATTGTATTGACAGATCTTCTTGCCGTTTCGTTCGCAGATGTCGGCGGTGCTGACGACGTCTTGCACAAGCTCCGCAGATTGCGTCAGGAAGATCTGCTGGAGGTTGAAGATGCCTGCATCGCTGAGCGTGACCGGAACGGCGAGCTCCATCTCAAGCAGGCAATCAGCGAGCGTCTGGACTCTGCCCTGCATCCGCCTTTTTGGCAGCGGCTGATCGCTCACATCGTGCATCACGGTCAGCAGCACATGCCGGTGGTAGGCAAGACGCCGGACATTGGCCTCGACTACACGTTCGTTCGGCAGGCGGCGAGCAGCCTCTCTCCCGGGACCTCAGCGCTGTTCCTGCTTGTCCGTAAAACCTCCACGGACGCTTTGATCGCGGCTCTGAAAGATCATCCTGGGGAGATCATGCGGACGTCGCTGCCGCCGGGAGAGCGTCAAGCACTGGCCGCTGCGCTGGGTCCCCAGCCTCCGCGTATTCCCCCAGCTGCCGAGTTGCTGGATCTCGTTCGGCAGAAGAAAGAGGAAGAGAAGGAAAACGCTGTTCGGACCCGACAGGCGACAGAGGCGGAGCGCAAACGACGCCTCGATCGCCTGCGAACGGAACCGCTACGTCCCGCCGACATGACGGCGCTGGCGGAGCACATCATGGAAGCCGCGCGGCGGGGCGAAACCTCGGTCCTCGCCTATCGCTTTCCGAGCGAGATTTGCACCGACGGCGGCCGAGCCATCAACAACAATTTGCCGAACTGGCCGGATACACTTGTTGGCCAGCCAAGAGAGGTTTATGGCTATTGGCGCAATCGCCTGAAGCCAGCCGGTTATCGTCTGAGTGTGAAGATTCTCGACTACCCGCATGGCATTCCCGGAGATGCCGGATTCTTTTTTGGCTGGGACCATTAACCAGAACGCCGCATGGGCTTCGCCCAGCCCGCTGAGGGCGCGTTCGCTCAAGACAGCTCCTCAAGGTCCGCGTCCGTCAAGATGAGGTCCGCCGCAGCGATGTTTTCCTCTAGATGCGTCAGCGACGCGGTGCCGGGGATTGGCGCGATGATGGGAGAGCGCGCCAACAACCAGGCGAGCGCCACTTGGCTTGCCGTCGCGCCGTGGCGCTCGGCAACACTTGTCAGCTTCTCCGGATCGCCGTCGCTACCGGCCAGCGGGTGCCACGGCAAGAATGCGATCCCTCTGCGCGCGCACTCTTCCACCACCGGTTCGTGGCGTCGGTCCCCCACGTTATAGCGGTTCTGCACGGAAGCGACGGTAATGCAAGCACTCGCTCGGCGCAGTTCGCCGACGCTGACATTGGAAAGACCGATGTGGCGGATCTTGCCTTGTGCCTGAAGCTCGGCAAGAACACCGAGAGACTCCTCGAAAGGCACCTGCGGATCCGGCGCGTGCAGCTGATAGAGGTCAATACAGTCGATCTTCAGCCGCTTGAGGCTGCCCTCGCACGCCTTGCGGAGATGCTCGGGACGTCCATTGCGATCCCAGCGACCAGGCGCCGGCCGCGTCAGCCCGCCTTTGGTCGCGATGATGAGGTCGTCTGGATAAGGATGAAGCACCTCAGCGATAAGCTGCTCGCTGACGTTCGGGCCATAGGAATCGGCCGTATCGATCAGGGTAATGCCGCATGCGACCGCCCGCTGCAAAACCTGCCGAGCCTGCTGTGGGTCCTCGGGATCACCCCAGATGCCAGGGCCGGTCAGACGCATGGCGCCGAAGCCGAGACGGCCGACTTCAAGATCGCCGCCAATAGTCAGGGTGCCGCCGAGGCGGCCTCTCGTCGCTGAATCCATCATCATCCTCCTTTCCTTTGGGCATGCCCGCTGCCTGCCCTTTCAGTAGCAGACACCGGAAGCCACATCGGGTTCCCGAAATGCCCATTCGGGTTGGTTGAAATATCGCTCCCGCTTCTCGCCTGTGTTATAGTCAGACAAAGCCGCGAAGAACGCGTCAAGCAGGGAAAGGCAGATGGCCGCGAAGATTTCGGTTCCGGTTCTGCCAAAGTTGATCCAGCGCGAGAGGCTGCACAAAATCTTCAAGCGCGCCCTGCGAGGTCGTGTCACCTGGATCGGCGGGCCGGCAGGCTCAGGCAAGACAGTCCTCGCTGCTTCCTATGCCCTGAAAAGCGGCAAGCCTTGCCTTTGGTATCATTTGGATGCTGGAGACAACGATCCGGCTGCAATGATTTGCTGGATTGGAGCCGCCATCAGCCGTCTTTCTTCCGCCGGATCGGGCCAGGATCTGCCGGAGTTCAAGCAGGATGTATCATCCGATCTTCGCGCTTTCGGACGCACATTTCTCCGCAGTGCGGATGAGCAACTCCCGGCGGGATGCATTCTCATTTTCGATAATGTCGAGGAAGTCGACGACGAAGCGTTCTTTCATACGTTCATCTGCGACAGCCTGCGAGAACTCACCCCCGACAAGCACGTCGTTCTGATCAGCCGCGACGATCCGCACCGTCTGCTGGCTTCTTTCAGTGCCGGCCGGAAACTCACCTTCATCAACTGGTCCGCGCTGCGCTTTACCGACGAAGAAGCAAGCGCCCTTATTGCTCTTGTCGGCGGCCCCGAGGCAAGCCGTGAGGCGGAGAGAATGCAGACACTCGTCGATGGCTGGGCGGCCGGTCTCACCCTCCTCTCTACGCATGGGGGCGTTCAGAAATCCCGCAGCGGAGCGAATGAAGCCGAAACGCGAATACCCAGTGTTCTGTTCGACTACATTGCAGCAGAGTTGTGGGCCCATCTGGAACGACCCCTGCAGGATTTTCTGCTGCGCACGACGTTCCTGCCGAAGCTGACGGTTGCGGCAACGCAGTTGCTAACCGGACGCACCGATGCGGGGAATCTCCTCCAACGCCTTCATCATCGGAACCTCCTCATCGTCCGCTGCGATGGCGCGCCGGTGACATACGAGTACCACCCTTTGTTTCGGCGCTTTCTTTGCCAGTATGTGGAGTCCGTCCGGTCGCCCGCGGAGGTTGCCGGCTTGAAGACGGCAACTGCCGCCGCTCTCGAAGAAACGGGTGAAATCGAAGCCGCGATCGACTTGTTCGTCATTCTTGGCGACTGGCCGGCTGTCGAGCGGCTGCTGTCTCGTCACGGTTTCGCGCTGGTGGGACAGGCGCGTTATCAAACTCTCGCTTGCTGGCTTCACGAGGTCCCGGAACGCGTGATCGAGACTCGTCCGTGGCTGCGCTACTGGTCCGCGATGTCGCAGATGACGAGTGCTGCGGCAATGGCTCTCACCGCTCTGAAGAAAAGTTATCACGCTTTCCGTGAAGGCGGCGATATCGAGGCCGCTTGCATCGTATGGGCGAGCGCTGTGGAAATTCTCATCAATCTCGGGGCCTACGGCGCAGAGGTGGATTTTTGGCTGGACCAGATGCAGGAGCTCCAATCGACATCCCATTCGTTGGATTCTCCGCATCTGATTCTTCGGATTGCCGTCCAGATGTTTGCCGCCATCACGTACCGCCGGCCATGGCATCCCGATGCCGAGCATTGGCGACAGCAGGCTCTCACTCTCGCGCAAGAGCTGGGCCGGGAGGAGATGGAGCTTCGCGTCTGTTTCTACTCGCTGCAAACTCTTGTCCTCAGCGGATCATCCGAAGCTGGCGCGGTTGTTGCAACCATGGATGGGTTGACGGCAACGCCCGGACGTCCCCCCGCCGACCGCATGCTGTGCAAGTTTTCCCATGCCGCCGTTGCAATGATGCAGGGACGGCATGTTGACGCAATTGCGATGGCCCGAGAGGCCATTGACTTTGCGAGCGAAGAGAACCTGCCGGCGTTCAAGCCGCTTCTGCTTTATCTGCTTGCACGCGCGCATCAGAATTCCGGCGACTTTGCCAAAGCCGCGAAAGGACTTGCCGAACTTCAGCGCCTGCGCCCCGTCATCGGGCCTCTTGCCGACTACTACTTCCTGGGGACGCAAGGCATTGATGCGTTTTTGCGCGGAGAGTATGCAAAAGCCGTCGCGGCGCTGGACGCTGCCACAAAAATGCTCGGCGAAGAGGCCCTTACCTGGGCCCATGTCGTTACCAATTTTGTTCGCGGCCAAGCGCGCTCCGAGCTGGGACTGCACACGTTGGCGTCCCAGGATATCGCCTTGCTCTCGGCGATAGCGCAAAGCATGGGCAACAACGCGCTTCTCATGCACCAGTACTATCTTGTCGAAGCGCAACTGGCTCTCAACCGGGCCGATGATGCCGCGGCACTCGGTTTCCTGCGGCAAGGTCTCGCACTCGCCGCGAGGGTGCCGGTATGTCACGCCTATGTATGGAGGCCGCAGACTCTGGCGCGGCTCATGGCTCTGGCGCTTCAGCACGACATCGAACCGCAAGCAGCGGAGCAGATCATTTACGAGCGCGCGCTCAAGCCACCGGATCTCCACAGTGTTCCGGATCGATGGCCGCGACGCTTCCGCGTCTCGATGTTTGGCGGCTTCACGCTCACCCGCGACGGAGTCCGCATCGACGAGCGCCAGCGCTCCCAGCTCGCGCTGGTTCAGTACCTCATCTGCCATGGTGGTCGGCGGATCAGCCTCGATCGCGTCTGCGACGATCTGTGGCCGGAAAAGGACGGAGACCGTGCCCAGCAAGCCCTTGAAGTGACGCTGTCACGGCTGCGGCGGCTTCTCGACGACAAGGGCGCCATCGTTGTTGCCAATCGGTCAATAGGCCTCGAGCCGTCGCAATGGTACTCAGACCTGGAAGATTTCCGGCAAACAGCGGCCATCATCCGCAAAAACGCAAGGACACCACTCGGTATCCACCTCGATCGTATCACGGCCCTGCAGAACCGGTTGCTCGGCCTGTATCGAGGCGATCTGCTGGCCGGCACGACAGATGCCGTATGGATTGCTGATGCACGAAAGGCGGCCAAGCGCCTGTTTACCGATACCCTTTCCTGCCTTACAGAGTTCTGGCAGCGTACGGACGCTCCGTTGGCGGCAGAGCAATGCTACCAGAGGCTGCGTGAACTCGAGCCTGGGTCCGAAAGGGTCAAAAAGCGCTCGGCCTCTCGCGCAACCTTCGCTAGAGATATTTCTGCTTACCCCGCATGAACCTTCATGATCTCCCAAACGGGTGTAAGCCGACTGTAAGCCTTGGTGCTGTACACTTCCTTCCTGCGCCAGGCCGGAGCGCTGAATGGCCTGGAGTGGGACACGGATTGACAACGAGAACACCAAGGCGAAGCCGCTCTTACCCTGGGCTGGTGCTCCGCCAGGCAGCAGAGGAGGAAACCGTGCACAGCGTTCTACAAACCTACTGGCCGAAGCTGGTAACTCTGGTTTGCATCCTCATGGCCTTCACCGTCATAGGCGTCTACGCATTCTGACTGTGGCAAAGACGGACAACGGCTGAACCCATGGGAGTGGCTGCCGCTGATGCGTCATCGGCTCGACCACCCGTTCATTCCGGTTCAGCGGTTGGCGATGCCTGATGGTTGAAGGGTTTCGCGGGAGGGGAGAACGATCCATGTCGGTTCACGATCAAATTCTAATCGGAATTATTCTCTGGATCATGGCCCCGGCGCTGATGGTAATGATTCTGATTGCGCCGTTGATAGGTGCGAGCCTTGTGGAGCGCGGTCGCCGAGTATTGGAGCAGGGTACCGAGGCGCTCCGGCACACTTTGTTTCGCCTGTTCTAGCCGCAAAGAAAATCGAGCCCCGCTGCGGCAGGAACTTTGGCCCTGCTGCGAGACGCAAGCTGCTGCGGCAGCTTGCGTGATGGGAAGATCCAGGCTCTAATTCTCCAAAAGCCTTGATGCGGTCTTTGAGAGTCGGATCGGCCGGGTCTCGGGACCGCCGGCGGCCAACTTGGCTCCGCTTGTTGTCGAGCCGCCCGCAGCGGCCAACTGTCCTCTGCGTTTAGAAACAACGCGACTTCGCCGCATTGTCGTCGTCGAAACAGGAGGACACCATGACCGATGCCATCTGCCTTGGCGAAGTGCTGGTCGATTTCGTCCCCACCGAAACGGGCAAGGACCTGGTGGAAGCGTCGACGTTCCGCAAGGCGGCAGGAGGTGCGCCGGCAAACGTGGCGGTGGGGTTGCAGCGGCTCGGTATCGACAGTGGCTTCATGGGTATGGTCGGTGTCGATCCCTTCGGCCAATTTCTGGCAACGACCCTTCAAGCGCACGGGGTTGATGTCAGCACCCTGAGGCAGACGCATGAAGCACCGACCGCATTGGCGTTCGTCTCCCTGCGTGCGGATGGGGAACGCGATTTTGTCTTCTACGGCAACCCGAGCGCCGACAAGATGTTCACTTGCGCCGACATTGACCGGGGCGCGATCGCCGGGACCAAGCTCCTTCATTTCGGCTCCATCAGCCTTTCAATGGAACCCGCCCGGACAGCCACCCTCTATGCCGCCGATGCGGCCCAAGAGGCCGGTGCGATCGTTTCCTACGATCCCAATCTACGGCTCGCTTTCTGGGCCGACGCCGATGCCGCCAACCAAGGAATCCGAGAGGGCTTGGCCAAGGCCGACATCGTCAAGATTAGCGAGGACGAGTTGCTCTTTCTCACCGGTGTCAATGACCCCGTGCGCGCCAGGGATTTCTTGTGGACCGAACGCATGAAGTTGATGGTCGTCACCTCCGGCCGGGCGGGCTCCACATTTATCACCAGCGCATTCATGGGTGCCGTACCCGGCTTCGAGGTCAACGCTGTCGATGCGACAGGCGCCGGGGACGCGTTTACCGCGGGCCTTCTTGCCGGCCTGTTGAAGCACCGGGAAGCGCTCCGCGAGAAGTCCGTTCTCATGGAGGTCGTCCGCTTCGCAAATGCAGTCGGAGCGCTGACGACCACCGCCCGGGGCGCAATTCCTTCCTTGCCCACCCGACAACAGGTCGAAGACTTTCTGCGCACAGGCTCTTCCGTGCAAAAGCTGTAGGCGTTCGCACCACCCGACATGCACTTTGCCCCTAATCCTTGCAATAGGCAAAAACATGAGCGAAAAGACGCCATTCATTTACCGCGACATGGTTATTCCTTTCACACTTTTAGTGTTGTGCTTTGCCGCCTGGGGAGTTGCGGCAAACATGACGGACCCCCTGGTCAAGGTGTTCAGCAAGATATTCACGATGAGCACCTTCCAGTCGGCTCTTGTGCAATTTTCGTATTACGGTGCGTATTTTTGTCTGGCATTACCGGCAGCTTTCATTAACAGACGCTACTCGTACAAGGTCGGTGTCCTGACCGGACTGGGCTGCGCCACCGTGGGTGCCTTTCTGTTCTATCCGGCCAGTCAAACGATGACCTATGGCTTCTTTCTCGCGGCCCTGTTTGTCCTCGCTGCCGGTTTGTCCATCTTGGAGACCTCCGCCAACCCGTTCGTCATCTCGATGGGACCGGAAGCAAACGCGACCCGGAGGCTGAACTTTGCGCAGGCGTTCAATCCGGTCGGCACCAATCTCGGTGTGTTTCTGGCGGCAGCGTTGATTCTGCCTAATCTCCACCAAGCGACAGGCGAGGAGCGTCGAGCCATGTCGATTGAGGCGTTGCGTGCCATTCAGTCGGCAGAACTGAACGCCGTGATGACGCCCTACGTGGGCATGGCGTTGGTCTTGCTGCTCATCTGGCTGGCAATCGCCTTGATCAAAGTTCCCCAGTCTCATGAAGCCGTGGCAACGGATCTGCAGCAGGTCCATTTCGGCCGCACCCTTCAAAGACTGCTCCGCAACCCCCACTATCGCTATGGCGTGATCGCCCAGTTCTTCAACGTCGCCGCCCAGACGTGCGTCTGGACGTTTACGATCCAGTACGTGCAGGAGGCGATCGGTGGTGACGAAGCCAATGCGGGGCAGTATCTGCAATACAGCCTGCTCGTGTTTCTGGTCTCGCGGTTCTTCATGACTTGGCTGATGGGGTATGTGCGCCCTACTCTCTTGTTGACGGCCATGGCGCTGCTGGGCTCCGCCCTTTGTGGATATGCGATTCTTAATCCCGGTATCTCTGGTGTCTGGGCTCTTGTTTTCGTTTCGGCTTGCTTGTCGCTGATGTTTCCCACCATTTACGGGGTTGCGCTCCATGGTCTTGGTGAAGACACCAAGTTCGGGGCGGCCGGACTCGTGATGGCGATCCTCGGCGGTGCCCTGATGCCGCTGGTTCAGGGCGCGCTGATCGACGGTTTCGGCGCAGCGATCTCCTACATCACGCCCGCGATCTGCTTCCTGATCGTTGCGATCTACGCGGTATTCGATCTGACATCGAAGACCCGAGCAGGGATCGCCTCTTGAGGCCGGTTTGCCGCTGTCAGGGCGCCTCCGCAACCGGGGCGCCTATGAGCGCGCCCAGGCGAGAGCGTCTTCCAGGCGGTCGTTGCCCCAGAACAGCTCGCCCCCGGCGACGAAGCTGGGGGCGCCGAAGATGCCAAGACGCATCGCTTGTTCGGTCTGCGCGCGCAGGGCGGCTTTGGTTTCTGAGGCAGTGGCGCGGGCCAGCACTGCGTCGGCCGGCCGGCCAAGGTCCTCAAGGATTGCGGCCAAGGTTGCGGGCTCAGCGATTTCGCGGTCGTCGGCGAAGTTCGCGGTGAACACGGCCTCGCTGAACAGCGGACACCATCCCTCGCGGTCGGCAACGAGGGCGACCCGGGCGGCGAGCACGCCGTGGCGGGGGAACACCGAGGGACGTCGGAAGGCAAAACCCTCCTTCGCGCACAACCGCTCCAGATCGCGCCACATGTAACCGCCCTTGACCGAATAGATGTTGAACGGCGAATCCGTCCAGCCTTGTGCCTTGAACAAAGGACCGAGCAGGAACGGACGCCAGCAGACGCCGACCCCCGCCGCGGCCGCCTGCGCGCCGATCCGCATGGCGCTCAGATAGGAATAGGTGCTGGCAAAATCGTACCAGAACGCCACTGTGGTCATCGCCGCGCTTCCCTCAGAAGTTGGTGAAATAATGATCGTCGTCGATGGTTGCGAGATGCCTCATCGCCATGGCGTCAAGCTCCTGTTTGACGTCGTCGACATGAGAAGCAAAGGATTCCACCTGGAGAAATATCTTGTGGCGGGCGACACAGGTTCTCATCCCGCGAATGGCAGTGTGTTCATGGCCCTCGATATCCATCTTGATGAAAATGCGCTTGCCTGTGCCGGTGACGACGTCATCGAGCGAAACGCAAGGGAGCGCGATCGTACCCTCCGGATTGCTCTCGCTCGCCCTGCTCACTCGCGATTGTCCGGTTGAGGTTTCGGAGCCTGGGCGGAATACGACTGTGCCTGCAGCGGATGAGACGGCCTGTTGCAGAATCGTGATCTCTCCGACCAAACGATTGATCAGGATGTTGGCGCCGAGTTGCAGACGGTTGCGTTCATCCGGCTCGAACGCCAGGATCTCGGGGGCGAGCCCGCGCAGTGCGACCTGAATCGCGTAGAAACCGATATTGGCGCCCACGTCGATAAACAGATCACAGCCATGATGCTGCATCTGATCGAACATGTAAGCCGTCTGCTTCGTCTCGAAATCGTCGTAGAACGCGATCTGCCGGTCGACAAAATTTTCGCTGTTGAGCAGGAAAACGGCGCCGTTGGACGCGCGGAGAGCAAATCCGTTGTGCGCCCTTGCCCGCGCAAGCCGCTTTCTCAGACTCGGAACCAGCCGCTTGAGTATCGGGATGCGGCGCCTGATCGGATTGAACATCATCACACTCCTCGCGCGCCAAAGTCGGGGCATGAATTCCAATACGGAGAAAGCCGGTGCCACCCGCGGGCGCTGACGCAACCACTGGCCAGCCGCAAACCTCTGCCGTATGGTGTTGTCATTGTTCTTGATGGCTGATCTTGAATGGAGATCAGGTGAACCAATTCTGGAGAAACAGACAATGAAAAATACTGCGGCTACAAGCACCACGAAAACGAAGATCCTGCGAGCCCCGTGGATGAGCGCTTCGCCGGCGATGAGAGTCTCGGGGCTGGCGGTTGCGGCCGTGTTGGCGATCTCGGCATGCGCCGAGATGGAACCCGGCCAGCGCGGCGCCGCCACCGGTGCCGCTATCGGCTCAGGCATCGCCCTCGTGTCGGGGGGAGGCGCCGCCGCCGTGATCGGGGGCGGGCTGATCGGCGGCGGCGTCGGCTATGTCGGAGGTTCGGCGGCCGGTCGTCGCTAACGCGCCGGGACCGCACAGCGCGACAAGAAAAAAAACTTCGGCTCGAAGCCCTCTATGCAAGAGCCTTTTTTGGTGACTGGGAATTTGGTGACTGGGGAAACGACACAATGACACGAACAATGATTGCGATGGGAGCTGCGCTGATGGCGACGGCGCTGGCTGTTCCGGCGAACGCCCAGATGGCCGAGCAGCCGCTCAGCGAGACGGCTTTTACGACTTGCGCCGATGTGCAGGCGATGCCGGCCGAAGAGCGCAAGACGCTCGTTCTCGGGATGGTGGACATGGCAGCGAGGCACTACCAGACGCAGATCGCCGGCAACGAGAACGTTGGAGAGGAACTTGGCTGGCTGATCCGCTCGGCCTGCACGGTGGCCCCGGACGCCTACATCACCACGGTGGTCGCCCGCGCCGTTCGCGTCGTCGGCGGTGGGGCTGAACCACCTCTACAGCAGCCGCTGGACATGAACGAGGCCGTCTTCGTGAGTTGCAACGGCACCAAGGCGCTGCCACCGGAACAATTGAAAGAACTCGGTTCCTTCATCGGCAAACAAGCTGCCGATCACTACGGCCTCAAACCGGGTCCGGACTGGACGCCGGACTATGTTGCCGCGCTGGTCCACAACAGCTGCCAGATGTATCCCGAGATGTATTACCTAGCGATTATCGGCCACGCCATCCGAGCCGTCGCGAGCCGCGGCAACTGAGCGAGCGGCGCCCGGCTTCGTGCCAGCAGACCTTCGCATTGTCTAAGGGTTGAAGACGCCGAGGATGATCATCGTCCTCGGCGCCACGTTTCAGCCACCAGACCGCTCGGGCCGCTCTCCGGACGATCCGCCACATCGGTGAGCCATCGGCAGGATCAGCTGCCTCTCTTCCCTCAAACGATCGATCTGGCGACACCGCCGTCGACCCTGAGCGCGGCGCCGGTTGTCGCCGAGGCCTGCGGCGAGCAGACGTAAACGACGAGGTTGGCAACCTCTTGCACCGCGGCGAACCGCCTGATCAGCGAGGACGGCCGCATCGTCGCAAAGAAATCGGCTTCCACCTCGGACTCCGACTTGCCTTGTGCGCGGGCGAGATCGGCGACGAATTGGCCAACCCCTTCGGAGCGGGTCGGCCCCGGCAGAACCGCATTGACAGTAACACCGCTGCCAGCCGCGAGTTCGGCCAGCCCCCGCGAGAGCGCGAGTTGCGCAGTCTTGGTCATGCCGTAGTGGATCATCTCGGGCGGAATCTGCAGACCCGATTCGCTCGACAAGAACACCACGCGGCCCCAGCCCCGCTCCATCATTCTCGGCAGATAATGGCGCGCGAGGCGCACGCCACTCAACACGTTGACGCGAAAAAAGCGCTCCCAGTCCTCGTCCGGAATGTCGAGAAAAGGCTTCGGCTCGAAGATCCCCAGATTGTTGACGAGAATATCGGCGGCGGGCGCCTGCGCGGTGAACGCTTCTGCTCCCTCGGCGGTGCCGAGATCCGCGGCGATCCCTTCGGCGGAGGCTGTCGCAACCTCCGCTCTCAGCCGCCGCACCGCCTCCTCGACCCGCCCGTCGGTCCGCCCGTTGACCACCACGTGCGCCCCGGCGACGGCGAGCCCACGGGCAATGGCGTAGCCGATCCCGGCGGTCGATCCGCTGATGACCGCCCGCCTGCCTGTAAGGTCGATCTTCATCGCTGGACCTATCCCCGTTCGACAGATTCGACAGAATAGCCAGCCTCCTCGATAGCGTGGGTCAGTGTCTCACGGTCCGCGGAACTCTTTACTTCGACCCTCCCTGTGCCGAGATCGACCTGAACCGGCGCCGCCGGATCGACCTCGTGGATCGCGTTTGTCACCGC
>CAZFBS010000034.1:0-3712 GCA_964517265.1 uncultured Rhodospirillaceae bacterium | reverse complement strand
GGACCACGGTGAACGTCGCTGTTGACGGGATGTCCTGCGCGTCGTGTGTCGGGCGGGTCGAGAAGGCGATCCGGAAGGCTCCCGGCGTCGCGGAGGCGTCCGTCAACCTTGCGACCGGGCGCGCCGAGGTCACCTTTGCCGACGGCAGTGTCGGCGCAGGGGATGTTGCCGCTGTCGCAGACGCGATCCGCCGGGCGGGCTACGAGGCCGAGGTCCTCGGCGGACTCGACGATGGAGAGGATGCCGGGGCCAGGGCGGAGGAGCGGGAAGCGCACGAGGCCGATGCCCGCGAGCAGGAGATCCGCAGCCTCAAGCGGGCGGTTCTTCTCTCGGCAGCGCTGACCCTGCCGATCTTCGTCCTCGATATGGGAAGCCACGTCATCCCTGCCTTCCATGATTGGCTGCACGCCAATTTGGGCCAGCAAAACCTGTTCTATCTGTTGTTCGTGCTCGCGAGCGTCGTCCAGTTCGGCCCCGGTCTTCGGTTCTACCGCAAGGGCTGGCCGACGCTGGCGCGCGGGGCGCCGGACATGAACGCCCTGGTGATGCTAGGGACCTCCGCCGCCTGGGGCTATTCGGTGGTGGCCACCTTCCTGCCCCAGGTCCTGCCGGCGGGGACGGTGCATGTCTATTTCGAGGCCTCGGCCGTCATCATTACCCTGATCCTCGTTGGCCGCACGATGGAGGCGATCGCCAAGGGCCGGACCAACGAGGCGATCCGGCGGCTGATCAGTCTGCAGGCGAAAACCGCACGGGTGGTGCGGGACGGCCGCGAGCAGGAACTCGACATCGAGGAGGTTCGCCTCGGCGATACCATCATCGTACGTCCCGGCGAGAAAATTCCCGTTGACGGCGTGGTGATAGGAGGACGGTCGTACGTCGATCAGTCGATGATCACCGGCGAGCCGGTGCCCGAACTGAAGGAAGTCGGCGGCGAGGTGGTCGGCGGCACCATCAACAAGACCGGCAGCTTTACCTTCCGTGCCACCAAGATCGGCGCCGGCACGCTGCTGGCGCAGATTGTGCGGATGGTCGAGCAGGCGCAGGGCGCGAAGTTGCCGATCCAGGCACTGGTCGACCGCGTGACAACTTACTTCGTTCCGGCGGTGATCGGCGCAGCGGTGGTCACCTTCGCCATCTGGCTGGCTTTCGGCCCTGCACCGGCGCTCACGTTCGCGCTGGTTAACGCGGTGGCGGTGCTGATCATCGCCTGCCCGTGCGCGATGGGCCTCGCTACCCCCACCTCGATCATGGTCGGCACCGGCAAGGCAGCCGAGCTTGGAATCCTGTTCCGCAGAGGTACGGCTTTACAGTCCCTGCGCGATGCGGGGGTGATCGCCCTCGACAAGACCGGCACGCTGACCAAAGGTCGCCCGGAGCTGACCGATCTCGTCGTCGCCCCGGGTTTTGAAGAAACGGAGGTACTGCGCCTGGTCGCCTCGCTGGAAGAACGCTCTGAGCATCCGATCGCCGCGGCGATCGTTGAGGCGGCCCGCCGGCGCGGCCTGTCGCTGACGGAAGCAGAGGACTTCGAGGCGGAGCCCGGCCTCGGCGTCTCGGGGACCGTGAACGGCCGCCGCCTCGCTGTCGGTGCGGATCGCGCGATGCACGGCCGGGATCTCGATCTCAGCCCGTTTGCCGAGGCGGCATCGCGCCTTGCCGGCGAGGGCAAAACGCCGCTGTATGCGGCCACCGACGGGCGCCTCGCCGCGCTGCTCGCCGTTGCCGATCCGATCAAGAGCGGCAGCCGGGATGCCGTGAAGGCCCTGCATGAGGCAGGCTTGCAGGTCGCCATGATCACCGGCGACAACCGCGCCACGGCGGAAGCGATCGCCCGCACGCTGGGGATCGATGCCGTCATCGCGGAGGTATTGCCGGGCGGCAAGGTCGATGCGGTCCGCAGCCTGCGGCAGGAGGGGCGCCGGGTGGCGTTTGTCGGCGACGGCATCAACGACGCCCCGGCGCTGGCCGAGGCCGATGTGGGCATCGCGATCGGCACCGGCACCGATATCGCCATCGAGTCGGCTGAGGTGGTGCTGATGTCCGGCGATCTGCGCAATGTGCCGAACGCCATTGCCCTCTCGCGCGCGACGATCCGCAACATCAAGCAGAACCTGTTCTGGGCGTTCGCCTACAACACCAGCCTGATCCCGGTTGCCGCCGGCGCGCTCTATCCGGCGTTCGGGATCCTGCTCTCGCCGGTGTTCGCGGCGGTGGCAATGGCGGCCTCGAGCGTCTGCGTGGTAACCAACGCCTTGCGTCTGAAGCGGTTCCGGCCGCCGCTGCAGCTCGAAGGCGAGAGGCCGGCGGACGCCGCGAACGCATTGGCCGAGGCCGCGTGAGGAACCGGAAAAGGAGGATCCGCATGAACATCGGTGCTGCGGCACGGGCTTCCGGCGTTTCCGCCAAGATGATCCGCTACTACGAGAGCATCGGTTTGCTCGCTCCGGCCGCACGCAGCGCAAGCGGCTACCGCCTCTATGCTCCCGGCGATGTCCATACCTTGCGCTTCATCCGGCGGGCCCGCGATCTCGGCTTTCCGGTCGGGCAGATCGCCAAGCTGCTCGCGTTGTGGCAAGACCAAGGTCGCTCCAGCGCCGAGGTCAAACGAATTGCGCTCGCCCACGTCGCCACCCTGCAAAAGAAGATCGCCGAGTTGCAGGCGATGAGCCGGACGCTGGAGCATCTGGCGGAGCATTGCCACGGCGACGCGCGGCCCGGTTGCCCGATCATCGAGGGTATCGCCGACGCCGCCAGCGGATGGAAGCCCGGTGATGAGCACGACGGCGACCAAGGTGGAGACGATGAAAAAGATGCCGCGCCGTTGAGAATCGGGCGCCCCCTCAACACAGAGCGGCCACCGGCTCCGTAACTGTCCGCTTAGAGGCGCACCTCGCCCTGGCAGGTGGTCAGCCCGATCTTGAGCTGCTCGCCTTCGCGCTGGATCAGGTGGTGGCAGGTGAAGGTGCGCTCGAAGCGCAGCGCCCCCGCTTCCGGCTGCTGCTTGTCGCCCTCCGCCGTCAATGCCGGGGCCGTGGCTTCTGCCGTGGTCCCTGTTATCGCTCGTTGGGGAGCGGATTGCTGCGCTGGTTGCGCCCCGCGAGCCTCCATCTTACCGGCGGCAGTTGGAACGCTTTTGCTGAGCGCGCCGCGGTCTGTCCATCTCGCTCTTGCTGTCGCGGCGCCGTTTCCGTGCGGGTGCACCTCTGCGACCTCGACCTCAAGGCTGTAGTCGGCAATGTCGACGCCGTGAAGCATTCCGGCCGCGCGGTGTTTCATGGCGACCAAATCCTCCCTTTCGAGCGTCGCCGCCATGAACGTTTTGCGCTGATCATCCTTGATCATCTCACCGGTAACGGAAAAGACGGCGCCTTCGCCCAGATGGCGCTCGGTCATCGGATCGATCCGCTCGAACGCCTTGGCTTCAATGATCTCCATGACCTCCTGCCGCAGCTCTTCGAAGTAAGCGCGCACCTCCTCCTCGGTGATGTCCTGCTGCTGGGCGTGGGCCGGCGCGGCGAACACCAATAGCACCGCCATAGCGGACAACATCGTCGCTGCGGACACAGTCTTCATGACACTCTCCTTGCTCAATGGAATTGAACAGCCTTTCAACGGCTGCCGGCCCGCCCGATTCCACCGCCCCCGGCGCCCTTTGGGGGATCGTCAAATGCCAAGAAGCCGCGACCAGGGGCTGACGCCCCTGGACCCC
>CAZFBS010000033.1:0-35499 GCA_964517265.1 uncultured Rhodospirillaceae bacterium | reverse complement strand
CTTGCGGCCACAGGTACCTGAAACCTGCGCGTCTACCAATTCCGCCACCTGGGCGTGCCGGGCGTCTGCAACCGGCATCTCGCACACTGGTAGGACGCCGGACCTTGCCTGTCAACGCCCTCGTCGACTCATCCCGATGGCGCCCCGAGGCAAACATGCACCATCGACGGCTGCCTTCCGGGTTGGACCCGAATCTCCGCCTCAAGCCGATTCACAGCGGGCTGTCTCCGGTCAGGCCAATCTCCTTGTAGTAGCGGGCCGCCCCCGAATGCAGCGGTATCGCTATGCCAACGAGAGCCGTCTCGAGGCTGATCCGCGCGCCGTCGGGATGGCCGCTGTCCAGGACCTGACGATTGTTGGGATGCCAAAGAGCCTCGGTAATCTTATACACCAAGTCCTCGTTCAACTCAGACGAGACCACCAGTTGCGCCCCCACGCTTACTGTTTGTGTTTCCTCGACCCCCTGATAGATATTGCCTGGAATGACGGCTTCGGTGAAAAACAGGTGCTTTTCCTTAATGACGTCCGCCTCTTCACCGGTAATGGGGACAAGATGGATACGCCCACCTTCGGCGGCTTGGGCAACAGCACCCAGCGGATAGCCGCCGACCATGAAAAATGCGTCGAGTTCTCCCGCGAGCAATCGGTCGCTGGCCTTGCCGATCTTGTCGTAGCTTCCCACGACATCCGCTTCGGCGAGACCGTACGCCTTGAGGATGACACGGGCCACCACCCGCGTCCCTGACGCCTCCTCCCCTAAGGAGACACGCTTTCCGCGCAGGTCCGACACCGAGTGGATTTCTGCTTCAGGGCGCGCCACAAGATGGACAAGTTCCGGATAAAGATTGGCAACGGTTCGCAAACTGCTCATGGGCGGCTCGTCGGCGAAGGCCTTCTCCCCGAAATAGGCATAGTAGGCGACATCCGCTTGGCACAGGGCCATGTCGAGGGTGCCCGCCGCAATTGCGCGCACATTCTCGACCGACCCTTGCGTGGAGACTGCCGAGGCAATCACGCCGGGAACGCCGCAACTGCCCCCCACGTCGCAGTCTCGGGATCCCGGAGGTTTGCTGATCACGCTTGCGATCAAGCTCCCGATGGGAAAATACGTGCCACCTGTTCCCCCCGTTCCGATACGGAAAAACCTCACATCCTGAGCGAGCGCCGCCACCACGCCGCCGGCGAGCAGACACACCGCCATCAATGCGATCACAAAGCTTCGCGCCCTGTTTGTCCGGACCGCTACACGCCTGCTGGTGGGTAGGGGTTGGCGATGTTCGAATGAAACTTCAGATATATTACGCTCAGACATCGCAGACCTGCCGGTACGCTGAAAATCGCGACCACCCCGGCGTGCTCCGCGCGCCGGTTACTGACTTGCCCACAGAATGCGGGCGATCCATTCTACATCCTCAATCGGAATGCTGCGATCCTCATGCTCGGGATTCAGCGATTGCAGCTCATATTTGCGGGCGGTGCGGCGAACGAGCTGCTTGGCCATGACTTCGCCTTCCCGCGTCTTGACCACCACCCTGTCGCCGCGCCGAAGGTTGGCCTGCGGGGCGACAATGATAATGTCGCCATCGCGGTAGATCGGTTCCATGCTGTTGCCGCTGATCTCCAGCGAATATGCGTGAGGATCACCGACATCCGGAAACGGAATTTCATCCCAGCCAGCCCCGGCAGGATACCCGGCATCATCGAAATAACCTTCGGCACCGGCCTGCGCAAATCCGATGATGGGAAAATTCCTATATGATGGTTGACCGGATGTCTCGGAAATGTAGGACACCAGTTCATCCAACGACGCGCCGGTGGCCTCCAGGATCTTCGCAAGACTCTCGGTGCTGGGCCAGCGCAACTTGCCTTCGCGTGTTTCCCGCTTGCTTTTGTTAAAGGTTGTCGGATCCAGACCGGCACGTTTCGCCAACCCGGAGGGCGACAAGCCATGAGCCTCTGCAAGGCGGTCGATCGACCGCCAGATGTCTGAATGTCTTAGCATGGGAAGAGTGTCTTATAATCTTCCGCCTCACGCAGTAGGAACATATTGCTATGTAACCCTTGACATAGGGTCATATTCCGATAGATAAACAGGCGTCTTTGCTGCGGAGAAATCTTGATGCGCCGGCGTTACCATCCATCGCCTGAGGAAACGACGTCGGCGACACCGTTCCGGAGCGCGGAGGAAGCGTGGTTCTGGTTTGTCAGGTGTCAACGCATCCGCCGGGAGGGAGGAACGTTCCGCCGGCTCGCAACCGCCAGCATCGAGCGACCCTGCGATCCGGACGACATCTACAGAGCGGTGATCAGGATGGAGAACGAAAGGATCCTGCAGCGCGAACATCTGACAGTTCTTGGCACCTTCGGTCTTCTCGGTCGGCCACCGGACCCACGTCAAGACGACCAAGAACGTGCGGCGCGCCTTTGGCAGGAAGCCATGAGACATCTCGGGGCCGCCTTGCGCGCCAAGGGAATCGTTGCATGAGCGCTAAACTCGAAGGAGATCCTTGGGCCAAGGCTGCATCCTCCGCTGGCCCCGCTCCGGCGCTCGTCGTCTTTACCGGCGATACCTGCCTCAGCTGCCTCAAGGTCCTCAAGCCCGGGTTCCGCCACTGCTTCGTGGCCGTTTGCCGAACCGGCCATTGGATCATTTGTGATCCCCTTTGCCACCGGACGGATCTGCTGGTGATCGATCGCGACATGGCCGCCGATCTCGCCAGTTGGTATCGTCAGCACGGGCTGACGGTGGTGGCGACCCAGGTGCGTGCGGCTCCGCTTCGGATCGCTCCTTTCCGACCTTTTACATGTGTGGAAGCAGTGAAGCGCGTCCTCGGCATTCACGCCCGCTCGGTCAACACGCCCTGGCAACTGTACCGCCACCTCTCTTCAGCAGCATAAGAATAATTTCATTGACGGATTAAGTATTTTTTCCTATAAGTACCCTCACGAACGGGAGAGGTGCGCTTCGGCGGCAAGACGCTCAAGGCACGTTGTCCTTTCCTGCCCACAGAGGAGTGCTCAATGGGAAGCTTGTTCCGCCCACCGCCGCCTGTGTCGGTACCACTACCGGTCGCCGCCGCGCCGCCGCCGAGTCCGCCTAGCGTGCCCGCCGCTGAACCGGCAGTGAGCGCCGAGGACGTAGAACGGCGCAGGCGGCTGGACGCCCTGGCCCGCCGCCAACGTGGCTTGGCGGGAACGATGGCAACCTCGCCTCGCGGGCTGTTGTTGCTGAGCGACAATACGCTTCAACGCAAATCCCTGCTGGGCGAATGACCATGGCACAGTTCGATCCGAAAACCATCCAAGAGCGCTACCGCCGCGCCAGAACCTCGCGTTCGGCATGGGAGAGCCTGTGGGACGAGTGCTATGAATATGCCTTGCCGCACCGCGGAGGCATTATCTCCCCGCGGCGTCCCGGCGAGCGGACCACCGATCGGCTGTTTGACGGGACCGCGCCCGACGCCGTGGACCAATTGGCGGCGAGCCTGATGAGCCAGTTGACACCGCCGTGGGCGCGATGGTTCAGCATCGCCCCGGGCCCCGATGCCGAAGCCAGCGGCCGGCGCGACTTGGCAGCCGAATTGGAGCGAAGCACGCGGGTTCTGCTCTCCCATTTCGATCGATCCAACTTCGCGGTCGAAATTCATCAATGCTTCCTTGACCTTGCAACCGCCGGAACGGCTTCGCTGATGTTCGAAGAGGCTCCACCGGGGGATTTCTCCGCGTTCCGTTTTGCGGCAGTTCCGTTATCGCAGGTAGCCGTCGAGGAAGGCGCCGGCGGACGACTCGATACAACGTTTCGCTGCAGCGAGTTGAGCGCGGCGAACCTGCTCGAGCGTTTTCCCGGAGCACGCGCGGCCGAGTCGCTGATGCGAGAGATCGGCGAAAAACCCGATGTGCGGATTGCTGTTCTGGAGGCCGTGATCCCTGATCGGCTCGGGTACGCCTACCTCGCAATCGTCGATAAGGGTGCGGCGGAAACGAAGGACCCCGTAGTACTCGCACGAGGCATCTTCTCCTCGGCGCCCTTTATCAACTTTCGCTGGCTCAAGGCGCCCGGAGAGATCTATGGCCGTTCTCCGGTGATGAAGGCTCTTCCCGACATCAAGACCGCCAACAAGGTGGTCGAACTCGTGCTGAAGAACGCCTCGATCGCTGTCACCGGCATCTGGCAAGCGGACGACGACGGCGTCATCAATCCGGCGACGATCAAGCTGGTTCCCGGCACGATCATTCCCAAGGCGGTGGGATCGGCTGGACTGCGCCCGCTCGAAGCGCCGGGCCGGTTCGATGTCTCCGAACTGGTTCTGGAGCAATTGCGGGGACGGATCCGCAAGGCATTGTTCGTCGACCAACTTGGCCAGGTCGACAGCCCACGGATGACCGCGACGGAAGTCCTCCAACGTGCGGCGGAAACGGCGCGCATTCTGGGAGCGACGTTCGGCAGGCTCCAGACGGAACTGCTGACGCCGCTGGTCCATCGCGCCCACGCGATTCTGGCGCGGCGGGGAGAAATCGCCGACTTGCCGATCGACGGACGCACAGTCGTCCTTGAATACAAAGCAGCGCCGGCACGCTATCAGGCACAGCAGGATGCGCAGAATACCCTGCTCTGGTTGAACGCCGTCAAGGAGCTGGGCGCCCAAGGCATGGCTGTCGTCGATCAGGCTGCTGCCGCCCGCTGGCTCGGCCAAACGCTCGGCGTGCCAGGTGAGATCATGCGGAGCCCCGATCAAATGCCCCTTGACGCAGTTGCCGTCGGCGACCTGCTCGGCTCACCAGCAATTGCCGACGGTGTCGTGTCGGACTTGGCCGCCGTAGCGGATGAAGTGATGGCGTTCACTGGCCCGGAGGCAAAGCGATGACCTCCGCTGAGGGTTGGCAATGGCTGGAGACGAAGAGCCCGAGCCCAAAGGATGTGGCCGCGGCTGAAGATGCCGATACCGAACTGGCGCACGCATTTGCCATCTGCTTCCGCGGAAGCCATGGGGAGCGCGTGCTGAGACACCTACGCGCCCTCACCCTGGAACGCGCTCTGGGACCAGAGAGCCCCGACACTTTGTTGCGCTACGTCGAGGGGCAGCGCCAGCTCGTCGCGTACATTTGCGGGCTCGTGGAGCGAGCCCGTCACAAGTCTGCCGTGGCAGGAATTTTCTCCCACGGCGGGGAGCGCGAGAAAGAAGGAAACCAACCATGACCGATAATCTTCTTGAGGCCGGCAGCGAACTGGCTGCCGCAGAACCCGAGGCAGACGCTCCCGCAGCACACGATCAGCCAGTACCAAGCCGCGAGATTCCGCAGCGGCCTCATGACATTCCCGAAAAGTTCTGGGATAGCGAGCGCGGTGACATGCGAACGGAGGCTCTGCTCAAATCCTACATCGAGCTCGAGCGCAAACTGGGCAGCATCGCCTCTCTCGACGTTCCGCCGTCTCCCGAGGAATACGGGCTCGAACTGGACGATCCGCTTTTGCAGAGCGACCCGGAGATCAACGCGCGCCTGCATGCGGCCGGTTTCACCCGCCAGCAGGCCCAGCTGGTATATGATCTCGCCACCGAACGACTGACCCCGATGATCGCCGAAGTTGCGGCGGTGTTCGAGGCAGACAGCCAGATCGCGCGCCTTGTCGATCATTTCGGAGGCGCAGAAAAATGGCGTGAGGCATCGCGGCAGATCGCGGCCTGGGGCAAGTCTTCCCTGCCGAGCCAAGTGTTCGAGGCACTGGCAACGACATCCGAAGGCGTTCTCGCGATGCACCGAATGATGACGGAGCGGGAACCCGCTCTGGTGCATGGCGGGTCCACCGCCAGCGCAACCCCAAGCGAGGCCGAACTGAAAGAGTGGATGCGCGATCCGCGCTATTGGCGGGATCAGGATGCTTCCTTCATCGACAAGGTGCGTCAGGGATTTCGCAAGCTCTACCCCTGATCCGGTTCCCCGGCATGAGCAGTTGCCGCGGCACCTGAACTGGCTCCGCCAGCCAAGCCGCTAGCGCGAGACGCCGTCGAATCCGCTTCTCAATCGTTATCCGGCGCCACTGGCCGCCGGAGTGTGTTCCGGCCGGAAAACCACAGGTGCCATCGATCCCCTAAGGCCCGGCCTTGATACCGCCCGCCGCGTCCGGCGGTTCGCCCAGAACCGGACGCACGGCATGTACTGAACCCGCCACGCAGGCAGCAACAGGAGACTCGTGCATGTCCACGCACGTCGAATTGGCTTTCGTTAAGAACTTCGAAGCCGAAGTTCACGTCCAGTACCAGCAGATGGGTGCAAAGCTCCGAAACAGCGTCCGCACCAAAGCGAACATCGTCGGATCCACAACGACGTTCCAGAAGGTCGGCAAAGGTACCGCGAATACCAAGGCGCGGCACGGCAAGGTTCCGGTCATGAATGTCGATCATGACTCGGTGGAATGCGTTCTTCAGGATTACTACGCCGGCGATTGGGTCGACAAGCTCGACGAACTCAAGACCAACATCAATGAGCAGCAGGTCGTGGCCAAGGCCGGCGCCTACGCCCTCGGCAGAAAAACCGACGAGTTGATCATCGCGCAGCTGGCGACTTCGGCCAACCTCGTCGGCAGCGACAGCGAAGGGTTGACCCGTGACAAGGTGCTGACCGCGTTTGAGTCGCTGGGGGAGAGCGATGTTCCCGACGACGGTCAGCGCTTCGCGATCGTCGGCTGGAAGCAGTGGAGCCAGCTGCTGACGATCCCGGAGTTCGCCAATGCCGATTATGTCGGCGACGACGAGTTGCCGTGGAGGGGAACCCAGGCCAAACGGTGGCTCGGAACCCTCTGGATGCCGCATTCGGGCCTGCCGAAGGCGGCGGGCATCCGCAAGTGCTTCTGGTACCACAAGACTGCCATCGGTCATGCGATCGGCTCCGAGGTCAAGACCGACATCACCTGGCACGGGGACCGTGCGGCTCACTTCATCAACAACATGATGAGCCAGGGCGCCTGCCTGATCGACCCGACCGGGGTCGTCGCGCTGCCCTGCGCCGAAAGCTGAGAAGAGAGGATTTCACGATGGCCTACAGTTCCAGAAACCTGAGTGTCCTTGCCTATGCCAACGGTTTTACATTGTGGCACTATGGCACGATCGATAAAGCCGCCGATGTGGATACGGACGGCTATTTCAATTCGGCGGCCGACATGCTCCGCGTCGGCGACATGATCATCGGCAATGTCGACACGGCGGCCACCGCCCAGTGCGGTATTTTCGTCGTCCGCTCCAACAGCGGGGGCGTCGTCAATGTTTCGGATCTGACGGCGTTCGGAGTTGCCGACACCGACTAGTCCTTTCGATGCTGACGGATGACACCCATCCGTCAGCATCCTCCCCAGATATGCAGGGCCGGCCGGTTTTAAGGGGCCGCTGAGGTGTTGGGTGTTACCCAGGATCCCTGGCGCCTCCCGGTGCATCCTCGGACCATTTTTCCTGAACCTACCGCTCATGCCGCGTGCGCAACCGGCAGCCGCATTCGACGCCGGCGCTACGCAAACGCAGCTCTTGTGGAGACGTGCCGTGATTGTCACGAGTATCGACCTTTGCTCCCGTGCGCTCATCAAGATCGGCGCCAACAGCATCAGTTCCTTCGAAGAGGGAACCGCCGAGGCACACGTCGCAGCGAGCATCTATCCGGCTATCCGGGATGGCTTGTTATCCATGCACCCCTGGAATTTCGCCCTCGCTCAGAAGAGGCTGGCCAAGCTGGCGGATTCGCCGGTTGCCGACTACCCGTACTGCTACCCGCTTCCACAGGACAGTCTTCGCATCATCTCCGCCGGGGCAGGCACCCGCGGCCGGGGCGTGCCTTACCGGATCCAGCAGCGCACGCTCTGCACTCATTCCAATGACATCGTGCTGACATACATCTATCGCGCGGCCGAAGCCGATTTCCCACCGTTCTTCAATCTTGCCCTGATCGCGCGACTCGCTGCGGAGTTCTGCATTCCCCTCACCGATAGCACCAGCCGCTGGGCGAGCTTGCACAAGATCGCGGAGGAGGAACTGCGGCGGGCTCGGCTGACGGATGCGCAGGAAGACACGCCCGCCCGCTTGGAGGATTTTACGCTTACGGAGGGACGAGGTTGATGGCACACGTGCGCATCGCCAAGACCAGCTTCACCAGCGGCGAGGTGTCGCCGTGGCTGATCGGCAGAGGAGACCTCAGAGCCCATGAGAACGGCGCGACGAGGCTCCGCAACGTCTATGTGCACCCGACCGGGGGACTGTTCCGGCGCTCGGGATTGCGCTATGTCGCCACCGCACGAGGGCGCGGGCGTCTGGTCCCGCTCGAGTTCAACACCGAGCAGGTCTATCTGCTGGCGTTCAGCGAGGGCTTCGTCGACGTCTACCAGAACGGCGTGCTGGTCGCCATACTGAACACGCCCTGGCACGTCGATCACCTGCGCCAGCTGTGCTGGACTCAAAGCGCGGATACTTTGCTGATCGCCCATCCAGAGGTGCCTGCGCAACGGATCGTCCGGCACGGCGCCACCGATTGGCGGATCTCGCCGTGGACCTTCGCGATTTCAGACAACGGCGGGATTCATCTACCGCACGACAAGTTCGCTCCGGCGGGGACCAGCCTGCAATCAACCGCCGTCACCGGAACGGTGCACCTGATTGCGCGCGATGCCGCCGGTCAGGAGGATATTTCGACGTTCCGGCCGGAGCATGTCGGCACGCGCCTGAGGATCCAGGGGAAGGAGTTGCAGATCACTCAGTACCTCAACGGCGCCAATGTCTATGCCCATGCTTTCGAACAATTGGCCGACACCGCCCCGACGCGGGACTGGACCGAGCAAACATTCTCGCCTGTGCGCGGCTACCCGACGTCGGTCACGTTCCACCAGGGCCGCCTTGTCATCGGAGGTTCCCGTGACCTGCCCAATCGGCTCTGGCTGTCGAAGTCCGGCGACCTTTTCAATTTCGACCAGGGCGAGGGCCTCGATGACGATGCGATCGCGTTCTCCATCCTCTCCGACCAGTTGAATGCGATCCGGGCCGTCTTTTCCGGCCGGCACCTGCAGGTCTTCACCTCGGGCGCGGAATGGATGGTGACCGGCGATCCCCTAACGCCGACCAACATTCAGCTCCACCGCCAAACGCGGGTCGGCTCCCCGACCGATCGCAGCGTCGCGCCACGCGACGTGGATGGAGCCACCATTTTTGTTCCCCGCAATAGTGGCCAACTCCGCGAATTCCTGTTTGCAGATGTTGAGCAAGCCTACCAGTCCTCTGACCTCGCGATTGTGTCCCAGCACCTCGTCAAGGACCCAGTGGACATGGATTACGATCAAACGAAGAGGCTGCTCCAGGTGGTGATGGCCGACGGCACGCTGGGCACCTTGACCATCTTCAGGGCAGAGCAGGTCGCGGCGTGGACCCTCCAGGAGACGCAAGGTAAATTTCTCGCCGTGGCGGCGGCCGGCGACGAGGTTTACGCGCTGATCGACAGAGGCGGCAGTATCTTCATTGAGATCTTTGATGACAGCCTCCACGTCGACAGCGGGCTTACCGGATCCAGCGTCAGCCCCAAGAAGACGTGGTCCGGGCTTGCTCATCTGGAAGGACGGACCGTCAAGATTCTGGCCGATGGTGCTGTTCGTGCCGATCAAAAGGTGGTCGGCGGATCCATTACGCTGAGCGAGCCGGCGTCATCGATCGAAGCCGGTCTCGCCTATAGCCACCTCGTTCAACCGCTGCCGGTGAATATCGCGGGAGCGGGCGGAAGCCTGCAAGGCCGCAAAGTCCGTCCGGTGTCGATGACCTTCCGGCTGCAGGACACGCCGGCACTACGGGTTGACGTGGGCTACGGCCCGATCGACATGCCCTTCAAGCAGTTCGGCCACGATCGTATGGATCAGCGCCCGGCAGCATTTACCGGCGACAAGACGGTGCGCACGCTGGGTTGGCGTACCGACGGCACCAGCCCGCCCTGGCTGGTCCATCAAGAGACGCCGTTGCCGTTCAAGCTGCTGTCGGTCGCGATAGAGATCAGTGTGAGCGAATAGCGTCTTCCTTCCGCGTGTTCAGCAAAAACAGGAGCAGGATCAATGGGTGGTTTCGTGCCCGCGGCGGCAATGAGCATCATGCAACTGGGCGCCCAGTCGGCGCAGCGCAAACAGCAGATGACACATCAAAACCAGCAAGCGGAACTGGCGCGTGCAGCCGAGGAGGCCCAGGCACGCTCGCAGATCGACCAGATCCAGCAGGCGCGTCAGGCGAGCGATCGTGAGCGTAAAAATGCCATCAGGCGTGCGCTGGCAGCCCAAAGAGCGCGCTTCGGGGGGCAAGGGATCGGCGCCGCCGGTGGTTCCGCCGATGCCGTGCTTGCCGGAATGGCGGCGGAAGCGCAACGCGAAGCTGCCGAGGCCCGGGGTCTTGCCGAAACGCGCATCAGTCAGATCCGCAACCAGGTCGCTTGGCAGAACAGGAAAAATCTTCTCGACGCATCCCAGTTCGCCAGTCGCTCGGCGTTTAATTTGGTCCAACAGGGTCTGCGCACGGTTCCGCTTCTCGAGTTTTGAGGCGCGGGCCGTTACCGCCAGAAGAGAACGAAAACCGCCTAGTCGATCGGACGTTCGCTTGGTTCCCAAGCGGAGGATCGGTCGACCCACGAAACCATTGATCTGGTGGTTCGATTCAGCTGACGGATGGAACTGATCCGTCAGCTGAATCGAACCACCAGGGGACGATTATTAGGAGAAGATTTTCGCCGAGAAGGCAAATATCGAGCGTCAGAGCGTAAGCGGGGCTGCCGCCCATAGCTACGGCTGGCGCTGCTCGATCGCAAAGGGGGGCCTTGCAATGGGCGAGCGCTACGGGCGCGCCATCAACTGACGGAGTTTTGCTGTGTTTACAGCCGAGTTGTGGCAATTCTTTGGGATCGTTGTTGCGCCCCTGATTGGGCTTGTCATCGGCAGTATCGTGTACTGGCTGCGCAAGCTGGACGATCGCCAGTATCACGCGGCCGTGAATTCGGTCAGCAAAGCCGATCTGGCAGAAGCATTGCGGCCGATGAACGAGCGCCTGATTCGTATCGAGAACCGGCTGGAGAGTCGGACGCCCGCGAACTCCCAACCCTCCTCGCGCTGGCGCGCCCCCTGAAGGAGCCTGCTCGCACGCGGGGCAAGACTTCTCTGGCATCGGGACTGAGAAGAGACATGAAAGCAACATTGAAGGGCCGACAAGACGGTGTGGCCGCGAGGGGGCAAGCGGAAAGGCTCAGCCAGCAGATCAGCATTCTGGCAGACCGCCTTCCGGAGATGATCGGCCACACGTTCGGCATTTACGAGGACCTGACGAGGCGCGAAATCGCGGATGATGTCAGGTCGATCGCCACTCATCAGGCAGCGCTTCGCGCGGCCCTTGCCCATCTTGAGGCGTTACTGAATCTGGCTCGGCGACTGGCCGAACCGGGAAGGGCCAAGCCGTCTCAGGTTGACGAGATCCTTCTAGAACACCTTTACAGCCAAGCCGCCGCCGCTGCTGCTCTGCTTGCCGAGGACCCGGAAGACTGAACAGACACCGCAGCGCCGCCGCACGATCAGCAGCGGAGAAGGCCGCTGTTTCCTTTATAGCCAGCGGGAGTCACGCTTGGACGCCACCAAAAAGCGCAACCTCAGCTTCCCTGAGTTTGTCTGGATCTGGAATGGTCTTCAGGGCCTGACCACTCCGCGATTGCACCTGCGGATCGCACGCTGGTTGGCCAACCGTTGGGCCGCCGGAGATCGTGAGCTCCTGCTCATGGCCTTCCGCAATTCCGGAAAATCCACGACCGTCGGGCTATTTGCTGCTTGGCTCCTGGTTCAGGATTCAAATACTCGCATTCTCGCCCTCGCCGCGGATTTCGCCCTCGCCAGGAAGATGGTGCGAAACGTCAAAAGGATCATCGAGCGGCATCCGTGCACGCAACACCTGAAGCCCGGTAGGGCCGATCAATGGGCTTCGGATCAATTCACCGTCAATCGCACCACCGAGCTTCGCGATCCCTCGATGCTGGCCAAGGGCATCGGCGCCAATGTCACCGGCTTGCGCGCGGACGTCATCATCTGTGACGATGTAGAGGTTCCCAACACCTGCGATACGGCGGCCAAGCGTGCCGACCTCAGGGCGCGCCTCCAGGACATCGAATACGTGCTGATCCCGGGAGGCTTGCAGATGTTCATCGGAACGCCGCACAGCTATTACTCGATCTATGCTGCGCAATGTCGCCCGGAAATCGGCGAGGAACGCGCCTTTCTCGAAGGCTTCCGGAGGCTGGAGCTGCCGCTGCTCGATGCCCAGGGGAACAGCGCTTGGCCCGAACGGTTTTCGCCGGCCAAGATCGAGGGTATCCGAAGGCGCAGCGGCCCCAGCAAATTCGAGAGCCAGATGATGTTGCGTCCGCGCAACCTCGCCAACGGGCGCCTCGATCCCAATGCCATGCGTTGCTATCAGGGCGAATTGCACTACAGCGAGGGCAACTATGAAGCCACCCTGACCCTCGAAGGGCGCCGGCTGGTGTCGGCCTCATGCTGGTGGGACCCTTCCTACGGTGCACCGGACAAGGGCGACGCCAGCGTCGTGGCAGCCATCTTCACCGACGATCAAGGCGGCTACTGGCTACATCGAATCCGTTACTTGAAACACGATCCCGCGCTGGCAGATCAAATCGACGAGGCCAGCCAGCTTTGCCGCCAAGTCGCAGCCTTCGCCAGGACCCTTTATCTGCCGGCCGTTACCATCGAGACCAACGGACTAGGGCGCTTTCTCCCCGGGCTTCTGCGGCGCGAGATCGCCGGCGCCGGGATGCGCTGCGCCGTGATCGAGAAGGTGGCGTCACGGCAAAAAGATCTGCGGATCATCGATGCTTTCGAGGCTGTTCTCGCCGCAGGCCGACTGCATGCCCACCAGAGCGTTTTCGAGACCCCCTTTGTCTCAGAAATGCGGGACTGGCAACCGGGAGGCAAGAGTCGCGACGATGGCCTCGATGCCGTCGCCGGATGCCTGCTGAACGAGCCCGTGCTCCTTTACCGGCGGCCACCGGATGCGAATACCGAGGTTCTCGGCAAGTGGCGCCACAGTCGGTCCATCGTCGAAGTGGAGACGGACTTTCCGATTTGAGAGCCAGCGGTGCCGGCTGCCGTCCCACCCGCGGGACAGCAGGGCAGGCGCGACAGATCTTCAGGTCAGTTGAAGATGCCCTCCAGCAACGCCTTGCGCTGGCGCTCGATCGTGGGGGTGGTTCCGGCCGTCACCGGCCGGCCGAGCGCCTGATTCTCGTTAATGCGGCGGGCTTCCTCAACCGGATCGACAATGGTGCCATACTCTGCCGGGGTCGACCAGAACATCAGACGCTCGGTGAACGAGCGATCGGTCGAGGCGAGAATCGAGGTTTCCTCGTTCACGACATCCCGGATATTGGGGTCGACGTTCAGCGCACCGCTGCGCTCCAGCAAGGCATAGGCGCCGGCCGATGCTCCGGCAGGAGGCGGATCGCCCTGTCGATCGTTGGCGAGTGGCATCAGGCCACTACCACCACCCATCACCGCGGATCGGGCTTCGTCCCGCGGCCCCAGCGCGGTTGCGCGTGCCGATCCGGGTGTTGGTGGCCGTAACCCGTAATCCGGCGGCAAACTGAGGGGCGCGCGCGTATAAACGGCGAACTCATCCGGCTGGCGCTTCTCCAATCCCAGCGCTTCGCGGGTTCCGCCACACCCGGAGGTCACCAACGCCACCCCGCAACACACCATCAACAACACACTCAGCCTTTGCACGTATCGTCTCCTTTGCAAACTGCCCAGGCACGTATCGATGCCGACGGTCCTCAATCCTGAGTTTGCTTGCCATCGAACACGGCGTCCAGCACGATCATCGCCGCGCCGATTGTAATCATGCTGTCGGCGACGTTGAAGGCGGGCCAGTGGTACCCGGCCACATGAAAATCGAGGAAATCCGCCACCGCACCGTAACGGACGCGATCGATCACATTGCCGATGGCGCCACCGATGATCAGGCCGAGCGCCCCGCCAATCCACAGGCGCCGGACGCGATACAGCCACACCGACAGGATGGCGACGATCAGCAGCGCGAGTGCCGACAACACAAGGGCATTGGCCGGCGATCCGGTGTTGAAAAAGCCGAAACTGATGCCAGGGTTCCAGACCATGACGAGGTTGAAGAATGGTGTGATTTCGATCACGCGCGGTGGCGCCATCACCTTCCAGAGGATCCACCACTTGCTTAGCTGATCGGCGGCGATCACCAGCACGGCGATGCCGATTCCCGGCCAGAAGGCGCGAGCAGGACGCACGCTGTTCTGCTTTCCTACTCGGCAGCCGCGATAGCGCGGTCCACCGCATCCACGCAGCGCCCGCAAAGACCGCGATGAGTCGGATCGGTGCCAACGTCTTCGAGAACCTTCCAGCAGCGCTCGCACTTCTCGCCGGATGCCAGTTCCACCGCCACTTGGACCTCCGGGAGATCGGCAAGCCCGAAACTGCCCTTGGGTGCCGCACCCTCACCGAAACGAGCATCGGAGGTGATGAACAGCTCGGGAAGATCCACATCATGTGCGACAGAGCGATACGGCTCGCCCGCATAAAGGACGGGGCACGCCTGCAAGCTGGAGCCGATCGCCTTCTCCGCGCGCTTGATCTCAAGAGCGCCGGTAACAACGCGGCGCAACTGCCGCAGCGTTTCCCACTTGCCGGCCAGCGCATCGTCCCGCCAGCTCGCCGGTACCTCGGGGAACAAGCGCAGGTGCACACTCTCCTCGCTGCCGCCATGGCGGCTGAGCCAAGCTTCCTCGGCGGTGAAGCAGAGGAACGGAGCGAGCCATGCGGTCAGACAATCGAACAACAGATCCAGAACAGTGCGGGCAGCCCGTCGCCGAGTTGCATCCGCCGGATCGCAATAGAGGCTGTCCTTGCGAACGTCGAAATAGAACGCGGAGAGATCGACGGCGCAGAAGGAATGCAGCTCGGCGAAAAAGGCATGGAATTCGAAGCTCGCGCACGCTGCGCGCAGTTCACCATCGAGCTGCCAGAGCCGGTGCAGAACCCAGCGCTCGAGCTCAGGCATCTCCGCCTGACCCACCCGTTCGGTGGCCTCGAAGCCGTTGAGGTTGCCGAGCAGAAACCGCAGTGTGTTGCGCAGACGGCGATAGATGTCGGCGTTCTGCTTGAGAATTTCGGAGCCGATCCGCAGGTCCTCGGAATAGTCGGAGCCTACCACCCACAGGCGCAGGATGTCGGCCCCGTGCTGATCCATCACCTGCTGCGGGGCGACGATGTTGCCAAGCGACTTCGACATCTTTTGAGAGTCCTCGGCCAGCACGAAACCATGGGTCAGGACCGCATCGTACGGCGCGCGGCCGCGGGTGGCGCAGGATTCCAGCAGCGACGAATGAAACCAGCCGCGGTGCTGATCGCTTCCCTCCAAATACAGTGAGGCGGGCCATTGAAGATCCTCGCGCGCTTCCAGCACGTAGCTGTGGGTCGCGCCGGAGTCGAACCAAACATCGAGAATGTCCCGCACCTGCTCGAAGTCGGCCGGATCGTAATCGGGAGCGAGAAAACGGGCCGGCTCCGAAGCGAACCACGCATCGGCTCCCTCAGCGGCAACAGCCGCGACAATGCGCTCAAGGATCTTCTCGTCGCGCAGCGGCTCGCCGGTCCTTTTGTCGACAAACACCGTAATCGGCACCCCCCATGCCCGCTGTCGCGAGATACACCAATCAGGGCGTGTTTCGATCATCCCGCGCAGACGGCGCTGCCCGGAGGCGGGAACGAAACGGGTGGCGTCAATCGCCGCAAGGGCTTTGGCGCGCAGATCGCGCGCGTCCATGCTGATGAACCACTGCGGCGTGTTACGGAAGATCAGCGGCGCCTTGGAGCGCCAGGAATGCGGATAGCTGTGGACAATGGGACGCGACGCCAACAGCGCACCTGTCTGGGCAAGCACATCAATTACCGCCTTGTTGGCATCCCCGGGCTTGCCGTCATCGCGGAGAATCCGCCGCCCTGCAAACAGCGGCACGTGATCCAGGAAGGCCCCGTCGGGGCCGACCGTATCGGGCACGGCTATACCGTTGCGCATGCCGAGGTCCCAGTCGTCGGCGCCGTGGCCGGGCGCAACATGAACGAAACCGCTGCCGGTCTCGACATCGACGAACTCAGCGGCGAGCAGCGGAACATCAAACTCGTAGCCGTGACCGTGGAACGGATGGCGGCACAAACTGCCTCCCAGCTCGCGGCCCTTCAGGCGCCCGATCGTCCGCACCGCAGGAAAGGCCGCCGCCTCAGCGAGCTCCGGGACAAGGCTCTCCGCCACAACCAGACGATCGCCCGCCTTGACGGAATTCTCGGCTGCTTCGCCCTCGGTCCCTTCTTCTACCTCGATCACGGCGTAGTCAATGTCGTCACCATAGGCAATCGCCCGGTTGCCGGGGATCGTCCACGGGGTTGTCGTCCAGATCACGACCGCAGCGCCTGCGAGAAGCGCATTCTCCGTCCGCGCAACCGGAAATCGGACGTAGATCGTCGTCGAGCGGTAATCGTGGTACTCGACCTCGGCCTCGGCGAGCGCCGTCCGCTCCACCACCGACCAAAGCACCGGCTTGGAGCCCTTATACAGCTCGCCGCTCATCAGGAATTTGCCGAGTTCGCGGACGATCTGCGCTTCGGCCTCAAAGGTCATCGTGGAATATGGATTGTCCCAGTCGCCGATGACGCCGAGGCGCTCGAATTCCTCACGCTGGACGGCGATCCAGTGCTGGGCGAACTCCCGGCACTCGTTGCGGAACTGCGCGATCGGAACCTGGTCCTTGTCCTGGCCGGCGGCACGGTATTTCTCCTCGATCTTCCATTCGATCGGCAGACCGTGGCAGTCCCATCCGGGCACGTAGTTGGCATCCCGGCCCAGCATCTGCTGCGAGCGGTTGATCACATCCTTGAGGATCTTGTTCAGCGCATGGCCGATATGCAGATGACCGTTGGCGTAGGGCGGACCATCGTGGAGAATGAACTTCTCGCGTCCCCGGGCCGCGTCACGCTGCCGGCGGTAAAGATCGAGAGCACGCCAGCGCTTCAGCAGGTCCGGCTCCAGCTTGGGCAGACCCGCCTTCATCGGAAACGTGGTGCGGGGCAAAAAGACGGTCGATTTGTAATCTAAGGTCATCGTTCGGCCGTTCGGCTGTTGGTGAACGCATCCTCGGCGGCCAGAAGGGTTCGGGCGCTGGCAGCATCGGCGGCAATTTGTGCCTTCAGGGCATCGAGTCCGTCAAACTTCTTTTCCGCGCGGATGAACCGAAGAAATTGAACGCGCAGATGGCGGCCGTAGAGATCGCCGGCGAAGTCGAACAGGTGAACTTCGAGCAAGTCTTCGGTGCCGCCGAAACTGGGCCGCACGCCAAGATTGGCAACGCCGTCGTAACACATTTCGCTGTCGTCGACACCGACGCGGACCGCATAAACGCCCCGCAACGGACGGGTGTACTCCCCCAGCCGGATGTTGGCGGTGGGGAACCCGATCGTACGGCCGCGGTGATCGCCAGCGCTCACCCGGCCCTCGATCTCGAATGGCCGCCCCAGCAGCTGCCGGGCGCCTTCGAGATCCCCGTTCGCCAGAGCCTTGCGCACGCGTGTCGACGAATAGGCCTCGCCTCCCGGATCGCGAACCTCGCGCACACAGGTGTAGTCGAAACCGAACTCGCCCCCAAGCTGAAGCAACAGTTCCGGAGTGCCCTCACGCCCGTGTCCGAAAGCGAAGTTATGGCCGGAAACGACAAAGCGCGCGGCGATGCCGTCGACAAGCACCCGGCGGACGAATTCCTGCGCTGAATGGCTGGCGAATTCGCGATCGAATGGAACGACAACGAGAACATCGACACCGAGAGCTTCGATCAGGCGGGCCTTGGCGTGAAAGGGAGTGAGGCGGAAGGGTTCGGCAGAAGGGCTGAAGACGCAGCGAGGATGAGGCTCAAGCGTGAGCACCGACCACGGAACACCCGCGGAACGGGCGATGCGCCCGGCCTCTCCGATTACGGCCCGGTGACCCAGGTGAACGCCATCGAAGTTGCCGATGGCAACGGCGCCCCCACGGACCCCCGCAGGCAAATGCTCATAATGGCGAAACAGTCGCATTCCGGATAGGTGTCAGCCGCTCAAACGCCGGTCAAGCATGAACCGTTCACCATCGGCACTCGATTTCCCCGTTGTGGCCTCTGTCGCCGCGGACTTGGCGACGCGGGCGCGGTTCAGCTTCGCGCCGGCACCATGACGGTCGCCTCGCCTTCGATGACCGGCTTGCCGGCGACGGTGCAGATGGTGTCCAGCGTCACCAGTTTCTTCGGAGCGTTGATCGCCTTGACCGTCACCTGCGCGATCAAGGTATCGCCGATGCGGACCGGCGCCTTGAACTTCAGGCTCTGGTTGACGTAGATGCAGCCTGGCCCCGGCAGCTTGGTGCCGAGCACCGCCGAGATCAGCGACGCCCCAAAAATGCCGTGGGCAATCCGGCCCTTGAACATCGTATTCTTCGCAAAATCGTCATTGAGATGAACCGGATTGGTATCGCCGGAAACGCCGGCGAACACCATTACGTCGGCGTCCGTCACCGTCTTGCCGAACGAAGCGCTCATCCCTTCCTTGAGGTCTTCAAGATAATATCCGTGCAAATCATCCATGGCGTGTCCCCCTTATCCTGGTTTCGCCCGCGCTTCTTTTCGCTCGCGGGGCACCGCATTGTGCAGTGCGACATTAGCGCCTACCGCGAGGCAGCACAATGCCTCGCGCATCTCTTCCGCCACCAACACATCCCTAGCCCATCCCGCAGCGGCATCAGGACCGCGAGCGCGGGCGTACCAGACGTGTTTTGGCCGCCATTGTCCGACGACGGCGCTTGCCGAGACGGTGCGCCTTGCGCCCCGGCAAGATCTCGCCCGGGGCAGACGCAAGAAGGCATTCTTCCTCGGGAAACAGCGAGCCCCGGTGCCCGCGGGTGCGTTCACGCGCCTCGATCAGGCTAAGGGTTCGAATCACGATGGGATGACTGTCCGGTGGCGCGCAGCAACTGAGAAGATGCACCCGTGCGATCGCTCGTACCTGGGTGATCAGCGCATGGAGACGGTAGCGGCTCTCTGCCGATCGAACGTAAGCCGCAACGGTCCAGGGATGTGCGGGCAGCGGCATCAAGCCTCTCGCCCGGCACCATCCGACGAACTCCAGCCAAGCCTTCTCCTTTACCGCTCTGGCCATCGGCACGCGCCTTTCGCCATCAACGCTGCGCAAACATTCCATTTAACCGCAAACACCTTCACACGGAAAGCGTGCGTTTATCTCGTATCGTCAGCCAGTGGAAGCGAGAAGCCAGGAGCACCAGCGAGATGATGCTGGCGACCAGGACTCCCTCCAGAAGACCCAGAACCCCATGCCCGGACGGCAGCGCGAGGAACCAGGAAAGCGGCACCATCACCACCAGATAGCTGAAAACATGGCAGGCGGTGGTGACCCAGGTCTCTCCCCGCCCACGCAAGGCATTGGCCATCACCGCCTGCCCGCCGTCCGCCATCAACACCCACGCTGCCAACCCGGTGGCAGGAACGGTCAGGGCGGCAAGAGCCGGGTCTCGGCTGTAGACGGCAACGAGAGCGGCAGGGAACAGAGCCATGATCACCGCAAAGGCCCCCATCGCAATGGTGTTGATGACCAAGCCGGACCAGCCGGCGCGGGCCGCCCCGATGGAATCGCCTCGACCGTGGGCAATGCCGACCCTGACGGCGGTGGCCGAACCGAAGCCGATCGCGACCATGAAGGCGAACGCGATCAGGTTGAGAACGATGGAGTAGGCACCCAACGCAAGCGGCCCGAGCCAGCCGGCAAAGATGCTGAGAATGCTGAATGCCCCGGCTTCGACGCCGAGGCTTGCGCCGGCGGCATAGCCGATCCGCCGTTGCCGCTGCCACGAGCGCCATCCCCCCTCGGCGGGGCGCCCGATTCCATAGATGCCCCGCTCCGGCAACACGCGGGTGATGTACGTCACCAGACCCAGGGCAAGAAACACGCGGACACCGGTGGTGGCCCAGGCAGACCCCAGCGCCCCCAGCGGCGGGAAGCCGAGGTGCCCGTAGATAAGGATCCAGTTCAGCAGGATATTGAGGATGTTGGCGACGATCATCATGGCCATGCCCGGCAGCGGCCGCTTGATGCCCTCCAGGAAAAAGCTGCTGGTGATGAAGATAATCGCCGCCGGCAGACCAAGGCCGATGACCTGAGTGACCCGCCCCCCAGCGGCGGCAAGCTCAGGGCTCTGGCCAAACGCCAACAGCAGCGGCTGGCCGAAGGCACAGATCAGCGCCCCGGTGCCGCCTATCATCAGCGCAAACGGAACCGAGCGCCGCCAGGTGGCGCCACATTGCAGCGGCTGGCCGGCACCATAGGCTGCGGCGGTCACCACCAGCGTCCCCAGAACCAGCCCGGTCATCGTGACGATCAATGTGGTGATGGCGGCAAGGCCGATCGTCAGATACGCCAGTTCCTCGACCGAGAACCGACCGACCATCACGGTGTCGGCAATCGCCATTGTGATGAGGCCGGCGCGAGCGACGATCACCGGCGCGGCTAGCCGCAGCAGGTCCGAAACGTGGTGCTTGAGGCCGATGCCGGTGGCTTCCGTCACGCCTGAAAACGCCCCCCCATCGAATGGCACGATCTCGATTGCGCCCCGTTCGGAAAGACTTATATGTGGAAGTTAGGCACCGTAAGCTGAGATATCATCAAGCAGGAGAAGCACGATGAAGGCACTGATGCTTTTCACGGGAGGCGGACCGATGGTGATTCTCACCTCTTACTCCTCGCCGACCGCCACGGGCCTGACGGAAAAGCTGGCGAGCAAGGGAATTACCAAGTTCATGGCGTATGAGCTGCCGGTCGAGCTCGTGCAGGAGCGCTACGGCAATCATTTCGCGGTGGTTCAGAAGGACGTTCATGAAACCGATGACTTGCGCGTGCTCGACTACAACGGCCAGCGCGCGTTCCAGCTGTTCGGCTTCGATGAGATGGGAGCGGCGACCCTCTACGAGTCGCCGGCCGACAGAACCTCGTCAGTCGGTTCAGCATCTGTCGGCGCGGCGGCCTTGCTCTGATCTTCAGCAAAGACGGGCTGCCCCGTTCCGTCAGTAAGCGCGCCTGCGGGCGGCCTCAGTGAGCGGCGGTCATTCCTTCCGGCTGCCCGGCGATGACAAACGTCAGCTTTGCCGGATCGAGTATCTCCCTGGCGGCCCGGGCGGCATCCTGCAGCGTCACTGCCTCGATCAGCGCGTTGCGCCGATCAAGGTAATCGATACCGAGATTGTCCAGCTGCATTCCCACCAGAATCCCGGCGATCTCACTGCTTGATGTCAAGCGCAACGGGAACGAACCTGTCAGGAACGTTTTTGCATCTTCCAGTTGGGGGGCAGTGATAGCTCCCTGCGCCAGTCGGGCCCATTGATCGCGAACCACCTGTACCGTCTCGGCCGCCCTTTCGTTGGCGGTTGCCGCCGAGCCGACGATCAAGCCGGCGTGATCAAGTGGATAAAGACTGGTCGACACGGAGTAGACAAGACCCCGTTTCTCCCGAACCTCTTCGTACAAGCGTGACGTGAAGCCGCCTCCGCCGAGCAGATGGTTCACCACCGTGGCAGCATAATAATCGGGATCATCACGTTGAGGCCCCCGATGGCCGAAAATTATTGCACTCTGCGCCACCGGCTTGTTCTCGACTCGAACGGCTCCATCATCGGCGGGCGTTGCCTGTGCCACAGCAAGCGGAGCCGCGGCAGCGGGCAGATCGGCGAATGTCGCCTCCAGCAACGGCGCCAGTTGTTCCGCAGTAATGTCGCCGACCACGCCGATCACGAGAGCGTCACGCGCAATCCTGCGATCGACAAAGCCCCGCAAGTCCTGGGCATCGATCGCATCGAGGCTTTCCATCGTCCCGTTCAGAGGACGCCCGTAGGGGTGAGCCGGAAACAAAGTGGAGAAGAATTCCTTGCTGGCAACTGCGGACGGATCCTCCGCCTGCCGGCGGATCGTCGCCTGCAGCTGATTGCGGACACGGGCGAGGGGCTCGGCATCGAAGCGCGGTTGCTGGAGCGCAAGGCGGAGCAAATCAAACGCTTTCTCCTTGTTCTCGGTCAGAGTCCTGAGGTCCCCGCTGAGGGTGTCGAGACCGGCGCTGAAGCTGAGTTCGATTGCCAAATCGTTGAGACGCTTCTGGAAGCCCTGCGAATCGAGTTCACCGGCCCCTTCGTCCAACAGTCCGGCTGTCATCCGCGCGAGCCCTTCCTTGTCCGGGGGGTCTGCCGCGGCGCCGCCGCGAAAGGCAATCCGCACCGCGATCAGGGGGTTGCTGTGATCCTCGACCAGCCACGCTTCCACATCCCCGCCACGCACCCGCTTGACATCGACGGCGCCAGCCGCCGGAAACGCCGCACTTGCCAGCACCGCAACAGCCAGGGCAAATCCCAGTAGACTGCTGATGCCGGCAAACGTCCCTCGTCTCGCAGCGCAGCTCACCCGCGCGCCTCCTTATGGGGTTCGGGGTGATGAGGTTCGGGGGGCAGCAGATGCGTTGTCACTGAATGCCTTGCATCGATAACGCCCACCAGCGCCCGATGCGCCGCTTCCGGGGTCACCGCAGCGATCCGCTCCGGCCACGCTTCGGCCTCCTCAACGGAGAGGCCGATCGCCAAGCTTTCCCCAAACAGGTTGGCTCCCGCCCCAAGGGAGTCGCGAGCGTAAACGGCATCCGCTCGCATTCGGCGCTTCGCTTCCTCCACCCTCTCGGCGACGAATCCGGAGCCAAGGACATCAGCAAGCACATCCTCGACAGCGGACTCCAGTTGATCCAGGGTGACGCCCGGCCGCGGCGATGCGAACACGGTCAATCGGCTCTGTCCGATCATCGCAGGATCGTATGAGACGCTCGCCGAGATCGCCAATTGCTGCTCGATCACCAGACGCCGGTATAGCAGGCTGACCGGGCCGCTGCCGAGAACCTCGGCTGCGACCTGAAGCGGATAGGCCTCGCGATCCCGGTGAGGCTCAAAATCCGGAGCCAGCCCCGCCATGTAGCTGGGCGCCAGCCAACTGCGGCTCCACATCGGCTGGCCAACCTTCTCATCGTGCATCACTACTCGGCGCGGCGCGTGCTGCGGCGGCTCCATGCGAATGGAATTATCGGGCAATGCGGCGGATTGGAGAACCCCGTAAGTTTTCTCCGCCAGCGGTCGCAGCTCATCTGCAGTGATGTCGCCGCCCACCACGAGGATGGCGTTGTTCGGCACGTACCATCGCCGGTAAAAGGCGATGATTTCGTCATAGCCGAGCGCTTCGATCTCATGTTGAAAGCCGATCACGGGACGCCGGTATTCCGCGTTCATATAGAGGGCCGCATCCCGCAATTCGGCGAGCATGGCAGCAGGATTGGTATCGATGCGCTGACGCCGCTCCTCCAGCACCACCAACCGCTCCGTATCGATCTGATCGGGTGTCAGCGCAAGATTTGCCATCCGGTCCGCCTCCAGTCTCATCACCTCTTCCAGCCGATCCCTCGCCACATTCTGAAAGTAGGCGGTGTAGTGATAGGAGGTGAATGCGTTCTCCTGGCCGCCGAAGCGGGCCACCATTCTGGAGAACTCTCCGGGTGCGGTGTTGTCGGTCCCCTTGAACATGAGATGCTCGAGCAGATGGGCGACACCCGATTGGCCAGGCGCTTCATTGGCGGCCCCAACCCCGTACCAGACCATGTGGGTGACGACCGGCACACGATGATTGGGCACCACCACGACCTTCATCCCGTTCGCCAGCGTAAAGGTCTCCGGGTTGAACACCTCGGCGCGTGTCCCCGCCGCCGCGGCAACCATCAGCCATCCTCCGACCAAGCTTGCGATTAGCCCACCCTTGAGCGCAGATCCGGTCGCGCGCGCGAACAAACGCATAGGTGACATTCCTTCCCAAGTCGGGGGTGGACCATCCGGGCATCTGCCCGACAGCAGCGATGATCACGGACATGCTCGCCCCGTTGCAAGACGGCATCACCGCGATGTGGGCAAGCGCCGGCGGTGCGTCAACAGGCTCTTCGCAGGAAGGGAGCGGCGGAGCAGGCGCGAGAGCGATCGACGGCCTTGGCAGTGGGATGACGACAGCCAGACGCGATGGCTTGACAACTTTCCGATATATAGGTATATTTTCCTTCACGGAATAAGTCGAAGGAAAACCCGATGCCGAAGCTGACACCCCGCAAGGAGCAGTTCTGCCAGCGGTTCGTCGAATGTGCCAACGCTGCCGGAGCAGCCCGAGCAGCCGGGTATTCTCCCCGATCGGCCCGAACTACCGCCTATCGACTGATGCGAGACGTGCGCGTTGTCGAGCGCATTGCGGAGTTACATGGCGAGACCGCCCGCGCCCATTGCCGCGGTCTAGAAATTCTCCTCAGCAAACTGGAGGCGGTGTATCGGCGCTCGTTCGAGGACCACCAATATGCGGTGGCGACACGCGCAATCGAACTGCAGGCGAAGCTTGCGGGGCTTGCTCCCGCACGGCCGGCCACCACCATGGCACCTCCGTTTCCCCCGTCGCCGTCCAACGATAATGCGATACCGGGCAGCGATAGCCGCGATACCGCGTTTCCGTTTGATCCCTATTGACGCCTTTGATGGGAGAGACCGTCATGAGAGTTGCGATTGAGACCTCGGTTATCGGTCGCCCCAAGGCTGAAGAGGGACAGATCTACATCGACGACGACGGCGATGTGAACATCATCGTCGCCGCCAGCGAAATCCAGGGAGTGCAGGAAGAGGATCTGGTCATTTGTTGTCTGAAGGGCGACGCAGCCTGGATCCGCGGTGGGGCGAACGCGAAGACCCTTGCCAGAATGACCCGCCTTACGGCGGGCGACCGGGTCACGATTACCATCGAATAGCCCTGGAAGCGATATCCCCCTGGCAACCAACTCAAGGAAAGAGGCCCAGACAAGAGCCAACCCGCGCGAAAACACTATCCTGACAGCTGGGGTCATTCCGCGCTCGACAACGCGCCGTACCGCCGCTACACTTTTTCGTTGTAATCAGCGGAGTGGGGATCAGATCATGGTGGAAAGCGGGGCCGTCCTGGTGACAGGGGGAGCCGGTTATATCGGCAGCCATGCCGTGCTTGCGTTCAGTGAAGCCGGCTACACGGTCGTGGTTCTCGACAATCTTTCGACAGGGATTCGGCAGAACCTGCCGCGGGAGATCCCGTTCGTCGAGGGCGACGTTGCGGAGATGGATCTGGTGGAGAGCATAATCCGCCAGCACGATGTTCGACAGATCGTTCACTTCGCCGGCAGCATCGTGGTTCCCGAGTCGGTTGAGAACCCGCTGTTGTACTATCGCAACAACACGGCGGCATCCCGCAACCTTCTTGAGGCCGCGGTCCGTACGGGTGTCTCCCGCTTCATTTTCTCGTCGACGGCCGCTGTCTATGGTGAGCCGGAGGTTGTCCCGGTCCTAGAAAATTCTCCTCTTGAGCCGACCAATCCGTATGGCCGTTCCAAGCTAATGACCGAGTGGATGCTGCGCGACGTCGCGGCTGCGCACGAGCTGAAGTATGTCGCCCTGCGTTACTTCAACGTCGCCGGCGCCGATCCGCAAGGCCGCACCGGTCAATCAACGCCGCGGGCAACGCACTTGATCAAGGTGGCCTGTGAAGTGGCCGTCGGCGCCCGCCCCTACATCCAGGTTTTCGGCGATGACTATCCGACCGCGGATGGCACCTGCGTTCGCGATTACATCCACGTTACGGATCTCGCCGCCGCCCACGTCTGCGCCCTGCAACACCTTGCCGACGGCGGCGACAATCTCGCCCTCAATTGCGGCTACGGCCACGGCTTTTCGGTGCGCGAGGTGCTGGAGACGGTTCAGAAGGTTGCCGGCCGGCGGCTCGATATTCGCGATGCGCCGCGGCGAGCGGGAGACCCTGGGCGCTTGATCTCGGATGCCGGGTTGATCCGACGCACGTTCCCGTGGCAACCGCAACACGACGACCTGGAGATCATCGTCCGCAGTGCCCTCGGCTGGGAGAGGAAACTGCATACACCCGAAACACTGGCCGGCGAGTGAACCCGCCGGCAGGCTTTGAGGGCAATGCCGGAAAGATTATGCCCTGCGGCGCAACAGCGCCCGTAGCGCCGCCGCCGGCTGATCGGTGAGCGGCGCACCGTGGGCCATGCAAAACACGGCAAACGGTAGATCTGAAAGCTTCTCCACGCTCGCCGTGGTCGCCTCGGGATCGTCCTGATAATCGGGCGGGACGAACTGCAAATCTGCGCCCTCGGCGCGCATGATCAGATCGCCGGTAAAGAGAACCGGAGGAGGCGCAGCCCGCAGGAAGGCGTAATGCGCGTGATCAGGGCCCGGCGTAAAAATCGCTTTCAGGCCACCCGGAAGCACTTCGCCATCGTGATAGCGCTGATCCGGTTCCTCCTCCATCGGCCGCGAGCGTTCCGGAGCGTAGACGTGAACCCCCAGTATCCGCCGATAGCGCCAAGCCGAACGCTGATGACATGCCGCGGTGAGGCAAACCGCCACCACAGGCTCCAGACGCTGCAATGCCTGCGGGACGAGCGGCAACGGATCGATCAACACCGACCCTTCCGGCGTGCTGAGAGCGTGAGCATGACTACGGGCGTCGATCCGTTCGTCCCAGATCGACCAGTGCCAGATGCCGGGGACAACCTCGTCCATCTCCTCAGCGACGGCTTGGGGCTCACTCATCACACGACCTCTCTCACAAAAGCGCCTTTCCTTGCGAACTACGGGGGCCCCTGCGGGATTTACCCCCGTCGCGAGGCCGCGGCGCACTGGATACAGGTAGCAACGATGGCATCGGCTCCAAGCCTTTTCGCCGATATTTCCTCACCGCAGGTAACACAGAAGCCGTACTCCCCGGCGTCGATCCGCGCGATGGCCGCCTCGATCTTGCGGATTTCCGCGGCCCGCATCTGCTCGGAGGCAGCGGCCATCGCCTGGATCTGCAGAGCATCCATCCGAGACAGCCGGCCAACGGCGAGCTGATCCAACTCGACAGGCTTGCGATCCCGGGCGGTAGCTTCGCTCGCCGCCTGGACGTTCCGCAGCCGCTGCTCCAGACTATCCCGCAGCCGCGCGAGGTCAGGCTCGTTCAGGCACATGCATACAAACATCCTTTGTTGATGATCGACAAAAGACCCCTGCTCACAGCTTCTCTCCTTGCAAGCGGACAGCCGCGCTATGCTCCCGGATCGGCGTCTTATCCGCCGGAAAGTACGCTTTGGTCCGGTTCGAGAAGGCGACCAGCGAGAGCATCACCGGCACCTCGACCAACACACCGACCACCGTGACCAGCGCGGCGCCGGAATTGAGGCCGAACAGGCCGATGGCAACGGCAACGGCCAGCTCGAAGAAGTTCGATGTGCCGATCAGCGCGCACGGCGCGGCGACGTTGAACGGAACCCGCCAGAGATAGGCGGCGCCATAGGCAATGACAAAGATGCCGTAGGACTGAATCAGCAGCGGCACCGCGATCAAGGCGATCAGCACCGGCTGATCCAGAATGACATTCCCCTGGAAGCCGAACAGCAGCACGACCGTCGCCAAAAGCCCGAGAATGGAGAACGGCTTGATCGCGCTGGTGAAGCGGGTCACTTCGGCCTCCGCCGTGCTTGCGCGGCCGGCACGACGGGTCAGCCGCATTCGTGTCAAGACACCGGCCAGGAGCGGGATCAGCACATAGAGCACGACCGACAGCAGCAGTGTCTCCCAGGGAACCGCGATGTCGGTGACGCCGAGCAGCAACGCCACGATCGGCGCAAAAGCAAAGATCATGATGATGTCGTTGAGAGATACCTGGACCAGCGTGTAGTTGGGATCCCCACGCGTCAGCTGCGACCAGACGAACACCATCGCCGTACATGGGGCAGCGCCGAGCAGGATCAGACCGGCGATGTACTGTCCGGCATTGGCGGGATCGATCAGGTCCGCAAACAGGTATTCGAAGAACAGCACACCTAACGCCGCCATTGTGAACGGCTTGATCAGCCAGTTGACGACGAGGGTGATGATCAGACCCTTCGGCCGCTCGTGAACCCGCCGCAGGCTGGTAAAGTCGACGGCCACCATCATCGGATAGACCATGAACCAGATCAGGATCGCGACGACAAAGTTGACCGAGCCGTACTCGAAGGCGGCCAGCGTCTGGAACAGGTCGGGGAGCAGGGTTCCAAGCGTAATTCCGACGAGGATGCACAGGGCAACCCAGACCGAAAGGAACCGTTCAAAACGTGACATGCGCGGAAACCTTGATCGATGATGGCTGTTCGCGATGAATGTTTACGATGCGATGTGGCAACGCGGCAGTTCCGCACCGCCCGGGATGGCGACGCAGCACCCGCGCTTCAAAGCAAGAAAACGGGTCATTTTCTTTCCAACTTGTTCCGGACCTCGCTGCTCGCGGAGTCAGCAGCGAGAATGGCGGCAAGCAACGCGGCCAGCGGCGCCAAACTCGCGGGATTGAGCGAATAGCAAATCCGCGGGCGTTCAATCTCGCCGACGATCACGCCCGCCGCCTTCAGAATGCGCAAATGCTCGGAGACGGTGGATTGCGCCAAGCCGACCTGATCGACAATGTCGCAGCCGATGCAGGATTGCTTGGCAAGCAGCAGCCGGATGATATGGATGCGCGCCGGGTGGGCAAGAGCCTTCGCCAGCCCCGCAATCGCCTCCGCGCTGCCGTGTCCGCTCCGCCGTTCCGCCGCGAACGGAACGGGTGCTTGCGGCTCCGCGGCCGCTACGTCTTCTCTCGTGTTGCTCATCGAACCCAGAGTGATCCTGCCGTGACTATATCGTAAATCGACGATAGCCGATAGTTAGCACGGGAATTGCGCGGCTGCAATGGGGCGAGGATGACGTTGTTGCGATGGAGTGAGCTTGAATGGGCCGCCGGTGGCACGGCGGCCTGGATCGGCAGCGCCGGGAGCCGGCCGGGCCGCAGTGAAATCGGTGTTTTCTTAACGACGGTCAGTTTCGACTGGCGAGCGATGCGGGAGGGCGTTAAACTTGCGCGTACTGTCTTAGGGGAGTAGCCGCCTCCAGGTGAGGATGCGCGTCAACATGTCTGGCATCTGCCATGGCGCGCGTGGTCCATCAGACTTGGCGAGACCTTTGGCTTGAATGGACGCCCGAGCGGGGAGCCGGCGGCGTCATTCTGCCATGGGTTGTCTGCCGGGCTCCCCCCTAGAGAGGCTCTGATGAAAGCCCTGCTGGTCATGTTCATCACCGTGTTCCTGGCGGAGCTCGGCGACAAGACGCAGCTTGCGACCGTCCTGTTTGCGGCCGGTCGGCAACTGAGCCCCTGGATGGTCTTTCTTGCGTCCGCCAGCGCGCTGGTTTCCTCGGCGGCGATCGCGGTGCTGCTCGGGACAATGGCGGCAAACCACCTTGAAATGCTGCCGCTCAAGCTGATCGCCGGCGTCGGCTTCATCGCCATCGGCGTGTGGACCGTTTATGGGCACTTCTGGGGGGGGTGAGCCTTTCTTTTTGCTCTTTCGTACTGTTGCCCCAGACGGAACGTCTCATAATGGAAATTCTGGCCCAAAAGCGGACTCTGTTTCAGACAAGATAGCTACGGCAGCTCGCTCGGCTTCGAGCCGCCGGTCACCCAATCGAGCAGTTCCACCGTGTGCACGACCGGGATCGCGGTGGCGCCGGCGATGTGGTTGATGCAGCCGATGTTGCCGGCTGCGATGACGTCTGGCCGAATTGCTTCGAGGTGCGCGACTTTGCGCCGGCGCAGGCGATGAGCCAAGTCCGGCTCAAGGATGCTGTAGCTGCCGGCCGATCCACAGCAAATGTGCGGCTCCGCCGGCTCCCGAACTGCTAACCCCATCGATGCGAGCAGATCTTGCGACGAGCTGCGCAGACCGAGACCGTGCTGCATCGAGCAGGCCATATGGTAGCCGACGACGAGATCGGGGCCCGGTATTGTGGGCCGGAGATCGAGCTCGAGCAGAATCTCGGAGATATCGCGGCACCGCATGGAGACCCGTTTTGCCGGCTCTGCCCACTCGGGATCGTGGCGAAACAGGTGGCCGTAGTCCTTCAGCGAAAGCCCGCAGCCGGAGGCGTTGAAGACGATGGCATCCAGCCCCTTGCCGTCCACTTCTTTGATCCAGGCCCGAACATTGGCCTTGGCCGCGCGCCGAAAGCCCTCGTCCTGACCCATGTGATGAGTCACCGCGCCGCAGCAGCCGCTGCCCGGGACAACAACCACCTCGCAGCCATGGCGGGTGAGAATGCGCACGCTGGCCTCGTTGATTTGTGGCCGCAGGACCTGTTGGGCGCATCCCGGAAGAAGGGCGATGCGCTTGCGTCGTGGCCCGACCGCCGGGAACACCTGCGGCTTGTCGACGAACGACGGAGGCGCAATTTGCCGCGGCGCCATCGCCACTATTGCTTTCAGGCGCCTGGGCATCAATCGTTGGAACGGTTGTCCCAGCCGTGCGGCTACCGCGGCGATCCGAAACCGGCCGGGGTAGGGAACGAGCGACGCCAGCATCCGCCGCAGCAGGCGATCGCTCAGCCGTCGGCTCGGACGGATCTCGCTGTGAACCCGCGCCCGATCGATGAGATGAGCATAGTCGACGCCGGATGGACACGTGGTCATACAGGAGAGGCAGGTAAGACAACGATCGAAGTGCTTGGTGATCTGCGGCGTCGCCGGCTTGCCGCTTTCCAGCAGCGCCTTGGCGAGGTAAATGCGTCCGCGCGGACTGTCGAGTTCATCGCCCTGAACCAGATAGGTCGGACATGTCGCCAGACAGAGCCCGCAGTGAACGCATTTCCGCAGGATGGCATTCGCTTCCGCGAGGTCCGGATCCGCCAGTTGCGCCAAGCTGAACTGCGTCTGCATTGCCGTCAAACGCTCCTGTCCATGCGACCCGGATTCAGCACCCCGGCCGGATCGAAGCTTTTCTTGATCCGGCGAGTCAAAGCCGCGAGAGGGGCGGGTTGCGGCTGGAATACGGGAACGCAGGCACGGACCTCGGCCGGCGCCCGAACCAGCGTCGCATGGCCGCCGGTGCCGGCGAGAGCGCCACGGACCAGCGCCTGCGCAGCGTCCGCGGCCGGAGCAATCGCCAGCCAGATCAATCCGCCACCCCAGTCGAAGTATGCGCGGCCGGAAAGTGTGAATAAGATTTCGGCGACGACCCCCGGCCCTTCCGCCGGCGGCACCGACAGACGCCAGATTTGATGGTGGGGCAGATCGGCAAAGCAGGCGGCGCTGCCGATTTCCCGCCAAAGCACCAGCGAGCCTGAACGATCCAGCACCCCGCTCGGGCCGAACGGCGCAAGCAACCTCTGCAACGCCTGCGCCCGCGCCGCCACCGAGGAGGCCGGGCCTTCGAGGCGGATCGCGGTGACCGCGTTGCAAGACTGCGCCACCACCGGCAGCGTCGAGCACTCCGCGGCATCCGGCGGCAGGTGGGCGGCGGCGGAAACGTCGCAAGGACATTGCAGCGCGGCGCTCAGGGCGCCAATGCCGTGGTCTTCGCCGCAGCCATAGACAAGGAGCGTGAGGGTCTCCTCGGCGAGCGGCACCGTCCTCAAGGTCACCTCGCTGAGCACGGCGAGGGTGCCGTACGAGCCGGTGATCAGCTTGGAGAGATCGAATCCGGTCACGTTTTTGACCACTCGTCCGCCGGCCTTGAACGTCTCGCCCCGGCCGCTGACGGCCCGAAAACCAAGCAGATGATCGCGCGCCGCCCCTGCCTTGATCCGACGCGGGCCCGACAGATTGCAGGCGATCATGCCGCCGACGGTGCCCTCGACGGGGCCAGCGTTGCCGCTGGCGCGCGAGCGTCCGTTTGCGGCAGTTCCGTAGAGGACGTTGCTCCAGTTCTCCGGCTCGAACGCCAGCATCTGATTGCGACCGGCCAGCACCGCGTCGATCTCGGCGATCGCCGTTCCCGCCTTTGCCGTCACGACCAACTCTTCGGGCTGGTATTCGGTAATGCCCGAATCCCGAAATTCGAGCCGAACGTCGGCATCGACGGGATGGCCCAGCGCCCGCTTGCTGCCGGCGCCGATGATCTCCAGCGTCTTGCCCGCGCTGAGTGCCCATCGCACGACATCGACAAGTTGCTCGTGCGTTTCGATCGAAATGCGCTCGCCCGGTCCCCTTTCCGCTCCGGCTTCCCGCTCGGGGTCCATGGCTAGAACCGCGGAATACCGGGAAAGCGCAGTTCGCCCTTGTGCACGTGCATGCGCCCCAGTTCCGCGCACCGGTGGAGGATCGGATAGACCTTGCCCGGGTTGAGCAGCTGGTCGGGATCGAATGCGCACTTCAGGCGCTGCTGCTGCTTGAGGTCTTCCTCAGTGAACATCGTCCCCATCAAGTCCCGTTTCTCAACGCCGACACCGTGCTCGCCCGTCAGAACGCCGCCGACCTCGACACACAGCTTCAGGATCGCGGCGCCGAGCGCCTCCGCCTGCTCCAGTTGCCCGGGTACGTTGGCATCATAAAGAACGGTGGGATGAAGATTGCCGTCGCCAGCATGGAACACGTTGACGCACCGCAAGCCGTAAGTCTGCGACAGCGCCTCGATCCGGTCCAGGACGTCCGCGAGACGATGACGGGGAATCGTGCCGTCCATGCAATAATAATCGGGCGAGATGCGACCGATCGCTGCAAAGGCGGACTTGCGCCCTTCCCAGAACTTCAGGCGCTCCTCCTCAGTGCGGCTGACACGGACGCTCACGGCGCTCGCCTCGTTCGCAAGAGCCGCAACCCTTTGGATCAGGTGATCCACTTCCGCCGCGGGACCATCCAGCTCGACGATCAGCAGCGCCTCGACGTTAAGAGGATAGCCGGCATGGCAGAAATCCTCGACGGCGCGGATCGTCGGCCCGTCCATCATTTCCATTCCACCGGGGATGATCCCCGCGCCGATGATGGCGGCCACACAGGTTCCGGCGGCATGACAGGAGGAAAAACCGATCAGCACCGCCCGCGCCGTCTCCGGCCGCGGGAGGATCCGGACGGTGACCTCGGTGACGATTCCGAGCAGACCTTCGGAGCCGATCACGACGCCAAGGAGATCGTACCCCGCGCTGTCGAGATGGCGGCCGCCGAAATAAACGATTTCGCCGTTCATCAGCACAAGTTCGACGCCGAGGACGTTATTGGTGGTGAGGCCATATTTCAGGCAGTGAACCCCGCCGGCGTTCTCGGCCACATTGCCGCCGATGGTAGACACCATCTGGCTGGAGGGATCGGGAGCATAGTAGAAGCCGCGGTGCGCCACCGCATCGGAGATGGCCGCGTTGGTCACGCCGGTCTCAGCGACAACGCAGCGGTTGTCGAAATCGATGTCGAGTATCCGGTTCAACTTGCCAAGGCTGAGAACGATGCCGTCGGCGAGCGGCAGAGCGCCGCCGCTGAGCGATGTCCCTGCGCCACGCGGCACCACTTTGACGCCGTTGTCGTGACAATAGCGGAGAACCTCGGAAACCTGCCGGGTCGTCTCCGGCAGGACGACGATCAGCGGCAGTTGCCGGTAGGCCGTCAGCGCGTCGCTCTCGTAAACCCGAAGCGCATCCTCGTCGCAGACGACCCCCTCGCCCGGAACGATGGCACGCAGATCATGGGCGATGGCGGCACGGCGGGCGATGACGGCCGCATCCGGCTCGGGCATCCGCATTCGAATCCTCCCAGCCGCCGGCGTCAGGCTGACGCTCCGGCGCATCGCAACCAGAGTAGGGGCTGCGGCAAAGGAGTTAAAGCGGAATGAGGAGCGCCAAGAACGAGCGCGCGGACGAGGCGGCTGAGGTTCTTCGGCGGCCGGTGTCGGCGATCAGCCCTGGCGAACCTTGAACCGAGGATGACGCTTGTTGATGACGTAAACGCGGCCTTTGCGCCGCACGATGACGCAGTTGCGCTCCCGGCTCTTGGCCGACCTCAAAGAGTTTCTGATCTTCATAGCTTTTCCCGATCGACTGAAGGCGCGGAAGATATGCGCCCGACGTCTGATTTGTCAACGCGCGGCATGAAATAAGCGCTCAAGCTGTAAAGCCCCGCCAGAGTCCGGTACGTGCCGCTTCATGCCTCGCACTCAAGCCGTGGGCAAAAGCAAGGAGGTGCGCAGCCACGCATCGGAGCTCTCGCCGGCCATCTCAGACAAAGAGGCCAGGGTCGAACGCGCCGCCGGGAACAGGCTGGTCGGTCGCAAAAACGATGACGTCTCGCGTCTCGTTCTCACCCAGAACTTCCAGACGCACCCACTCCCCCTGGTCAAGCGCGTTGACCCGAAGCCTCTGGTCGGCACTCGCCACAATGCCAAGCAGATCGCCCTCGGTCACGGCTGAACCCACAGTGCCGAGCCCGGGGCCGCCGAAGTACAGATCCAGATTGCTTCCCGCCGCAATGACATCATTCCCTGTCACGTCCGCGATCGTGAACTCACTGACATCATTCGAAGGATCGACGACACTGCTGGCGGCAGTTGCGACGGCGTTTACCGCCGGCGCGCCGTCGAAGATCAACACGTCGAAGGCTGCGGTCGCCTGGTTATCCACGCGGATCGCAAAGCTCGCGGGCTCTAGCGAAAGGAAAGACACGCGCTCATCAGCCGGGCTGAGGGCGGCGTTCAAAAGCGCGGTCAGTTCGTCTTCGCTGTCGATCCGGGCATCGGCAATTCCCGAAATGGGATTGGCGGTTCCCGATCCCGCCTCCACTGTATCCTCGCTCAGGTCGACCATGCTGAGGCTGTTGACGTCATCGGCAAGATTGGCCCGAGAGTCCAGCCTGTTGATGACGGCGGCAATGCCGGGGCCGTCCAGCGTCAGCACATCGAGGGCACCGCCGTTCGCGAAGGATAAAGCGTAGGAGTGCGGCGTGATGCTCAAAAGCGCGACGCCATCGATCCCGGGTTCCCTCTCGAAGTCGAATGTGGCTCCCCCAGCGCCGCTAATCATCTCCTTCAGCACCTGCTCGGCATCGTCGTCGTCCGCATCCCGGTCGAAATTCAGGTTGAGAACTTGCGAGAACAGCTCGCTCAGCGGCCCAAAGCGTCCGCCGATGTCCCACAGGCCGATGCTGAACAGGTACACATCATCCGGAATGAAAACCGAGGCACTCTCCGGGGCCGTATCATTCACATTCAGAACGGGTTCCGGGAACAGGGAAAACCCATCAGCAACCTCGTTCGGCCCGAACAGGGGCCGCGCCAGGATAAGAGCGTCTTGCAAGCTGTTCTCGATGGTCGTCTGCGTTTGTTCCGGAATGTCTTGAATCACGTCTCTGGCTTCCGGAACGATGCGCTGTTGGACATTCTGCAAGAAGTCCCGGATCGCAAAGCTTGTCATCGCTCCGCCCCCTCGTTGTCCCGCAAATGAGGAACTCTCTGATGCCGCGCAAATGATAGTGCAATTTTCGCGGCAGGTCGACAG
>CAZFBS010000032.1:0-36141 GCA_964517265.1 uncultured Rhodospirillaceae bacterium | reverse complement strand
CGGCAACTCAAGAACCCAGCGCACTGTCAACAGATTTTCAAATGCGATAGCCCTGATCCCCCCGCTACGGCGCTGGTATTGCCCCGAAACGCTCCTGTAGGCTGAAAGGTTCCGCCACGGGTCCATAGGAGCTGAATCCCCTGCTTCGCCGATGCTGGCTGATGGCCAAGTCATGCTGCCCTAAACGCTTGCGGACGTCGTCGTAGCCGCCGACCCGCTCGCCTTCGATGAAGGTCTGCGGGGTCGACTCGCGCCGTGCTCCTTCTTGAAGGCCTCGGTTTCTTCGCAAGTCTTGAGGTGGTGATCCTCGACGGCGTAGCCCTGCCGTTCGGGCAGATCCTTGGACTTCAGCCCATAGAGGCAGAGATGGTCGGGCATGACCATTCGGTCGAGTCGGGCCGTCTCGTGAATGCGACCGAGGGGCATTTCCATCGGAGGCCGTATTCCAGGGCGCAGTCGCGCCTGGCCGGGGCGATCAGGCCTCGCAGGTGTAGAAGCCGCGGTAGCCGACGGTGAGGCCCTGCTCGAGCTCGAAGACAAGCTCCGCGTTCGAGCGCTGCAAAATGCCGCCAAGGATGGCGCCCTCGTCAGGCGAGCGTCTGACCGACATGCGAACGCCGTCCGCCGCCATGACCGTCCCCGCAACGAGGCTCTCGATGCCGCCGGCTTCCGTCGCCTCCAGGGGCACAAGCGTGCCGTTCAGCTTCATCACGCCCTGCGCGAGGCCGCTCTCGCCGGCCGGCGCGCGTACGATCAGGATCGGCTCGCCTTCCGCTGTCCGGGAGAACTGGCAGCCCGGGCCGGGCTCCAGAACATTGTCAGCCTCCGCCGGGTGCAGGGGGGCGGGATCGAGCGCCGCGATCGTTGGCGCGCTCAAAGCCTCGGAAACCGTGCCGATCTCGGCCACCTCATCGCCCTCGAAAATCTCGGGGTGAACCGCGTCCTCATCGCCCTCGAGATCAGCAACCAGGTAGCGCATCTCGGCGATCTCGCGCCGCTGCGCCTCGATGATCTCGTCGGCCAGCTTGCGCACGCGTGGATCGGTGATCTGCGCCCGCTCGCTGGTCATGATCGCGATCGAGTGGTGGGGGATCATCGCGCGCATGTAGCTCACCCCGCTCACCGTCGCCTGGCTCCGGACAAGCCAAAGCGATAACGCGAACACCAAGGCGCTGCCGACGAAGATGCCGATGTTGATCTTTGTGTTCTTATACATGCTCATCATGTAACCGAGCATGATGATCGCCATCGTCGCGCCCATCAGGATCGCCATGTAGACGCGCGTTTCGCTCCAGAAGACGTGCTCCCAGGCGAAGGTGTTGAGATACATCAGGATAAACATGACCACCGTCGAGGTGGCGATCATCGCGGCGAAGCGCAGGTAGGACATCGGTTTCTTCTCCGGCCTTCGGTTCTATTCGGTGCCACCGATCGCGTGGTGCCCGCCGCTTTTCCTGGCCCCATCGCCGCCACCATGACCATGACCGTGACCGCCACCGGCGGTGAGGTCCTGGTATTGCTCCGGCGTCATTCCCGGGAGCTGCTTCACGAAAGCGGTGATCTCCAGCAGAGCCTCGTCGCCGTGATCGGAAGCGAAGGCGGGCATGCCCGACATCTTGATGCCGTTCTGGACGATCCAGAACACCTCCTGCGGCTCCCACTCGGCGGCGGCCTCGGTCAAATGGGGCGGCATCGGGCGCATCCCGCTGGCCCAGCCGGCGCGCTCGATGCCGGGTCCGGCATGGCAGTGCGCGCACATCGACGCATAGCGCGACCCCCCGGCCGCGATGAGCTCCGGCGGGAAGGTCTCGGGCACGTTGAGGGACTCGGCGCGGCTGGAGACCGAGCGATGCATCGTCGTGTCGAGCGTCCAGCGAACAAGATCGGCGTGCCTGTCCGTCGCCGCTACATTGTAGGCGCCTGTGTAGACGACGATCAGCCACACGGCGATGGCGACGAGGATCGTCAGGAGGATGCCCGCGGCGATGCCGGCTCCAAATCCATACTTGTTCGTCATGCAGGTCTCCCACGTGTGCGCCGGTTGAGGAGAGCTCGCAGCTGTGACGGCCGGGCCCGCTTGAAGCAGCGGCGTATGCCCCCCCGGGGTGTCTAGACCTAAACAAGTCAAAGCTGCTGGTGTTCCCCCAGGGCTTCCGAAGTCGCTAACCGAAATTTCTCAAGGTAAGGAATGCATCGGCCCCGGGAATCTGAGAAAATTGTTTTGCAGAAAAAGCTTACCAGATTCAGGATTCGAGAGCACAAGGGGCAAAGGTCCGGGCACGCGGATGCAGCATGGGCTGGTTCTGCTCACAAGAGCCTTGGATTCCCGCGGGTCTCCGGAGTTACAGGCTGGCATTCAGCTCGAGTTTGCCCGATGTTTTTGCCCCTTTTATATTCGGAAGCAGGGCGCGGTACAATTTTTCGTTCGGCGCTTGCCAGGAAAATTCGTTCGGCATTGACAGAATTCAAGCCCTTCACTTGGAACGCCATACCCGCTTCGATCCTCGAAAAACTGAATCAAGCGAATGCGTCAGTGCACCAAGCTGTCTTGGAACTCTTTGGAGAATTCTAGAAATTTGGCCGCTGCCATTCTGGACTCGGCTATTCCACGCCGATCGACTACCAGGGGAACTCCACCTCCATATTGTTTCCTCCGATATTCCTGGCGCGGGCAGCTGCCAGCAGCCAGCGCTCAGGCGTCTCCCGACAATCCTATTCAGGAACCCGACCTCCGTGCAGATCGTTTTAGTCACGTCAGTGAGGTAAGTAATGGCCGAAGAACGCACACGTGCGCTCAGCGAAGTTCTCGATCAGCTGGAAAGGTCTGCCCACGGGGAGAGTATTGCGGTCGAGGAGGTTATCGAGAAGCTCGGGCGCAAGTCTTTCGCGTCGCTGATGCTGGTGTTCTCGCTGATCTCTACCTCGCCGGCGAGCGCCATTCCCGGGATCACAGCAACGGTTGCGGCAATCGTCTTCATCTTGATCGTGCAGATGATTATCGGGCGCGACTGCGTCTGGCTGCCGGATTTCATCACCCGCCGCCATATGTCCACCGCGAAGCTCTGCAAGGGCATCCGCTGGTTACGTAAGCCCGTGCGCTTCGTCGAGCGGTTTCTCGTGGCGCGGCTTACCTTTCTTTTCCACCGGCCGTGGATTTGGCTTCCGCTCATCCTGATCCTGGGGCTCACGCTCTTCATGCCGTTCATGGAAATCGTCCCGACCTCCGGTTCCATTGCCTCAGCCGTGATCGCGCTCTTCGCCGCCGGGCTTTTGACCCGCGACGGTGGGCTTGTCGTGCTATCGCTGATCGTGCTGCTGGGAGTCCCGGTAGCGTTCTGGCAATTTGGCTTCAGCGCCTGAAATCATGGAGTGGCCGCGAAACCCACAAACCTCCAATCCCGGGTCTCGGCGCGGGCCAAGCTGTAAACGGACCGCTTTTCAAGGTGGATCAGGTCCTCCAGGTCGAACTTCCGGATCGCCCGCCGCGCCTGGCGGAGATAATGGTCGTCAACGTCGATGCCAGTCACCGTGGCGCCTCGCTTCGCCAGTTCAACGCTGTAAAAGCCAGCGTTGCAACCGATATCGAGAGCGCTCCAGCCGCCGAGGTTGGACGGGATGGCCCCTTCGAGCTGCTGCCACTTGAAGCGAGGAAAATCCCCCAGACTTTGACGGCGCCGACCTCCTCCGTCTTCTCCGCTTCCAAAACCTCCTGCAACGCCGTCTTCACGATCGTCCGCAGGAACGCCGCGTCCCGCGCCAACAGCGCTTCCACGCCGACGGCTTCAGCCTTACGCTTTCGCACGGTCACGGTGTGCCTCCTCTCATCGGGATCGGTGACGCCGAACATCACCCGCATACCATGACCACCCTGCCGATCCACAGCCGATCACCCTTTGCAAAACCTTCGAGACACTACCTCACCTCGCCCGACCGCCGATCCAGAAGTCTAGGCATTTCCTCATCCTCATGCCGTCTCCGCTGGCGCCGGAACATTCGCTCCGAAGCCCCAAGTCATTCTTCGGCTGCGGCTTCCGCCTCACTCAACCGCCCCTTCGTAGAACACTCGTGAATCTCCTCGAACTGCTGCATGCGGATCTCCTGGAGCACCCTGATCCGATCCGTCCTCGCCCCCTCTTCGAAGCAGCTCTAAAACCGGACGAATCATGTGCCAGCGACAGGAGAACAAACGCTTGTTGTGGCCGTCAATTCGATTGCCGCCCCTTTGCAGGTCCTGGAATCAGCCCGGGTTTGGCATTGGCTTCCTCCGGTAACTTTTAGTGCCGGCCACGGGTGATGCGTCTGTCCGGTGGCTCGCGACGATCCCTTTCCGCGAAGCCGAACTCGCTGCGGTCCTGCATCCAGTCGCGCACCAGCGCTACGACCGCGAGGACGATCACGACAGCGAAGACGAGCGAGAGCCATCCGGACATCGTCGAGAACCATCCACTTAACCCGTCGGTGGCCGTCGCCTGTATCGTCATCCATGTATCCATGGCTACCTCTCCCCCGCGAAGATCCGTCGCTCCCCGATGGGCATCGCATCAGGCCGCATCTCTTCTGCAGATACTCATCTTGATCGATCTCAGCCGGCCGGCCGCATTGCACCGGTCGACCTCCAGCGTCCGCCTGGTTCACTTTCAGGAAGAATGATGCGCTTCCTTTGCTCAAGTTTGCCGGAGACCGGCGATGTTGTGACAGAGTTTGCCGGATCGGCGCTGTGACAAACTTTGTGACACTTTTTTTGGCATCGTGGGGTGCGCATCATTCCTATACTTCCCGCCATGAAGGACAAGCCGCACATCCTGGTTGTCGATGATCACCGGGAAATCCGCGATGCCATCGCCAGGTTCATGGGCGAGCATGGCTTTCGCGTCACCACCGCGCCCGACGGTCATCACATGCGCAAGGCGCTGGACAAGAGCCGGATCGACCTGATCGTGCTCGATCTGATGCTGCCGGGCGAGGACGGGCTGACGCTGTGCCGCGAGCTGCGGGCAATATCGAACATCCCCGTGGTAATGCTGACGGCCATGGGCGAGGAGACCGACCGGATCGTCGGCCTTGAGATGGGCGCCGACGATTACATCGCAAAGCCGTTCAGCCCAAGGGAGCTGCTCGCTCGTGTCCGAGCGGTTCTGCGCCGCGCCCAGAGCCTGCCGGAGCATGGCCGACTGGCCGACGGGCCGGTGGTGCGCTTCGCCGGCTGGACCTTCAACATTGCCAGGCGGGAGTTGGAAACGGCCGATAGCACCGTCGTGTCCTTGAGCACCGGCGAGTTCAACCTGCTTCATGTCTTTGTCCGGCATCCGGGGCGGGTGCTGACCCGCGACCAGCTTCTCGACCTGACGCAAGGGCGGGAGGCGGCGCCCTTCGATCGCAGCATCGACACCCAGGTGAGCCGGCTTCGTCGCAAGATCGAAGAGGACCCGAAGGACCCGAAGCTGATCAAGACGGTGTGGGGCGGCGGCTACGTGTTCACGCCGGCAGTCAGTGGCGGATGAAGCGCCTGCTGCCGCAGAGCCTGGTCGGACAGACCATCCTGGTTCTCATCATCGGGCTCACCGTCTCCCACATCCTCAGCATCACGATCTATTCGTCCGATCGGGCCGAGGTGGCGATGCTGGCCGGCGACCAGCAGTTGGCGCATCGGATGGCCGAGGTTGCGCGCCTCTTGCAGGAGACACCTGAAGAGTGGCGCCAACCCATCGTCCACGCCATGAACAGCCCGTCGTTCCAGGTCTCTCTGACACAGGAAAACCTTTACCAGAGGGCGCCGAACGCGGACTGGCGCGAGGCCCTGCTCGGCGAGTTCCTGGCCCGGGCCATCAGGACCGTCGGCAGTAACGACGTAATCGTTCAGTGGATTGGCGGCGACGGCGATAGCAGGCCCTCCGACCATGGAGGTGCAACGATGTTGTGGATGCACCGCAACATGGGGCACATGATGATGGGGAGCGCGCCGGAACATCTGGTGCGCGTCTCGATCCGGCTCGTCGATGGGCAGTGGATCAACTTTCGCGCCGGCTTTGCCGGAACCGAGTCACTATGGTCGACCCAGGCCCTCGTCTCCACATTGTTGATGACGCTCGCGGTGGCCCTGTTGTCGTTCTGGGTGGTGCGCCGCATGACCCGGCCCTTGCGGGCATTCGCCCGGGCGGCCGAGCATCTCGGCCGCGACGTAAAGGCGCCGCCGCTGGAAGAGCGCGGGCCGATCGAGGTGCGCCAAGCGATCCACGCCTTCAACAACATGCAGATGCGGCTGCGCAGGTTGATCGAGAACCGGACCCGGATGCTGGCGGCAATTTCCCACGACCTCAAGACCCCCATCACCTTGCTCCGTCTGCGCGCGGAGTCGATTGCGGACGAGGAGGAGAAGCGCAAGACCTGCGCGACTCTCGACGAGATGGAGGCGATGATCGCATCCACCCTGGCATTCGCCCGCGAGGACGCATCGCAGGAGGAACGCCGGCCGGTGGACTTGGCCTCGCTGGTTGGCAGTGTATGTGACGATCTCGCCGATGCGGGCTTACCGGTCGCGTTCGAGGAGCCGGTGCCGGCATCCGTCACGTATCGATGCCGGCCCCTCAGCCTCAAGCGCGCGCTGACCAACGTGGTCGAGAACGCGATCAAGTACGGCGGCAATGCTCGCGTCTCGCTGGGCACCTCTGCGAGCGCTATCGAGATCACGGTAGACGACGATGGTCCGGGGGTCCCCGAGGACCGGCTTGAAGACGTATTCGCGCCATTCTTCCGCCTCGAGCAGTCACGCAGCCGGGAGACCGGCGGCGTCGGTTTGGGCCTGAGCGTGGCACGGACCATCGTCCATGCCCACGGCGGCGAGATCACCCTTTGCAACCGGCCGCAGGGCGGCCTGCGCGCCACTATCCACCTCCCGAGGTAAAGTTGCGCACTCTGTTTGCGGTACTTACCGTCGTTTGCGGTACCTACCGTCGGCTGGTTCAACACCGACACACTTTGTCACAACATTGAGGGCCGGCTGACAAACTTTAGCAAGACCTGCAGGGTTCTATGCGGACCGCCGCGAAAGCAACAAAGGGATCCGCCTGTGCCAAGAATCGATCGCTGCCCACATCCTTCCTATGCCGCTGCGGTTGTGGCCGCGACCCTGCTGGTGTGGACGCCAGCTCCGGGATTGACCGATGCCGGCCACGGCCATGGCATCGCGGGTGGCCGCCCGGGTGAGGCGGGCGAGGTCGACCGCACCGTCCGCATCGAAGCCAAGGATATGCGTTTCTATCCCGACACGGTGCGCGTCGAGGACAGCGAGACCGTGCGCTTTGTCATCCACAACGCGGATGTGGTGGAGCACGACTTCACCATCGGCACGCCGGAGGTGCAGGCGCAGCACCGCAACGAGATGGAGCAGATGTATGCATCCGGGACAATGGGCCCAGAGACCATGCATGGCGGATCGGGCCATGGCGTCATGATGCAGGGCGGCTCGCATCACCAGGAGATGATGAGCGGGAGCCACCAACTCATGGCGGAACCGATGGCGCAGCATGGGACAGGTCAATCTGGGTCCGCCGCCATGGTCCACGACGATCCCAATGCCGTCTTCGTCCAGTCTGGCGAGACCAAGGAGCTGATCTGGCGGTTCGATCGTGTCCAGAATCTCCAGTTCGCCTGCAACGTACCGGGGCACTCCCAAGCCGGCATGACCGGCGCGTTCCGGTTCCGGCGACAGTAACCTGCAGCCGATCGCGGAATCCAATAACTAATGTCAAAATCTGGAAGAGTTGCGGCGGTTTCGAGCGTTTTGTTGATGCTCGCCGTGGGCATCGGCGCAGGGATCGCCGTCGAGCGTCACCATCTGGGCGTAGCGCAAGAGGTGGCTGCGAGCGAAGGGGCCAGACAGGGCGACAAGACGGACGCCAACAAAAGCGAGCGCAAGATCCTGTACTGGGTGGCGCCCATGGATCCCAACTTCCGCCGCGACAAGCCCGGCAAGTCGCCCATGGGGATGGACCTGATCCCTGTATACGAGGGCGATGAATCCGGCGGGAGCGAGGACGCTGGCGCCGTGACAGTGTCGCCGGCGATGGTCCAGAACCTGGGCGTGCGCACCGCCGCCGCCGAGCGCACCGTGTTGCAGCCGACCATCGAGACCTTCGGCACCGTGGCCTATGACGAAACCGAGACCACTCATGTGCATGTCCGCGCCGAAGGTTGGATCGAGCGGTTGGTGGTCCGTTCGGTGGGCGAGCCGGTGGACATCGGCGACATCCTGTTCGAGATCTTCTCGCCTGAGCTGGCGACGGCGGCGTGGGAGTATGTGCGCGAGTTGGAGCGCGGGGACGAGGCAATCGCAGGCGGCCGCCGCAAGCTTTTGGCCCTAGGCGTCGATCCGCGGCAGGTGGACGAGATCCGGCGGTCGCGACAGGTTCCGGACCGCATCAAGGTCTACGCACCCCAGGACGGAGTGGTGGTAGCGCTCAACGTCGCCGAGGGCATGTACGTGACTCCCGCCATGACCACCATGTCCATCACCGACCCCACCAAGGTCTGGCTACTGGCTGACGTGTTCGAGAGCCAGGCGGCCTTCGTGCAGGAAGGCATGGAGGTCCAGGCGCGGATCGCCGGACAACCTGATCGGCAGTGGGATGGCGTCGTCGACTACATTTATCCCGACCTCCGGCCGGAGACGCGAACCGTTCAGCTCAGGCTCAGCTTCGACAACCCTGAGCTCTCCCTCAAGCCCAACATGTATGCCGCCGTATCGCTGCGCGCCGCGCCGAAGGAAGACGTCCTGGCGGTGCCGGAAAGCGCGGTCATCCGCACCGGACACTCCGAGCGGGTGGTGCTGGCGCTGAGCGATGGGCGGTTCAAGGCCGTCCCCGTCCGTGCTGGCCAGGCGGTGGGGGACAAGGTCGAAATCCTCGACGGCTTGAGCGAGGGCGACCGGGTGGTGACTTCGGCGCAGTTCCTCATCGACAGCGAAAGCAGCCTGACGGCGGCGTTCAACCAGATGAACGATGCCGAAGCGGCGCCGGACGCAAAGGCCGAGCCCGACGCGAAGCCGGGAGTGGAGATGGGTCATCATGCCGGTGACGCTGCGATGGGCGCGTCCCATGACGCCGGTCCTGAGGCGTGGACGGAAGCAACCATCCATACGCTCGGCGATGGCACCGCCAACGTGAGCCATGAGCCGATCCCGGCCCTGGGGTGGCCGGCGATGACAATGGATTTTGCCGTGGCGCCGTCCGTCGCGGAGGACACGCTCCTCCCGGGCCGTCGTGTTCGGATCGGTCTGGCCAAGGGCGCGGATGGTCTTTACGAGATCGTCGCCGCCGATCCGATCGATCCCGGTGAGGGCGGTGCTTCAGGAGGGAGCGCGCGATGATCGCCCGGGTGATCGCCTGGTCGATCCATAACCGGCTGCTGGTCATCGTCCTGGCCATCCTGCTGGCCGGCGGGGGCGCCTGGGCGCTCAGGACCATTCCGGTCGATGCGATTCCGGATCTTTCCGACGTCCAGGTCATCGTCAAGACCTCGTTCCCGGGCCAGGCGCCGCAGGTGATCGAGGACCAGATCACCTATCCGCTGACAACGGCGATGATGGCGGTACCGGGGGCGGTCACCGTCCGTGGCTTCTCCTTTTTCGGCGACTCCTACGTCTACGTGCTGTTCGAGGATGGGACCGACCTCTACTGGGCGCGCAGCCGGGTGCTGGAGTACTTGAGCCAAGTGGCCCCGCGGCTACCGGCGGGTGCCACCTCGGCCCTGGGTCCCGATGCCACCGGTGTCGGCTGGGTCTACCAGTACGCGCTGATCGATCGCTCCGGCCACCATGACATCAGCCAGCTTCGGGCCATGCAGGACTGGTTCCTCAAGTTCGAGCTGCAGACGGTGCCGGGGGTGAGCGAGGTCGCCACCATCGGCGGCATGGTCAAGCAGTACCAGGTGGTGGTCGATCCCAACGCGCTGCGGGCTTACGGCTTGACCGTGCAGCAGATTCGGGAGGCGATCCAGCGCGGCAACCAGGAGACCGGCGGATCGGTGATCGAGCTGGCCGAGGCCGAATACATGGTCCGCGCCGGTGGCTACATCCAGGATGTCGATGACTTGCGAGAGATCCCGGTCAAGGCCGGCCCCGCGGGCGTGCCTGTGCTGCTCAAGGACGTGGCCGAGATCCGGATCGGCCCGGAGCTGCGCCGGGGAGTGAGCGAGCTGGATGGCGAAGGCGAAGCGGTGGGCGGCGTCGTCATCCTGCGCTGGGGCGAGAACGCCCTCGCCACCATTGAGGGGATCACGGCCAAGCTGGAGGAGATCGGCCGTTCGCTGCCGGACGGGGTCGAGATCGTCACCACCTATGACCGCTCCGCACTGATTCTGCGCGCCATCGAGACCCTTTGGCACAAGCTCGGCCTGGAGTTCGTGGTGGTCGTCCTCGTCTGCGCTGCCTTCCTGCTCCACCTCCGCTCGTCGCTGGTCATCGTCCTGACCCTGCCGCTCGGCATTCTTGCTGCGTTCATCGTCATGCGGGTCCAAGGCATCAACGCCAACATCATGTCGCTCGGCGGCATCGCCATCGCGATCGGCGCCATGGTCGACGCGGCCATCGTTATGATCGAGACCCTGCATCGCCGCATCGAAAGGGAGCCGATCACATCCGCCAACCGCTGGCGCCTGGTTGCCGAAACCGCGAGCGAGGTGGGGCCGGCGCTGTTCTTCTCCCTGCTCATCATCACCGTGAGCTTCGTGCCGGTATTCGCCCTGGAAGCCCAGGAGGGCCGGATGTTCAAGCCGTTGGCGTTCACCAAGTCCTATGCCATGGCTGCGGCCGCCATCCTCTCCATTACCCTGGTCCCGGTGCTGATGGGGTACTTCGTGCGCGGCCGGATCGTACCTGAGCACCGCAACCCTCTGAACGCTATGCTGGCCTGGCTATACCGGCCATGTCTCAAGGGCGTCCTGGCCGCGCCCTGGACCACCATGCTCCTCGGCCTGCTGCTGGCGGCGAGCGTCGCCTGGCCGCTGGCGCGCATGGGCAGCGAGTTCATGCCCGAGCTCGACGAGGGCGACCTTCTCTACATGCCGAGCCTGATGCCGGGCGTGTCCATCGGCAAGGCCCGGGAGATCCTGCAGCAGACCGACCGGCTGATCGCGACGATTCCGGAAGTGGAGCACGTCCACGGCAAGGTCGGACGGGCGGAGACAGCGACGGACCCCGCGCCGCTGACCATGGTCGAGACCACCATCAAGCTGAAGCCGCAGGCCCAGTGGCGGCCCGGGATCACCATGGACGACATCCGTCTTGAGCTCGACCGACTGGTGCAGGTGCCGGGGGTCACCAACGTCTGGATCATGCCGATCAAGAACCGCATCGACATGCTGGCGACGGGGGTCAAGACCCCGGTCGGCGTCAAGGTCTCAGGGCCGGACCTGGCCGTCATTGGCGACGTCGCCGCCCAGGTTGAACGGGCGGTCAAAAACATCCCCGGCACCCTCTCGGCCTATGCAGAGCGTCCGGTCGGCGGCCGGTTCCTTGACGTGGACATCGACCGCAAGACGGCGGCGCGGTACGGGCTCAACGTTGCCGACGTGCACGACGTGGTCCGCACCGCCATTGGCGGCCTCAAGGTGACCGAGAGCGTCGAAGGTTTGCAGCGCTTTCCGGTCAACATCCGCTATCCCGCTGACTGGCGTGACAGCCCCGACGCGCTGCGGGCGCTGCCCATCGTCACCCCCAGCGGCGCCCATATCGCGCTCGGCGATGTGGCCGCCGTCACGATCGAGGATGGCCCCGGCATGATCCGCACCGAGAACGCCCGCCTCAACGGCTGGGTCTTTGTCGATATCGCCGGCCGCGACCTGGGCGGATATGTGAGCGAGGCGCGGGAGGTGGTCGCCCAAGCGGTAAGCTTGCCGCCCGGCTACTCCATCGCCTGGTCCGGGCAGTTTGAGTCCCTGGCGCGGGTCGAAGCCCGGCTCGAGCTGATCGCCCCGCTCACCATCGCCATCATCGCCGTGATGCTGTGGATGACCTTCAACCGTCTGGGCGAGGTGCTGATCATTCTGGGCTCGCTGCCGGTGGCGCTGGCGGGCGGGGCGTGGCTCTTGTGGTTTCTCGACTTTCATATCTCGGTGGCCGTGATCGTCGGCTTCATCGCGCTCGCCGGCGTCGCGGTGGAGACCGTCATCGTCATGCTCGTCTACCTGAACCTGGCGATGGACAAGCGGCTGAAGGCGGCCGAGGACACGGGAACAGTCCTCGTCGAGGCCGATGTCAAAGAGGCCATCGTCGAGGGCGCCCTGCTGCGGCTCCGGCCGAAGTTGATGACCGTGGCGACGATCTTCGCCGGTCTGCTGCCGATCATGCTCGGCAGCGGCACCGGCTCGGAGGTGATGCGCCGGATCGCCACGCCCATGGTCGGCGGCATGATCACGGCGACCCTGCTGACCTTGATCGTGATCCCCGCCATCTACCTGGTCTGGCAGCGCACGATCTTGAGCCGCCGCGCCGCAGCCGCCATATCGACTCATCCCGTCGTTTCCCCTCTCACTGAATGAGGAGCTGAATGATGATGAAGACCCTTAGACTTGCCGGGCTTGCCGCCGTCTCGGGCCTTGCTCTCGTTTTCACCGTTCCGGCCCAGGCGCAATCGAGTCATAGCCCGAGCCAAGATAAAGGTGTCCCGCAAGGGGGCCATGCCATGACGAAGGAAACCGCGACGGTCTCGGCCATCGGCGAGGTCAACGCGGTGAACAGCGAGAAGCGGACGGTGAACCTGTCCCACCAGCCGATTCCCGCGCTCGGCTGGCCCGCCATGACCATGGACATGAAGGTCGCCGACGACGTCGATCTGTCGGCGCTCGAAGCGGAGACGCCCGTCACCGTCACGCTGAAGCGCGCGGCCGACGGCATCTACGTGATCGAGGAGATCCGCCCTCGCTGACACCCGCGACGTTGAACTGCCGGCCGCAGGCGAAAGGAGACGGAAAGCCGCGGCCGCCCCCTCGCCCTTCACGCGAAGCAGCGGACCAGTTGCTGCTGCTATCTCCTCCACCGCAGGCAGGCGGCCGGTTCGCCTCCAATCGATCGCCCATCGCGGCCCACCACCCGTAATGGCTCTCTCTGACAAACTTGGTCACATAATGAGGCGCCGGCTGACAAACTTCAGTAAAACCTATGCGGCTATATCATATGGATTGCATCTGCTAAAGGTTGTGACCGTGATGCGGCGAGGGTCCACAGCCAGCCGTTTATAGAGTCCGCGGAGCGCGCCCGTGTTCCCCTTCGACGTCCTTCATCTTGTTGCCAACGACATCCTGGCCCGCTTCTTCGACAATGCGTACGTGTGGCTCCACGTCGTCGTTCACGTTGTCGTCATGTATGGCCCGGCGGCCCTGGTCGCTCTCTTTCTTGTCAAGGGCGTCGTCTTCTGGCGGCGGCGGCGCCAACAGCGCCGCGAGCGGGAACCGGGAGCTGTGAACCTCGAAGGGAGTTCCCTCGTCCCCGGGCTTTTCTCCTTTATCCTGCGACGCACCTGGCGCCACCAGCTCGGCCTCATCACGATCGCCGCGTTGTCGATGCCGGTTCTCTACGCAGCCCTCGAGTTGCCCAAGACGATCATCAACAGGGCGCTGAGCGCTGAGCGGCCGCCGCTCATCTATGGCGGCTTGCATTTTGATCAGGTCGAGTTGCTATTCGCGCTGTGTCTGATGTTTCTCCTTGCCGTCCTTTGCAACGGCGTCATCAAGTATGCGGCCAACGTCTACCAGGGCCGGCTCAGCGAGAGCGTCCTTCGCCGGCTGCGGCTGACCGTCTACGGCGAGTGGCGCCGTCGCAACCGCCCGGGTGGCGGCTCTCAAATCATCCCGCTGATCGTGCAGGAACTGGAGCCGATCGGTGGCTTTTCCGGGGCGGCGTTCGTGCTGCCGGTGCTGCAGGGCGGGACGTTCGTGACCATCCTCACCTTCATGCTGGTCCAGGACCCGGTCCTCGGGGCCGCAGCCGTTACCTTGCTCCCGGTGCAACTCGCTCTGATCCCTCGCCTTCAGCGGCGTATCAACGCGCTGGCGCGGGAACGAGTGAAGGAAGTGCGGCGTCTGGGTCATATGCTTGGTCATGACGAATCATCCCCCGATCCGCAACATCTGCGTCACGTCTTCCGCAGCCTCAAAATCATTCAAAACATCCGTTTTGAATTATTTCGAAAAAAGTATTTTATGAAGTGCCTTAACAATTTCATTGGCCAAATGACGCCGTTTTTCTTTTACACGATTGGTGGGTTTCTTGTCATAAAGGGGGAACTGTCATTCGGTGCGCTTGTTGCCGTTCTGACGGCGTACAAAGACTTCTCCGCACCTTTGAAAGAGTTGTTCGGGTATTACCAGACGATGGAGGACACGCGGGTTCGGTACGAAGAGGTCCGCCGCTACCTCGCCGGGACGCCCCACGCGGAGGCCGTCCACGAGATCGTGCCGGACCGCACCACCACCACCCGGCTTCTCAATCCGGCGGCGTAATCGACACTGCCGCCGACCGGCCCTGACACATTCTGCTACAGATCCGTTGCTCCTCTGACAAACTTGAGAAAGATCTGTGAGTTTGAATGCTGTTGTGCCTTACGGTCGGGTGGAGGGGCGCGCCAGCGGCTCGGAAGAATGACGAGAGGACGTCAAGACGGTGACCGGACTTAGAACCGGTGGCGCCGGCAACCTCACCATCGCCGAGGCCGGGGGCGACCGGCTGATGAAGCCCGGCACCGGACTCAAGGACTTCATCCATGAGCGGAGCGCGGTTTTCGTTCCGATGAGGAGATTAAGCCATGAAGAGAGCTGCTAGACAGGCTAGAACACCATCTGCGGCTGAGGGCAGGCACGCTCGCCGGTTCGGCTTTTTTGGCCTCGGTGCGGCACTTGCCATCGCCATCGGCTGGACGGTTGCGGTACTTGGGCCGGCGTCGGTCGAAGCCGAGGAGGTCACCGTCTACAAGTCGCCCTGGTGTGAGTGCTGCGGCGGTTGGGTCGAGCATATGGAGGCGAGCGGCTTCGACGTCACCGTGCATGAGGTCGAGGACCTGGACCCCGTGCGGGCCGAGCACGCTGTCACCGATCAGCTGATGTCCTGCCACACGGCCCTTGTCGACGGCTACGTCGTTGAGGGCCATGTGCCCGCGACGGACGTCCGCCGGCTGCTGGAAGAACGTCCCGAGGCCAAGGGGCTGACGGCTCCCGGGATGCCGGGCGGCTCACCCGGCATGGAGAGCGCCCCGAAGGAGCCCTATGCGGTGCTGCTCTTCGACGCGGACGGCGACACCCAAGTGTTTTCCCGGCACTGACGGCGTGAAGAGGGTTGCGTGCCCCCAGGCGAGGTCAAATTAATCCACGCGCGGAACTCGCCCCGTCCTTAAAACGCTTTAGTTGACGTGAGGGACCAAAAGAGCGGGTTTTGCCGATGTTGGCACGGATAAACCAGGGAAGAGGAGGACGAGAGTTATGAAACGACGTGGCATGCGTTATGAAGCGGCAACGATCGGAGGAGCGCTGGCACTGCTTGCCGTGCCTGCCTTTGCCGATGTTGACTCCCATGCTGTGCAGCTGGCGCAGGTAGCGGCGGATCAACCCGTTGATCGTGCGCAAGCATCCCCACAAGATCCTCAAGCCTCGGGGCCGAGCCAGGGCCAGCCCGGTCCTGGAATGATGGGCCAAGGCATGGGCCCCGGAATGATGGGCCAGGGACCATGTCCCGGAATGATGGGCCAGGGCATGGGCCCTGGAATGATGGGCCAGGGCATGGGACCCGGAATGATGGGCCAAGGCATGGGACCCGGAATGATGGGCCAGGGCATGGGCCCTGGGATGATGCGGGGCAACCGGCCTCTTTCCCCCGAGAACGTGCGGGATATCCTGGAGGGGCACCTTGCGTGGATGGGCCATGACCGCCTCAAGGTCGGCGAAATCACCGAGTCTGGAGATGGCGCTTACGTGGCCGAGATCGTCACGGTCGATGATTCCCTCGTGGAGCGGGTCGAGGTCGACCGTGCGAGCGGAAGGATGCAGTGGGCCGACCGCTAGGAGCGCCAGCGGTGGGCTTGGCTCGCGGGTGGGGGTGAAGGAGCCTGCATGATGATCGATCGTCGGCGGTTTCTGGTGTTGTCGGCGTCGGCGGCGGGGCTGGCGGGAGCCACGGGGCTGCTGCCGGCTTGGGCGCGCTCGGCGAGCGCCCCGGAGTTGATCGCGGCGCGCTCGGAGCCCAAGGACCGCTGGGACATCACCGTCGGTTACAAGCGTATCACCATCGGCGGGGTGACCTATCGCGACGCGCTCACTTTCAACGGCACCGTGCCGGGCCCGCTCGTCCACCTGCGCGAGGGTGACGACGTCGTCCTCAGCGTCACCAACGCCTTGCGGGAGAGCACGTCGATTCACTGGCACGGGCTGTTGGTGCCCTTCGAGATGGACGGGGTGCCGGGGGTCAACTTCCCCGGAATTTCCCCGGGGGCGACCTTCACCTACCGTTTCAAGGTCAAGCAGCACGGCACCTACTGGTACCACAGCCACACGGAGTTTCAGGAGCAGATCGGTCTTTACGGCCCGATGGTCATCGAGCCCAAGGATGGCACCGAGCCCTATGGTTACGACCGCGACGTCATCGTCGTCCTCTCCGACTGGCCGGAGTCGGATCCCCACTTTATCTACAACCGGCTCAAGAAAATGGGCTCGGAATACTACAACTTCCAGAAACGCACCTTCGGGGACTTTCTGGAAGACACCGCCGAGAACGGCCTGATGCCGACCTTGCGCGACCGTACCGCCTGGGCCGAGATGGGGATGATCCCGACCGACCTGCTCAACGTGACGGACGCCGGCTACCAGCACGCGCTCAACGGCCACGCCCCCGAGGCCAACTGGACCGCGCTGTTCACGCCGGGGGAGCGGGTGCGGGTGCGGGTGATCAACGCCTCGGCGATGACCCACTACGACGTGCGGGTGCCTGGCCTGCCGATCACGGTGATCCAGAAGGATGGCCAGTATGTGGAGGCCGTCGACACGGCCGAGTTCCGCATCGGCGTCGCCGAGACCTACGACTTCATCGTGCGGCCGCCGGACGAGCGCGCCTACACCATCTTTGCCGAATCCCTGGACCGCAGCGGCTTTGCCCGGGCGACGCTGGCGCCGCGGCCCGGCATGGAGGGCCCGGTTCCGGGTCTTCGCCCGCGTCCCCTGCGCAAGCTCGATCAGTTCGGCATGGGCGGGATGGACAAGAGCCTCCTCCCCTCGGGCGGCCAGGAGCCCATGAAGAACATGCCGCCGAAACCCGACGTCAACGTCGCCATGCGTGTCATGAAGCCGCAGGAGAATCGGTTGGACGACCCCGGCGTCGGCCTTGGCGACGACGGCTGGCCGGTGCTCACCTACAGCCAGATCAAGGCGCTCTACCCGCGCTACCCCCGCGCGCCGGAGCGGGAGATCTTTCTTAATCTGACCGCCAACATGCAGCGCTACATCTTCTCGTTCAACGGGGTGAAGTACTCGAATGCTGACAAGATCCAGTTCTACCTCGGTGAGCGCCTGCGGCTCACCATGATGAACCAGACGATGATGGCGCATCCCATCCACCTGCATGGCGGCTGGATGGAGCTGGACAACGGCCATGGTGAGAGGATCCCACGCATGCACACGGTGATGGTGAAGCCCGGCGAGAAGCTGTCGATGCTGATCACGCCGATCGAGCTCGGCGACTGGGCGTTCCACTGCCACCTGCTCTACCACTTTCACTCCGGCATGTTCCGGGTGGTCAACGTCGCGCTCAAGTCGGCGGTGCGCAGCTGATGGCGCGCAAGATCGCACCCCGGACCGCGCTCGGCCTCGCCACCGCCGCGATCATCAGTGCTCCCGCCCTTGCCCAGGACCTCCCGGGGGATCACCCGCCAGAAGCTTTGGAGGGACTGCCGGCCGACATGGGCGAGATGCCGGGGAGCATCGAGGACGTGCGCGACCCACGCGGTCCGGTGACGCCGGAGGAACTCGGCACCGGCGACATCGAGGTTGAGGGCGAGCCGGTCCACGACAACCCGTTCCGGGTCTTCGGCATGGTCGACCGGCTCGAGTATCAGTCCAACGAGGGCGATCCCAAGTACGTCTGGGACGCCTTCGGCTATGCCGGCGGCGACTACAATCGGCTCTGGATCGAGAGCGAGGGCGAAGGGCTGTTCGATGGTCGGGTCGAAACCGCGGAGACGCAGGTCCTCTACAATCGCGCCATCACCCCCTACTGGAACGCCCAGGCCGGGGTCCGCTACGACGTTCGCCCGAACCCGTCGCGCTGGTACGGGGTTGTGGCCCTCGAAGGCTTGAACGTCTACTGGTCGATGATCGAGGCCGACCTCTATTTCAGCGAGGAGGGCGACGTCTCGGCCAAGTTCGAGGTCGAGTTCAACGAGTTCATCACCCAGCGCCTGGTCCTCCAGCCGCGCGCCGAAATGAGCCTGCAGGCCCAGGACGTCGACGAGTACGATCTCGGCGCGGGCGTGACCGCCTACGAGGTCGGACTGCGCCTGCGCTACGAGATCACCCGCGAGTTCGCGCCCTACATCGGCGTCTCGTGGGCGCAGAAGGTTGGCGAGACGGCGAACAGGCTGCCGCCCGGCGAGGATGCCGGCGCGCTCTCCTTCGTCGCCGGCTTACGGATGTGGTTTTGATGGGGCCTCACCCGTGTCCGCTTTGGGGAGTGCCCGGAACGCCGCCTCCCCCGGATCCGTTGGTGAAGGGCGCAAAGGAGTGGTTTCGTCTGCCGACGGAGCGTTGCGGGCAACGTTCTATTCTCAAGAGGCTTAACGGGAGGGAGCATCATCCACTTACGCGAGATGATCCCGACCCACCCGGGCGTCCAGGGCAACATCAGCGAGGGTGGGTTACGGATTCTTTCGGGCTTTGCTCGGAAGTTTCTCGGCATGTCTTCGCCAAGATCAGAACATTTTTTATTTTTTATTCGATCTATCGGTCTAATATCTATAGGCAATCTTAATCAAGTTCAGAGCAAGAGGATAACACGAGGATGTTTCGGGAGTTTGTCACTCTGCCTTCAATGTGTGACAGGATGTGCAACCCATGTGCCGGCTGCTTTGACATGCTTTGTCACAAGAAGCGGCTCAGCCTGACAAACTTGAGCAAACTCTTTCCCTTTTCCTGAGGCGTCGTTGTGGACGGGCACGGATGAGGAAGGAGGCGGGGCGCATGAACAACCGAACCGAGATGCGGGCGACGGCCACATCGGCGGACTCGAGTGCTGAGTCGATTGATCCCGTCTGCGGGATGACTGTTGATCCGGCGACCGCCGAGCACCGCCATGAGCACCAGGGCCATGTCTACGCCTTCTGCTCGACTCGTTGCCTGGAGAAATTCCGGAGCGACCCGGAGAGATACCTTTCCGAGCGAGCGAAGGCCACCGACGCCCCGGCGGACGCCATCTACACCTGCCCCATGCACCCGGAGATCGAGCAGATCGGCCCGGGCGACTGCCCGATCTGCGGCATGGCGCTCGAGCCGAAGATGGTGTCGGTTGAAGAGGGTCCCAGCGCCGAATACGTGGACATGCGGCGGCGGTTCTGGATCAGTGCCGTCCTGTCCGTTCCTCTGGTGGCAATCGCCATGGGCAGGCATCTCATGCCTTTGGAGTTCATCTCCGCCCGGTGGTTGGACTGGGGTGAGCTGGCGCTGGCGACGCCCGTCGTGCTGTGGGGTGCGTGGCCATTCTTCAAGCGCTTCTGGGCGTCGCTCAAGACCATGAGCCTGAACATGTGGACCCTGATCGGCCTCGGCGTCGGCGCGGCCTATGCGTTCAGCGTCGTTGCGACCGTCGCCCCCGGCGTCTTCCCGGATGCTTTTCGGGGTCCCGAAGGAGAAGTTGGCGTCTACTTCGAGGCAGCAGCCGTAATCGTGGTTCTGGTCCTCCTCGGACAGGTCCTCGAGATCCGGGCACGCGAGCGGACGGGCGGCGCCATCCGCGCCCTTCTCGACCTGGCACCGAAGACGGCAGGAATTGTTCGCGATGATGGTTCCGAGGAGGAGATCGCCCTGGAGCACGTCAAGGCCGGCGACCGCCTGCGCGTGCGTCCCGGCGAGAAGATCCCGGTCGACGGCGAGGTGGTGGAAGGCAGAAGTTCCGTTGATGAATCGATGCTGACGGGAGAACCGGTACCGGACGAAAAGACGCCCGGAGCCCACGTCACGGGCGGCACCCTCAACGGTTCCGGCTCCTTGATCATGATTGCCCGGCGTGTGGGCAGCGAGACCATGCTGGCTCGCATCGTTCAGATGGTTGCGGAAGCGCAGCGTTCGCGGGCGCCGATTCAGCGTCTTGTCGATGTCGTTGCCGGTTACTTCGTACCCGCCGTCGTGGCCATTGCGGTCATCGCCTTCATCGTCTGGTCCATTTTCGGTCCGCCACCGGCGATGGCGTTCGCCCTGGTTGCGGCTGTCTCGGTCCTGATCATCGCCTGCCCGTGCGCCCTCGGCCTGGCGACACCGATGTCGATCATGGTGGGTACGGGCCGCGGTGCACAGATGGGAATTCTGATCAAGAACGCCGAGGCTCTGGAGCGCTTCGCCAAAGTCGATACCCTGGTCGTCGACAAGACTGGCACCTTGACTGAAGGAAAACCAAAGCTCACAGCGGTCGTGCCGGCGAAAGGCTTTGATGAAAGCGAGGTTCTTCAGCTGGCCGCAAGCCTGGAGCGGGCCAGTGAGCATCCGCTCGCCGCTGCCATCGTCCACGGCGCTGAAGAACGAGGCTTCGCTCTCAGCGGCAGCGAGGACTTTGACTCCGTAACCGGCAAAGGCGTCACCGGCCGTGTCGATGGCCGCACGGTGGCCCTCGGCAACGTTCGCCTGCTCGACCTTCTGAAAATTGATCCAGGATCTCTCGCGGATGAAGCCGAACGCCGGCGCGCGGAAGGACAAACCGTGATGTTCATCACTGTCGACGGCGCTCCGGCCGGTCTCGTTGCCGTTGCGGACCCGATCAAGGAAACAACGCCGGACGCGCTTAAGACCCTGCGGGAGGACGGCGTGCGCATCGTCATGCTGACCGGCGACAACCGCACCACCGCCGAGGCGGTCGCCGGCCGCCTGGGGATCAGCGAAGTTGAAGCGGAGGTGCTGCCGGAGCGCAAGAACGAGGTCGTCAAACACCTTCGCGACCAAGGGCGGGTTGTCGCCATGGCCGGCGACGGCATCAACGACGCGCCGGCGCTGGCGGCCGCCGATGTGGGGGTCGCCATGGGAACCGGCGCCGATGTCGCTATGGAGAGCGCAGGCGTGACGCTGGTCAAAGGGGATCTGCACGGTGTCGCCCGCGCCCGGCTGTTGAGCGAGGCGGTGATGCGCAATATCAAACAGAACCTGTTCTTCGCGTTCATCTACAACGCGCTCGGCGTGCCGATCGCCGCCGGAATCCTCTACCCGTTCTTCGGCATCCTGCTGAGCCCGATCATTGCCGCCGCGGCGATGAGCCTCAGCTCCGTTTCCGTCATCGCCAACGCGCTGCGCCTGCGCGCTGTTCGGCTGTGAGGCGGTGCCCCGCCTTCATCGTTTTCGGCCCGCAGGAACCAGCGGGTGCTTCTTGCTGTTCGCTGGCACATGTTGATAAGCGATCAAGGAGGATCATCGGCCTTGGCTGTACATTCGAAGCGACTTTTATCCATATTCAATTCAAAAGCCGCTCGACCCCTCCCAATGCTCGCACAACGGCGCGCTGCACCCGCGGCAGCTTATTAACTCATCATCGTCAGGCCGACTGTCGCGGTTGCAAGGCGCCTGCTCGCGACGTAAGATAGCTCCTTACTTTTTGAGTGCTGCGAAGGTCGTCCCATGCATGTCATCCGGCTGTCGAGCAAAGGCCAACTGGTGCTACCGGCGGCGTTGCGCAACGCTCACCGATGGGGCGAGGGCGACGAGTTCGTCGTGGAAGAGGTACCCGAAGGGCTGCTCTTGCGGCCGCGCAAGCCATTTCCGGCCGCTCGCCTCGAAGAGGTTGCCGGCTCCTTGCGCTATGCCGGTCCGCCAAAGTCGATCGAAGAGATGGACGCGGCGATCGCCGCCGCCGTGCGCGAGGGCGGACGCGCCGGGTGATCGCGGTCGACACCAACGTGCTGGTGCGGCTTATCGTTGCCGATGACGCTATGCAGGGCAAGCGCGCCGCCAAGCTTTTCGCGCAATCGGCGGGGGTGTTCGTTGCCAAGACGGTCGTGCTGGAAACCGCGTGGGTTCTGCAAAGTGCGTATGGATTTTCGCGTCATGACGTGGCCGGAGCACTTCGCCGCTTGGCCGGCTTGCCGAACGTCGTCCTCGAGGATGCCGAGCAGGTGGCTTTCGCCCTTGATCTGGCATCTCGCGACGTCGATTTTGCGGACGCTCTTCACGTCGCCGCCTGTCGCGAAGCCGGAGCATTCTACACGTTCGATCGGCGACTGATCCGTCACGGGGATGGGCTCGGGATCACCGTCACCGAGCCGGAAGAAATCGGCACCTGAAGCCATCAACGAACGCTGCACACCACCTCCAGCAACCCATTGAAATCGCAGCGTAGAAGGTTTGAGCCGGGTTCCCTTCCCTCCGCCAGCCTGCCTCGCCGGAATTTTCTCTCCAGCGATTCGCCTGCCAGAAAAACGCGTTATTTCAAAAGGGTTTAGCGAAACGGCCGGCGACCATCCTCCCCGCCCGAGGGCCGATTTCGTTCTCTTTTCGGCCCATTTCTCTGGAGGATGGGGACTGCGCCAATTTAGTACCCATGTTGGATTTCTCTGAATATCAATGGCTTGATGGGTGGCGTCGTCCCGCCGAGTTCGAAAGTGCGAGTGGGTGGCGGAGGGAACTGGGATCGAAATCTGCCCCCACTTGTCGTGCAGAGAAATCCTATTACAGCGGCTCGACGGAGTAGTCCGTCGACGCAGCACTTCGCGTGCCCCCTTTCATCGACTTGTGGTAATCTTCGTGATCACGGTGAACAACGCTCTCAGTCAGAGAGACAACGCATGACCGCCCGGCAACTCGACCTTTTTTCCGAAGGCGCTGGATCTGCCGGGCACTGCCCTCCCCGCGCCATGAGGGGGCAACAGGCCTTGGCGCCGGCCACCCTTGACGATGTCGCGCTGATCGAAGCGATACCGGATGCGGGGATCATCAACGCGCTGGCGCTCGCTGCCGAAGCCGGAAGGCGCTGCCTTACTGCAGCGGTTCCAGCGCTTGAACGTCTTTGCCGGCGGTTTGTCGGCTTTGGCCCCGATTGCACCATTCCGGAGCAGGCCGCAGCAATAGAAGCGCTTGCCATGATTGGCGGGCCACCCGCGCGCCAGGCGATCGTGCGCATCATCGTCTCTCGTGTCGTTCAGGGTCCCGGTCTCGTATCGGCAATCGCGGCTGCCGTGCATCTCGGTGCCGATCTGCCAACCGACATCGCCCTTGAACTCCTGCGCCATCCTGATCCTCGCGTTCGCGCCAGCGCTTGCGGATGCGTCGGCACGTCGCCTGCGGTGATTCCCGTTCTCCTTGAGCTTATGGGAGACCTTGACCCGGACGCCCGGCATGCCGCCGCTTGCGCCCTCGGGCGCCTCGGCCGACCTGAAGCGCGCGCGGCCCTCACCCGCCTGCTGCGCGAGCAGCCGTCTGCCGAGGTGATCGACGCCGTCACACCAATCGCTGACGAAGAATGCATCATTCTTCTGGGGAGGATCGCGCGCACCGTCCCGGATCTCGCCGATGCCGCCCGCGAAGCGCTGGAAGCAATCGATCATCCGCGTGCCATACAGGTTCTCGCCAGCATCCCGTCGTGACGCCTGGCAGGAGCATGCGCCTGGGGCTCTATGACCGCTGCATCCTGCCGCGCCTGACCCATCTCGTGATGCGCAATCCGCGATTGGCGGCCCATCGCCAGCGGGCCGTGGCGCGGGCACAGGGCGAGGTGCTGGAAGTCGGCATAGGCTCCGGGCTGAACCTGCCTTTCTACGGCGATGACGTGCGCCGGGTGCTCGGGGTTGATCCCTCCCTGCCGCTGGTCCGTCTCGCGCGGCATGAGGCGCGAAAGCGCCGGTTCCCCCTTGAAGTGTTGATCGGCACGGCCGAAGCGCTGCCCTTACCGGATGCCAGCGTCGACACCGCCGTCACGACCTGGTCGCTGTGCACGATCCCCGATCCGCTCAAGGCCCTGCGTGAGGTGCGAAGGGTCCTGCGGGCCGAGGGCGAGCTTCTCTTCATGGAGCATGGCCTTGCTCCGGAGCCAACTGTCGTGCGGTGGCAGGACCGCCTGACACCGCTCTGGCACCGCTGCTCTGGCGGCTGCCATCTCAACCGCCCGATCGACGCGCTCGTCCGACAAGCCGGTTTCGCCATCACACGCCTTGAGAAGGGCTACATGGGAGGGCCGAGGTTCGCCACCTTCATGTACGAGGGCATTGCGCGACCAGCCTGAGGCGCAGAACGTCCTGGCCGAGACCCAGTCCGCCATCCTGCCGCTCGTGCCCTACCTCGATGCCCTGCGCTGGGTGTTCATCGCCGTCGCGCTCGCCAGCGTCGCCGTCACGATCTACGCCCGCATCGACGACTGGAAGCAGGGGCGGCGATGATCGCTTCGCTGCTTGCCAGCATCGCCGCCAGTTCATGGGCGCGGGCCGTCCTCAGCTACGGCGCAGTGGCGCTCGCCGTCCTGTTGTTCTTGCTGTCGATTCGCCGCGCCGGTGAGCGCGCCGGACGCTTGGCGGAACGCCTCGAAACTGCGGAGAAGGTCAATGACGTCCAACGCCGGATGCTCGGACGCCGCGGCTCGCCGTCCTCGCGATCGTGACGAGCTTGCTGACCGCCTGCGCGACAGCCGATTCTGAACCGCCCGTCGTGCTCATCTGTCCGCCAGTCGTAGAGTACAGCCGCGAGTTCCAGGCGCAGGCAGCCCACGAGCTCGATCTGCTACCGGAGAGTTCGGCGATCGCCGAGATGCTGAGCGACTACGCCGTCATACGGGATCAGGCGCGGGCTTGCGGGAACCGGAAGAAATCCTTCAACTCCATGACGTCAACCAGCGGAAGCAGTATATTTTTAGGGCTGCATTGACGCCCATCGCGAGGGGCTGCCTGAAATATGCGCAGCACGGTTCAAAGCCTTGCTTGTGCGTCGCGAATAAAATCACCAGTCGCCCGAACGACCTCGTTTGACCGCCATTGCCTTGGTCATCCCGCAGACGCTGATGAAGTCGCACTCCACACAGCGGCGCTTTCCATCACCGCGCTCAAAAGGACCACGATGGAAATCGCGATCGCGGATACGAGATGCAGTCAAGGCGACGGTCTGTTTCGCCTGTCCGAGCGCGTTCTCATCCAAGGGTACTCGCAATTCCGAACTTGCCTCGTCATCAGCGTCAAGGTACCGGACCAGCCCCTGCTCGGGCTGGTATTCAAGCTCCTTCTTGGCGGCAACCGCATACAGGGAGACTTGAAGCTTCATCTCCTCCTCGTCGAGCTTTTGATGTTTGTCCGAATCCGGATCGCCGGACTTGAAATCGATCAAGGTAACCCGCGGAGGATCGTCCTGCCGCACGATGTCGATCGCACCGGAAACAAGCGCCCCGCCGCTCCCGTCCTCGTATTCAATCAGCGTCTCGAATTCCTTCTCCGGCTCAAATGTCAACTTCCCGAGTTCAGCGGCATACCGCTGGACGTAATCGGCGACGATCTTCAATCCCTTGGCCCTCATGTTCTGGGCAGGGTCGCCGGTCGTGTATCGCAGGTAGAAGAGCCCCTGATCCAGCAGTCGTTGAATGTCCCGTTCCAGTCGCTTTCGATCCGAAGCCAGTGCGGCCCATTTCTTCGGATCGGCATGAATTGCGCGCATCAGGTTGTGCACGCCGCGCCCGTAGCCGAACGCCTGGTCAATCGTGGGCGCGAAGCCGAGCACCTTACGCAGATAGAAATCATGCGGGCACTCCAGGTAGTAACGCAGATCGGAGAACGACGTGCTCAACCTGACGTCGCGACGGTGTTCCTTGGGCGCATACTTGAGCGCGTCAAGCAGCTCATCGGATGCCGAGGTCACCATCCCGCCGATCTCTGCGACGAGAGGCCGAAGTTCCTTGATGAACTTCGAGGTTCTGTTCCCGGAGTGGCTGATGAACAGGAACCGTTCCGCCCGTGTCATCGCCACGTACATGAGACGCCGCTCGCCGTCGTGGTTCTTGTTATCGGCGAGTCCAACGACATCGATCTGCCTCACGATGTCTCCGTCCAAAGGCAGATCAGGCATCCTTGTGGCGTAGCTGCTCGGGAATCGCTGGGCGTTCACGTCCGCTAGAAAGACGGCGGGGAACTCCAGCCCCTTGACAGCGTGGATGGTACTGATGGTGATCGCATCCGGTCCGACCATGAGGGGTTGCTCCTCGACCCGGCCTTCCTCCGCCCCGTACTGGCACAGCCCGATGATCTGCCACGCATAATCCCTCGCGCTGGTCCAGCCGGGTGTCTCGATTCCCGTGATCAGCGAACTCAGCGCCCCCAAGTGGAACAAGGCAGCTTGGCCTCGGCCGGGATCGGCGTCCCATGCATCGACCTCGGCTTCGGACAACAGGAGGTGGAAGATCTGCTGCGGGAAAACCCGCCGCAGAACGTTGCGGGACTTCAGGAAAGCGCGGAGTCTGGGCGTTCGGAAGATCGCGATTTCATTTGCACCAAGGCGCCCGTCCTCGGCGACGCGACGCCGGATTGCCCGTGCCGCCAACAAGACGCGATCCTCCACATCCCGGCCGAAAGCAAGGCCCGTCTGCCGCAGCGCCTTGGCTGCCTCTCGCAGCACCGTTTCCGGTTGCGGCGTGCAACCGAGAACCGAATCGACCCGCCTCGGGATACTCTTGGGGTTGTGCTCCGAACCGTAGAACTCTTGACAGCCCGCCGAAATCGCAAGCGCGGCCACGAAGAACAGGATTTCCGGTTGCGAAAAGAGATCCGGGCCGGCGCGTACCACGCACGGCATGCCGGAAGCCTCAAGCGCCCGCATATAGGTGCGAACGTCCGTAGAGGAGCGTACCAGGACGGCAACGTCCGAAAGGGTGAGCCCCCGATGAGAGCCGTCCTTTTTGTCGTGCAGAGCGCCTTCCGCTTCGGAAGGGACCAGGACGCGCACGGCCTCAGCGATCCACCGGGCTTCCTGGCCGCGGTCGCCAAAACTCACCAACGCCACGTGCGATTGATGCTGGTCCTTCCGCGCCTTATTGCCGACTTTCATGGCGGGCGTCGTCATTGTCCTGACGGGCGAGATGCTTTCGGCCCACCTGTTTGCGAGAGCGATGATTCGAGGCGTCGAGCGGAAATTCTCTTGAAGATCGACGACTTGCGCCTCCGCAGACTTCGCGAACCGCTCCCACAGCTCGGCGATGATCTCTACCTTGGCCCCGCGAAACCCGTAGATCGATTGTCGATGGTCACCCACCGCCGTCAGACGTCCGCCGGATTCCACCAGGAGGTCGATCAGCTCACGTTGCACTGGGTTGATGTCCTGCACTTCGTCGACTACGAGATGGATCTGCCGGTCGGCGATCTCCAGACGGTGTTTCGCGTCTGATCTCAAGCGCCGAATGAACTCGGTCTGCGACGTGCTGAAATCGAGGAAGCGGCGGCAGCGGAGATACGCGTAGTAGCGGGCAGCCGCCCGCGCGAAGGCCGCCGCATCGTCCGTGTTTCCCACATCGTTCAGCAGCCGAGCCCCCTTGCACCAGTGGCTTTCCGCTTCCCCGAGTTCGGCCGGCGGGTGCTCCGAGGCGAGCTTTACGTCGAAGCAATCATTTTCGTGGAGCTGGTCGTAAGCTTGGATGAAGCTTTCGAGGGTCGCGTACTGGCCCTTGCCTGTCGCCTCCTTGAGCGACTTCAAACCCAGCAGTCCGTTAAAACCGCGCAGGACTAGTGCCACGCGCGCACCTTCGTCGAGGATGTCGTAGTTGTGATACTCGTCCGTCCAGTACTCTCGGATTTTTGCCAAGCAGTAGCCGTGGATTGTCCCCACGTACATCCCCCCGAGCGACACTTCCTCACCGGCCGGCGTGATCGCTTCCAGCCAGCTGCGGATGCGGAACTTCATCTCCTCGGCAGCACGCTCGGTGAAGGTGAACGCGACAATCGCATCTTTCGGCACGCCCTCAATGCCGACCCACCACGCAATCCGTCTCGCCATTACTTCGGTCTTTCCCGAGCCCGCGCCTGCCACGACCAGGACGTGGCGCCTCGGAGAAGTAACGGCCCGGATTTGGGCGTCGGTCAGGCCCTTCCGCAGGACAGTCGAGATTTGTTCGCGACCCATGGCTCCCCCTTGTCAGTCGATGCGTGCATTGCAACTTCCATGGCGCGCCTTGCAGACGCCGTCCTCCCGCGCTCGCACGACCGTCGCTCGTATTCGCTCGGCGACGGATGCAAGATCGCCTTCCACCTCATGCTCCCAGTAGCGCATAACCGTCCAGCCAAGCTTCATCAATGCAGTCTCCACTTCCCGATCGCGCCGCTGGTTGCGCGCAATCTTCTCGGACCAGAAGGCTGCGTTGGTAGCTGACGCCTTGTAGTGCTCGGGGCAGCCGTGCCAAAAGCAGCCGTCCACGAACACAGCGATCTTGCGCCCGACAAACGCCAGATCCGGTCGTCCCGGGATCCTCGGATGCACTCTGTAACGCAGCCCCGCACGCCAGAGGGCACGCCGGAGGGCCATCTCCGGTCCCGTATCGGCGCCGCGCACGCGCGCCATCTGTTCCGACTTAGTCAGCGGGCGCGGCTTGCGTTTTTCCTTTCGTTGCATTGCATCGTCTTTTCCGTCCAGAGCAGGGTCTGCCGACGCACATCATCTTTACATTCGCATTACATTCCAGCAGGATGCCAGCGATGGGCGCGAGGGTCAATCAATGGGCGACATCGAACGCAAGACCGAGACCGTGAACCTGCGGCTCTCCCCGCGGATGAAGGAGTTGCTCCGGACCGCAGCCGAGCGTGAGCACCGAACGCTGTCAAACATGATCGAGGCGCTTGTACTCGATTACTGGGAAAGCAAGGGTAAAGCGGTCGCTCAGGATGAAAGACCCGCCAGCCGGAAAAGAAAGAGACCCGCAACTGCAACAACAGGTGAATCAACACGGCGGCCCGCGAGATGAAGAAGAAGTCCAACATGCGCACGGCAATCGATTTGTTTTCGGGTTGCGGTGGATTGACCCAAGGTCTTCGCGATGCGGGCTTTACCGTGGGAGCGGCCGTGGAGATCGATGCACTCGCGGCGGAAACCTATGTCGCCAATCACCCGGATGTGAGGCTGTTCAACGCAGACATTCGCAGCATCTCGGCATCCCAGATCATGGAAGCTTGCGGCATCAAGCAAGGCGAGCTTGACCTGCTTGCCGGCTGCCCGCCCTGCCAGGGCTTCTCCCGCATCCGACTGAACAATAAGAAGGAGCGGATGGACGATCCCCGCAACCGGTTAATCGACGAGGTTCTTCGGCTGATAAGCGAAATGCGACCGAAAGTCATGATGCTGGAGAACGTGCCCAACCTCTCCCGCTATACTCGCTACGTCAACTTTAAAAGAGATCTGCGCAGACTGGGCTACGCGGTCGTCGACAGGGTCCTTGATGTAGCTGACTTCGGGGTCCCGCAGCGTCGCAAGCGTCTTGTCGTCCTGGCGTCACGACTCGGGCAGATATCTCATCCCGATCCGGTTGCCGGACGCAGGACCGTAAGGGACGCAATCGCTACGCTACCTGCGGATATCTTAAAGAACGATCCTCTTCACAACCTTGGAGAGGAGCGCAGCGAGCGGGTCCGACGATTGATCAAGGCTATCCCGAAGGACGGCGGCAGCAGAACGGCACTGTCCTCCGGCCTGATCCTCAAGTGCCATGAGAAACAGGATGGGTTTTACGACGTCTACGGTCGGATGAAATGGGACGATGTCGCACCCACCATCACCGGCGGGTGCATCAACCCGTCGAAGGGGCGGTTCCTGCACCCTGCCGAGGATCGTGCCATCACTCTTCGCGAGGCAGCGATCCTACAGAGTTTTCCGCCTAGCTATGTCTTTTCGCTGCGCCGAGGCAAGTATGCCGCCGCCGAGATGATCGGGAATGCGCTCCCTCCACTCTTTTCCCGAACGCAAGCGGAGATCATCAAACGACACCTGGTCGAGCGCTCAGTCGCCCTCTAAGAAACCCACCATGAACGCTCCGAAGACCGATAGTCGCTTTCTTTCCGCGCTTTGCCGAAACCCTTCGGACGACGATATCCGTGCTGCGATTGCAACCATCGCATCGCAGTTCCCAAGAGACGCTGCCGTCGCGGCGGAGCTCGCATCGATTCTGGCGGCCTCGGGCGCGCGCCTGTCGCTCGACGGCTCGGTTGTTGCCGACGTCGCGTCCACAGGCGGCCCTGCGTCACTGAGCACGCTTCTGGCCCCGCTGTTTCTCCGTGCAGCCGGCGCGATCGTCCCGAAACTCGGCGTGCCCGGTCGCCCGGCCGGCGGTATCGATTGCCTCGCCCAGATTCCGGATTACCGCACCGAGCTCTCCCCTCGAGAGATTGAGGAGATCGTTGGCGGATCCGGATATGCACATTTCCTTGCCAAAGGAGAGATGGCGCCACTCGACGGGCGGATGTTCAAATTGCGACAGGCAATGAACGCACAGGCCGTACCGTCTTTGGTGACCGGCAGCCTCTTGTCGAAGAAGCTGGCCGTTGGCGTCAACTTTGCGGGTCTGGACATTCGAGTGGCGCCCCACGGCAATTTCGGCGCCGATTGGGCCGCTGCAGCGGCAAATGCCGGGCTATTTTTGCGAGCTGCGCAGGCTCTCGGCATAGACGCATCGCCGGTTCTCACCGATGCTCGCCACCCGTACCAGCCATACATCGGAAAGCGTGAATCCCTACTCGCGCTCGATGACACCTTCAGAGGGGCGTGCTCCCCTTGGCTGGGAAGTCATGTCGAAACCTGCAGGACGCTTGCCCTGGCCTGCCTTCCCGCCGATCTTCGCGCGAAGGTCGCAGAGGCATCCCCCATAGCGCTTCGCCGGCACTTCGACGACAACCTAATCGCCCAAGGCGCAGATCCCGACGACTTCGATGCGCTTGTACGCGACACGAGAAGGGCGCACACCGGACACGTCCTGGCAGTACACGATGGATTCTGCTTCTATCACCAGGACCTGCTTCGCGGCCGGCTTGTCGAGTGGCAGGGCATGTTCAGATCGGAACAGGCACCTTTTCCGGATCCGGTTGGGCTCGTTCTTCTCGTCCCTGCGGGACAATGGGTATCCGGCGGCACTCCGATCGCAACGGTTAGGGCGCCAGAGTCATTGATGCCGGACGTGATTCACCGGCTCTACGAGGTTGTCGGCACTCCGAACTGTCTCCCGAGCGGACCCGATTTCGAGGCAATCGATGGCTAAATACTGCTGCTTCTTTTGTCCTTCCAAGGACTATTCGGAAAGGGAATTGGGTGACAAGTGCCCATCCTGCCGGCGCACCTTCGGCTTCGTCCTGGACCATCCGCCGACCAACATAGGCAACTACCGGATTACGAGGCATCTGGGCAGGGGATTCTACGGCGCGGCATACGTCGCGGAAGCCGGATTCGTCGGGAAGAAGTACGTCATCAAGATCTCACCTGTTGCCTTTTATGGCTTTGAGCCCTTCAAGAAAACACCCTTCCAAGGCGAAGTCCGATTGCACGCCGAACTGGCAGTTAGCGCGACGCATGTGGTCGACATCATCGACGCAATTGACGAGACCGTAGTTTTTACTGACGACGCTGCGAGCAGACTCCCCTGCCACGTCACCGTGCTCGACTACGTCGAAGGTGACCTCTTGAAGAATTTCGTTAACAGCAGCACGCCGCCCAGTGCCGCATCGATCTGTCAGGTCGCGATTGATCTCCTTCAGCTTCGCGCGGAGCTGGAGGCCAACAAACTCAACCACAACGACCTGCATTCCGAAAACCTCATCGTCGAGAGGCTTCGCCCGGAATCACGGCGGCCCGACGCAATAGATCCCATGTTGCGGGTCATGGCGATCGACCTCGGCAGTGTCTCCGATGAGAGCAAGAGCACCGACGACCGTCAGGGAGACCTGCGTTTTATCGCGGAGCACGTCGACGCTCTACTTGCCAGGCTGCTAGCCCGGCCGGATCAGATGGAGGACCGGGATTTCCGCATTGCCCTCGCGCTGCAAGGCATCATCAATAATCTGCGTACGGACGCCCAGAACCTTCGCCTCCCCAATCCAGCCGACATGGTCGCTCAAATTCGAGAGTCCTTTTACAGAGCATCTCACCACTGGCGGCCATGGAGAAACCCTCTCAGCCTTAAGGGGTTCGCTGACCACTACAACGCCCAAACACTGGAATCGTGGGACGTACCTAAGCTTCTGGTCGACCCGGCAAACCGCTGGCTCACCGAAACCACTCGCCCCGGCCCACAGATCATCACCGGTATGCGGGGATGCGGTAAGACAATGCTGCTCCGCGCGTTGGACATCCACGCCCGTGCCACACAGCGGGAGAACGAAGCACCAGAGGCTATCATCCAGCGCATTCGGAATGATCGCTTCGTCGGGCTATTTGTTTCCGCCCAAAGGCTGCTGGACTTAAGGGAGCAGTCGCTCCTCAAACTTGAATATCGCCTGACCCGCCTTTTCGTCGCCTACGCTCTTCAGGCGGCACGAGCTCTAATGCACCTCCGCGATGTCGAGCCGACAGCTGTCGCTCCCGACGCACACGCGCGTTTGGCGTCTGCAGTGGCTGATTATCTGGAGGGCGCCGATGATCTGCGACAATGTATATCTCTCGATGACCTTGAGCTAAGGCTTCAGAAAATCGCCGTCGTCACAACCAGCGGCGGCGACAGCCATCTCGTCAAACAGGCCCCTGCGGAGGTCTTCAACCATCTAGCTGATAGCCTTCGGGCGTGCTCCGAGGTGTTTAAATCTTCTTCGATCTTTTACCTCTTGGACGACGTCTCCACCCGCTATCTTGAACTCGACAAGATAGAGGCGCTCCTATCCGCACTTCTCTTTCAGAGCCCGACTTGTGCCTTCAAATTTAGTTCAGAGTGGCAGACGATAGAACTCGGGCTCAGGTCTCCCGGAAGAAACCATCCGATCCGGGTCGGCCGCGATCTGACGGTGTTCGATCTCGGTGAGGATGTCTTTAAGACTATCAGCGCTCCCGGCTCTGCCGGCAAAGATTTCATCGCCAGGATTCTCCGGTTGCGGGCCGATCTCCACGCACAGCACCCTCGGCAGCGGGATCCGAGCGTGATTCTCGGCGACATACCCTTGGAACAGGTAGCCAGGGAGATTGCGTCGTCAAGCGAAGGGGCTGGCCGGAAAAAGCGAGTGTACCGGGGATTATCCTGTCTTACAAGCGTCTGCGTGGGAGACATCGGTGACGTCATCAAGCTCTACGAGGAAATCCTTCGTCGAGGCGGTAGCGCCAATGCATATCCCATCGACGACAAAACCCAGTCCGAGTGCTTCCAAGAGATGAGCGCACGCCGGCTCTACGATCTCAACCGGCGCGTGACCTATTCCAAGAACCTAAAGAATCACGCCCTTGCGTTCGCACAGACAGCGCACGACCTGCTGGTGCGGTCTTATCGCAATGCGCCGAAGAATCAAAAATCTAAAGCGCGTCTGAGGCAGTACTCATCCATCTACGTTAGGGTCACCGCCGAGGATGAGAACAGCCAAAAGCACCAGATCGACAGGCTCCGCGACCTTATCGATGCCGGCGTCTTCGTTTTCGCTGGCGGATCGCCTCGCACCAAGACCAAGGACTCCGACCCGATCCTCCAGTTCATTCTAAGTTATCGAAAGATCTATGGGCTTGCTGCATTCATCGGCCTTGCCGATAGGGATCGCTTCGAGTTGTCCGGAGATGACTTGAGCAGGTGGCTGGAATTGGATGATGTCGCGGCCGCCAAAGAAATACTGCTGCGCAACCAGATCAACAATGAAGTTGACGAAACCGGCGCTCTTGGCAATGGCCAGTGCGACCAGGAATTCGACGTCGCTATACAGGAACAGTCTGCTGAAGCGTCGACCGCAGCTACGCAAGGCTCAGCATGGGGAGCGACCCCAAGGCAACTTGATATATTTGGTGCATTAGAGAGCGAGACAGCATTCTGCGAGCCAAAAGCGTGGGCCGACAAGGTGTCGATCTCTATCCGACAGATTTCAAAGGATGAACTCGCCGCACTCCCGGTTAGATCGACCCTTGTCGGATTGGGGTTCGAGGACCGGACGCTTGCATCGAACGAATTTCTCTCCGGTGTGCTCAATTCAGTAGCCGTACACGCGGTCAGGTATCCCGTGGAAGGGCATTCTTCGGCTATCCGGAGTGCGTGGTCCAAATCATCGTCCACTGTGGTCGAGACCGCCTATGACGAAGCCCTCGCCGGCCTGCCGCGTCTGGACGGGCTTGCGCTTGTGGATATATCCGGTCTCGCAAAGCCGTTGATCTTCAAGGCGGTCCGCAGTGAGCTGGTCGCCAAAGGGAGAGTTCTTGTATGTCACGCGTCTGCTGAAACGCACTATCCGCTCCAGGAAGACCTTGAGAAACTATTCGCCGCAGAAAAATCCGAGGATCCGATCGCCTTCCTCGAAAGCCTGGCAGACTTGCTAACGGGAGAGGATGGGCCTTACAAAGATATCAAGCTGCTCGACGATACGTCCGATCCATCCAGAAACCGCGCCCTGCTTGCATTCGCATCGCCTAAGCACGAACGCCTCTTCTCTCTGCTGGACCGCCGCGAATTCGACCAAATCGAGATCATCACTCCGCAGGGAGACTCGCCGCATGCCAAGGTAGCCGCATACGCCACAGATTTCATTTGCCAGAACTATACAAACGCGTCCGTCACCATATTTGGAAACGATGATCTGATCGGGCTGGTCGAGTATCTTGACGCGAAGTACCTAGAAATCTACGGCACGGGCGGAGCCAACTTTGAACTGGGCCTGACAGGCACAAAAACTGAGGCGCTTGCAGCGGCTGTTCTGAGCTCTGTCAGAAAAGTCTCGCAAGCGTGGTACCTGAGCCCGAAGCGGTTCGATGAGAAGCGCTTTTCCAGTGGCGTAGGTTCGATTCGAATGTACGACATCAATATTCCAGCGATATCTTGTTAGGCTGCGTGTACGGGTTGGAGCAAGATGAAAGCTGTGGCGAGAGCGACTAAGGACAGGAAGATTATTTTCGTCTTCTCGCAGCGCAGGGCGCTATAGCGCACTTCGCGAAACGCGATCTTGGACCAGAAAATCCGTGGGGCGCATCGCATTTCGTGAGGCGCGTACGGGGGTCAAGGCTGTGGATCGGCGCGCGGCGGGACCCCCAACCGGCGCCGAAGTGGGACCCCGGTCGAAGACCGGAGTTCTGAGCACCCACAAGTTCTTGGAGTCCGAAGAGAGGGGTCCCGGTTGAAAGCCCATCGGGGGGTCCTGCCGCGCGCCGATGCACACTCTGCTTCAGACCCGACATGTCCGCCCCGCAGGCGCAGCGTTCGGCGCAGCGGACGATGGTCTCGTCCGGCCTCGCCGCCAGCCGGCGCGACACGCCCGGCCGCGATCGACGCGGCTTCCTCGGCTTCGCCTTGTCCTTGGACTTGCCGCTACCCGACCGGCCGCCGCCGGGGTCCTGCGACGGGGGCGTGTGCGCGTTCCGCGACGTCTTGCGCGGCTTCGCCAGCTCCGCCTCCAAAGCCGCGATCCGTGCCATCAGCGCCTCGATCAGCTGCGCCTGCCGTTCCAGCAGGGCGTCCTTCTCGGCGTCGGGCAGGCGGTAACGAGGCGAGCGCGTCATGGGAGTCCTGACTCACACCCACGCCTCCCGGTCAACCCTCAAAATGCCACCCACGTGAGCAGTTACGATCTGGCGGCGGCCGGGAAATGCCCCTATGGGCTCACCCGCCCCTCAGCTCCGCCCACAGCGCCCTCTGATTCTCCCAGCCAAGCTCTCGAACAACCGAAACTTCTACGCTCGCCGCGCCAGCGTCATGTTCTGCGGCTGGTGCCGTTGAGGTTAATCACGATGAATCCGGTTTTTTCGCTTCGACACGCCTGTTGACGGCTTAGCCCGGATATCTCACCAAGGTAGGTGCATCGGCCCCGGGAATCTGAGAAA
>CAZFBS010000031.1:22197-36528 GCA_964517265.1 uncultured Rhodospirillaceae bacterium | reverse complement strand
ATGGCCTGACTATGGTCAACCGATCGACCAAGCACGAAATTCCTGACAGTCCCCGGGCGCCGGTTCATCTTCGAATCAGGTGCGATCGCCGGCGATCGCGTCGATCAGGCGCTCGAACAGGTTGCGGTCGTCGGCCGGCTGCGACTCCAAAGGCTTCGGGCCGGCGAGCTGAGGCGGGGCGCCCAGATGCGGGGGAACGATCCGCGGCGCCAAGCTGGGCAGCGCGCGCGGGGGCAGCCCCTCATGAGCGTCGGCGATGAACCCTTGCCAAAGCTGCGCCGGCAGGGTTCCGCCGGTCACGTTCTGCATCGGCTTTTCGTCATCGTTGCCCATCCAGACCCCGGCCACCAGATCTGCCGTAAAGCCGATGAACCAGGCGTCCCGATAGTTCTGGCTGGTGCCTGTCTTGCCCGCGGCCGGCCTGCGTACTGCGGCCGCGCGGCCGGTGCCATGCTCGACCGCGGCCACCAGCATCTGCGTCATCTGCCGGGCGTGCTCGCGAGAGAGAACCCGTCCAGGTCCGGTGCCGTCGCGCTTGTAAAGAAGGCGCCCACTGCGGTCGTGAATGGTTTCGATACAATATGGCCAGATCCCGATCCCGCCGCTGGCGAAGGCGGCGTAGGCTGCCGTCAGTTCGGTCAGGTTGACCGCGTCCACACCCAGAGCCACGCTTGGCCTTGCCTCCATCGGGGTGCTGAGCCCGAGGCGCCTTGCCACCTGGACGACTTTCTCCCGGCCGGCCCGTTCACTGACCAGCACCGCGATGGTATTGATCGACAGCGCCAGCGCCTCCTGAAGACTGGTCTCGCCGCGGAATCGCTCGCCAAAGTTGTCTGGACGCCAGTTGCCGACCATGATCGGCCCGTCGTACAGCCGCGTCTGCGGCTGCAGTCCCGCTTCCAGCCCGGCGAGAAAGACGAACGGCTTGAACGCCGAGCCCGGCTGGCGACGCGCCTGAACCGCCCTGTTGAACTGGCTCTGAGCGTAGTCGCGCCCGCCCACCAGCGCCCGCACCGCGCCATCCGGGGTCATCGCCACCAGCGCGGCCTGGCTCACGTTCCGCTTCGCCCCCGTGCTCTCCAGCATGGCCGTCACGTTGCGCTCCGCCATCTCTTGCAGCCGGGGATCCAAGGTGGTGGAGACGATCACGTCCTTGTCATCCAGGGACACGAATGCCGGCACCTGATCCAAAACCCAGTCGATGAAGTAACGGTTTCCGCTCCGGCTTCCCTGCAGGGCAACAACAGTGCCGGGATACTGGATGGCCGCTTCCGCTTCCGCCTCACCGATGTATCCGGCCTCGACCATGCTGGCGAGCACTTGGCGGGTGCGGCGATCCGCCAGATCACTGTTGGCAAGGGGGTTGTAGCGCGAGGGCGCCCGCAGCAATCCTGCCAGCATCGCCGCTTGGTAGGTGGAAACCCGATTGGCCGAGGTTCCGAAGAACTTTCTCGCCGCGGCATCGACACCATAGGTTCCCGCTCCGAAGTAGGCGCGGTTCAGGTACAGCGAGAGGATCTCGTCCTTGGTGAACTTCCGCTCCAGCCAGATCGCGAGCAGGAGTTCCTGCACCTTGCGCTTGATCGTCCGCTCCGGGGTCAGGAACAGATTCTTGGCAACCTGCTGGGTGATCGTGCTGCCACCCTGAACGATCGCGCCGGCCCGAATGTTGACGATCATGGCCCGCGCCAGACCGAGCGGATCGACCCCGAAATGACGATAAAAGCGCCGATCTTCGGTCGCCAATACGGCAAGGGGCAGTGCCGGCGGCACGCTGCCGGCATCGACGGGCCAGCCGAACAGATCACCGGACGTGGCGAGTTCCCGGCCGTCGGCGGCAAGGACAGTGACCGCGGACTGGCGAGTGGCCGCAATCGCCTGGTCGATATCGGGCATATCGCTGGCGTACCAGGCAATCAGGCCGCCGAGCAGGACGGTCATCCAGATCGCCGCGACCGCGGTCCACTTCGCCACCGGCCGGATCCAGCGGCGGAGCCGCGCCCAGCGTGGCGCGGCCGCGCGCGCGGCTTTGGTGCCGGCCCGCGCCCCCGCCGTCGCCTTGCGAGCCCAGTCGGACAGGACTGGCTTTACCCGGCGGCCGGTGATCCGCGCCCTGGAAGTGGGTTTCGCCATGTCCCTCGTCTTTCTCAGCCGCAGTCACAGACAAATAGGTGGTAACGGGGACTCCACAACCGCGCAATCCATCAGAAGATAAAGGCCGGAAACCGGCGGATGGAGAACGCCTTCGTGGCAACAGGCGTGTTTCCTCGCCCGCCGTCTTGCGAATCGCACCGGCGCCCATGCGTCCCTATCGGTCAGGCGCCCCGCTGCGGCGTTGCGATGGTGTCCGCGGCGGCAGGGGCCTGCTTCGTCGATTGTTAATCATTGCCCGTTAACGTCTGGCGCAGACGAGATCCAACCGAATGTCCGGAAGCCATGCATCAGCCTTCATCCAGCAAGCACCTCGTTCTCGCGTCATCTCATGACCGAATCCACCTCGAGCAAGGCCCGCTTGGAGAGCTCATCCATTTCATCGATGGGGACGCCGGACGCCTTGACGTTCTACACAATGTCCTCCCGCTCCTGGCCGTCGTGGTGTCCAGCGCCGGCCAAACCGAGATCAGAAAAGCCATCGATTGTGTGCGGAGGATGCGCACGATTCCGGAGGTGCCGACCATTCGGCTTAGACTCGACAATATCGATGCCGGTGCCGCACTGATCCGCGATGTCCTGGCGGGCAGCGTCAACCGGTTGGCTGCTCTCACCGCGTCCATCGCCACCGAGCTTGCCACGTTGCGGCGCGAGCGGGAAACCCTGTTTGAGAACTATCGCTGCCTCGAAGATGCCTTCCACGCCCGCAACTGGGAGGCGGCTGCGGAGATCTTCGCGCACGATCCGTACGTCGATGCGCGAGAAGAAGGGATCGGCCAGCTCCTGCACGAAGCCGCCGTCGAGCAGCTGTTTCCGGTCTCGAGCTACGGGGTATCCGGATTCGCCCTGCATTTCCGCAAACCGGTCAGCCATAGCGGCGAGCTGCACCTCGAGCTCGCCTATGTCGAAAGCGGCGAAACCGTTGCCCAATGGTCCGTCTCCTATTCCAGCATCGCCCTCGGCTGGAATTTCTTTGCCTTGGCGAAAGCCTGCGACGGCGGCCCGCGTACGCTTCGCCTGCGCATCTGGGCGGTCGATGGGTTACCCCCCGAACCTTCCCTGGGCCATCCGATTGCCAACGAGCGCTACGCCGCCCATGCCGAAGTCGACCACGGCGACCTCGCCTACCGGCCCCTCGCCTTTCGCATTTTCACCGGCCTGCCTGGGGTGCGTCCGACTGGAATGCCAAGTCTGATTTCGCCGACCGTGACCCCCCTCGAGCCGCGCATCGCCAACTGCTGTGTCCCGGCAGCCTTGCTGAGAACGGTGGTGGATGTCTCGATGACGCCCCTCGTTCCCGATTTCCAGTCCGTTTGTTTTCTCGAGCACGAGCACGCCATCGTCTGCCATCCGTTGACTGAGGGAATTTCGGCAGCAGCCCTTCACAGTGCGGTCGCCTCCGGCACCGTAAGCTTCTCTGCGCGCGCCGTAATCGATCATCCGGATGGACGACCTGCATCTGTCGGTCTCCTTTTTATACCGCAGGCAGCGGATCCGCGGGTCTACCTTGCCGAACTGGATCGCAGCGGCGAGGCCGCTCAACCCGCGTTTTTCAGCGGCTGGAGGCAGGTGACTTCCGGAGAACCCATCAACATCAATGTCCTGCTCGACACCCCGCTGGCGAATACCATGGACCTTGTTGTCGTCAGCCGGGCGCTGTCTGAGTGCGTTGACTTCTCCTGGCTCAAGGTCCGCGAGTTTCGGATGGTTCGGGAAGAAAGAACCAACGACCAAGGCGATGCGGCGCCAGCGGAAGTCCCTGCTTCAGCACCCGTTGCTGCCTGAACGGAGCTCGTCCCTTGTCCAACAGTCTCCCAGACCTTGTCGCGGTCGCGATCCCGCTCTATGGCCACGCCGCCTTGGTTGTCGAAGCGATCGAGTCGGTCTTTGCCTCGAAAACCAAGCGCCGCCTTCAGGTGATTGTCTCGGTTGATGGCGATCCCTGCCGGGAAGTTTTCGATCAGCTGGCGCTTTATGCAGCCGCCCGCCCGGACCTGCACGTTATTTTTGGCTCCAATGTCGGCCCCGGCGGCGCGCGCAATCGCGCCATCGACTACATCCTTGAGGTTCTCCCCGAGACCAAAGCCGTCTACTTCCTCGATGCCGACAACCGCGTGCTGCCGACCACGATCGATACGCTCTATCAGCGCCTCATCGAACAAGGAGTCGGCTGGATCTACACCAATATCGACACGTTCTCGGTGAAATGGCGCGCCCATTACGGCAACAGCTACTCTCGCCTGACGCACTGTATCGCGGACAACATTTGCGATACCGGCTCTATGCTGTCGATGGAGATCTTCAACAACGGCATTACCTTCAGAAGCGGCATTCGGTTTGACGAGGACCGGCAGAACGGCTTTGAGGATTGGGAATTCTGGCTTTCCTGTATCGAATCCGGCTTCATCGGCGCCCCCTGCCACGATACCGCTTTCGATTATCGGCTGCGGGCGGAAAGCCGGTTCAAGGAAGCCAACCGCGATCGCGCCAGTTCTATCAGCTTCCTCAGGCGCCGTCACAAACCGCTGTTCCGACGCCCGAAGCTTGTTCACTTCGAGCACGAAGAATGTCCGCGGTTCGCCTTGTTGCGTTCCGGCGACAACTCCACGTGCTTCTTCACCGATCCGACCGCCGCGCCGATCGAGAGGCGTTTCGATGATGTGATCCGTGACTTCTGGGGCAGCGTCGGCGAACCCGACAACGTTCACTTCCCCCCGTTCGTCGCCGCCTGCAGCGCCGAAACCATGCAATTGCTGGGCCGCTCGGGCCTCCTTCCAACGTTGTTCTTCCACCTCGAGCGTCTCGGGGAAAGCGTCAACGTGGTGTACCTGCAGCTCGGCAACGTGGCTCATGAGCGCAGTATCACTCATGAAAGCCACCCCTCGGGTCAGCACCGCAGCGGCCACGTCGATCTTGTCTTTATCGCCACTGCGCTGGTTCGCGAGGTGATCGAGAACAATGGGCTTGATTGGCTCGCCTCGCTGGCCGCCGAGCAGGTTTGGCTGACATCGGCGACGCTGCGTGTGCACTTTCCATTCCCCAAACGATTGCCGCGCCGTTCGTTCGTCGCTCCCGAGCAAGCTTTGGTCAACTTTGTCAACGCGCTTGCGACAAGTCCCCTGCGACTCAGCGCGGCCAAGCGGTGGACGTGGCGGCCGCCGAAACTTCCGCCCCGATCGGAACTCTACAAGGCCCTGCGCGCGGAACTCCATTCGTCTCCTGTCCTGCCGCTCGGCGAGAACACCAGCAACAAGCGCACCCTTGCCTTGCTCGTGCCGATCGCCTCGTTTGGCGGCGCCGAGAAAGTCGCGTTTGCCGCCGCCCGCGAACTGAGAAAAGTCGGCTTCGAAACCCATCTGTTCGTTCTCGGCTCGGACCGGATGGATGTCCTCGACGAATTCGATGCAAGTTTTGATTACATTCACCTCTGGAAAGACGGAGTTCCTCAGTGGGGCTCCACGGATCTTTTTCTTGGCCAGGATTTGATCACCGAGGCCCCGGGCGTCGACTGGCAGGCCCTCAAGGGGCTGCTGTCCGGCTTTGATCTCGTGATCAACAATCACGTGATGGTCGCTCATCCCCTGATGGCAAGGCTGCGTTCGGAAGGAACGCGGACCGCCTGCTACCTGCACGTCGTCGACGAAACGGACGTCGGCCGGCCGGCGGGGCAACCCTTTGCGGCGATCGCCCACGAGCATTGCTATGATGCCTTTCTCACCTGCTCCGAGCAGCTCAAAATCTATCTGCACAGTTTCGGGGTTCCGCTGGAGAAGATTTACGCTGTCCCGAACGCCCCGGGCTTCTCGATCGAGCCTGCGATGCAGGCAGAGACCACCCGCCGGCGATGCGGTCATCGCGGCAGCGCCTCTCTGCGGATCCTCTACATGGGTCGCCTGGATCGGCAAAAGGGGATTGATCGCCTGCATGCGACCCTGGCACAGCTGCGCAAGGACGGGGTGCCGTTCGAAGGTGTCGTCGTCGGTGGCGAGATTCTTTCCGATTCACCGGTCTCCTGGACCGAACGGCTGCGCGAGCTTGACCTGGACCTCCGCCCGCCCGTATTCGGCAGCAAGGGCTTGGCCGCATTACTTGCCTGGGGCGACGTTCTGATCATGCCGTCGCGCTGGGAAGGCGCACCGCTGATGATTGCCGAGGCCCAGCAACTCGGGTGCGTGCCGGTCGCCACCGCAGTCGGTGCAGTCGGTGAGTTGATCACTCACGGACAAGATGGTCTGCTGATCGAACAACAGGGAAATACCGAGATCGTCGCGCACTTGGTGGAGGCGATCGTCGGGCTGGCAGGCAATCTTGCAGAAATACGCCGATTGTCCGAGGGCTGCCTGCAAACCGCGAGCCGGCGTTCCTGGACGAGCTCATTCTCAGATTTTCTTGGCTGGTGCGAATCGAGTGTTCCGCCCAAGCCCGGGTCGGTCCGAACGGCAGCACCCGCGAACCGTCAGCAAGGGCAGGCGCATCGCGCCACCTCGTCGTGCACGAACGCAACCGGTATAGCCGTTCCGTCGCGCGTCGAACCTTTGCTCCGCACTGTACTGCCGTAATGACAGGCAGATTGCAGGGGGTGGATTACACTGCCGGATGCGCGGCGCTTGGCGCATCAAGGTGGGCCGCACGCCGGGGCCTCGGGTGTCACGCCCGCAGAGCGGGCCAATACCTCTTGCTCGGCATCCTCACTCTGTCAGGTGCTCCGTCGGCTGGAGCTGAAGATTCGGTCTGGAACCGTCACGTTCCGGCGCAAAATGGCGGCATCATCGTTGGCATCAATCGGACAAACCTCGCTTGGGAGCCCCCCGAAGTGAGGAAGTCGACAATGGAAGCAATGCGGAAGGCCGGGATTGGTGCGCTCAGGCTTTCATGGCGGGAGCCGTTAGAGTCCATGCTCGATGTTCTTGATCACGCCGCCGCCAACGATATCGCGGTCCTTATCGAGATCCCGATCGGAAAGCGGATTGTCCGGGAAGGCGCTACTCAGCGGCCAGGCAATAACCGGTTCGGCCGCCGTTACCGCCTTTCCGATCTGGACCTCGAGCGCTTGCAGTCTCTTCTTGAAGATATTGTCGCCGCTGTCGCCGAGCGTCCCATGCGGCTGGTTGCGCTTCAACTGGGCAACGAGATCAACTGGGCTGATTTCAATGGCGATTTGCCGCTGCTGGATCCGGGTGAAGGATTCGAACAGGTTGAAGACCTTCCAGCACCTCACCGGGAAGCGTTTGAAAAGGGCCTGCGGCTTTACGCTCGGGCGCTTCGAAACCTCCAGATCTTCCGCGACCGGACACCTGCGCTTGCCGGCCTCCCGATCCTCACGGCAGGCCTTGCAGAGTTATCGGAGGCGCTTCCCGAGTCGGGGGGCGCGATGGTCGGAAGAGCGGCGATGCTTCAACGCCTGCAGGCGTTGGGAGGACTTGCCGCAGCGGATGGCGTGGGCCTGCATATTTATCGCCCGTTCCGTAAAGAGGTGGCAGCGTCGCCTGCAGATTCGGGGCCAATTCTAGCCGCGGAACTTGAGCCTTGCGGGACACGGTCGGCGGCCCGCAAGCCGTGCTGGATCACCGAGTTTGGCAGCGGCCTCCGGCCCGGCAGTTGTCCATCCGACGACAGTCGGCGTGCCCGCCAGATTGACGTGTTCTTCTCTGAGGTTTCCCGCGCCGACGCACACGCTGTTGCCGGCGCTTTCTATTATGACTGGGACCAAGGCCGCCCATGGGCAGTATTCCGCTGCGGCGAGGTCACTGAGGCGGGACGAACGCTTGTACGCTGGAGCAAGAAATTGGAAAGCCCCTAAGAATTGCATGCCAGGCACGTGGAAGCGGCGCCAGCCCCACGAACCCCGATATGAAATGAACTTCAGAAGCAGAGGCTAAAACGGATGCGCGTTGCCATCATTACAATGCAGAAGGACGAGGATATTCTTCTCGATAAGTGGTTAGCGTATCACGGCTCCCTATTTGGGTACGAAAACCTCTTCGTGTTCGATAATGGCTCCGTAACCGGTGTAACGAAAAAACGCCTTGCGGATGCCCTTGCGGCAGGTGTCAACGTCAACTTCGAATTTTCTCAGCCGAAAGACTTCGAGAACAAGGGGAACATCGTAGCCGAATGTATGGAATCTCATAAAGATCAGTATGATTTTTTTGTGCCGATCGATACCGATGAATTTTTGGATCTTCCATCGGATCGTCCGCTATGCCGCAACCGCAATGATTTTTTTGCTGAATTTAGCCGCATGTTGCTGGATCATGATCATCAGTATTTTCGTATTTCGATATGTTTCAATAATCTCGCCCAGACCACCCATGTACGGCGAGGAACAACCCGAAAACTTATCGTAAAGTCTGGCAATAAGTTCAAGCTTGATGGTGGCTTTCACCTGTACGATTGGACAAGGAAGATTGATACGACGCCCGACGGTAAAGTCGGTCACTGCAACTTTGCCCATATTCATTTTCATAATAGAGACTATGAAAGCTTGTTAGCAAGTGCACGAGAAAAACTGAAACTCAGAATCCCCAATTTTCGCGGACATACGCTGGACAACTACATGGGACATGGACGCCATGTCGCTCCCTACTTTTCGCTGGACGCGTCGGTCTACGGTGCAGAATCACGCGTGGGAACGATCGACATCAAGGTCGGTTGGGAAGCTCTTGGTCTCGGCGATGTCCCGTATTCGACCTCTAAAGTGATAACGGAAGACGTTATCGATAAACTTCTTGATCCTGTGAACCTCTACTACATCCAGCAGAAGAGCGATTTTACGATTGATGAATTGGAACTCATTAAAAACCAAATAGTTGGGAAAAAACATCTTCTTCAATACGGTGCTGGATCGATTTCACTTTTGGCGTGCGAGCTTGGCTTGAAGGTCATCAGGGTCATCGAACCATCCATTGATCTGATCAATCAGTATCTATCCGACAAGGATTATCAAGCATACGTGCACTTGGGTAGGTTATCTTTCGCGAATGACTTTAGCGTAGACCTACGGATGAAGAAAGCCATGAAGCAACACGTGCCGGCCGATGAATTCGACGACTACCTTCAGCATGTGCATGCCGATCATCGATATGATGCGGTGATCCTCTCCGGCTCTCTAAAGAATGCCGTCGCGGCCAAGCTTTATGAACGGTATGATGATCGCAGCGACGATCATCATACGGTCATTTACGTCTGCGATGACGAAAACCAGCTACGTCAACTGGATGGGCTTTTCGAAGTTCACACCCGTGTCGGCAGGGTGGCGTTGATCTCACCGGTCGCAGGGGCACGGGTTGTCGCCCGGTCCTTGCTAAATAGCGTAAGAGCCGAGTATGTGCGGCGTCCAAGAGGCGCAGGTTGCCCTTCAAGAAGTGAAGTCAAGGCAGCCGATGCACCCGCATCGGATCAAACGGCAATGGCTGTCAGCGCTGCAGGCCGGTAACCCGGTCAATCAAGAGCATTTGCTGTGGACGCCATCCTTCGGCAGACTGCTGTTCGGTCCCTTGGCACAGATGTGCAAAAAGGCCTCTCATGTACATAATGTCGAATCAGCAGGGAAGATCACTATGAACGTACCCAAGAAAGTCGCCCTGGCAGCAACCGTTTTCGGCGCGCAGGTTCTCACCGGTATTCCGGTGCTTACCGTTGCCGCCGATCCTGCCAGCGAGACTTCCATGTTCGCTCAGGTTCAGGGACAACAAAATGAGCAGGTCACCCCTGGTCAGCCCGCCGATCAATCTCCCGCCATGCAGGGCGGACGCGGAGGAGGCGGCATGATGGGCGGCCAGCAGATGATGGATCCGAAAATGATGAGCCGCATGAAGAAGATGCATGGCCGAATGATGGGCGGTGGCTCCGGCATGATGGGGGGGCCGATGGGCATGTGCCCGATGATGACGGCGGGCGATGACAAGAATTTCTCTGCTGAGCAGGTCAGGGACATCCTCGAAGGACAGATTGCCTGGAGCGGCAACAAGCGTCTCAAGGTCGGCAGCGTCGAGCAGAAGGACGAGGACAGCTACCTTGCCGAAATCGTCACCGTCGACGACTCCCTCGTCCAGCGGCTGGAAGTGGATCGCGCCAGCGGAGCGATGCGCCCCGTCGAGTGACCGCTAGGACGCGCGGTCAAGGCGCCTGGGGGAGACGGGCGCCGCGTTCGCCCTGCAGGGCGCGTGGGGTGGACGACCGCCTGATGCGGGGTGGCGGCCGGGGGCTGGCGGCCGCGGCGCTGATCGGCGTCCTTCTCGTTGCGGCGACATCGGAGGCAGGCGCCCGCCTGGAGCGCGCCGCCGGCATCATCGGCCACGATGACCGGGAACTGCTCGATCCGACGGCGTGGCCGTGGCTGGCGATCGGGCGGGTCAATCGCACCTCCGGAGGATTCTGCACCGGCACCCTGGTCGCCCCTGCCCTTGTCCTGACCGCTCGTCATTGTCTGGTCAACGCGCGCACCGGCCGCCGCGTTCGCCCGGACACCATCCACTTCCTGGCCGGCTATCGCCGTGGCGAATGGCTGCGTCATGGCATCGGCCGTGCGTTCATCCTCCCCGAGCTCTCCGAAGCGGCGGCCGAAGCGAACCCGCCCGCTCCCCTTGGCGACGACTGGGTGCTGATCGTTCTGGAAACCGCGCTCGACGTTCGGCCGGTGCCGATGAAGGCCCTTGCGCCCGAGCAGGCCGCCCGCGCGCGCCTCGCCCGCGCCGGCTATGGCCGCGATCGGCCACACCTGCTCTCCCTCCACGATGGCTGCGTCCTTCTCGGCCAACGCGGCAGCGTGCTTCTGCACGACTGCGACGCCACCTATGGCGACTCCGGCTCCCCGCTGCTGATGCTCGGCAAAGACGGTGTATTCCTCGTCGGCATGACCACTGGAGCAGGAACCGCGAACGGCAAGGTTATCGGTATCGCCGTTGATGCCGGCGCCTTCGTGGAACAAAGCAGACAACCGCCCCCGGCAGTTCCGGAGTGATCCCGCCGTCGTCCTGCCTGTTCCTTCCTTTATAACGCTACTGCGTCAACAATGCTGCACTGCAGCATACTTCAAAAGACTTGTCATAAATACGCACTCGGGTTCGCCAAATTCAGGGACAGTAGTTGACCAGCCGGGCTCTGCCAGAGTATCGATGCCCGCCTTGTCAGATGTCACTCCGGGTCCTTCGTGGCAGCCGGAGCACGGCGGACTGGCCAAGGACGACATACAAATCTGCTCAACGCATGGGAGAGGGATGTCATGGATGACGTTTGGGTAACAAAAGTCGAAAACCATCCAAAATATAAAGAACTCGTCAAGAAACGATCTCGCTTTGGATGGACACTCGCAGCCCTGATGTTGATTATCTACTACTCGTTCATTATGACGATTGCGTTTGCGCCAGGGTTTCTGGCCACACCGCTTTCCGAAAATTCTGTCATTACAGTCGGCATTCCAATCGGTCTTGGCGTCATCATCTCCGCCTTCGTGCTGACTGGAATTTATGTGTGGCGCGCCAATACAGAGTTCGACCGAATCAACAACGAGCTCAAACGGGAGGTCCTATGAACGTCCGAGTGTGGGGAACGCTGCTCACCGCAGCATCGCTGACGCTGTATGCGGGCGGCGCTGCCGCCCAGGATGCCAACGCCGGCGGGATGAACATCACCGCCATCATCATGTTCCTGATCTTCGTCGCGGCGACGCTCTACATCACCTATTGGGCCTCGCAGCGGACCAAGACCGCTCAGGATTTCTATGCCGCGGGCGGCGGTCTCAGCGGCTTCCAGAACGGCCTCGCCATCGCCGGCGACTATATGTCCGCCGCCTCCTTCCTTGGCATCTCCGGCCTTGTGTTTCTTTCGGGTTATGATGGTCTCATCTACTCGGTCGGCTGGCTGGTCGGCTGGCCGATCATCATGTTCCTGATCGCCGAACAGCTGCGCAATCTCGGCAAATTCACGTTCGCGGACGTCGCCTCCTATCGTCTCCAGCAGACACCGATCCGCACCGTCGCGGCGACGGGCACCCTGGTTGTCGTGATCCTCTACCTGATCGGCCAGATGGTCGGCGCCGGCAAGCTGATCCAGCTTTTGTTCGGTCTGCCGTATATGTGGGCAGTGATCATCGTCGGGATATTGATCATCATCTACGTCACGTTCGGCGGCATGCTGGCGACGTCCTGGGTGCAGATGATCAAAGCCTGCCTGCTGCTCGGCGGCGCCACCCTCATCGCCGTGTTGGCGCTCGCCCAGTTCGGCTTCAGCCCCGGAACCATGTTCAGTGAGGCGGTTGCGGCACACTCCAAGGGCATCGCCATCATGGGGCCCGGCGCCCTGATCGCCAATCCCATCGATGCGATCTCGCTCGGCATCGCGCTGATGTTCGGGACCGCAGGCCTGCCCCACATCCTGATGCGGTTCTTCACGGTGCCGAACGCGACGGAAGCCCGCAAGTCGGTGTTCTATGCCACCGGCTTCATCGGCTACTTCTACATTCTGACCTTCATCATCGGGTTCAGCGCCATCGTTCTACTGGCCAGGAACCCGGGATTCTTCGGCGGCGACGGCACTCTTGTCGGTGGCAACAACATGGCGGCGGTTCATCTGGCGAACGCGGTGGGCGGCAACCTGCTCCTCGGGTTCATCTCGGCTGTCGCCTTCGCCACCATTCTCGCCGTTGTCGCCGGCCTCACGCTGGCCGGGGCTTCGGCCATCTCTCACGACCTTTATGCCAACGTGTTCGCCCGTGGGCGAAGCACGGAGCAGAAAGAGGTAATGATCTCCAAGTTCGCGACGGTGGGCCTAGGCGTGATCGCGATCATCCTCGGCATTCTGTTCGAGAAACAGAACATCGCCTTCCTGGTCGGTCTGACGTTCGCGGTGGCCGCGAGCATCAACTTCCCGATCCTGTTCATGTCGATGTTCTGGTCGAAACTGACGACGCGCGGCGCTGCGATCGGCGGCATGCTCGGCCTTCTTACGGCTACCATGCTCGTCATCCTCGGCCCGACGGTATGGGAAGAGGTCTTGGGCAACGCGGCGGGCACGGCCCCGTTCCCGTCCAAGTACCCGGCTCTGTACTCAGTGACGGTCGCTTTTGTCAGCATCTGGTTCTTCTCGATCACCGACAAAAGCGCGTCGGCGAGCCGTGAGATCCACGCATTCAAGGCGCAGGATGTACGGTGTCAGACCGGCATCGGCGCAGAGGGTGCCGCTGCTCATTAGGCGGCGCCCGACAACGCCCCGGGCCTCTTGTTGCTGAGGCCCGGGTTTCTCAAAGCGCCGATGCTGGCGCGCCCTACGGAAAGCCGGCCATGTCCTTGAAAGAAAGGCATGGCCGGCGCCTCGCGTTGCGGGGGTGCCGTCGATGATGCCCGAGCCGATCACACACAAGCCGAATGCAAGCGATACGAAGGCGTTCCTGAGGCGTGTCCCGCCATTCGATCGGCTGCGAGACGATGAACTAGACGAACTCGTCGCGGAGGTCACCCACGCGGAATTCGCGCCGGGAGATGAGGTTCTCGCGCGCTGGGAGAACCCCGGGTTCCTTTACGTCATCATCCGCGGCACCATCAACGAGATCGGCCCGATCGGACTGATCGCCCGCCACGCCGCGGGCGAATCTTTCGACTCAAGAGGACTGATCGAAGGCCGGAGCCAGCACAGCTTCGTCTGCCAGAATGCATCCGCCTGCTACCTTGTGCCCGCGCGCCGGCTTCGCGCGTTGAGTACTACCAACGCCGCCGTCCGGGAATACTACACCGCCGAAATGGCGCGCCAAGCCGACGCGCTGATCAACCTTCAGCAGCAGCGCGACGCCGCCTCGTTCCTGATGGCGCGGATCGGCGAGGGCGCGCTCCACCCGCCCGTCATGGTCCCGCCGCAGACGACGATCCGCGAGGCGGCGACGGCGATGAAGGAGCGGGGCGTCTCGGCGCTGCTGGTCGAGCGCAACAACGAAACCGGCATTTTTACCGGCAGGGACGTCCGCGAGAAATCCCTGTTGATGGGCATGCCGGAGACGACACCGATCGGCGATCTTGCCAACTACGGCTTGATCACCATCGATCAGGAAGACCTCGTCTTCGATGCCCTGGTCGCGATGACAAAACATGCGATCCGCCATCTCGTCGTCACTCGCGACCAGCAGATCGTCGGTGTGATGGAGCAGACCGACCTGCTCAGCTACCTGACCAACAGCTCCTACGCGATCGC
>CAZFBS010000031.1:0-22097 GCA_964517265.1 uncultured Rhodospirillaceae bacterium | reverse complement strand
CAATGGCGAGCCTCCGGCTGATTTCCGCAAGATCGCGCAAGGCTTCCCGCAGGCGCTGATGGAGCTGGGCTACCCGCCGTGCGACGGCAATGTGATGACATCCAACCCGGAGTGGGCGAAACCGCTGGCGACGTTTCGCGACGACATGTTCCGCTGGATTCATCAGCCGTCCGCGGAAGGCTTGATGGCGCTTGCAATCTTCTTTGATGCCACTGCCGTGGCCGGCGACGAGAGCCTGCTCGCGGATCTCAAACAGCACATGATGGACCTCATGCGCGGCCAGGAAGCGGTCTTGCGCCATTTCGCGAGGGTCATGCTCAGTTTCCCGACCCCGCTTGGCTGGTTCAACCGCTTTGTTGTCGAAAAGGGGGACCATGCCGGGGAGTTGGACATCAAGAAAGGCGGGATCTTCTCGGTTGTCCACGGCGTCCGCAGCATGGCTCTTGAGCATGGCCTGACCGAAACCAATACCGTCGGCCGCCTTCAGATCTTGAGCGGCCGGCGGCCGCTCGGTCGGGAGTTCACCGCCGATTTGATCGAGGCGTTCGACTTCATGTCAATGCTTCGCCTGCGCACGCAGTTGCAACAGCTCGATCGCGGCGTCGCCACCAACAACTTCATTCGCCCCGGCGGGCTGAATCGCCTTGAACGCAGCCTGCTGCGCGACTCACTGGGGGTGGTCAAGCAGTTCAAGTCTCTGATCACCCTTCATTTCCGCCTCGACTCGCTATGAAATCCGTCGCCTGGATCTGGTTCCTCGTGGGCGCCGCCATGCTGGCCGCGGTTGGCATCGCCGCCGGAATGGCGGTATGGGCCGAGTTGGTCGGAGAAGAACGTGCGGCACTGGAACAGATGCTGGCCCGGCACCCGGGTGTGCCGATCCTGACCGTCGTCGCACTGTTCCTCCTGCTCGGCCTCGGGATCCACCTGATGTGCAAGTGGTACGTGGATCCCGTGCGGGCGGTCGCCGAGGAAGCCCGGTTGATCGCCGTCGGCAACTCGGCGCACCGGCTGCACCACCAAGGTCGCGAGGCGATCGAGGATCTCGTCGACGGCATCAATCTGCTCGCCGAACGCTATCAATCGACGCAGCAGGACGTACTGGCCCAGATCAGCGAGGCCAACGCCGCGATCGAGGAAGAACGCAACACCCTGGCGGCGCTCATTTCCCAGCTGACCCAGGGCGTCCTCGTCTGCAATGCCGAGGGCCGCATCCTTCTCTACAACCAGCGCGCGCGGGCGCTGATGGAGAGCACGAATGGCGATGCCGGCGGCAACTGGATCGGTCTCGGCCGTTCCGTCTACAGCGTGATGGACAAGCAGCGGATCACCCATGCCTTGCTCAACATCGAACAGCACCTCAAGCGCGGCCAGACGAGGGTGATGACGCCGTTCGTCACCTCCCATCCGGGCGGCAGGCTTCTCAACGTGCGCCTGATGCCGGTCCTGGACAACGATGTCGACCGCAACGTGCGCGGTTACGTCTTCACTTTGGAGGATGTCACCCGGCGGATCGACGTGGAGGCCCGGCGCAGCTCGCTGGTGCGCTCCCTCACCGAGGGCCAGCGCTCGGCAATCGGCGGCATTCGCGCCGCGATTGAAACCGTGTTGGCGTTTCCGGACATGGACAGCGCGCGGCGCCACGAGTTTCTCGAAGTGATCCGCGGCGAGGCCTTGAGAGTGAGCGAGAATCTTGACCGGCTCGAATCGGAGCATGCGCGGGACCTGGGCCACCATGGGCCGTTCGAGGACGTGCTCGGCACCGATCTGCTCGCGGCGATCGAACGGCAGGTTGCGAACGACCCCGCCCACTCCCTGGAGATCAGCGCGCCACTGGAGCCGTTGTGGATCAGCCTGGACAGCTACGCGATCTGCCAATGCATCCACTTCCTGATGGAGCAGTTGATCGAAGTCTGCCGTGCCCAGCATTTCCGTTTGAGCCTCCAGCATCGGCGCGCACTGGCAGCGCTCGTTCTGGAATGGGAAGGCGCGCCGCTGCATAACGAAGCGCTCAAGTTCTGGGGGACCAACCGGAACATCCTTGCTCACGAAGAAGGCACTCCCTCCACCCTCTTCGATATCATCGAACGCCACGGCGGCGCCATCTGGGCGCATCCGCCCCCGGCCTCCGGCTACCCATCGTTGCGTCTGATTCTTCCGGTCAGCGAGGAGGATCCCTCCCACGAGGATGCCGAGCTTGCCGATGAACTTACCCATGCGTTCGACTTCGAATTGTTCCAGACGACGGCGCGGGCGCAGGATGTCCGCCAAGTCCCCCTGAACAAGCTGACCTACACCGTCCTCGATACCGAAACGACCGGCCTTGCCCCCAGCCAAGGTGACGAAATCATTGCGATCGCCGCCGTGCGCATCGTTAACGGCCGGATCTTGCACCAGGAAGTTTTCGACTGTCTGGTCAACCCGCGGCGGCCGATCGGCGAGGCCGCGCGGGCGGTGCACGGGCTCTCGCCGGACATGCTTCGGGGCATGCCCGTCATCGAGGAAGTTCTGCCGCGGTTTCATCACTTCGTCGAAGACACGGTGATCGTCGGCCACAACGTGGCATTCGATATGCGGTTTTTCGAACTGAAGGAGAAGGCGACCGGCATTCGGCTCGACAACCCCGTTCTCGATACCTTGCTGCTCGCCAGCGTTGTTCACCCGCAACAAGAGGAGAATTCCCTCGAAGGCATCGCCGCCCGCTTCAGCATCAGGGTCACCGGACGACACACCGCGCTCGGCGACGCGATGACGACGGCCTCGGTCTTCGTGGCGATGATTCCGCTGCTTGCCGACCGCGGGATCCACACCTTGCAGGACGCGGAAGCCGCATGCGCGCTGACGCCGTATGCCGCGATCCGGTACTGACGGCACGGCTGCTTTCGCCTTCTCGCGAGTGGACGCGCAACGGGAGGGCCGTGCTCTCGTAAGGCCACCGGATTGGATGCACGGATGGCAAATTCCGGCTACGATGCGAGCCCTGGGTTAAGCCAAACCAGGCGGCTTTAGAGGCCTCTTATCATCATGGACATCTACCTGCCGATCGCCGAGTCCAGCCAGAACGTCCTTGTGCTGCTTGCGGCCGGCGGCTTTGTCGGATTTCTGGCCGGAGCGTTCGGTGTCGGCGGGGGCTTCTTGCTGACGCCATTGTTGTTGTTTCTCGGTATTCCTGCTCCCGTCGCGGTGGCGTCCGGAGCCAATCAGGTCGTCGGAGCCTCCGTTTCGGGCGTGATCGGGCATTGGAAGCGGGAGAACGTCGACGTCAAGATGGGCTTGGTGCTGGTCGCCGGCGGCTTTGTCGGATCGTCCCTCGGCGTCAGCCTGTTCCGCTGGCTGCGCGACCTCGGTTACATCGATGTGACGATCGGCATTGCCTACGTTCTTCTGCTGGGAATCGTCGGCCTCTTCATGCTCTTTGAGTCGGCAAAAATGCTCATCGGCAAGCGCATCGGCAAAAGCCCCCATCGCGCGCGACCGGGCAGCAAGCGCAGCAGATGGATCGACCAACTGCCTTGGAAGATGCGGTTCCGCAAGTCGCGGCTTTATATCAGCATCATTCTGCCGGTGGCGGTGGGATTTGTCGTCGGCGTGCTCTCCGCGATCATGGGCGTCGGCGGCGGCTTCATCATGGTTCCAGCGATGATCTATCTGCTGGGAATGCCGACGCAGGTGGTTGTCGGGACCTCGCTGTTCCAGGTCATTTTCGTCACCGCCAACGTGACGATCCTGCAGGCCGTCCAGAACCAGACGGTTGATGTTGTGCTGGCGATGCTGCTGCTGGTCGGAGGCGTGGCGGGAGCCCAGTTCGGGGTGCGCATGGGCAGCCGCCTGCCGGCAGAACGATTGCGATTGTTCCTTGCCCTGATGGTGTTGGCGGTCGGTGCGAAGGTGCTCTACGACCTCGCCGCGGTGCCCGATGACCTTTACTCGGTCGTCCAGATCCGGATGCGGTAATCCGGCTTCCTCTTCGCAACCCGACACCCACCGCACATCTTCGTGTAATGGTTGATGAACTTTGCTTCTCTGCGTGGTAAAATTGCGTAGACGCAGCAGCGACGCGGTCGAAGTTCGAATGCCTCGATCTCCGTCCCGGGTTGCGGCGCGAACGAAATGACTCTCGAGGACGTGATGAAAGATACAGCAGACCTCATCCATGCTCGTTCCAGGTCCGCACCCATACAATCCGGCTGTGACTTTCCGGTCGTTGCAGCCAAGCAAGCAGACGAGCGGGTCCTCAAGCCCAAGCTGCTGGTCGTTGATGACGACGAAGGATTGCGAAAGCAGCTGCGCTGGGCGTTCGATGATTGCGGGGTTTTCCTCGCCGAGGAGCGGCGGGAGGCGGTCGCCCTGATCGAACGGGAGCGGCCGAGCGTCGTTCTGCTTGATCTTGGCCTGCCCCCCGATCCCCATGGCCCGACCGAGGGTCTTGCCATTCTGCAAGCGATCCTGTCGGTCGCGCCGGAGACCAAGGTCATCGTCATGAGCGGGCAGACTCAACGGGAATATGCCGTTCAGGCGGTCGCACGCGGGGCCTACGACTTTTACCAGAAGCCGATCGAAATCGAGACCCTTGGCCTGATTGTCCGCCGTGCGTTCCGGCTGTTCTCGCTGGAGGACGAAAACAGAAAGCTGGTGAGTTCCGCAGTGGAGGTTCCGCTGCCGGGACTGGTCACCGCCAACCCCAAGATGCTGCAGGTTTGTCAACAGATGCGCCGCTTCGCGCCGTCCGATGTGACAATCCTTCTGCTCGGCGAGAGCGGCACCGGCAAGGAGGTTTTCGCCCGGGCGGCCCACAGTCTGAGCAAACGGGCCAACAAGCCCTTCATCCCGATCAACTGTGCCGCAATCCCCGAGCACCTTCTGGAGAGCGAGTTGTTCGGCCACGAAAAAGGCGCGTTCACGGGCGCAATCAAATCGACCGCCGGCAAGGTCGAGATGGCCGACGGGGGAACCCTTTTTCTCGACGAAATCGGCGATTTGCCGCTGCCGCTGCAGGCCAAGTTGTTCCGTTTCGTTCAGGAGCGAATCATCGAGCGCATCGGCGGCCGCCGGCCGATTCCCGTCGACATTCGCATTGTCTGTGCGACCAATCAGGATCTTATCAAGAAGATCACGACCGGCGAGTTCCGCGAGGAGCTTTACTACCGGCTCAACGAGGTCACCATCCAGATCCCCCCGCTGCGCGAGCGCCCGGATGATGCCGTTGTTCTCGCCCATCATTTTCTGCGACAATTCGCCACCGAACAGGGACGTCCCGTTCGCGGCTTTACGCCCCAGGCGCTCGCGGCCATTTCCAGCTACAACTGGCCCGGCAACGTTCGCGAGCTCGAGAACCGAATCCGGCGCGCCGTCGTTGCAGCCCAGGCCGCCCATATCGACCCTGGCGATCTCGATCTGGCGATGGCGGAGCAGGCGGGGGAGAGAACAACCCTCAAGCAGTCGCGCGACAAGGCCGAACGCGACGCCGTCACTCGGGCGATGATCGAGAGTGCCGGCAACGTCTCGCAAGCAGCCCGGATTCTGGAAATCAGCCGGCCGACGCTCTATCAGCTGCTGCGAGAGCATGACATCAAATGGTGAGAGACAATGAGCGTTCCCCTTCAACAATCATTATACGACAAGGGTGCGCTGAAGAAGGTTATCCGCAACAAGGAAAGTTGTTCGCGCTTGCTTCCCTGGCAGAACGACGTATACCTTGCAAACGCATTGTTCATCTGGCGTCCTTCGCCTGCCCAACGAGAGATTTTCAATGATTGGAACGCTTGCCTTTAGACCTGTGCTTGCCGTCGCCCTGCTTGTTGGTGCCGCATTGGCGGTTACCGCATGCGCCAGAACAGACAACCTGCCGCCGGCAGACGTGGGGGAAGTTCATGAATCTCCCGCCTATCGGATTGGTCCCGGCGATGTCGTCAATATCTTCGTGTGGCGCAATCCCGAGTTGACGACGACGGTTCCGGTTCGACCCGATGGCCGGATTTCCGTGCCTCTGCTGGAAGATCTTGTCGCCGCCGGCAAGACGCCGAGCGAACTCGGGCGGGAGATGGAACGGGAACTGGGCGTTTTCATCCAGAACCCGCTCGTGACCGTCATCGTCACCAACTTCGTCGGAATGTTCGAGCAGCAGGTTCGTGTTGTCGGGCAGGCCCAGCAGCCACGCGCGATTCCCTACCGGGCTGACATGACGCTGCTGGATGTGATGATCGCGGTGGGGGGATTGACGCCTTTTGCCGACGGGAACCGCGCCAGTCTGGTGCGGACCGTCGACGGCTCACAGCAGCAGTTCCGTGTCCGCCTCGACGATCTGCTACGGGGCGGAGAGATTGCGGCCAATGTCGCCGTGCTTCCCGGCGATGTGGTGATCATTCCGGAAACCTTCTTCTAGGCTCTCGCACTTTCCCGGAGACGTGCCGGCTGCGGATCTGCAGCCGGCACGGGTGCCGGGCCCTCTCGCGTTCTCACCCCTCCGCACCGTCCTGCGGCTCTTCGCCCCCGACCACCGTCAGATCCGCCAAAGGCGGATGTTCTCCGGTTTGCTGTCACGCTCGAGGCAGCTGCGCACGTCGACCACCAGCCCGCTGCCGTTCTTCAGCAAACGAGCGATCAAAGGCCAACCGAGGTCTCGGTAGCACTGGTGCGGAACGGCAACGATGATGCCATCGGCAGGCGCCAGAGCCTGCATCGGCTGCAGCCGTATGTTGTGTTCCTTCTCCACCCCGGTTGGATCGGCAACCGGGTCATTGACCGCGACCGTAACCCCGAACGCCTGCAGTTCCTGCACGATATCGATGACCCGTGTGTTGCGGCAGTCGGGGACGTTCTCCTTGAACGTCATCCCGAGCACGCTCACCCGCAGCGCGCCCACCGCTCCGCTTTTCATGTTCAACAGCCGCTTGACGGTTTCCTTGGCGATCCACGTTCCCATGCCGTCGTTGATGCGCCGCCCTGCCAGAATCACTTCGGGATTGTACCCGCAGCGCTGGGCCCGGTGGGTCAGGTAATAGGGGTCGACGCCGATACAGTGGCCGCCGACAAGGCCCGGCAGAAAGGGCAGGAAATTCCACTTGGTCCCGGCAGCGGCGATCACATCGTGAGTGTCGATACCGAGCCTCTCGAAAATCAACGCCAACTCGTTCATCAAGGCAATGTTGAGGTCGCGCTGGGTGTTTTCGATCACCTTGGCCGCCTCCGCGGTGCGAATGCTGGGCGCGCGATGCACGCCGGCCCGCACCACACTGCCGTAGACGGCGGCAACGACCTCCAGAACGCTCGCATCGCTGCCCGAGACCACCTTGGTGATGGATGCGAATCGATGCGTGCGATCCCCGGGGTTGATTCGCTCCGGCGAGTATCCCACGCCGAAATCGGCCCCGAGTCGCAAGCCGGACACGCTCTCGAGAATCGGAACGCACTCTTCCTCCGTCGCGCCCGGGTAGACGGTCGATTCGTAGACGACGATGTCCCCCCTCTTCAGTTGCCCCGCCACCGCGCGGGTCGCGGACAGCAATGGAAGCAGATCGGGCCGCTTGGAGTCCGTGATTGGGGTGGGGACGGCGATAATGTGGAAATCGGCGGCGCCGAGATCGGCGGGATCGGAGGTCAGGTGCAGGCACGCCGCACGAAGATCCGCCGTATCCACTTCACGGGTCCGGTCCACACCTGTCTTCAACTCCTCCACCCGCCGCGGGTTCACATCGTATGCCACCACGGGAAAGGCCCCTGAACGCGCAAACGCCACCGCCACCGGCAGCCCGACGTAGCCGAGGCCGATCACCGAGATGCGCCGGCTGTGGTTCATTTCAAGGTCCTTTCCTCGTGCGGGAGATGGCGGGGCAAGATGGCGGCGGCGGTACTGGGGTGAGAGCCTTTCCGCTGAAATCTCAACGGCGGCTTCCGGCCGCCGGGGCTTTCTCCGGCGACGGGGGGCCGCGACTGCCGCGCCGGGCGAGAACGATCCCGGCAAGGATCATCACCGCACCCAGCATCTGAAAGAATCCCAGCGCTTCGCCGAGAATGATCCACGCGAGCACCGCGGCGACCGCCGGTTGCAGCAGCAGGCTGACGGAGGAAAAGGTCGCAGGCAGGTGCGCAAGCGCATAGGCGATCAGGCTTTGCCCGCCGGCATGGGAGATCAGCGCAAGACCAAGCAGCATCGCCCAGCCGTACAGCGTGATCGGGACAAGCTCTTCCCCCGACAACAGCGTCAGCGGAAACAACGCAACGCCGGTGATGAGCCCACTCCACGCCATGATCGCCGCCGTCGACAACCGCGCGCGCAGACGGCCGACGGAGACGATGTAGCCGGCGTAGAAGGCGGCGGTGACGAGGCCGAGGGCATCGCCAAGCAGATTGGTCGGACTGAGAGTGACGCTTCGCCCCATCAGCACGCAGGCGCCGGCCAGGGCCGTCGCCATGCCAAGAAGAAACGTGCGCGAAAAGCGCTCTTTGAACAGCGCAAAGCCGGCAAGGGCGACGAACACCGGCGCGAAGTTGGCGAGCAGCGTCGCGTTCGCCACCGAGGTGAAGGTAATCGACCAGTGCCAGCAGGCCAGATCACCGGCAAAGAACAGGCCCGCCAACACCAGCCCCACGGCATCGGAGCGGCGCGCCGGTCGTGAGGCCGTGGCGCCCCCGCGTGCCGAAATCGCGTTCCACAGCCAAAGCGCGGGCAACGCCAGCAGAAGCCGGTGGAACGCGGTCGCCGTCGGCCCCAGCTCGCTCAGACGCACGAAGATCGGGGCAAAGGCAATTGCCGACGCGCCTGCCAGCAACGCCGGAAGGGCGAGGCCTCCCCCGCCACCGGGGATGGTCAGCAACAAGCGACGGGGTCCGTCACGGAAGCTTCGCAAGGTCGGCATCTGCCGCTAATATACCGGTTTGCCATGGCCCTCCAGCCGGATTGTCGGCGAACAGGAAGGGTGCAGCCGGGGTGCCGGCAGAAGCCGATCGGGAGCCAGCCGTGAGAACAACTGCCGCATGTGAGCGCGATCCTGGCGGCACCGGCGAGGGCGACGGGCACGGAGGCCGGCGTTGATCGGCCCCGATGATCCGCCTCCTTTTGAAGTCTGCAATCCGGACGGAACGGCGCCGATCCTGCTCGTTTGCGACCATGCCAGTCGCGTGCTTCCGGCTGCCGTCGGCCGGCTCGGACTGCCGCCGGAGGCGTTGCAGCGGCACATCGCCTATGATATCGGCGCCGCCGATCTCACCCGAATGCTGGCGGCGCACCTCGATGCTCCGGCCGTTCTCGCCGGCTATTCCCGCCTGCTGATCGACCTCAACCGGCAGCCCGGGGATCCGCAATCGATCCTCGAAGAGAGCGACGGGATTCCGATCCCCGGCAATCAGGGGCTCGGTGAAGCCGAGCAGGAGGCGCGCGCAAGCCTGTTCCACTGGCCATATCATCACGCCATCGACACCCAGTTCGCCCATCTTCGGCGGCGCGGGCCGGAGCCTTTGTTGTTCTCCATTCACACCTTCACGCCGTCCTTCGGCGGCCGCAACCGGCTCTGGGACATCGGCGTGCTCTGGAACCGGGACCCGCGCATCGCGGTTCCCCTGCTCGACCTGCTGCGCAGGCACGAGACCCTCAATGTGGGCGACAACGAGCCCTACTCCGGCAAGGACCTCGCCTACACGCTCAACCTTCATGCCGGCGCGGCGGGCCTGCCGAACGCGGCCGTCGAGATCCGCCAGGATCACTGTGAAACGGATCAAGGGCTGGAACGCTGGACCGGATTTCTGGGCGAGGCTTTGCAAAAGGTGCTGAAGATGGACCATCTGCACAAGATCGAGATCTACTGATGACGGCGAGCGCGCCGCCGCTGACGGTCGGCATCGAGGAGGAATACCTGCTTGTCGACCGCACCACCCGGGAACTGATCGTCGAGCTGCCGCCGGCGATGCTGGCCGAGTGCGAGGCCAAGATCCAGGATCTTGTCCGCCCCGAATTCCTGATGTCGCAGATCGAAATCGGCACCCGCGTCTGCAAGACCGTGCAGGAAGCGCGCGAGGAACTGGCCTGGCTGCGCCGCAGCGTTGCCGAGGTGGCGAACCGCTACGGCCTCGCGCCGATCGCCGCCTCGACCCACCCGTTCTCCGAGTGGCAATTGCAGAAGTTCACCGACAAGGACCGCTATCGTGTGCTCGCGCGGGACATGCAGGGGGTTGCCCGCCGGCTTCTGATCTGCGGCATGCACGTCCACGCCGGCATCGACGACGACGAGCTCCGGATCGACCTGATGAACCAGGTCTCCTACTTCCTGCCGCACCTGCTCGCCCTCAGCACCTCCTCGCCGTTCTGGCGCGGCGAGAACAGCGGCCTGAAGTCCTACCGGCTCAGCGTGTTCGACGAGCTGCCGCGCACCGGTCTGCCCTCCCAGTTCCAATCGGCTTCGGAATACCAGCGGCACATCGCGGTGCTGGTCCATGCCGGGCTGTTCAAGGATGCCAGCATGATCTGGTGGGATGTCCGCCCGAGCGCCCAGTTCCCCACCCTGGAGATGCGGATCAGCGACGTCTGCACGGAACTGGACGACGCCATCGCCATTGCCGCCCTCTACTTGTGCATTCTGCGGATGCTGTACCGGCTCAGGCGCGATAACCAGCGCTGGCGCACCTACGATCGGATGCTGATCGACGAGAACCGATGGCGAGCGAAACGCTACGGCATCGACGAAGGCTTGGTTGATTTCGGCAAGGGCGAACTCGTCCCGTTCGCCAGCTTGCTGGAGGAATTGATCACGCTGATCCGCCTCGATGCCGAGGCGCTGGGGTGCGTGGATGAGGTCCTCCATTGCCGGGAGATCCTCAGGCGGGGTACAAGCGCCCATCAGCAGTTGGCGACCTATGCGGCCGCGGTGGATGCCGGTCGCAGCCGGCAAGAGGCCTTATGCGATGTGGTCGACATGCTGATCAAAAAGACGGTGAACGGCGTGTGAGCATTGAATGCAAGGAGAGGCTGCCATGTACGTAGCGAACATTCTCAAGGTCAAAGGCAACGATATCGTGACGATCAGCCCCGGCGAGCCGGTTGCGGCAGCGCTCGCGATGCTCGCGGAAAAGCGGATCGGCTCGCTTCTCGTCCTCGATGAACAAGGCAAGATCGCCGGGATTCTCTCCGAGCGCGATCTCGTCCGGGCGATGCACAAACATCACGATCAGTTCTTGAACAAGCGGGTCGGCGAGCTGATGACGACCCGGGTGGTGACCTGCTCCTCGAAAGATCCGGTCGCCGCCATCATGGGGATGATGACCGCGCAACGCTTCCGCCACGTCCCCGTCGTCGACGACGGCAAGCTGATCGGCATCATCAGTATCGGCGACGTGGTCAAGAGCCGGATCGAGGAAGCGGAAGCCGAAGTCGACGCCCTGCGCCTGTACATCAGCCTTTAAGCTCGGGATCGCGGTGACCAGGGGCTTCTCGCCCCTGGCCCTCTTTCACAAGTCAAAGCCTTGACTGACGTCTTGAGCAGCCGTCCGAGGAATAACGCTTGGCGATGCTCGTAAGTGCTGACCAGCGGGAAGATGTTGCCTCTTGCGAACAAGCCTTCTTTGATACCTTAACGGCTCCGGCCACGGAAGAGTCTCGCCAGGGTTCGGCCCGTGGCGCGGCATCCTGAGGCCCGCCTTTGGGGGGACGTTTTTTTACTTCTTATGCATCTCAAGGTTGTTTCGATTGCGGCAGGACCAGTCTGTCATCCGACCTTGTGAAGGAGGGACCTCAAACCGGGTACCGTATTCACAAGAATTAAACTCCTGGTTTATAGACTGGCGTTCTGCGGCAGCGTAGAGTCCTGGGCTTCCTGCTGGGGTACGGCGGCAAAAAACAGCCCCTGGAATGGCCCGCCGAAGTGGATGATCCGTATAACCGGGCAGGAGCCGCAACGCACTGTTGGCGAAGGTCCGATGCGGTTTGCCGCGGGGCAGGAGAAGAAACCAATGCGCCAGATCACCGAGTCCGCCAGCATGGCGGACGTTTCATCCGTTTGCGAGCCGCCGGTGTGGTCCAAGAGCGATCCGCTGGTTCTTCCGGCGGACGGCTCGGCCGAGGACGCGATAGTCGAAGCCGTGGCCAATGGCCTCGCCCACATGATGGGCAACGAGGCGTGTGTTCTCGCCCGCAGTCACGAAGAGGGCGTACACCAGATCCGCGTGGCGGTGCGGCGGCTGCGCTCACGCATCTCGCTTTACAACGGTCTGTTACCCGGGCCGCAGACTCGCCAGCTGAAGGACGAGTTGAAGTGGCTGATTGGGGCGATGGGGCCGGCGCGGGACTGGGACGTATTCGTCGGCGAAACGATGGCTTCGGCACTCGAATCGATGACGGACGAGCCGGATCTTGCCCTGCTGCACCGCCAAGCGATCACGCGCCAGCAGCGTGGCTACCGGATTGCCCAGGCGGCGCTGCGGTCCGAGCGATATGCACGGTTGAAATCGCGGCTCCGGAGTTGGGCCGGGAAGCGCCAGTGGCGGCAGGCCCCGCCCGCCGCCGGCAATACGGAGGTTGCCAGTGCCTTGGTGGACGTCGCTCTCGACACCCCGGCCCGCGCGTTTGCCGCACGCGTTTTGGAAGCGCGGCACCGTAAAGTTCTGCGCCGCGGTGCCTGTCTCGACCAGATGACCCCGGAAGAGCGGCACCGGCTGCGGATCGAAATCAAGAAGCTGCGCTATGCCGCCGAGTTTCTCGAAAGCCTGTTCAGCGACAACGCGGTCAAACCCTATCTGGCCGCCTTGAGGCAGCTCCAGGATAGCCTCGGCGCGATGAACGATCTGTCTGTCGCCCGCACGCTGACCGACGAGTTGCTGAAAACGACCCACGGAACCGCGAAGAAAGTGCGGCTGGCTTATGCCGCCGGGCTCGTCGTCGGCTGCGCTGGCCAGCGGCAGGAACGGGTGATCCGACTGCCGGCGGCGTGGAGCGCGTTCACCGCGCGCGAGATCTTCTGGGAACGCGCCGCCTGACAACAGTCGGCGGACGCGGAACCGCAGCGGCCGACACATCTCCTGCTGGCGGCCGAACAGATCCTGTCGCGAATTCCCCGCAAGGGTGCTATCGTTTGCGCAGGTGCCGGCGCGAGTATCCGCGGAGGCAGCCAGTTTCCAGCCAAGCCGCTGGCCGGGCGCCGCGTGCCGCCGGGCGGGACCCAAACGCGAGGGACCGGTGACGGATGTCTTCATCAGCTACGCCCACGACGACCGGCTGATTGCGGAGCGGCTGGCCACCGCCCTGCGCGATCGCGGCTGCCTCGTGGGGGGAGCGTCCGGCGACACCATGGGCGATCCCTCGGCGCCGGCGGCGGACGATGCCTTCAAGGCCGCCCGCTGCGTCGTCGTGCTGTGGTCGCGGGCTTCTCTCGACAAGCCCCGGCTGGTGGAACAGGCTGCCCGGGCCGCCCACCGCCGCGCGTTGATCCCGGTGTTGATCGACGACGTCAAGCCGCCCTTCGTGTTTCCGCCGGCACGGACGCTGCCGGTGACCGATGCCTCGGGGGCGTTGAGCGACCTCGGCCTGGAGCGGCTGTTCGCGGCCGTCTGCCGCCGGCTTGATCGGCCGCCGCCGCATCCCGACAGCGGCGATCGAGACGCCGCCATCGATGCCGCAAACCTGCCGGCGCGCCTGCACCCGTATCCGGCCGGGCACTCGCTGATGCAGCTTCTCGATGCCCTCTCCTTCGCCGACGCCGGACTTCCCCCCGGCGCGCTCAAGACGGCACAGGCCGCGCTGATCGAGCAGATGCTGAGCAACCACCGCCCGGCGGTGGCGGTACAACGGACCCTGACCGAGATCAACAACGAGCTGTACCGCCGGTGCATCGCGAGCCGGATCGACAGCATGAATGCCGACGGCTGGGGCGAGCCGCCGGTCCCGCTGACGGTGATCGTGATGGGCTCGAGCGGCCGCGGCGAGAACTATCTGTCGTCCGATCAGGACAACGGCTTCATTCTCGGTGATTATCCCGACGACGCCCATCATCGAATTGACGGCTATTTTCGGCAGCTGGCGGAGCGCCTCTGTCGCCGGCTCAACGACGCCGGCCTGCCGTTCTGCAACGGCTACTGCATGGCGGTGAACCCGTTGTGGCGCAAGAGCCTCTGTCAGTGGAGCGACCAGGTGTCGCTGTGGGTGGACAGGCGCAATTTCGTGGCGCTGCGGCTCGCCGCGATCTTCTTCGACTTCAAGGGCATCTGGGGCGATCTCGCCTCCGCCGCGGTTCTGCGCCGCACCCTCACCCGGCAAGCGAGGGAACGCCCGGAGTTCCTGCGGCAGATGCTGCGCGAGATCGCCGGGCACAAGGTCGCCCTCGGCTTCTTCGGCGAGCTTCGCCCTGAGAAGGACGCGCATCTGGAGATCGGCAAGATCGACGTCAAGCGCACCGGGATCGTCCCCTTGGTCGAGGCGATCCGCCTCGTCGCCCTGCTCGAAGGGATCGAGGACACCTCCACCCTTGGCCGGATCGCCGCCCTCCGCGCGAAAGGTACGTTGGCCGGTGACGAGGCCGATGAACTCGCGAGCGCCTTTTGCGCCCTCACCGACCTTCTCCTGCGCAAGGAGGTCAAGGACTTTCAAGCTGGGCGCCGGGCCGACTGCGCGCTCTACCCAGAGGCGATGACGGAGCGCGACAAGCTGGTCCTGATCGAGCCGCTGCGGGCGATCCGCCGGTTTCGCCGCCGTCTGCGCCACCAGCTCCTCGAGGAGCGGGCCGACATCGCCGCCACCTGAGCAGCCGTCGCGGCAGCAACGTGGGACGATGGAACCCGAGCCATGTGCTGCGGGTTCTGCTGGGGATGACCGGAAAACGTTCGTTGCACGCGCCGGCTGTTCATCCCTGTATTCAGTTGTTCACTTGACCGGAATCCGAACGATGCTTGATACTCCCCACGGCGCGAAGGCCGATAACGTCTCACCTCAGTTCGAGGAAGAAGAGCAGGAAAAGGCCAACACACATTCCCCTCTCACCCCACGACTGATCCATGAAATCATTCGTGAGGAGGGCGAGGTGGAATTGCGGCGCCCGGCAAGTGCCCTTGCCTGGTCCGGGCTCGCCTCGGGGTTGTCGATGGGGTTTTCCTTCCTCACGCAGGCGCTGCTGCGCAGTGGCCTGCCGGACGAGCCTTGGCGGCACCTGATCGACAGCTTCGGTTACAGCGTCGGCTTCATCATCGTGGTGCTCGGTCGCCAGCAGCTCTTCACCGAAAACACCTTGACGGCGGTTCTGCCGGTGCTCGCCCGGCATGACAGGGCCACCGTGATCGCGATGCTGCGGCTTTGGGCCATCGTCCTCATCGCCAACCTGATCGGCACCTTTTTGTTTGCCGCCATGATCCTGCCGGAGAACCTGTTGCGTCCGGAGGTGTACCCGGTCCTTCGGGAAATCGCGCTGGGGACCATGGAGGCGCCGTTCTGGATCACGCTGTTGCGGGCCGTTTTCGCCGGCTGGTTGATCGCGCTGATGGTTTGGCTGTTACCGAGCGCCGGCTCCGCCCGCCTTCTCGTCGTCCTGCTTTTGACCTATGTGGTCGCGCTCGCCCACCTCTCGCACATCATCGCGGGCTCGGTCGAAGCCGCGTACGCCGTCCTCGACGGGCAGGCCACGCTCGGCATGTACTTTATGGCGTTCCTGCTGCCGACGCTGATCGGCAACACCATCGGCGGCGTCTCGCTGGTCGCTTTCCTCAATCACGCGCCGCTGCGCGCCGAGAAGGTGATCCCTTCCGGCGACGATTGAGGGCAGAACCCCGAGCGTTCGGCGGGTCGCGCTTTGCTTTCGACCCGCCAACCCTATCTCGGGCAGATCAGCACACCATAGAGGGGAGGAACGGTCCCGCGTACTGCCCCAAATAAGGCAGTCATGTGCCCCAGTATCGCCGCAATCCTGATACCAACCGGCTTTAAAGCTGATCGGTATAAGCCCATTCCCGGAGACCGATGGAGGTGATGCGTGAGGGGGCCTCGAGGATGGCGAGCAGAATTGGAGCGAAGATCCCTGCCGGCGTCGTCCGGAACGGCACCGAAGCCGACCTCATCCGCCGGCGTGCAGACGCCTGTCTGGTCTGCGGCGGCATCCACCATGAGAACGACACGGCGCGCCTCATGGAAACCGGCGAACGGTGCGCGACCAGGGGGCCCTGCTTCGGCGGCATGCGATCGCCGCGCCGCTGGAGGCAAAGCCTCTCACGAGCTCCTCGCCTTGGCGACGATGTAGTAGGTCAGCGCGACAATCATGGCGGCGACGCCGACGCCGAGCGGCAACAGGTTGCGCTCGCTGCGCCAATAGATGACCTCCTCGAGGAACACCACGCCCAGCATGATGACGATCACGCTGGCCAGCTTGCGCTTGAGTCCCTCGACGTCGTTGGTACGCAGCCAGCCGGGGATCGGCGCCTGGGGGTCGACGAACATGGTGTAGAGCGCCACCGCGACGAGCTGCAGCACCGTCGCGAGCAAAATGAGATCGACGAGCTTGATGCTCGACAGCACCATCTCCTGCGTGCCGAGGAACGGCTCGCCGAGGGTGATGATCTTGAGAATGTGACGAAAGGTCTCGAAGGCGCCGAACAGCACGAGCGTCGCCGCCGCCGCGAACAGCGTCAGGATGCCGATCAAGACCAGCACCTGCGCGCCCCGCATGACGAAAGCCGCATGTGGTCGGAGCGAGCGGTACTGTTGCTGCTCGCCCGCCGCGGTTTCCACCGGGTCCTGAGCCGTGCCGCTCAAAAGTCCGCCGGGCCGCGGCCAAGCTCCGCACCGACGATTGGGATCACCTCGATATCCCCCCTTGCACAAGAGCGTGTTGGTGTGCGTGTTGCGATCATACGCCGCCCCGACGCCCGGCGCCAGGGCAACGAGGTTGTTGCCGCTGTCCCATTGCGGACGCTCCATGGCGCAGGCATCGCCACCCGTCTCGACCACGCGCAGATTTTTGGAGCCCAAGGCCTCGACGACGACGTCGACGAAGGGCTTCTTCTCGCAGCGGAGGTCGAGCCCGCCCTTGCCCTTGCTGGGGCACAGCGTGATCGCTGATCTTCCCGCGAAAAAGTGGACACCGGGTTATGCGGCCTGGAGCTCTGCCTGTTCGGGGGTGAGATACCCGAGGGCGGAGTGAAGCCGCTGGCGATTGTAGTAGCCTTCGATATAGGCGAATAGCTCCCGCTTGGCTGCCTCGCGGGTTGCATACCGGATATGGTGGACGAGTTCGGTCCTGACAGCCCGTTGACAAAATCGCCGCCCTCTGAATCGCTGTCCCGGAGCCAGGACGTGGAGGTTGGCGATGGCGCTGGGTCGGCAGGGGGATCGGCAAGGAGATCTGATGGTGACTTGGCGGGAGAGATGCCGCGCTCGCTGGGGCATGTCTTCTACGACCGTCTGCAGGCGGTGCTGATCGAGGCCGGCTTCGGCGTCTTTGCGGAAGCGAGTTGCAAGCCGTATTACGCGGCGACCATGGAGGCGCCGTTCTGGATCACGCTGTTGCGGGCCGTTTTCGCCGGCTGGTTGATCGCGCTGATGGTTTGGCTGTTACCGAGCGCCGGCTCCGCCCGCCTTCTCGTCGTCCTGCTTTTGACCTATGTGGTCGCGCTCGCCCACCTCTCGCACATCATCGCGGGCTCGGTCGAAGCCGCGTACGCCGTCCTCGACGGGCAGGCCACGCTCGGCATGTACTTTATGGCGTTCCTGCTGCCGACGATCAAGTTCGGCAACTTGGTTGACGAGAACGGCAGTGTTGCGACGATCAAATTCAGCGCCTTGTCTGATGGCACGATCGTCGCGTCGGGTTCGGCCGGCGTGCGGGAGCCAGGCGGTACGGTAACGATGAACCCAAAATCGTACTTGGATGCGGTCTCGATTACGGCCGGTGAATCGGAGGTCACCGGTGACGTTCTCGATGTCGACTTCTATCTGGTGTAGCTCGACCCGTTCACATATCCGGCATTAACGGCAGTCAGGCGGGTCCGCAGCGAAGCGCGGCCCGCCGCATACCTCTGCGAACGACGACCCCCATCCGTCCGGCTGAACCTGCCGCAATCGCGACTTGCACGCTGCGCGGGCCCATCTTTGGCGCAGGGCGCAAACACCAACTCCGGTATGCCGCGGCCCTGATCCAGTGAACCCGTTCAGTGGGTCGGGTTGCCGTTCAGACCCGCCCTCCTCTGGTCCCGGGGCAAAGCGCTCGGCGGCTCAGCCGGCGCTTCTCCGCTCTCGTCTAAGCGACAAGGAAATCGTCCCAGTGCTCGGCGTAGTACTGGGCCCGGGCGATGACGTCGTTGGAGTAATCGCCACCATCCGTCACTTCGTCAAAGCCTTTCGGGCCGTCCTCGAACACGTCCCAGCCGGCATTGTATGCGGCGGTCGCGGCCTGAAGCTGGATCGCCTCGCCCCATTCAGGATATTCCATCTTGACGTGATCGAGGTTGTCCACAAGGATGGATACGGCCTGATTGATGTAAGCCTGGCTGCCGAAGTCGCGCCCGGAAGAGGTTCGCGCAGCGTCGCTACCCCGCCCCCGTTCTCAAAGCCTCCGGGAGGACTGGGGCGAAAGTAGGGCGGGCGCAAGGGACAGCGTCATTTGCCGCTGGCGATGCCACGATGTTGTGTTGAAGCCTACCCTTTACTTGGCAATCACCGCCCCCAAACGGCCCGGAAAAGGCTGCTTCTTTACGGCCGCTCTATCAGGACGCCACCAATGACTTGCCGATCCGGCACAGGCGTCGGGCTGTGGAGATCGGTGCGAACGGTTCACTGCCCCCGTCGGTCGAGCATCGCTACCTCAGCCCACGTAGCCTGGGATCAGAAGCCGGGCGGGCCCCGAAGTGGAGCGGAACCCGTCTCCTGCTTCATGCAACGGCACACCCGCCTGCCCGAATGCATCTTCCCGCTGTTCGGACAGGCTCCGCGGTGCGGCTGTTTCAACGCGCGGGCACGCTATTCGCTTCCGACCTTCTCGCCGTTGGCGCGCAGCAGATACCACTCGCCGCCAAAGCTCTTGATCTCTTGGCCGACGGCCTCGCCGGTGGCCTGATCCTGCACGAAGTAGTAGAGCGGCCAGCCATTGTAGGTGACCTGCATGCTGCCGTCCTTGTGCTCGATGCGGCCGAGCAGCTCCGATCGGGCGGCGCCTTCGGCCTGTGGCTCGGCGTCACTGAGAACAGGCGGCCACGCCTGCAGACACGCATCGTCGCAATTGCTGACGGCATCCTGGCCGTCACCCTCAGCCTGCGTGTCCGCGGTGAAGAGATAGACGGCACGCCCATTGCCGTCGACGAGATGCTCTCCATACTCTTGGCTCTCACCGATATTGATGGTCCCGCCGGCCTCTTGCGCGAGGACAGGAAATGCTGCAAACGCGGCAAGAGAAACAACGGCGAGCGCCGGTGCGAAAATGTTTCTGACCATGACGATCTCCCGATTTGGATCCTGCGGCATCAATGCGTGATCCTCGGCAATCGTTCCCTTGGCGAGAAACCTTTTTGGTATCGGCCGCGCGCCGCCCTCTCTCCAACAGCGGCCCGCAGGCACCGATCGCAAGACGGCACGAGGGCCCGCCCGGTTTGCACGGGATGATGTCGAAGAAGCCGTTGGCGGGGAACCAAAGGGGTCTCCGGCGTGTGTTACAGGGCATGTCGGTTTTGCTGCCCGGCACAGCGCCCGGCGCGGCTATCGCCCTGGTCCGCAATCGGGAGCCGTTCGGGAGGGGAGCACGCGAGAGGCGCGCCGGCAGGCGAAGCCTCGTCATGTTGATCGGAACGGGAATCGGGCCGGGAATCCGACCGGGGATTGAAATCAGTCCGATCTTAAGCAAAAGCGAACGGGGCTGCGGCCTCGAGGAAGATTGCCTGTGAGGAGAATCGCCTGTGGAATGGATGCTGTTTGACAGTTGGGCCGGCGTGGGACGTGTCCTCGTCGTCGGCACGCTCGCCTATGTGCTGCTGATTTTCATTTTGAGAGTGACGGGCAAGCGCACGCTCTCCAAGATGAACGCGTTCGATCTCATCGTCACGGTCGCGCTCGGCTCGGCTTTGGCCTCGACAATGCTCTCGAAGAGCGTTCCTCTCGCCGAGGGAATGCTCGGACTGACCCTGCTTATCGCCCTGCAATACGCCGTCACTTGGCTCTCCGTGCGCTCCGAGCGCTTCCAGGATCTGGTCAAGGCCCAGCCACAGCTTCTCGTCCATAGAGGCCAGTGGATGCACGATGCGATGCGCCGCGAGCGCATCACGGAGGAGGAGGTGCTTGCCGCCATGCGCAACCAAAGCGTTCTCGCCGTCGGCGAGACGACGACCGTGGTTCTGGAGACGGATGGTGCGCTCTCGATCCTCACCGGCGAGACCTCGGGCACAGGAATGTCCAGCCTTGCCACCGTCACACCGCGCGATGCCGACGACAGGCCAAGCCGAGCCTGACGCCATCCCCGATCCACTGGATACCTTGGGCGGGCCAAGCCGGAACGCGCGGCTCACTTGCCGGGAGGGCGCTTGCCGGGAGGGCGCGGAAGCTCAACGGAGAGCGCCGCGACGTGATCGGCGATCTCCCTCGAGGTGGCGGAGAACAACTGACGGCGCACCAGCACCACCGTCATCAGGACGGTCATGGTGATGAAGAATACCGGGTGGATAAACCAGCCGAGCGCAGCCAACGCGAAGTAGTAGGCGCGGATGCCGGCGTTCAACTGCCAGACCGCGTGGCTGAGGATGAGCGCCATTCGCCCTGCCGTCTCCCGGTCGACCGTACCGTCTTGATCATCCGGCGCACTGCCGATCACCGCCGAGAAATAATTGTACTGCCGGATCGCCCAGGTGAACTTGAAGAACGCGTAAACGAAGATCGAGATCAGGAGAAACACCTTCACCTCGAACAGCGCTTGGCTGCTCCCCTGCAGCAGCACCGACAGCTTGGCGGTCGTCCCGTAGACTCGCTCGGCGGTGCCGACCACGCCGATCAGGCCGGCGATGACCAGGATCGTCGTCGAGGCGAAGAAAGTGGCGCTGCGGATCGACAGACCGATCAGAGTGGCGTCGACGATCCGGTTCTCGCGCCTGAGCAGGCGGATCATCCAAACTTCCCGCACCGCGATCATCTTGGCGTTGATGCTGCCGGGACGGCGCAGCCAGCCGTCGAACAGCAGATTATAGGTAAGCCAGATCGCAAGAAAGGCGAGCAATGCGATGGCATCGAGGGTGGTTAGATCTGCGGGCAGCGGCAGCGTCATCGGAGCAACCGAGTGGGGGGTGAGAACTCGTGCCGGTTATCGCAGGTGCCGCCGGCGGGGAGCAATCGTCCGTTCTCCGCATTGCCGGTGACGGGGCCGATCCGGAATGCCTACATAAGCGGCATGCCCTCAAGCAACGGCCACTCCGCATGCCGCCCGGCATTCCCGAAAGAGCCCTCAAGTGGTGGGACAGCAGGATGACAATGACGATGATGAGACGTTTTTTCTGGAGCCGTCGCCACTTTCTCTCGGTCGGCTTGGTGATTCCGCTCGCAAGCCTCGCCCCACTCCCCCCGCGCCGCTCCGCGCACGCTGCGACGAACTTGCCGCCGACCCCCGACTGTGGGGATGGAGAAGCGACGCCGCCGCAGACAGAAGGGCCGTTCTTCCGGCCGTCCTCCCCCGAGCGCCGTTCGCTGCTCGAGCCGGGGATCGGGGGAGAGCGGTTTGTCCTCGCCGGCTTCGTCGTCTCGACCGGCTGCGCACCGGTCGCGAACGCGCTGGTCGATCTCTGGCACGCGGATGCGGACGGGCGCTACGACAACCAGGGCTTTGGGCTGCGCGGTCACCAGTATACCGACGGGCAAGGCCGCTACGCCTTCGAGACCATCGTACCCGGGAACTACGGCCCGCGCACCCGCCACTACCATGTCAAGGTGCAGGCGCCGGACCGCCCGGTGCTGACCACCCAGCTCTACTTTCCCGGCGAGGACCGGAACGCGACGGACTTTCTGTTCCGTCCCGAGCTGTTGATGGCCATCTCCCCGGGCGGGACCGCCACCCGGCATGGCCGCTTCGATTTCGTCCTCGACCTTGGCTGAGACCGGCGGCCGAGAGCCTTGAGAGCCTGCTCAGCAATTAAGTTGCGTGCTTAGCTGTAAGGCGACGTAGCGAGAC
>CAZFBS010000030.1:0-37703 GCA_964517265.1 uncultured Rhodospirillaceae bacterium | reverse complement strand
GGCCGCAGTCAAACCCGCAGCCAGACCTTCATCCGGCCAATGCCCTCACTGAAGATCACCAAAAACGATCATCAAGGATGCAAACGGGGTCGCGCCACTGCCGCCAGGATCGTTATCGGCCCGTGCGTCCTGAGGGCGTCCCACTGATCATCGCTCCAGATGAAAAACGAGCCGGCATAGCCGAGGGCATTGATCGGGATTGACGCGAATTTCTCTGCCGACCGTGGAACCAGCAGCATCCAGCGTCGGGTCACCAGCAGATTGTACGCGCCCGGCTGGCGCCGAGCGGGAAGCGGGGCACCATCGGATGCAAACACGGCAGCCAACAGCTCACCGTAGGCGCAATGGATCTTCGCCGCCGCCATCGCAGGCCGGTCAAAAAGCCGCGGCTCCAGCCATGCCAGCGCGTGTCGGAACGGCAGACCAGGAACCGCATCCATTCCTCCGGCCGGATGCGCCGCTGCAATAGCCGACTCCATCGGCAGCGGTGGCCCTTCGCGGGCAAGAGGAAGCGGGACCAGCTGCAGGTGCTTGTGTGGTTGGCTGGCGCCCGCAAGCTTGCCACCATTGTAGAACCCCAGACCGTCGAGATCCGCCAAGCACGTGCACAACGCCTCGAAATCTCGGGCTGTGAGCGCATCTTCCTGGCACTCCAGCACCCGGGTGACGATCAAAAGATGGTTGGCCATCACCGGGAACTTGTTGAGCAGACAGATGTGCGTCACTGAAATGTCCGCCACGAACAGGTTTGGGTCATAATCGATGAACGGATTGGTCTGCTCTGCCGTACGGCCTGCGTCCCGAGTGCCGGTGGTCTTGCGCGCCAAGCTCTCTGCTCTGCGCACGACGAAACGAACGCCGCTGTCGACAAGATGCCGTTCGGTGGTGGCGAACGGCTCAAGCGCGTGTACCTGACGGGCCCGCTCCGACTGGCGATCGGCGATCTCAAGCAACGTGCCGGGAGGGAAGAACTTCCCGCCCCTGCCCGGCTCTGAGCGATCCACTTGCGGCAATCCTTTTTCCGCCCACATTGGCCAAAGCCCCAGTCGACCAGAGTTGCATTGGCCAGGGGCAGATTGCCGATGACAGATGAGGCCGTCAAGCCAGAGCCTGAGAGCGTATGCGGTGTCCCGGAGTGAAAGAACCCGCGCGCCTGCAGGGATCTGGCGGCAGCCGTGAGCGGATGGCTGGACGAGGGAGAAACGAACGATGGTGACGTTCGAGAGCGTGGGCGGATGGCTGATCGGCTCGGTCCTGTTCGTCGTGGCAGCCTGGAAGATTTTCTCCAAGACGGGGCAGGCTCCTGCACTCGCCTTGCTCGCCCTGATCCCGGGAATCGGCCCAGTCATCGTCACGCTGATCTTCGGGTTTAGCCGCTGGCCCCGGTTTCCCGGATACTGAAGAGGGAGCGGCACGCTATGGAAGGCCTGTTCGATGCGGTTGTTCTTCTGATTTTTGTCGTCCTACCGGCGGTTTTGATGCTGTGGGGCGCATGGCATGGCGTCCGCCGCGCCGGATACAGGGGAGCGTGGGTCCTGGTGCTGCTGATTCCAATCGTCAACATCATCATGATGTACGTATTTGCGTTTTCCGGTTGGCCGATCGAACGCCGGCATCTACGACGATAAGTTGGATCAGCGCTGTCCGTAGCGGAACCTTGGCGCCCATTGCGACGTTATTCCAGGGAGGACTTGCAGTTCGATACCGAGATCGTCGGGCGTTTCGAGAGCGGCGTGACGGGTGAGAAAAGTGGGTGAAGCTGTGAGACGCGAACAGAGGCAGGATCGGACCAAAAGACAGAGCGTGGCCTACGAGCGGCGAGGTGGGCGCGACGAGGATCTAAGCCAGTACATGCGGATGGCGCGCCGATATCCGATGCTCGACGCCGAGACGGAAGCGGATCTGGCGCGCCGTTGGCGCGATTCCCGTGATCCGGAGGCGGCAGAACGCCTTGTCGGTGGCTATCAGCGGCTGGTGGTCAAGATCGCGCGTGATTACCGGGCATATGGGCTGCCGTTTGCCGACCTCATTTCGGAGGGAAACATTGGCTTGATGCAGGCCGTGGACAAGTTCGACGTCGACCGCGGGTTCCGTCTCGCCACCTATGCGATGTGGTGGATCCGTGCCGCCGTCACCGACTATGTGCTGCGGCAGTCGTCGCTGGTACGGACGGTAACCAACGAAAACCGCAAGAAGCTGTTCTTCAATTTGCGCCGGCTGCGGGCTAAACATCAGGCTGGAGACGAAGGGCGCCTCTCGCCGGAAGCGATCACCGCAATCGCTTCCGAGTTGGACGTAGCGGAAAGCGATGTCATCGTCATGGACCAGAGGCTGGTGGCGCGTGACGTCTCCGTGAATGTTGCGATCAGCGGCGAAGGTGGCTCCGAGTGGCAGGATTTCCTCGTCAGCGAAGGCGACGATCAGGAAGTGCGCATGATCCAGGAGGACGAGCGCGACAAGCGGCGGCACTCACTGGAGCGCGCGCTAGCACAACTCGACACCCGCGAGCGAAACATTCTGATCGAGCGGAAACTGAATGATAATCCGCCTAAGCTGGCGGAACTCAGCGTTCGCTACGGGGTTTCGCGGGAGCGAGTGAGGCAGATCGAACTGCGCGCCTTTGAAAAGCTGAAGAAGATCATGCTTCGTTCGGCCGCGGCCGCAACCGGACAGGACGGGCTGCCCAATCAAGCTGTTGCCTGAACAGGCTTTTGTGTGAGGGTGCGGGGTTCACGCAGCGGCGGCGTGGGTGAAAAGGCGCGGGGTGCGAGGCCAGCTTGGGTTGTCGGGGCCCGACGCGATATGGACTTGATCGCGTAAGCCGTCCCGCCGCAATAGGGGCGGCGTCACTTATCTGCCGAATGTGCGTGCGAACGCATCGATCTCGTGAGGGAGGCCAACCGGCGTTCCAGTCAGCCTGCGGTCGATCCGCCGGGCGAGACTTGCGAGGACCTTGCCGGGCCCAATCTCAATCAGTTCGTCGACGCCGCAGGCGTGCATGTACATCACGCTCTCGCGCCAGCGCACCATGCTGGTCACCTGCCGCACCAGCAATCGGCGAATCTCCGCCGGATCGGTGACCTCGCTGGCGCTGATGTTGGAGATCAACGGCACAAGCGGGGTCCGCACCATCACCCCTGCCAAAGCGTCTTGCATGATCTCGGCGACCGGCGCCATCAGAGGACAATGGAACGGGCCACTGACCGGAAGCATGACGCCCCGCCGGGCGCCGCGCAGAACCGCAATCTCCAGCGCACGCGCGACAGCGGCGCGCGTTCCGCTGATGACGATCTGGCCGGGCGCGTTGTCGTTGGCGGCCACGCAGACGGAGCCGTCATAGGTGTCATGCGTGGCCTCGGCCGCGATTTCCCGCGCCGTGCGCAAGTCGACGCCCATCAGCGCCGCCATCGCCCCCTCCCCGACCGGAACGGCACGCTGCATCGCCAGCCCACGCACGCGCAACAGCCGCGCTGCATCGCTGAGGGAAAAGGTTCCGGCCGCCGTCAGCGCCGTATACTCACCCAGCGAATGACCCGCGACATACCGGCCAAGGCGGGTCAGCGGCAGGTCATACTCGCGCTCGAGCACCCGCAGCACCGCAACGCCCACCGCCATTAATGCCGGCTGAGCATTCTCTGTCAGGATCAACTGGTCCTCGGGGCCATCGACCATAAGCCGCGTGAGGGGTTTGCCGATGGCATGGTCCACTTCGTCGAAGACGTCTCGCGCGACCGGAAACGTTGCCGCCAGTTCCCGGCCCATACCGACGCACTGGGCGCCTTGCCCTGGAAAGACCAGAGCACGTGTCGCGGCCGAAGAGTCGGTCATCGGCGCGGATGGCCGCTCAGGCAGTACCGCCAAATCTATCTCGGCCATTGTCACCTTTTATCGTACCCGTTGAGACCTCGATCGTATCCACCATCATTCACAAGGTCGTTAAACAAATCATTACCGGCAGCCCTGAAGATCCGGAACACCGGCATGGTGCCACGGCGAAGAGCGCAGCTTTTCTGTTGCGGAAAGGTCACAGACTTGCGTCTGGGGATTTCCGCGCATATGCCGGAAAGTGATCCAGGACTTCCGATCAGCCGGCAGAACCCTTAAAGTTCGCGCCTCCATACCCGCGAGTTGGCGCGGATGCAAGCGGAAGGTGCCACCTTCGAATTCGGGCCACCCAGGCCGCGGCGTTTATCGGCACCAAAGTGGGCGCGAACGTATCGGGCATCAGATAGAATCGGGAGAATCGTATGAGCGTGCCGAGAAACACCGAGAAGAAAATGCTGACCGAGGCCGAGTTCGATGCGGTGGAAAAGACCCATTATCCAGACCTCAGCACGCTCGGTCGGGAGGAACTGGCAGAGATCGTGCGGCGTATCCGGACCTATCGGGACAAGGCCCGGGATATCGCCCACCAGCAACGCCGCGAAATGCGCGGCAAGGGCGCCCCGCGCGGGGCACGCCCGGCGCAGGACAACACCGGAACATCGATCAAGAGACAAATCTTGGCGAATGCCTTGAAGCGGGCCAACCGTGCCGCCGAGCGGCTCAAAGCGGCGGAAAACAAGCCCAGCCAGGGTGCTCTTGCCCGGCGTGCGTTGGCGATGAAGCGCGCGAACATGGTTCGGCACCAGCCGGACCCGGGACGGACCGCCCATGATTCAGGGCAGCCGAAGCCCAGTCGGCGCAAGACCGTCGAGGTCGATCCGAGGGAAATCGGCCGTGTGTCGGAATTCGTGAAGAGGGGCCAAGCCCGCCGCGACAGCTGAACGGCGCGCCGGTTCATCCTCGCGCCAGCATCAGAAAGACCACCAGTACTGCGATCACCACGGCGGAGCCGACGAAGGACCAGCGGGCCATAATGGTCTCCACCCGCGCGAAAGAAGCAAACGCGGCTGTGCGTGCCGCTGTACGCCGGCCGGCGAGGCTGCGCACGCAGTTGTTGTCGCCGGTGGGCGGCGCCGGCAAGGCACGCAACACCGCCTGCCCTGCCCGGATCAAAGGCCAGAGGATGTCGCCCGGGGGAATTTGTGGTCTTCGGCCAGGATCGAGGGCTGTCATCCTTTGCCGCCGAAGCCAAAGCAGCGTGAGCGCCGCGCCAATACCGAGGGCAACAGGCCATACACTGCTCCACCACGCCCCGACGCCGATCGCCGCGGCCGCGACGGGCACACCGGCGATCACAGGCGTCAGGCCCAAAAGAACGCTGGCGGCAATGAGGGCGAGCCAAGGTGGCCACAAACCGGGCCGGCGCGGGTGGCTTTGCGTCCGCGTCATGACATAGAAAAACTGCGCCATCAGCAGGGTAGTGCCGACCGCAGCCAGCGGAAGGAAGACGGCAAGGGGTTCGTACCATGCCGCCGGCAGTACCGCCACGGCGTCCTTGAGCACGGTCTTGGCGATCAATCCGCTGGTCAGCGGCGCACCGGCCAGGGCCAGTGCCGGTACCAAAAGCAAAGCGAAGGCCGCGCGGCGGGCCCGCCTGCTCTCCGCGTTCTCGACAATGCCGACACCGAGGAAGAGGGCGCCCTTGGCCAGCGCATGGTGCAAGGCGTAGACGGTGACCGCCACCGCCGCAACCGGCCACTGCTCCGGCCCCAGGAAGCCGATGCCCACAGCTGTCGTCATCAGCCCCATCTGGCTGATGCTGGAGTAGGCCAGGACCGCTTTCGCCTTCCCCTGCAGTACGCCGAGCACGGCACCATAGAAGGTGGCGGACACGCCGACGACGATGAACAGCAGTGCGTAGCCCGGGTAGCTGCCGAGACCCAACGGCAGGAAACCGACCCAGCCGAGAACGCCTGCCTTGATCATGGCGCCGGACAGCATGGCGCTCGCTGGCGTCGGGGCGACCGGATGGGCGAGCGGCAGCCACACATGCAACGGCACCACCCCGGCCTTGACGCCGAATCCGGCGGCCAGCAACAGGATGGTCAGGCCGCCGCGGTCGTCGACATTGGCCGCGACATCGACAAGGCTGAGCGATGCGGCCCCCGCCACCGCCATCCACAATCCTGGCAGCAACATCGCCTCGCCAAGAATGATCAGAACGAGATAGACGCGGCCGGCGCGCCGAGCCTCAGGGGTGGCCGCATGAACGATCAGCCCGAAAGCAGCAAAACTCATGATGATGAAGAAGAGGTAAAAGAACACTGCATCGCGGGCGAGGACGAGGCCAATGTTGCCGGTGAGAGTGACGAGGTGAAACGCAAACAGTTGCACCCGCTTTGGATCCCCCTGGTGATAGGCGCGCGCAAAGGTCCCGCCGGCCAGCCACAGTGCTGCCGTCAGTAGCAGAAACGGCCGATTGAGCGTATCCATGCCGAAAGCGGCGCCGAGGAGAAGCCCCTCGATTTCGATGACCTCTTCGGGCCAGCCGGCAACGGCGACGATGAAAGCCGGCAAGGCTGCCCAGGGCGCCAGTGCCAGTGCAACGGCTCGGCTCGCGCGGAACGCCAGCAGTACGGCAAGAGCCGGTGGCAGGATCAGTGTCAGCAGGAGCACAGCCGAGGTAAGGACGTTCACGTCAGTTCGAATCCAAGAAGCCGCCGTCGGGCGATGGTTCGGGCGGCGGTACGGGCGTCGGTGCAATGCCATAATAGGTGCGCTCGGCAATGATCTCCGCCCATTGCAGCGGGCTGACGATCGAGGCGGCGAACAGACCGGCGGCGATGGTGAGCGCTGCGGTGATCAGTGGCGGGGCGATCAACCATGCCCCGGCTTGGCGCAGCGGCGGCGCACGATGGGCGAGGGGACGAAACCATGCCGCATAGACAATGGGAAGGAAGTAGGCCGCGTTCAGCGCGCTGCTTGCGACCAGAACGCCAATCGCCCACCAAGCGCCATCGTCGATGGCGCCACCGGCAAGATACCATTTGCTGATGAACCCGGCGAACGGCGGTAGTCCGATCATGCCGAGGGCGGCAATGGTGAACGCCGCCATCGTCCACGGCATCCTCCGCCCGATGCCATCGACCTCGTGGACGCTATGAATCCCGAATACCTCGGCGAGGTTGCCCGCACAAAAGAACAGCGTGATTTTCATCAGTCCCTGGTGGACGATGTGAACGATCGCGCCGATGGTCCCGAGCGGGCCGCCGATAGCGGCCCCCAGCACGATGTAGGACAATTGGCTTACGGTGGAAAAGGCAAGCCGACGCTTGATTTCGTCCTGAGCCAGCGCCCGCAAGGACCCGTAGATAATGGTCGCCCCGGCGATGGTAGCGAGCACGCCCGTGCCGCCGAGATCTGCCGACGATTGGATGCCGAAAACGTCATAAAGCACGCGGATGATCCCGAAGACGCCGGCCTTGACCACCGCCACAGCGTGAAGCAGGGCGCTGACCGGCGCCGGCGCCACCATCGCGCTCGGCAGCCATCCATGCAGCGGCACGAGGGCCGCTTTCACCCCCAGGCCACTGATCAACAGCGTAAAGATCACTACGAGCGCGATGGGATGCTCCAGCCCTAGTTCCGCGACCCGACTGGCAGGATTGAATTCGAGATCACCACCGATGGCGTGGAACCAGACGGTGCCGAGAAGAAGCGCGGCGCCGCCGCCGATGGTGTAGATCAGGTACTTCCGCCCGGCGGCAAGCGAGCGCGGAGTTCCGCGGTGAACCACCAGCGGATACGTCGCCAGCGTCAGCATCTCATAAAACACGAGGAACGTCAGAAGGTTGCCGGAGAAAGCGATGCCGGTGGACGCCATTACCGCAAGACTGAAAAACCCGAAGAACCGGCTGCGATCGGGCGCATTCTCTAGATAGCCGATGGCATAAATCGTGGTCAGGAACCAAAGACCGGCGGAAAGGGCGAGAAACTGAAGCGACAGCGGATCGGCACGGAGGACGAGGTCGAGGCCCCAGAAAAAAGGAAGTCGCGATTCGTAGGAATAGCCATGATAAACCCCGACCAGCAGAACCGTGACCAGCCCAAGGTTCAAAACCGCGCCGAACAGGTTCAACACCGTGCGCAGACGCGTCTGCTCTTCGGCGACAAAAAACGTCGCGATGCCGGTGAGCGAGGAACCGAACAGAATCAGGATCGGCAGCCAGAATCCTTCCGCCTGAACACGATCGAAGGCAGGTGCGATATCAAAGGGCACGCCCACGGCGAGCAGGTCGAGGATCGGCGCGGGGACGACGCCAAGCAGGATCGCAACGAACGCCAGCGCCAGCGCCGTCACTTCCAAGGGCTTCGGCACCGGTCGCAACGATACTGGGCCATCGGCCGGCGCGACCATCGCCGCGCCGAGAATGCGGAAGATATAGACCGCCGCAAGAACGCTGCCGACATTGATCACGATCACCCAGTGCCACATCCCGCCGAGGATGGCAGCCTGGAGCAACAGCCACTTGGCGACGAAGCCGCCGGAAGGGGGCAGGCCGATCAAGCTGACGCCGGCCAGCGCGAGAGCGGACAGGCTCATCCGGAGATGACGGCCAAGTCCGGTGATATCGTCAATACGATCCGATTGGAGAGCATACAGGATATTGCCGACGGCAAGGAAGCTTGCCGCCTTTGCGCAGCCATGGGCAATGACGTGGTAGAAAGCGCCGTTCCAGGCAGTCGCCGACGCTGCGGAGAACAAGGGGAAGAACAAGAAAACGTAGCCGATCTGTGCCAGCGTCGAGTAGGCGATGATCAGCTTGAGGCGCTGCTGACACCACGCCTGCAGCGAGCCCCACACGATCGCGCCGGAGCCAAGCAGACCAAACAACAGTCCGACCTGCACCGTCTCAAGGAGTTCGGCAAAGGGCCCCATCCAGAGGCGTACCTGGAGGTAGAACCACGCCTTCAGGACAATGCCCGATAGCAGCGCACTGACCGGCGAGGCCGCATCGGAATGAGCGGGGGGCAGCCAGAAGTGAAACGGGAACAACGCTGTCTTCAGCAACAAGCCGACGGTCATCAACGCCGCCGCCGCCCACACCGACGGGCCGGACGGCCGCTGCTCGGCGATCAAGGCAAGGTCGAGAACGCCCACCGCTCCATACAGAAGTGCGACGCCCAGGAGATACAGCAGCGAGCCGAACAGTGCAGCGAGGAGATAGCGGAGGGCGGCGGTGAGGACCGGCCGCTCGCCGGTCTGCGCCACCAGAAGGACGGCGGCGAGCGTGATCAATTCCAGGGCGATGTAGAGATTAAAGATATCGGAGGAGACAAACAGGGCGTTCAGCGACGCCCATAGAAAATACCACAGTGGCCAGAACAACGGCCGCCCCAGCCGTCCCGCCGGCTCAAGCGGCCCGGGATAAAAGCGTGCGTAGATGGAGCCGCCAGCCGCAATCACGGCGGTCAGCAACAAGAGCACGGCGGTGGTCCCATCGGCGGCCAAGTCTATCCCGAGCGGCGCACCCCAGCCGCCGATAGCGTAGCGCTGCGGACCCTGCTGGCCGACGAGGGTCGCGACTGCAATGGCCGGCGCCAGGTTGGCAGGGACGGCAATTCCATGCACCCATGCCAGCACACGATCGCGAGCAAACAGGGCAATGAGCGCGGCCACGAGCGGAGTCAGAACGACAAGGAGAAGAGACGTTTGCGCACTCACGAGAGTGCCGTTCACGCGTGATGAGTATCAGGACCGTTGTCAGGCCCGTCATGCGGTATGTCGTCTGGATCGTCCTCGGGCAGGATCAACCTTCCGGTCGCATCGTAGATCCGGCGCAGCAAGACGAGCGCGAACGCGGTGGCACTGACGGCGACCACAATGCCGGTCAGCACCATTGCATGAGGAACGGGATCCGGTGTGTCGCCCGGTACGCGCCGGGCGATCGCGACCAGCAGCAGAAAAACACCAGCGCCGAGCACATTGAATGCCATGATTCGCCGCAGCAGATTGGCGTGGACGATAAAGGCCCAAACGGCGACAACGACGAGAACGATGGCGGCAAAGGCATAAAGAACGACGTGCGGATCGGCCCCTTTCATTGCGGCCTCTCCATGGTGCCCAGCGGAACCTTGGCGGAAGCTCCGTAAAGCAGGGCCAGCACGCCCCCGATCGAGACAGTCAGCGCCGCCTCGATGGCGAGAACGGCGGCATAGGTCCACCCCTCGCCCCACTGGAGAAAGGCGCGCCCGGCCATCAGGGTAATGGCGCCGGCGGCGATAAAGCAGAGCAGGCCGAGCGCGATAACAAAGCGGGTGCGATCACCATCGACGATCGATTCGCGACCGATGCCCGCCAGGAACAGCAGGACGGCACTCGCGCCAAGGAGCGCTCCGGCGGGAAAGGCGCCACCCGAGCGCGCAGCTCCCGCCCAGAGCAGATATCCGGCCATCAGAACCATCAACGGCACCAGTCCCTTGGCAAAAACCGTCAGGATGAAGCTGCCCCCGGTCGGCGGCTCGGCGCGAGGATGGCGCAGAATCTGTGCCTTCAACAGAATGGCGCCCAGCGCGGCCAGCGCCAGCACCCCCATCTCCAGGAAAGTGTCATACGCACGGTAGTCGAGGAGGACGGCAGTCACGGGATTGGCGACGGGATGACGCTCCAGAGCGGTAAAGACCGCTTCGCCGAGCGCCCTCCCTTTGGGCATGGTCCAGAGACTTAAGACGATAACCGCCGCGAGCAGCACCATCACCGCCGCCAGCAACCGCCTGCCACGACGCTCGGCACTCTTGAGCGTAGCGTACCGAAACGCGGATCGGGATAAGCCTCCCGGGGCAGAAGAGGATAAGGTTGCGGCGTCTGGAGCCGTACCTTTCCGCGCGCGGGGGTCGGCGGCAACGTGGCCGAGTGCGTCGAGCAGCAATGCACCGGTTATTCCAGCGCCGATCGCCGCCTCGGCAAGAGCGATGTCGTTGGCATCAAGGCGCACCCAGGCCAGTGCCATCAACAAGCCGAAGGCGATGAACAACACCACCGCCGTAAACAGATGGGGTGCCCGCAGGCTGTTCCAGGCAAGAAAGACGAGGCCGGCGGCGACCGTTGCGTCAAGTAACAACGTCAGGGTGATCAGGATTGTACCTCCCGATCTTCCGAGTGCTGCAGCGTGTGCCGCGCAACAAGATAGCTGCCGCTGGAGCCTGCGATCATCGCGATGATCCAGATGAGAATGAGCTTGCCGGCCGCTGCGAAGGTTGCCGCCTGCAAGACCAGTCCGGCGACAACGAAGCCAAGTCCGAGATTGTCGGCCTTGGCGAGGGCATGGAGCCGTGACAGACTATCCGGGAACCGGATGATCCCCAGGGTTCCGCCGGCAAAGAACGCGGCACCGACGACCAGCAGGGCGGCGGTCATCAGATCCAGCACGTTCACGCGCTCTCCTCCGGCTCCGCCGGCCGCCAAGCGTGGCTAATAAATGCCACCACTGCAACCGCCCCCAGCAGTGCGAAGAGGAGCCCAACATCGCGTAGCGCGGGCCGATCGAGAAGTTGGGCCAGTACGAGCAGAATGGCGACGCCAAGGGTACCGAACAGTTGGGCGGTCATGATCCGATCGGTCAGCCCGGGGCCTTTTAGGGTGCGCGCAGAGCCAACAAGGATGTTGAGAAGCAGAAAGATCGAGATACCGATATAAACGGTGTCGATCATTGCTCGCCTCCGGTGCTGCGTTCCGTCACTTGATGCTCGGAAGCACCCTTTCCCGACGTCCGGCCGAAGATGGGAGCAAGCCGCTGCTCAAGCGCAGCGATCTCTTCCATCACCGGCATTGCCTCATCGAGCACATGAAACCTCAGCGTCTCCCCCTCCAGGCGCACCGAGAGCGTCCCTGGGAAAAGACCGAAAATGATGGTGAAAGTGACTCGTTCGGCAACCGTCATCTTGGCCAAGCGGCATGTTTTTATCGCTGGCGCCACGTTCACCACCGGCAGGCATGCCCGCCGCACCATGTCGACACCGCCAAGGAAAGACTTGACGATGAAGAAGGGCACAAAGCGGAGCAGCGGCAACAGGCGGACCCGGGGCAGCGGTGAGGGCGACAGGGCAAGGCTCACCGCCGTCGCAATCACGACAGTGATGGCACCGATCCCCCAGCTGGCCGCCTCCCCCTCACTGAGGATCCACCAAAGAACAGCCAGAAAAAAACCGCGCCCGAATGCCGAGCGCGCGAGGGCATATTTTCTACCCGTGACCAGGGGCATTGCCGCACAACCTTGACCGGGTGACATGCCGCCTTCCAGTTAGGCGGTAATCGGCAACCTACGGAACACCGTAGGTTCAGTGATTGGCTGCCCGGGAGGGCTCGTCGTCGTCATCGTCGTCGGCGAGGCGCGACTTGGTGCCCATGGAAAGCACCATCAAGCCGCCGAAGATGAAGATGGAGCCGACGATCCATACCCAGAACTTCTGCTGAAGAGGCAGTTGCCCGGCAACCGCATTCGCCGCCATCGCCCCAAACAGGGCGATGGCTCCACCGACGATCCAGTAGGCGACGCGAGGGAGTCTTCGCCACCACGGCGTATGGGTAGGTCCCTTCCTCACCACGCTAGAAAGGCGCCACCCCCGCGGTCCGGACGATGGTGATCAGCACCGAGGCAAAGATCGCCGACGTGATGACGCCGCTGATGTTCGCCCCGAGTGCGTGATCCATGATGATGTTGCCCGGTGCCACTTCCGAAACCGTCTTCTGCGCGACCTTGGCAACCGTCGGCACACAACTGACCCCAGCGATGCCGATGACCGGATTGTACTTCCGACCGGTGGCGAAGTAGAGGACGTAGCCGCCAAGAAGGCCGCCGATCCCGGAAATTGTCAGGGCAAGGATTCCGACGACCAGCAGGATCAGAACCTGCGGATTGAGGATCGTGCTCGCTTCGACGAGAATACCCAACAACAGACCAAGGAAGAACGTCGCGCCGTACAGCACCGGTCCGCTGAGAAGCTCCTGATAGTGGTTTAGCCCGCTCTCACGCACGATAACGCCAAGGAAGAGCGCGAAGAACAACGGCGAGGCCACCGGGAACAAAAGACACAAGGCAGTTACGGCGACGACCGAGAATACGATCTTCTCCCCGGGCGTAATTTTTTTCATCTTCTCGGGCGGCATTTTCAGGCCGCGGATGTGCCTTGGCACCATCATCTTGATCAGAAACGGATACCCGCCATAACACAGACCGAGATAGAGATACGCGACCACGGTGATCGGCACGAAGAGATCCGGGGATAGCATCAAGGCCGCGAACAGGACCATCGGTCCGTCGGCGCCGCCGATCGTCGAGGTGGCGGCGGCGTCCGCCATCGGCAGGCCCATCCACATGCCCAGCGGGAAGGTCACCAGCGTGCCGATCTCTGCGCAGAGCGCGATAAACATGCTCTTGAACGGACGCGCCATGACGTAGCCGACGTCGAGCAGGGTGCCGATCCCAAGCAAGACCAGACAAGCGATCAAGCCATTGGAAAACGTAAACGAATAGATCGGCTGCAACCAATCGATCTGGAGAATATCGATGAACTGGTCGCCCTCGCTGATCAGCGGGTTGAGAAACAGTGTTCCTTTCGGCTCGCCCACTTCCGGCACCACCGCCGCCATTCGCGCCGGCACGAACATCACGCCGGCATTGACCGCGATCATGCCGAGCCCCATCGGCACCATCAAAAGCGCTTCGAGCACGCCTTTGAGGCCGAGGTAGATCAGGGCCATGCCAAGAAAGATCAATCCGATCCGCGTAATCGTGATGATCGGCTCATACCCTGCGGAATCGACCAGGGTTGCGATGCCCTGGAAGATCTGCAGGATTTCGATGTTTTCCATCCCGCTTGTCCGATTCTCAGTCGATCGTCATAAGGACTTGTCCGGCGTCCACGGCGTCCCCGGCTTTGACCTGGATATTCTTAACGGTGCCGTCGTGGTCGGCGGCGACCATCGTTTTCATCTTCATCGCTTCAATCACGGCAACTTTGTCCCCCGCCTTGACCTTATCGCCTTCGCGGACGCTGACCTCGACGATAACGCCGCCGAGGGGAGCGACCTTGTCCTTGGCGCCTGCGGGGGCACCTGCCGTGGGGGTGGGGGCAGGGGCGGGAGCCGAGGGCGCCGGTCGCGCCGCCGGCGCCGGCACGCTCGGCATCTGGTAAAAGGTGCTGCCCGCATCTTCGCTGACATCTTCGACGACAACGTCGTAGACCTTGCCTTCAACCGTAATTCGTAAGTGCTTTGTCATGGATCGTTCCCTCGATCTGGCTCTCGATCTGCGGCAATCAGCGCTGTGGCGAGCGCTTGGGCGAATGCGATGTCTGGTGGAGCGCGCGGCCGGTGGTGGCCCAGCCGTAGCTTGGGCGTGCCTCGCCGATGTAAACAAGCCTGTGAGCTCCGACGACGGCGAAAATAGCGGCGGCGATCGCGGCCACGTGCGCGGCTTTATCGTCCTGCTGACTTTCCTCCGGAGCGACAGCGACCTGCACGGGTGTGACGGCAGCAACCCGTCTCTCTCTCGACTTCTTGGCGCCTTCAAGAGCGAGGACGATTCCGCGGATCATGACCGCCGCCAACAACGCAACCACGACTGTCAATAAGTAGGCGAAGCCGGACAGGGTCACGACTTCGCTGATACCGGGCGCAACTTGTTCCATTTTACTTGAGGTCCCCCAAAATTGCCGCTGCCGGCAGCCGCCACCCCAGTTGTCAAAGCGGAATGTTGCCGTGCTTTTTCGGCGGCCGCATTTCCCGCTTGTTCGTCAACTTGCGCAAGGTCATCGACAGGATCGAGCGGGTGCGCCCCGGCTCGATGATGTCGGTCACATAACCGCGCGCTGCCGCCAAGTAGGGTGAAGCGAATTCGTCCCGATACTCCTGAACGAGCTGTGCCCGTCGCTCCTTGGCGTCTGCGGCTTCCTTCAACTCCTTGCTGTAAAGAATGTTGACGGCGCCGTCGGCTCCCATCACCGCCACTTCCGCCGTCGGCCACGCGTAGACGACATCGGCGCCGAGATCCTGGCTGCACATGGCGAGATAGGCCCCGCCGTAGGATTTGCGGCAGATGATGGTGATTTTCGGAACTGTCGAGCCGGAGTAGGCGAACAACATCTTGGCGCCGTGGCGGATGATCCCGCCGCGCTCCTGCTCGATGCCCGGAAGGAAGCCCGGCACATCGACAAGGGTTGTGATGGGAATGTTGAAGGCGTTGCAGAAACGGATGAACCGGGCCGCCTTGTCGGAAGAGTCGATGTCGAGGCAGCCAGCCTTCTCCATCGAGTTGTTGGCAAGGAAGCCGACCACGATCCCCTCGACCCGGCCGAAGCCAACGATCATGTTCTTGGCGAAACCGGCATGAACCTCGAGGAAGTCGGCGTTGTCGACCAAGCGAAGGATGATCCCCCGCATGTTCATCGGCGAGGAGGGGTCGGATTCGACCAGCTTGTCCATCCCCGGGTCTTCCGCCATCGTCACCGCCGGCGTTGGCACATGCGGCGGATCCTCGGAGTTGTTGGACGGCAGGAACGAGAGCAGGCGCTTGGTTAGATCGATGGCCTCGCGGTCGGTATCCGTCACGAAATGAACGTTGCCGCTGATCGAGGCATGCATGTCGGCGCCGCCGACCTCCTCCATCGTGACTTGGCGGCCCGTCACTGCCTTGATCACGTTGGGGCCGGTGATGAACAACTGCGCGTTTTTGCGCGTCATCACGATGAAGTCCATCAGCGCCGGCGAGTACGATGCGCCGCCGGCGCAGGGGCCGGCGATGATGGCGATCTGCGGCACCACGCCGGAAAGAATCACGTTGCGATAGAACACCTCGCCATAGCCGGAGAGGGCGTCGACCCCTTCCTGGATGCGTGCCCCGCCCGAATCGGCAATGCCGACCAGCGGCGTTCCGTTCTTCAGGGCGTACTCCATGCCGAGAACCATGCGCCGGGCATGCATCTTGCCGAGCGAGCCGCCGAGAACATTGAAGTCCTGGCTGAAGGCGGAGACCTGCCGGCCATCGACGTAACCGGTTCCGGCGATAATGCCGTCGCCGGGGAAATCCTTGGTTTCCATCCCGAACGACGTGCACTGATGCTTCACGTAGGCGCCGATCTCCTGGAACGTGTCCGGCTGGAAGAGACGCAACAACCGCTCGCGGGCGGTCATCAGTCCCTTTTCGTGGCGCTCCTGGATCTTTTTCTCGCCGCCGCCGACGAGAACCTTCTTCCTGCGTTCACGGAACGCTTCAAGGACTTTGGTGTCGAGAGGCATGAATTCTCCCAATCCCCACATGATGTGGATGCGAAGGCCTCCCCCGCACCACGTTCCCTACCCAGACACGGCACCATCCATGGCGCCATCGTTTCTCAACGTCAGGAGCTTGCCGAATAGGTTGAAATCGCGCCCTGCCCCCGCTGTTGAGCGCCGTACGGCCATCCGAATCATCGATGTCATCAGGCCGCGCGGAAAATACGGTTCCGTGGCTTCGGTGTCAAAAACATTTCCGCCACTTCTACACATCCGCTACGGCGATGGCGCGAACCGGATCGGCGAGGCGCCGCTCATGCGCCTCCGGTTCCACCCAACGCCGGTCCCAGATTGGCCAGCCGGGCCCGAGCCCCATCCTCGATATGCGCGCGGATCGCAGGATTCACTTGGAGAAATGTGTTGAACTTGGCTTGGTCGAGGACCAACAGCTGGCAGTAGCCGAGGGCGACGATGTCAGCGACCCGGCGCCGACCGGTGAGAACGGCCAGTTCGCCGAAAAATTCTCCGCGCCCACGCCGGATGGTTCGCCCCGGCAACCGCACCTCGACCGCACCAGAGGAGATGAAAAAGACGCTCTTGCTGCGATCGCCCTTGCGCACGACGAATTCGCCGGGAAGAGCGAGGCGCGGGCGGAATAGCCGGCACACCCGCTTCAGTTCTGCGGCGCTGAGGCCGGCGAAAAGCTCAAGATTGCCGATCATTTCCGGGATCTTGAGGCCGAGATCCAGCCGCGGGCGCCGGTGTTGCCGCCGTTGCAGAGCCAGGACATGCCGGCGAAGGCTGTGATGCAGCTCGCGGCCAAGCAGCCCTTCCCCGCGCAGCGTCTCATAACGATCCAATTCTTCCCGTTGCGCCAGTCTCCAGACGAGACGGCGCGCCAGCGCCTCGGCGAAGGCGGGGTACTGCAGGCGCATGGCCTCCAACGCGTTTGCCGTGGCAACCGTCCGCATCGCCAGAATCCTTCCGACAAGTGCTCCGACCCGCGGTCCGAACAGAGGCGTCAGCCTGACCGTGTTGAAGCGGATCAGCTCATCAAGCGCCAGACCGAGCGCCTGCATCATTTCGAATCGTTGCATTAACTGATGGGCCAGCATGGCGTCGATCCGAAAGTGCCGATGGAGAAAATGGGCAAACCGGAACGGCATGCGGAATGCCAGGACCTTGCGGGCAGCTTGCCTGTATCCCGGGCGTCCGCGCAGATGGGCCCCTTCGACGATCCTCTCGGCGTGACGCAACAGCTTGTCCATCACCCCCGGCGACGTCGCCTGCTGGCCGTGATGCTCGAGCAGCAGCTCCCGCTCGCGGTTGGCAAGCGCGATCAGTGCGACCGCCAGCCGTTCACGATCCCGTAGCACGTCGGGACCCGTGTCACCCGCCGCCACGTCCGCCATTCGGCGCTGGTAATCCGCCAGAACCGGATCGAGAGCAGCCGAAGGAAGCCGGTAGCGATCGCCGGCGTCCCGAACCGCGTCCACCACCTCCAACAAGGACAAGGCGAGGATGTGATCGCGCAGCGTCTGATCACGCGGCGTCAGCGCATCCAGCCCCAACTTACGGATAACGGTGCGCAGGGTGATCCCGTTGACGAACAGGGTAAACAAGACGAAGCCGGTTGCGGTTACCACAACGATCTGTTTGGCTTCCTCGGCCAGCCCCTCGGTCTCCACCACGGCGAGGACCAGCGCGAGAGTGACGGCGCCGCGCAGGCCACCCCAAAGGATCGCGATCTTATATTCCCAGCCGACCTTCTTCGTCAGTCGCGCTGCGCTGAGCAACGGCAAGAGCAGGAAGAGGACGCCTCCACGCGCGACAAGGGCGGCCACGGTGAGCGCCAGAACCATGGCGACATTGACCAAGCCCGCCTCCGGAATCAACCTCGGGACCACGATTGCCGCGAGGATGAACACCAAAGAGCCGGCCCAGAACGCGATCTGCTCCCAAACGTTCTGCAAATGCCGCCAATTCTCCGGGGTCAAGGCGGTCTTGCCCCAGGCGCTGACGCAAAGGCCGAGCGTGACCACCGCTACAACCCCCGAGACGTGAAGGAACTGTTCGCCTGCGATGAACACGAGGTAGGGGGCTGCGACAGTCAGCGTCGTTTCCGCCGCCTTCAGCTCGTCGAGCCGGCGGATACCCTCGACCAGCAGCTTACCTGCCAGCAGCCCCAACACGACGCCGCCGACAAAGGCGAGAGCGAAACGGGCGGTGCTCTCGGCAATGTCGAACGGCTCCCCGCGGATCAACAGGCCGAGCAGGATCGTAAAAATGGCAATGGCTGCGGCGTCGTTCAGCAGGCTTTCTCCTTCGACCAGGCGGGAAAGCCGGGCAGGCGCGCCGATGTCGCGAAAGACACCGACGACCGCCGCCGGATCGGTGGTGGCGACGACAGAGCCGAGCAGCAGACAGATTACCAGTGGTATTCCGAACAGCTCCGACAGGCTTACCCCGATCAGCACGGTGGTCACGATCACCGCGACGATCGCGAGCAGGAGGATCGGTGCTGCATCCTGCTTCATCCGGAGAACGTCAATGGTCAGCGCCGCCTGGAACAACAGAAGCGGAAGAAAGACGTAGATAAAAAGTGACGATTGCATCGGCAGGTGGACGATCGGCGTGACAATGTCGTCAAAGCGGTCCGTCAACGGCGTGTAGAGCAGGAACGAGGCGAGAGCACCGATGGCGACGCCGACGGCGGCGAGCAGAACGGTCGCCGGGATCTTGATGCGCTCAGCGACAGGCTGCAGCACGCCGATCACGACGAGCAGCACGGCGATGATGAGAACGGTGGTTGTCAGTGCCGCCACGGAAGGATCCTGTTCCCCTGATTACCCGGTGATGCGCCCGATCCTGCCTTGCTTCCCGCGCTGCGGAGCCGCTTGAGCCGGTCTCGAAATCGACATATGAACGGAGCCGGCGCTGGCAGGGTGACGATGTGCGGTCGATGGATCCGATCCCCGCAGGGGAAACAGGGAAACAAAGGTGAGGGACGAGGACAATTGATGAGCGCTTTTCGCTCGTCGCTTGCTGTCGTTGTGCTCGCCCTCCTCCTGTCGGTCCTGACTGGCATTCCTGTCTGGGCCCAAGGCGATCCCCCGACCGCTGCCCCCCCGACCGCCAGTAGAGGCGAGCTAGAGACGGTGGTTGTCCCCTTGACCGAGACCGAGATCCGGGACTTCGTTTCCCGCCTCTCCGATGTCCAGGCACGGGATCTGCTGCTGCAGCAGCTCGATGCCGAAGCACGTCGGCAGGTCGCTGCGGCGCAACCGGATAGCGGTCTCATCCGCGATTTCCATGGAGCCCTGTTACGGCTCCGGGAGGAACTGGCGAAGCTGGGGACGGTAGCCCCGCAGATTCCCGCCGTCGGACCGATGATCGTCGCGCGACTGACCGAAGGCGAAGACCGGGAAATTGGCACGCTCTTGCTGATTGCCGTTGGCATTTTCGCGGCAGCGCTGGTCGGCGAGTACCTGTTCCGATACCTGTTCACCGGCGTCAAACGGGCCCCGGCAGCAACCGCGGGCGCCGCCTCGTTCGTTGACAAGATATCCATTCTCGCGCTTCGCCTGGTCACCGATCTGCTCTCGATCGTGGTCTTTGCTTTGATCGCAATCGCGATTTTCTTTGTCCTCTATGCCGGGCAGGAGCCGGCCCGTGCTGCCTTCGCTGCCCTCCTATGGGCAATCCTTCTGCCGCGCACCGCTGCCGCCGTCGCCCGCTTTGCTTTGGCGCCGCACCGGCCCGAGTTGCGCCTCGTCCGCCTCGGCGACAGCGCCGCGCGCACTATCTTCCGCAGCAGCGTCGTCGTTGTCGGGGTAATTGGCGCGGCAGTGGTGCTGATCGATGTTCTGGTCGCGACCGGGGTCAGCGCGGAGCTCATACGTCTTTACGGAATAACGGTATCGTTTGTCATCTTGTCGTTCATCATCGTGTGGATCTGGCGGTGGCGGCGCCCGATCAGTCGGTCCATCTTGCAAGGTGACGAGGCGATCTCGCCCGGCGGCCAGCCGAGCGGGGTAAGGCAGCTCATTGCCGCCAACTGGCACGCCTTCGCCACCTGCTTCATCGCCGGCATCTGGATGATGAGCATCGTTCAGCGCCTTCTCACCGACGATTTCCAGACCGTGCCGATCGTCATCAGCCTCTGCATTCTGTTCGCCATTCCCGTCATCGACGCGGCGCTGAGGGCGGCAGTCTCTACCCTGCTGAGGATCCTGCCAGGAACGGGCGAGCCAGCGGGAGCCGGAGGCGCGGCGGAGGGGCCAGCCACTGACCCCAGCACGGCGCGCGCCGGCCAGAGCCGAATGCAGTACCGCACGGTTCTCGTCCGCAATCTGCGTATTGTTCTCCTCGTCATCGCCGCCGTCATCCTCGCCCGCATATGGGACGTCGATATGCAGTCGATGGCGGCGAGCGGCGTCGGGGAGACCGTCGCCGGAGCGCTCCTGGAAATCATCATCGTCCTTGTTTTGGCTTCGGCCGTCTGGGGAATCGTCAGAACCGCCATCGTCAATGCCGTGCCCGAGCGCGGGCAAGCGGACGCCGAGGGCGAAATCGGCGGGACGGGCCGCTCACGAAGCGAGACGCTGTTGCCGCTGATCGGAAACTTCGTTCTTGTCGCCATCGTCGTCGTCACCGTCCTGGTGGTCCTGTCCGCCCTTGGCGTGGCGATCGGCCCCTTGATCGCCGGCGCCGGCGTGATCGGCATTGCCATCGGCTTCGGCGCCCAGACCCTGGTCCGCGACGTCCTCAGCGGCATGTTCTTTCTAATCGACGATGCCTTCCGCACAGGGGAATATATCGATACCGGCAGCGTGCGAGGGACAGTCGAGCACATTTCGATCCGCTCGTTGCGGCTGCGCCATCACCGCGGGCCGCTCCACACCATTCCGTTCGGCGAGATCCAGCATCTCACCAACTTCAGCCGCGACTGGGCGATCGAAAAGCTCGAGCTGCGCGTGCCATACGACACCGATCTCGAAAAGGTGCGCAAGATCATCAAAACGGTGGGCAGGGAACTGATGGAACATCCCGAGCACGGACCCAACTTCATCCAGCCGCTCAAATCCCAAGGGGTTAACCGGATGGACGACTCCGCATTCATCGTTCGCGTCAAGTTCATGGCCAAGCCGGGTCAGCAGTTCGTCCTGCGCCGGGAAGTCTTCCGCCGGATCCAGCAGGCGTTCAGCGACAACGGGATCCACTTCGCGCCGCGCCGCGTCATTGTCGAGACGGCAACGGGGGCGGCTGCTGATCCCCGTGCCGCCGCGGCTGCCCTGGCGGCCGCCGAGGGCGAGCCTCAGGCGCAGCGTTGAGATCTGCCGTAATGGGAAGGCCTTAATGGGTCGTTGCGGAACTGTTGGTCGCAAGTGCTCCGCTACCTCTATTTCGGTTCGGAAGTACCAAATCGTGGTGCTATATCGCCCAGCAGCATCAAGCCGGCTCACCTACTCCGTCGCCATGAATCATTCATTCGGCCACCCGGGGGCTGCGCATTTTGTAAGGTGATTGAACACGATGCCCCTTCTTGCCGCTGCCTGATGAGGCGCCATTACGGGAACAATAAACCTACGCAATAACCCTTCTGTTGCGCCCATTCTCGCAATTGAGACTGGCCTCCCCGGGCACCAAATGATATGAGTTCAGTTGTTCTTCGTCTTAAAATACAACTTTGAAATGTACTCTTATATAATCCGAGTCCCACGTCTACACCGAGCGGCCCTGTGCTGGTGTGTCCTTGTCATCGCTCTGTTGATCGACACTCCGGCAAACGGCGCGATGGAGGCCCTGCGGGCGCAGTTGGAGGAAGGTGCGTCGTCAAGCCCGACGCAGTTTGTCGGTGCCCGCGGGCTCGACGCCGCCACGCTCAGGGGATTTTATGCAGCACGAGGCTTCCAACCGTTGTGGATCAAGGGGCGCACGGCCAATACCAAGGCATCCGTGCTGCTGGCAGCGCTCGGCGACGCGGCCAGCGAGGGGCTCGATCCCGCCTCCTATCAGGTGACGGCAGCAAGCACCACCATGAACGAAGCCGAGCTGACACAGTTCGAACTCGGCCTCAGCATGATGCTGGTCCGTTACGCGACCGATCTTTCCATCGGACGCTTTTCCCCGCAGAGCAAGCTTCCGGAACAGCACATTGTGCCGAAGCCGCTGGACCCGCTGGCGATCTTGGGCGGCGCGGCGGAGGCGGACGCATCCGGCTTCGCCTCCTACCTGCGCAGCTTTGCGCCGCCCCATCGGGCCTACGTCGGCCTTCGCACTGCTTTAGCGCGCTATCGCGCGCTGGGTTCTGCGGGCGGTTGGCCGGTACTGGCGGACGGTCCAGCGCTGAAACCCGGGATGGCCGATGAGCGAGTGGCACAACTGCGCCGGCAGCTGGAGGCGAGGGGCGATCTCATGGTCGCACTCGATCATGAACCGCCCAACCCCATCATGCCGCGGAGTGACCTCACCGCTGCAAGTCTGGTGGCCGGACCTGCCCCGCCTGCGCCGTCGACCGTTGATATCCGCCATCACTACGATCCCGCTCTGCGAATGGCGGTGGAACGATTTCAGCGTCGCCATGGTCTGGAGGTCGACGGGATCGTCGGTCGCGCCACTCGCGCCGCCCTCAACGTGCCGGTGCAAGACCGGATCGACCAGATCACTCTCAACATGGAGCGCTGGCGCTGGATGCCGCGCGATCTCGGCGCGACTCATGTGGTGGTCAACATGGCGGGGTTTGAACTGGACCTCGTCGAGGATCGCCGCCCAGTCCTGTCGATGCGGGTCGTCGTCGGCAAACCCTATCAGAGCACGCCGGTGTTCAGCAACACGATCACCTATCTGGAGTTCAATCCCTACTGGAATGTGCCACACAACATTGCCTCGAAGGAACTGCTGCCGTTGATCCAGCGGGACCCGGGCTACCTGACCGACCGCGGCATCGGAGTGTACACGAGCTGGGGAGCCGAGGCCGTGGAACTCGATCCCTGGACCATCGATTGGTGGGCGATCACGCCCCGAACCTTCCCGTTCCGCCTGCGGCAGGATCCGGGCCGCGACAATCCCCTCGGCAGGGTCAAGTTCATGTTTCCGAATCGGTTCGCCGTCTATCTTCATGATACGTCGTCGCCATCGCTGTTTCAGCGCACCGTACGCACGTTCAGCCACGGCTGCATTCGCATCGAAAAGCCGGCGGAACTGGCGGCGCACCTGCTCCGGCACAACCCCGGCTGGGACCTCGCGCGGGTTCAATCAACGATGGTCGGCCGCACCCGGCGAATCGCTACCCTCAAACGTCCCGTTCCCGTTCACCTCATTTACGCGACCGCTTGGTCCGATGATGACGGGACGGTCCAGTTCCGTAACGACATTTACGGGCGGGATTCGTTACTTTCCAAGGTGTTATTTCCCGAACTACGCTGACATCCCCAGTCAGCACGGGGCCAACCTCGGGCCCAAATAGATGGGGACTTGACCGGCAGTCAGGCACGGGAGAAAACGTGCGTCAGGCTGAGCATCCGACCTGCGAGGAAGGATCCACAAGCAAAGGAGAACCAGTGTGGCAGAAGAGAAGACCACATTCGAGGTGACAAGAAGGCATTTTCTGGGTGCAGGTATTGCTTCCCTCGCATGTCTTGGCTCTTTTCCGGCATTGGCGATCCCGCGCAAACCTTATGAGCGCGTTGTGTCTTTTCGCCATATGCATACCGGCGAATCCTTGAATATTGTTTACTGGGCGGAAGGGCGATACGTTCCGGATGCGCTGAAGCAGATCAATTACGTCTTGCGTGACCACCGAACCGGGGATGTGAAACGCATCGATCCGCAGTTGGTCGACCTGCTCTACGCGATGAAACGGCGCCTGGAGACATCCAAGCCGTTCCAGGTCGTCTCCGGCTATCGCTCACCTGCCACCAACGCGATGCTGCGGCGCAAGAGCAGACGGGTCGCCAAGAGCAGTTACCACATGGAGGGCATGGCGATCGATATCCGCGTTCCAGGCTACGAGCCCCGCGTGCTGGCGAAGCTCGCACGCGGTATGGGCGCCGGCGGGGTCGGGTTTTATCCGAGAACCAATTTCGTCCATCTCGATGTAGGGCCGGTCCGTTCCTGGAACGGCTGATCCGTTGGGCCGGAAGGATCAAGACAAGACACTCAGGCGCACAGACGCTGTTCCGATCGAGTTCGTTCGGCGTTGAGACAGGCGGCAACGCGACAAGCCAACACCTTGGGAGATACCGCGCGACATGCTCGCCACGGCGGTGAAGTTGCTGTTCGCCTCGCTGGCGGTGGGGCTCATCCTCTCGGCCTTGAACATCACGCCCCATGAAGTGTTCGACAGGGTCGTCGTCATGGCCCGGTTCAGCGTGGATTTAGCCGGAGACCTTGCCACCTGGGCGTTCGGCTATATTATCCTCGGCGCCGTTGTCGTCGTCCCGATCTGGCTGTTGATTACGCTTTTTCAGCGGTTCAGACAGCGATGACGCCGGTGCGCGTTGGAGCACCGGCCGGGTCGGCCGTCAAGCCGTCGGCGTCGGGCCCAGGCGTCGGACGACGACCTCCCGGACTTCGTCGTCAGTGAGAACGATCGGATTGGTCTTCATGCTGCTGCCCCGGCTCCCGGCCACCACCCGGTCGACATCCGAGCCTTTCACGCCGTAGCTGCTCAATGGTGGTAGCGACAAACGCGCCGTCCACTCTCTCAGGATCTCGACAAGCGCGTCCAGAGCTCCGTCGCGAACGCCATTGCCATCTTCTCCCGAAAGCAAGGCACCGACACGCTCATATTTAACGAGCGAGGGTGATTTTGGCGCGCGCGCACGAAGCGCCGCGATGTTCATCGCCGTTGCTTCGGCGACCAGCGTCCCGCAGCAGGTGCCATGGGGGATCGGGAAAAAGGCGCCAAGCGGCGAGGCGAGGCCATGGACCGAGCCAAGGCCCGTCTGCGCCAGGCAGATGCCGGAGAGCAGGGACGCATACGCCATCCGGCTGCGACCGGCCACCGCCGCCGGCGTGTCGCCGCCCCGCCAAGCCGCAAAGAAGCCGGCATGAAACGCTTCGATGCCCGACCAGGCCAGCGCGTCCGTCATCGGATTGGCGCGGATCGAGATGAACGATTCCAGAAGCTGGGTGAACGCGTCCATGCCGTTGGCCGCGATCACCTCAGGCGGACATCCGGCGAGCAACAGGGGATCGACGATGGCCACGCGGGCGATCAGCGCGTCGTCGCGGAAGGACTTCTTGAAACCGTCCTTACCCTGCCGGCTCAGCACCGCGTTCTTGGTCGCCTCACTGCCGGTACCGGCTGTCGTGGGTACCGCGATTAGCGGCACCGATGGCCCCACGTAGGGGCGCTCGGGGCCGACGCCTTCGAGATATTCGAGAACGGAACAGCCATGGGGGAGCATCCCGGCGATCGCCTTGGCCGCGTCAAGCGCGCTGCCGCCGCCGATACCGATCACCACGTCGATCCCGCTTTCGCTGAACTCGGCGACCGCCCGATCGACCAACTCCGGCGATGGCTCGCTTTCTACGATCAAATCGAACCATGCCATATCCCGAGCGGCGAGGTCATCGAGCAGCGCTTGCCAGGATGCCGTCGCACGGAACGAACGGACACCGGTGACAATGAGCGCCTGCTGTCCAAGCGCGTGTGCTTCCTTGGCAACCTGAGCAACGGTGCCGTCACCGAAGACGATCCGCGGAAGTCGGGCGATGCTGAACGGGGCGATCGGCTGAAGATCCGGCGGAACGGCCGGTTGCGCGGACGCTTGCACGGGCTTATGCCTGCGGACAGATGACGTGGTAGACATGCCCCTGACGTGGCGTCGCCATCATCTCGGCGACCGCATCGCGCCAAGTCAGGTAGTGGGCGGTGGTCTTGTGCGCGAGGGCATCGGCCTCGGTCCGGTAAGCCTCGTAAAGAAGGAACCGGGTGGATTTGTTAGGATCCTGGAGCACGTCAAAGCGCAGATTGCCGGCTTCGCGAACCGAATCTTCGTGGTTCGCGCGGGTTGCCACGATGAAGTCCCGTTCCCTGCCGGCGCAAACGGCAATCTCGACCAGGGTTACATGCATGAGTGTCCTCCGCTCGTTGCGGCCGGTGCAGGATCAGCAATCTTGAGCTTTGATGAAAGACGCCGTCAAGGCTCGAAAAAAGGGAGGAGGGGGTGAGTCAGGATGGCGGGGGGAACATAGTTTACCGATGAAGGTCGCGGAATTCGATTTTGTCCTACCCCCGGAGGCGATCGCGCAGCGGCCGGCCGTGCCGCGCGACAGCGCACGCTTACTGGAGGTCGGGGCCGATCTGCGGAACCATGTGGTGAGCGAGCTGCCAAAGCTGTTGCGGGCGGATGATCTTCTGGTATTCAACGATACCAAGGTCATTCCCACACGCCTGTTCGGGCACCGCGACGACGTGCCAATCGAGGTCACCCTCATCAAGGAAATCACGCCAGGACGCTGGCAGGCGCTGGCACGGCGGGCACGGCGGCTGAAACCGGGTCAGCGAATCCGATTCGGGGAGGAGTTTTCCGCCGTCGTCGCAGCCAAGCACCCGACCGGAGACGTCGAACTGGCGTTCGAGTTGAGCGGCGCGGCGCTGCTGGCGGCGCTGGAGCAGTACGGGAGCCCGCCGCTGCCGCCTTACATCAAGCGCAATGGTCCCGACGCCCGCGACGGCGCCGATTATCAGACTGTCTTTGCCGCCCGGCCGGGAGCGATCGCGGCGCCGACCGCAGGCCTCCATTTCACGAAATCGCTGCTCGCGCGGCTCGATGCCGCCGGAATACGGCGAACCATCGTCACCCTTCATGTCGGTGCGGGCACGTTCTCCCCGATCAAGGTAGAAAAGGTCGAAGATCACGTCATGCATGCGGAGTGGGGCGAAATCGGCCCGGCCGCGGCGGCGGCGATCCGGCGGACCCGCAGCGAGGGCGGCCGCGTGATCGCGGTGGGAACGACGGCGCTGCGGCTGATCGAAACCGCCGCGGCAACCGGCACTGTCGAGCCGTTCGCCGGCGAGACCGCTCTCTTCATCACCCCCGGGTTTCGCTTTCGCGCGGCCGATATGTTGATGACCAATTTCCACCTGCCCTGCTCGAGCCTGTTCATGCTGGTCTGCGCATTCGCAGGCATTGAGAAAATGAAGCAGGCTTACGCTCACGCTCTCGCCGCCGGCTACCGGTTCTATTCCTACGGCGATTGCTGCCTGCTGCATGGAGGCGAAAGCGGATGAGCGTCGGCTTCGATCTGCTCGCGACGGACGGCGCGGCGCGGCGCGGCCGGTTGCATACCGCACACGGCGCGCTCGAGACCCCGGCGTTCATGCCGGTCGGCACCGCCGCGGCGGTCAAGGCGATGACGCCAAAGATGGTTGCGGAGGCCGGTGCGGAGATCATTCTCGCCAACACCTATCACCTGATGTTGCGACCGGGTGCCGAACGGATCGAGCGCCTCGGCGGGCTCCACGCGTTCATGAACTGGCCCGGGCCGATTTTGACCGACTCCGGCGGCTTTCAGGTGATGTCGTTGGCGTCGCGGCGCACCATCAGCGAGGAAGGAGTGGTATTCCGCTCCCACATTGACGGCAGCCCGCACCACCTGACGCCGCGCACGGCAATCGACATTCAGCGCCGGCTCGATGCGGATATCAGCATGGTCCTCGACGAATGCACCGCCTTTCCGATCGAGAAAGACGCGGCGGCGCTCTCGATGCGGCGGTCGATGCGCTGGGCCGAGCGATGTCGGCTGGCGTTCGTCGACCGGCCGGGCTACGGGCTGTTCGGCATCGTTCAGGGTGGTGTTTACCTTGATCTCAGGGCCGAGTCGGCGGCGGCTCTGCTCGACATCGGCTTTGACGGCTACGCCATCGGCGGGCTCGCCATCGGTGAAGGTCAGCAGAGGACGTTTGCGGTGACGGAAGCAACCACACCGCTGCTTCCGTCCAACCGGCCGCGCTACCTGATGGGGGTCGGCAAGCCCGATGACCTGGTCGGCGCGGTCGCGCGCGGAGTCGACATGTTCGATTGCGTGCTGCCGACGCGCTCGGGACGCACGGGCCAAGCATGGACCCGCTGTGGGCCGATCAGCATCGAAAACGCTCGGCATGCCGACGATCCCCGCCCTCTCGATGCGGATTGCCGCTGTCCCGCCTGCCGGCACTACTCACGTGCCTATCTCAATCATCTCGCTCGGGCCAAGGAGATCCTCGCCGCAATCCTCCTCACGACCCACAACCTGACGTATTACCTGGAGCTGATGGCGGGGATGCGGACGGCAATCGAGGCCGGCCGTTTCGCCGCGTTCGTCAGTGCATTCAAAGCTGCACAGGCGGCAGGCGATGTGGAGGCACTGCCGGCCGATGGGGAATGAGCCAACCGCTTGGCCACCACGTCCCAAGCCGGGATGGATGCGGAGCGGGCGCATTTATGCTAAGATCCTAGGTGAATGCAGCCAATAGATGCCATCGAAATGATGGCGGGTCGCGAGATGTTCGGGGCGGTAGGATCCTTCAGGATGACCTAACGGCCACGAACACGGGCACTGAAGGAGGGACGCTATGAAACGGATGCACGTCTTGACGGCGGACGCCGCACACGCCAAGGGGCTTTATGACGAGCTGACTGCGGCAGGAGTCGACAGCACTCATCTGCATGTGCTGAGCGGCGATCACGCTGCGCTGCGGGCGGCCGGGCTGCAGGAGCCGACGCCGATGGAAGAGGCAATGATTGCAGGCGCCCCCGACACGGCGTTGATGAGCAGCATTTATGCTACCAATCCACCGAGCCCCAAGGTGAAGGCGCACATGGATGACCTGAATAAGGGCAAGGTCATGCTCGTGTTCGCCGTCGAGAACGACCGGGTCGACGAAATCACCCGGCTCGTCCATAAGCATCCGGCGGACGTTCTCTGAGCGGCGCCCGTCGCTCCGTCCGCGCGCCGGCCTCAGGCATGACCACGCAGCGGGATCGGCAAATGGGGTCGTTACACTGACCGCCGAGGACCCTGCTTTCCGGATCCGGGTCAAGGAGGATATCCGCGCGAAGGCGATCGAACTGGGCTTCGATGCCCTCGGATTTGCCGACGCCGCAGGGATTGAGCAGGACCGTGTCAACCTGGAAGCGTATCTTGCCGAGGGACGGCACGGTGATATGGAATGGATGGCGGAAACGGTTTCCAAACGAGCCGATCCGCGTGCTCTGTGGCCCGAGGCGCGCAGCCTGATCGCCCTCGGCCTTAACTATGGTCCGGCGGAGGACCCCAAGATCCAGCTCCGCCACCGAGAGCGGGCTGCGATCAGCGTCTATGCGCAGGGCCGGGACTACCACAAGGTCATCAAGGCGCGCCTGAAGACATTCGGCCGTTGGCTGGCAACGAGCTATCGGTGCGAAGTGAGGGCATTTGTCGATACCGCGCCGTTGATGGAGAAGCCGGCGGCCATGCGCGCGGGCCTTGGCTGGATCGGCAAGCATACCAATCTCGTTTCACGCCGGTTCGGGTCCTGGCTGTTTCTTGGCGAATTGCTAACAACACTGCGGATTTCACCCGACCCACCGGAGGTCGATCATTGCGGCCGCTGCGATCGGTGCCTTCATGCCTGCCCGACCGGCGCTCTGACGGAACCCTATCGGATTGATGCCCGGCGCTGCATCTCTTACCTCACGATCGAGCACAAGGGTCGGATCGACGACGACCTGCGGGCCTTGATCGGCAATCGTGTCTACGGGTGCGACGATTGTCTCGCCGCCTGCCCGTGGACGAAGTTTGCGCACACCACCGAACATGCAGATCTTCTGCCGCGCCCGCAGATGGCGTCACCCCAGCTGACGGTACTTGCCGCTTTGGACGACACCGAATTCCGCGCCTTGACCACCGGCTCGCCGGTCAAACGAACAGGCCGTGATCGGTTCGTGAGAAACGTCCTGATCGCAATCGGAAATTCCATGACGAACGGCGGCCCCAGAGATGCGCAACTCGCTGCTGTGGCAAATGCAAGAGTTGAAGACGCTTCGCCTCTGGTTCGCGAGGCGGCTACCTGGGCTCTGAGTCGGCTTGTCCCGGCTGAACAGACCCTTATCCGCGGCTCGTCGACGCCCACAAAAGAATAAATTACCGGCAGCGCTCATGCATTGTTCGCATGCGCAACGGCATTCGTCAGGCCGCCGGCAATCCCATGCTTCGTTCTACTTCGTCGCTAAAGCCCGCGCCAGTTGGCTCAGCGCCTCGCGGTGACGCTCGCTCGGAATCTGGGTGAAGTTACGCGCCAGTTCCAGACACATGCGCTGACGCAGCGAGGGTTCTTCATCCCCAGTTCCGTCGACACCTTCGAAAAAGAAACTGACGGGCACGCTCAAGACCTGGGCAATTTCGTAAAGCCGGCCGGCCGAGATCCGGTTGATGCCGCGCTCATACTTGTGCGCCTGTTGATACGTCACCCCGATCATATCGGCCATCTGTTGCTGGCTCAATCCCAGCATAACCCTGCGTTCGCGGATGCGCATACCGACAAACCGATCAACGTCCGTCGCGCGCACCGTGGTTTTTTCATCAAGCACTGTTTTTTCGTCCAGTTCGCTGCTGTCGAGTGGCACCATTTTATGGATCTCCCAATACAGTCCATTCCCTTCGCACCCTTGGGCCACTCACGGAATGGTAATAGACATAACTCCCTCCCTTTGGGGTTAAAGCCCAAAGGCTCTACCGATTTGTTTTTGTTTACCGACTATCGCCTTTCGCGACCGTTCGTACCAGCAATTGCTGATCCTGTCGGTGCGGTCACCGATGTAAGGCGCGGTAAATAAGTATACCAGTTTTTTCACGAAACCATAGAGAGACTTTCGGCAGAACTAGCGAATCATAACAGGAATGGCAGACACTGCCGTCCATAATAGCGTCTTTCCAACGGGCGATCGCCACGATTCCCGCTGCGCGATGCGCAAGCACCCTTTTGGTCAGCCCGCCCAGAGCCAAAAAACTGCGACAAGCCCCCCTCAAACCCGCCTACTCGGGGCTTCGGCCCGCGAGCGCATCCAACTGCTGCTGCATCTTGTTGATGCGGCATCGCAGGTCGTCGATTTGTTCGTTATGGATAGCGGCCTGACTTTCTTCTTTAGATTTCTTAAAGCTGTCGTCTTCGCTGTAGAACGGACTGAACATTTTCATGGCAGTCTCAAAAATTGCCATGTTTTGTTTGCTCATCTCCTCGAACTGATTGAACGGCATCAGCCCGTCGATCGCGTCCCGCACATAGTCCCGCATCTGTTCCTGGTTGCGTGCGAACGCCTGCATCGTGTGCTCAAGATAGCGCGGGATGAGGATCTGCAGGCTGTCGCCGTAGAAGCTGATCAAATGGCGCAGGAAGCTGACCGGCAGCAGCTTCTGCCCTTTCGCTTCTTCCTCAACAATGATGTGGGTGAGGACGGAACGTGTGATGTCCTCACCCGTCTTGGCATCGTAAACCACGAAGTCCGCCCCAGCCTTGACCATTGTCGCGAGATTTTCCAGCGTCACATAACTGCTCGTCGAGGTGTTGTAGAGACGGCGGTTGGCATATTTCTTGATGGTGACCGGCGTCCGCTCAAGCGAGAGCGGCGCTTCAGGTCTCGAACTCTCGTTCATGGCGTGCGCCTTCATGTTCCTTGACAATCCTTCCCACCTGTAAACGTAGCGCAAATCATTGCTGCAATGCAATGACGGGGATGCACCGAACCATCGCCCTCTGCGCGTACCCGGTCAGAAACGGAAACCGCCATGGTTGCGGCTGCTTGCTATTAAGGTATTACGAAAATGCAGAAAAGGAAGGGCCGCGAGATGTCAGGCTGCAAAAGCATGGCTGCAGATATTTTGCCGAGGCGGAATGGTGCGGCGCGCCACTCCGCATTGGCTGTGGTGCCGCACGCGGGAAGAGATTTGCAAGGTCGTAGCGAAAGAAATGCGGCAGGTCTCTCGTTTGCGGGCGCGAAGGGTCCCCTTTCTTTCCGCGGCAAAAAAGGCTAAACGACAAGGGGTCATTAAAGGATCATTCACGATCAGATCATTTTTCCGCAGGTCAGCAACCAAGAAGGCCGGAAGGGTGCCGGTGCGGAACGGCCTTTCATCCGTTCGGCGCTCGCAAGGGGAGAGAGAGGGATCATGGCAATCACCAAAGTCGGGATCATCGGAACAGGCACCATGGGGCTGGGCATTGCCCAGGTCTGCGCGCAGTCCGGAAAGCAAGTCGTGGCAGTCAAGGCGACTCCCGGCCCGGTGGACAAGGCGCAATCGACGATGGAAAAAGGTCTTGGGCGGATTGTCGAGCGCGGCAAGATGGACGCCACCGAGCGGGACGCGATCCTCGGCCGGATGACCTTTACCAGCAACGATGACGACGTCGCCGATTGCGAGCTCGTGATCGAGTCGATCATCGAAGACCTTGCCAAGAAAAAGCAGCTATTCCAGCGGCTGGAGAGCATCTGCCCGGAGACGACGCTGCTCACCACCAATACCTCGACCCTGTCCGTGACGTCCATGATGGCCGTCTGCAAGGCGCGCGCTCGCGTCGCGGGGCTGCACTTCTTCAATCCGGCGACGGTGATGAAGCTGGTAGAAATCATTCATGCCTTCGAGACGTCCGACGAGACGCTGGCCGCTCTTGACACCTTCTGCAGGGATATCGGCAAGGACCCGGTCCAGGTCCAGGACACCACCGGGTTCATCGTCAACCGCCTGCTGCTGCCCTATATGCTGAACGCCATTCGCATGCTGGAGCGCGGCACCGGCACGATCGAGGACATCGATCATGCGATGAAAGCGGGCGCTGCCCATCCGATGGGTCCCTTCGAGCTTGCGGATTATATCGGTCTCGACGTCGTCGAGGCGATGTCGCTCAACATCTTCCTCGATGTGCGTCACGAGCATCACGCCCCGCCGCACACTTTGACCCGCCTCGTCCAGCTCGGCTACCTCGGTCGCAAGACCGGCAAGGGTTTCTACGACTACTCGGCCAAGCCGCCGGTGCAGAACCCGCAGCTGATCCGGCCGGTCATCTGATCCTGCCGACCCCCATCCTGCGAGCCTGTCTCGGGTCAAGGTGAACGCAGGCCGACTGCTCCGGATCCGGCCTCCCGCCTCGGCGGGAGGCGTCCGCAAAGAGCTGATCGTTTCGAGCAGCCACAGAACACGTCATCGAAGGGAAGTGCGGCTGCGCTGTGGCTGCCCTGGAATTTGCTAATCCGGTCTGTTAAAGACCTATTTTATCCACTATACGATTGCGTATTCCATCGTTGCAGCTTTTCCGGAACCGAACATGGATCATCTCGACGTCCTCGAAAGCAGGACCATCTACATTCTGCGCGAGGCCTTCAACAAAATCCACAACATCACCCTGTTGTGGTCGCTCGGCAAGGACTCCAACGCACTGGTCTGGATGACCAAGAAGGCCTTCTTCGGCTATGTGCCGTTTCCCGTCCTGCACATCGATACCGGCAAGAAGTTCAAGGAAATGTATGCCTTTCGCGAACGTTATGCGCGCGAATGGGACCTCGATCTGACGGTCGGCAGTTGCCCTCCCGTTGAGGAGATGGACCCCTCGCTGCCGCCGGCCGCGCGCTCCGCCGCGCGTAAGACCGCGGGGTTGCGGGCAATGATCGAAGCCAAGGGCTTTACCGGCATCATCGCCGGCATTCGTCGCGACGAAGAGGGCACACGGGCGAAGGAGCGGGTGTTCAGTCCCCGCGGCGAAGAGAACAAATGGGACTATCGGGATCAGCCGCCGGAGTTCTGGGATCAGTTCAAGACCGACTTCGCGCCGGGCACGCATCTGCGCATTCATCCGATCTTGCATTGGACCGAAATCGATATCTGGCGCTATACCAAGCGCGAAGGGATCCCCCTCGTCGATCTCTACTTCGCCAAGAACGGCAAGCGCTATCGCTCGCTCGGCGACGAGGACATCACCTTTCCGGTCGATAGCACGGCGTCGACCATCGACGAGGTCATCGAGGAATTGAAGCTAACCAAGGTCGCGGAACGCTCGGGCCGAGCCATGGATCACGAGAGCGAAGATGCGTTCGAGCGGCTGCGCGCATCCGGATACATGTAAGCATGAATGATCTCACTTTGACGCGGGACCTCCCGGTCCAGACTCGGCCACCTTTGAAAATCGTCATGGTCGGCCACGTCGACCACGGCAAATCCAGCGTAATCGGCCGCCTGTTCCATGACACCGGGTCGCTGCCGGAAGGCAAGATCGAGGCGATCAAGGCGATGTGCCAGCGCCGCGGAATGCCGTTCGAGTGGGCGTTCCTGATGGATGCGCTGAAAGCCGAGCGCGACCAGGGCATTACGATCGACGTCTCATACATTCACTTCCGCACGGCACGGCGGGAGTACGTTCTGATCGACGCGCCCGGCCATCGCGAATTCATCAAGAACATGGTCAGTGGCGCCGCCCAGGCCGATGCCGCGGTGGTGGTGGTCGATGCCGACGAGGGCGTTCAGGAACAGACCCGACGGCACGCCTACCTTTTGCATCTGCTCGGCATCCAACAGGTGCTGGTGGCGATCAACAAGATGGATCTGGTCGAGCGCTCGGAAGCACGCTTCCAGGAGGTGTCGACGGAGATCCGGCACTATCTGGCGGATCTCGGGGTGGATTTGCAGCACACCGTGATCGTGCCGGTGTCGGCGCGCGAGGGCGACAACATCGTTTATTCGTCCCAAAAAATGCCATGGTACCAGGGTCCTACCCTTGCCGACTCGCTGGATCAGTTCCAGCCGCCGGTGGCGCCCGTCGAGCTGCCTTTGCGCTTTCCGATCCAGGACGTCTACAAGTTCGACCAGCGGCGGATCCTCGCCGGCCGGATCGAGAGCGGCCACCTGCGCCGGGGAGACATCTTGCTGTTTTCGCCGTCCAACAAGACTGCGCGCGTTACCTCCATCGAGAGCTGGAACACGCCCGAACCGCTGCTCGCGGTTCATGCCGGCCAATCGATTGGAATTACGCTCGATGAGCAGTTGTTCATCGAGCGCGGCCAAGTGGCGAGCCAGGTGTTCCATCCGCCGATGCTCACCAACGTCTTTCGCGGCCGTCTGTTCTGGCTCGGCCACAAGCCACTGAAGCCCGGAAACCGCTACAAGCTGAAGCTGAACACCGCCGAGCATCTGGTCGAGGTCCAGAGCATCGAGCGGGTCATCGATGTCGCCGATCTCGGCACCGCGGCCGCCGACACGGTCGAGCGGAATTCGGTTGCGGAAGTGGTCCTGCGCTCGCGCGGCATGATGGCTGTCGATCCGTTCGAGACGAACATGTTCATGGGCCGGTTCGTTCTCATCGAGGATTACGACATCGTCGCCGGCGGCCTGATCAGCATGGATGGATACGCCGACCAGCGGCCGGCGCAGGAGCAGAAGGCCACCAACATCTTTCGTGTCGAGCATCGGATGCCGACAGAGGAGCGGTGGCGCGCCAACGGTCACAAGAGCGGGGTTTTGTGGATGACGGGGCTGTCCGGCTCCGGCAAGTCAACGCTGGCATTCTCGCTGGAGCAATATCTGTTCCGCAAGGGCTATCAGGTCTACGTGCTCGATGGCGACAACGTCCGCCACGGACTGTGCTCCGACCTCGGCTTCTCGCCGGAGGATCGAGTTGAGAACATTCGGCGGGTCGGCCATGCCGCGAACCTGTTTGCGAGCGCCGGCTTCCTTGTGATCACGTCGTTCATTTCGCCCTACCGCTCGGATCGCGACAGGGTCCGCTCGCTCGCTCCGGATTTATTCCATGAAGTGTTCATCGATGCCGATCTCGCTGAATGCGAGAAACGGGATCCCAAGGGGCTTTATGCTCGAGCCCGGCGCGGCGAGATCGCCGATTTCACGGGTGTCTCGGCACCCTACGAGCCGCCGGTGTTCGCCGAGTTGCGCATCGACACCACGAAGAACTCGGTCGAGGAGTGCATTGCGCTGCTCGCCGATTACGTCAGCCGCAACTTCGATCTCTGATTCTTCCTCGCGCATACATTCTTTGGTTGAGTCAGTTAAGCGCATAGGCGCAATATACGGGCGAAACAGAAGATGACTTGCCGCGTTCCGCGTATGGTCTGAATGCGCCGCGGCACCTGTGAGCGATTCCACAGAGGAAGGACAGCGGTGCAGATGATGGTTCATCCGGTTATTCTTTCCGGCGGTGCAGGTACCCGGCTGTGGCCGATGTCGCGAGCGCTGAGGCCGAAGCAACTGCTGCCGCTGGTCTCGAACAACACGATGCTGCAGGAGACCGTCACGCGGGTGGTCGGCAAGGGATTCGCGCCACCGACGATCGTCTGCAACGAGGAGCACCGGTTCATGATCGCCGAGCAGATGCGCGCCATCGGCGTCTCGCCGCGGGCGATCATGCTGGAGCCGGCAGCGCGCAACACCGCGCCGGCGATCACCGTCGCTGCGCTGCTGTTGCATGAGCATGATCCGAATGCCTTGATGCTGGTGCTGCCCTCCGATCACGTCATCGAGAAGATGGAGGCCTTTCGCGCAGCGATCGACACGGCAGTCGCCGCCGCCGAGAGAGGCGCGATGGTCACCTTCGGGATCGCGCCCAGCCGACCCGACACCGGCTACGGCTACATCTGCCGCAGCGACGAGATGGAGGATATCGCCGGCTGCTACCACATCGCCCGGTTCGTCGAAAAACCGGATCAGGCAACCGCGCAGGACTACCTCGCCAGCGGTACCTATGCCTGGAACAGCGGCATGTTCCTCTTCCCGGTGCGAGGATACCTGGAGGAGTTGGCGCGCTTGAAGCCGGACATGCTGGATTGCTGCCGGCGGGCGCTCGCCGAAGCCGTCACCGATCTCGACTTCCTCCGCTTGGCCAAGAAGCCATTCGCCGCCGCCGAGTCGATCTCGATCGACTATGCACTGATGGAACAAACCGACAGGGGCGTCATCGTTCCGGCCGACCTCGGCTGGAGCGACGTCGGCTCGTGGTCGGCGCTGTGGGAGATCGGCGCGCATGACAGCGACGGCAACGTTACCGCGGGCGACGTCATTACCCGCGATGTGCACAACTCCTACATTCGCGGCGACGGCAACCTGATTGCGGTGATCGGCGTTCGCGATCTGGTCGTCGTTGCCACCGGTGATGTGGTGCTGGTGGTGCCGAAGGATCGCGATCAGGACGTGAAGAAGATCGTCGAGCAGATCGAGAAAGCGGGGCGTACCGAACACTATATCCATACGCGGGTCAACCGGCCATGGGGCTGGTACCAGCTGATCGACTCGGGGCCGCGCTTCAAGGTCAAGCAGATCGTCGTCCATCCCGGCCACAAGCTCAGCACCCAAATGCATTTTCATCGCGCCGAGCACTGGGTGGTGGTCTCCGGCACCGCCCGGGTGACGAAAGGCAACGAAACCTTTTTCCTGACCGAGGATCAGTCGACCTACATCCCCCACAACGTCAACCATTGCCTGGAGAACCCCGGCAAGATGCCGCTCTGCCTGATCGAGGTGCAGTCCGGCGGCTACCTCGGCGAGGACGACATCGTCCGCTTCAGCGACCACTACGGCCGCGCCGGGACTTAGCAGCCCGTTGACAAAGTCGCTGCTGTCTGACTCGCTGTGGCGGAGCGAG